>JBBADT010000031.1:0-34073 GCA_041656315.1 Advenella sp.
ACTTTATGTTTCAAGCGGAGGCTTAAGCATTGTTAACACTGACGGCTCTTTCCAAGCAAGTATTCCATCAGTCGGAAACGTATCAAGCGCTGCTTGGGGCCCGTTTACTGATTAATCGTGTATATTTATAAAGGAAATACTATGAGTTCTCGCATCGCGAAAACTTTGGCAATCGCAGCCATCGCAGCTTCACTGGCAGCATGTAGCTCAACTCCACTGGACGGCAGTGCAGGTGCAGGCGACTCTGCATCCGGCGCCACCATGGATCCATTCAACCCTAACAGCCCGTTAGCTCAACAGCGCTCTGTTTATTTCGCTTTTGACAGCTACGCTGTAGAACCGCAATACCAACCTTTAGTTCAAATGCACGCTCAGTATCTAGCTGCCAACTCACAACAGCGCGTTCGTATTGAAGGTAATACCGATGCACGTGGCAGTGCCGAATACAACCTGGCCCTTGGTCAGCGTCGTTCAGTTGCTGTAGGCAATCAATTGGTACAACAGGGTGTAAACGGCAACCAGATCGAAGCAGTCAGCTTTGGTAAAGAGCGTCCCAAAGCATCCGGCAACACCGAGGAAGCCTATGCAGAAAACCGTCGCGCAGATATTAACTACCTTCGTTAATCTCACGTTCGGATAATTTGCATTGCTACACGCCGCACGGTATGGCTGTGCGGCGTTGCTGTTTTACTGGAGTAAACATGATCGTTAAGAAAAAACACACACTTTTAATGCTCACTGCCGCTTTTTTTTGTAGCATCTTGAACACCAATGCCTATGCATTTGAAGATGAAGATGCACGTCGTGCCATTCTTGATCTGCGTGCCCAGCTAAGACAAAGCGCACAGGCAAGGCTTGAGCTTTCCAATAAAATCCAAAGCCTTCAAACCCAGGTTAGCCAGCTGCGCGGAGAAATAGAAAGACTAAGCAGTGCAGACACACTTTCCCGCCAATCGGCACGTGCCGAGGCTGGCTATGACCCAACCCCCCAGGTCGGTGACCCCAACGAACAGCGTGCCTACGATGAAGCCCTGGATCTGTTCAGGCAAGGTAATTATTCGCAATCCAGCGTAGCACTGGGTAATTTTGCCACCGCCTACCCAAACAGTCCGTTAACACCCAGCGCCCGTTTTTACGAAGGTAGCAGCCTTTATGCCAGCAAAGACTTCAGGGGAGCCATACAAAGGTTGCAATCCATGGTTGCCGCCTACCCATCTGACCCAAAGGCCGGCGATGCCTTATTGGTGATTGCAGGCAGCCAGGTTGAGCTCAATAACATTGCCGGCGCCAAAACAACCCTGCAAAGTATTATCAATCAATACCCCGACACCCCATCCGCCGATACGGCCAAACAGCGTCTGGAACTGTTCAGATAAGCTGTTTTTGCTTCAAAAAATACAGGCATCATTCCATCACACAACATCAGGTGTGATCATGATGCCTTTACTTTTACACCTTCTTTTCCCCGTACTGTCATGACTCCCTCTTCTCCCATTAAAACACTTCAGACCGCAAATGGCTGTTTTCACTACCAGGATGAAGGGACAGGCCAACCATTATTATTAATTCATGGCTCATTGTGTGACTTGCGCTACTGGCGCTGGCAACTACCCGCGCTTGCCGAACATTGCCGGGTCATCGTGCCCAGCCTGCCCCACTACTGGCCCCAGGAAAACGCCCAAACCGAGTTTTCAGTTTATCAACATGCCCGCGATATGCATCATTTACTTGATGCCTTAAACATTGAGTCCGCCCATGTTCTGGGGCATTCCCGCGGTGGTTCGATTGCCATGCAAATGGCACTGGAGCAGGAGAGCAAAGTGCGTTCGCTCATACTGGCCGACCCCGGGATTAGAACCCGCCAACAAGAAAGCCATGCCAACTTTAAACATGAAGCACTACTGGCCATCCAGGAAGGAAAAATTGACGAAGGCCTGGCTGTTTTTATTGATGCTGTCAGTGGTGAAAACACCTGGAAACGCATGGTTAGATGGTTCAGGCAAATGGTTCGTGACAATGCCAACACACTGCCATTACAACAAAAGGAACCTGCTTTTTACTTTGACGAGGCAAGTTTTTCAGCTTTGACACTACCCGTTACCCTGCTGGGCGGATCAGACAGCCCTGAGCCGTTTCCCCAGATCATCTCGCGTCTTGAACGCATTTTGCCACAAGCACAAAGCCATTTCATCTCGCCAGCATCCCACGGCATGAATCTGGCCTTACCCCATGAATTCAACCGGATTGTTATGGACCACGTAAAATCTCACCCATTGAAATAAAACATGGACTTGGCCAAAAACACAATAAAAATCATATGAACAAAGACACTAATATGAATATAGCGTGACCATGCCTTGGTTAATGTTTTGCGTTTCATTTTGACAATGGCAATCAAAAAATGCACAAATACACTAAAGGCCAACAAAATTTTAAAGCTTAACTGCCAGGCAAAAGCCGATGCGAAAGGGTTGGACAGCACTGCACCGTAGCGCATGGCCATCAGCACACCAGAAAGAAAAAGTGCAATAACCACCCATGGCATGAAGCTTTTCACTCGGTTGCCAATGACCGGCATCACTTCATGCCTGGCTGGTCTGGAAACCTGCTTGCCATGAACGGCAGACAGAACCATCACCTCGAAAAACACGCCGCCCACAAAAACAATTGCGCAGAACAGGTGTACGATATGTGCAATACTGTAGCTCATATAGCGTCCAATCCAACCATGACAACTATTTAACTGTCAAACGACCGGGCATTGACCGGTTTCAACTCACAAGTAACCGGAACTTTATCTCCGGTACCCAGTACAAAACGGGCTTGTATTTTATCGCCGGCTTTCAGGCCTGAGGCCGGTTTTTCAAGCATGGCATGGAACCCACCCGGTGCAAAATGTAACGTTTCACCCGCCTTGACAATCACTTCGGGTACCATTTCCATTCCCGATTGACCATCTTTCATATAAGAACGATGCAGCATGGTCTCTGCAAACGCATCTGTTTCAATCGCCTTGATAACCGCAATTTGTGTGGCGTCATTATTCTTGATATCAAAAAAACCGCCCGACGGGGTAACCGAAGGCATCAAGCGTATCCAGCATTTATCAATAGAAACATTGTTGGTGCCCTTTTCGGCTGTTACTGCGAAATTGGTGGCATGACCATGATTTTGGCCGTGCTGGGCATATGCCCCCGACATCAACACGGCCGACAAACCCAAAGACACTGCAATTATTGATTTTTTCATACCCCACCTTCATGAAAACAAATGGTTAAGAACCCAAAAGGAAACAAGCTGTTGATTCCGTTTCAAGCATACTAACATGCGTGGGATCAAATGTAATTGATCTGCGTTATCACCTTAATAGGCCCCAAGCGATTTCCAGTCGCAAGAAATAAAAAAGACATGGTTGATTAAGCCATGTCTTTGTATACATCTACCTTAAGCCTTTACGCCAGGCCAAGGCAACAACACCGGTTTACATATGTCCGGTTTTTTCATAGCGCTCGTGCCAGCTTAACGCTTCTGACAAAATATGTGGCGTATGGACTGGACGCCCTGAATTATTGGCGCGATCGAAGTAATCCAGCAAAGCCGCCTTATAGTCGGGATGCGCACAGTTTTCTATGATGCAAATTGCGCGCTGACGTGGCGACAGGCCTCGCAAATCGGCCAATCCTTGCTCGGTTACGATGATCTGGACATCATGCTCGGTATGGTCTACGTGAGAAACCATGGGGACAATCGCGGAAATGGCACCATTTTTGGCTGTTGAAGGCGTCACAAAGAATGACATGTAACCATTACGGGCAAAGTCACCCGAACCGCCAATGCCGTTCATGATGCTGCTTCCCATAATATGGGTTGAATTTACATTACCGTAGATATCGGCTTCTATCATACCGTTAATGGCAATAATGCCAAGACGACGAACAATTTCAGGGTGGTTGCTGATTTCCTGGGTGCGCAAAATAATGCGCTCACGGTAAAAGTCGATATTATCATTCAACTCTTTGATACCGTCAGGACTTAACGACAGGGATGTTGCAGACACGCTAGTCAGTTTGCCAGATTTGATCATGCCCAGCATGCCGTCCTGAATGACTTCGGTATACGACTTCAGGTTCTCAAACTCGCCCTCGTTAAGGCCGGCCATTACGGCGTTGGCAATATTGCCTACCCCCGACTGCAGAGGCAACAGGTTCTTGGGCAAACGACCCTCGGCCACTTCCTTGCCAAAGAAATCCAGAATATGTTTGGCAATGCGCTTAGAGGTTTCATCGGGTTCGGTAAACTTGTTAACCCGGTCTGTTTCATTGGTTTCAACAACCGCAATGATCTTATCCAACGGGCAACGCAGATAGGGCTCGCCAATGCGCTGATCGGGCTCGGTCATCATGATGGGCTTGCGATTGGGTGGCAAGGCAGTACCATAATAAATATCGTGCATGCCTTCAAGCTTTTCGCTTAATTTATGATTGACTTCAATAATGACTTTATCTGCCTGATCAATCCAGGTTTTGTTATTCCCCACAGAAGCCGCAGGAATCAAACGACCATCCTCCAGGATGCCGGCGACTTCAATAACTGCAATATCCAGTTTTCCAAAAAAACCAAACCAGGCGAACTGGGCCACATGCGACAGGTGAATATCCATGTAATGCATTTGGCCTGAATTGATTTTCTGGCGACAGACCGGATCAGACTGATAGGGCAGGCGCATTTCAATGCCATCCACCTCGGCCAAAACACCGTCCAGTTCAGGTGCTGTTGAAGCGCCTGTCCAGACGCTGATGCGAAACGGTTTGCCCTGGTCATGAACCGATTTGATATGTTTGGCCAATGCAACCGGAATTGCTTTAGGATAACCGGCACCCGTGAAACCACTCATACCCACATTCACGCCTGACGGAATTAGTTTGGCTGCCTCATCCGCACTCATCACACGGTTTTGTAATGCAGCACATTTTATTCTTGAATTTGTTGACATATTTTTACTTCACGAAAAAAAACGCAATCCTGCGCACAATTAAATAATGCATAAATCAATGCACACTTCACTTTATAATCGGTAATACACCCACTTACTTACAAAAAAATTCAAATAGCAACATTATGTTATATAAATTTGATGCAAATCAATAAAAACCAAGGGTAACATCCAAACCTGGCCGTTATAAAAAACAACCTGAGACATGTGAGAAACGAAATGAACCCAACAACACGCGATTCCACCCTGTTACGCCGGCAAACAATGCTCAAAGCCTTGCTTGGCATGGCCTTGCTGGCACCAATTGTATCACCTGCCCAACCAGTACCTCCCATTAACATTTGGCAAACCGAAAGTTGCCACTGCTGCAAACAATGGGCACAAGAGATGCAAAGCCATGGTTTTCAACTGAATATCCAAACCGTTCCTGACACGACGGTATATCGCAGACAGCTGGGCATTCCTGATGAGCTGGCTTCATGTCAAACAGCCCAGGCAGGGCCTTACGCGCTTGAGGGCCCGGTTCCTGCCCAGGATGTGATAGACCTGTTTCGACACCAACCCGATATTATCGGATTGATCAACCCCACCAAGGAAGAGCTGCCCCCCAAGGCCAAATCAAAAAAAGACTCAGCCAGCAGCACCGCGCAAAGAACCTATATACTTCATAAGAACGGGCAGGCAACCGCCTTACACCCCAACTAAGTGGTTCCAACACCTTAATTACGATAATCCTGAATAATCTGCCCTACCCTGGATTTGTCTTCATACATAGGCAAGCGTGCGGTTTCCTGCAAGGCTGCCTCATACCAGGCCCGCATCCCCCTGAGCTCCAGCATGTGCTGAACATATTCTGATGACAATTCTGACAACTCCAAATCATAAGTCCTGACCCTGAACACCACAGGCGCAAAAAATGCATCGACGGCCGTAAAATGGCTGCCTGCCAGGAAAGGACCTCCAAACCGCGAAAGCCCATCACAAAACAGGCGGTCCAACCTTGCCAACTCGGCCTGCAACGCCTCGCTTCGCGAATGCAGATCAACGCGCAAACTGCAATTCATGCCACATTCGCTGCGCAAGGCAGAAAAACCGGCATGCATTTCGGCACATGCCGACCGGGCCCAGGCACGCGCTTTTTTATCTTCGGGCCACACTTCCGGGTGCTCCTCTGCCACATACTCAACAATGGCCAGGCTATCCCAAATGGTCGTACCGCCATCCTCCAGCACAGGAACACAAGAGGTAGGTGAAAAAACGGCAAACTCGCTTTGCTGCCGACCATGGTCTTGATTGAAGGGATGACTGTATTCAGCAAACGGAATATGCAGTTCCCGAAACAGAATCCATGGACGCAAAGACCAGGAAGAGTAATTTTTATTGGCAATATGCAAGGTATACATAAGACAGCCTCCGGTGCTGGTGATGTTTTTATGAGTAAACGTGTCTGTTTATTTTCACACCAGAATAGCATTAATACATGGATGCCCATACCAGGAATGTTTTTATTCTGTGCGCCGGCACAATTCCAATGACAAAACCCAATAACCTTATAAAATCGGGTAATAACCAAGCAATAAAAATTTCGTTTCAAAACAGCTGGTTCTTCGGTATGGTTTGACCATCTGATCCTGCAAATGTAAATAAAGGAGTTCCTGAGAATGAAGACATTGACATCTACGCTGGCCGCCTTCGCACTGGTTGCCGGTGCACAAACGGCACAGGCATCCACGTTGGATACCGTCAAACAGCGCGGTGAAGTGCTGTGCGGCACCACCACCGGATTTGCCGGTTTTTCGGCCCCCAATGCCAAAGGCGAATGGGAAGGACTTGACGTGGATATGTGCAAATCAATCGCCGCAGCCGTTTTGGGTGATGCCAGCAAGTTCAAGGCTGTACCCCTGAATTCCCAGCAGCGTTTTACTGCACTGCAATCGGGCGAGGTCGATGTTCTGACCCGAAACACAACAGTTACCCAACAGCGTGATACCGCGTTGGGCATTCTGGGAGCCGGCATCAACTTTTATGATGGCCAGGGCTTTTTAGTCTCCAAAAAACTGGGGGTCAAAAGTGCCAAGGAACTGGATGGCGCAACCGTTTGCATGCAAACCGGCACGTCCAATGAAAACACTATGGCTGACTGGGCGCGTGCCAACAATGTGAAATACACACCCGTTGTATTTGACCAATTCAATGAAGTCGTCAATGCCTTTGCTTCGGGCCGTTGTGATGTGTTCACCACCGATGCCTCGGGCCTGGCTTCCATCCGCATTTCAAAATTAAGCAATCCCGATGACTATCAGGTCCTGCCGGAAATCATTTCCAAAGAACCCTTGGGCCCATTTGTACGCCAAGGCGATGACCAGTGGCTGAACATCGTCAAATGGACCTTGCAAGCCCTGATCAATGCCGAAGAGCTGGGCCTGACCTCTGCCAACGTAGATGAAGAACTCAAAAGCACCAATCCCAATGTGCAACGTTTGCTGGGCGTGACACCAGGAGCCGGCAAAAACCTGGGGCTGGATGAAAAGTGGGCTTACAACATTATTAAACAGGTTGGCAATTATGGCGAAAGCTTTGAGCGCAACGTGGGCCAGGGCAGCCCGCTTAAAATCAACCGCGGCCTGAATGCCCAATGGAACGAAGGCGGCCTGTTATATGGGCTACCTGTAAGGTAAACCATTTGCATTTAATACTGCAAATTTAAACGCCAACACTGCCACAAGCTATAATGCCCTTTTTTGTGGCAGTGATTTACGTATGCACCCCCCTTTTTTTGTTCTTCTGGATGATGCGGTTACCCAAACGGGGCTGTTGCACGAACAGCTGGTTCACACTGACAGCATAAAAGCCGATGCCCTTGAACACTTACAGTCCCTGCTGCAGCAGGGCTGGCAAAAAAACCGGCATGCCATTGTGTGGGCGCCCTATGGTTTGGGTCAGGACATAATAGGGCTTGAAAAAACAGACCTGCCAGAAACGGGCACCTTTACGCAGGCGCAAGATGCCCTGCAGATTTTCTGGTTTGCCAAAAAAACCGTATTAAACAGCCAAGAGGCCATCCAGGCATGGTTACATGCCCAGTTCGGCCCAGAAGAGCCGGCCGGCCTGTTGCGTCCAGCCCTGGCACAGAACCAGGCTGACTACCTTAAAAGCATCGAACAGATCCGGCAAGACATTGCCGCTGGGGAAGTTTACCAAATCAACTATACCACCCAGCTGCATTTTCAGGCCTATGGTTCGCCCTTCAGGCTTTATCAGAAATTGCGGGCAAAACAAGCCGTGCCATACGGGGCCCTGGCCTGCCTACCCGGCTCTGCCTCCCACACAGGCAATGAAATAGCACACAATAGTGCCTGCTGGACCCTCTGTTTTTCTCCAGAGCTGTTTCTGGACATACGCAGCGATGGCAGCATTCATACCGAACCCATGAAAGGCACGGTACCCGCCTTGGATGACGGCCAGAACGAAGCCCGGGCAAAGGCACTGCGGGCCGACCCCAAAAACCGGGCGGAAAATGTCATGATCGTTGATTTACTGCGTAATGACCTAAGTAAAATTGCCGTGCCAAATGGCGTAAAGGTACCCGAACTTTTTAAAGTAACGCCGTTTGGTTCGGTCTTGCAAATGACCACACCTATTTATGCCCAGGCAAAACCCCATACCCGTGTGGGTGATATTTTTCAGGCGCTCTTTCCTTGTGGCTCCATTACCGGTGCCCCTAAAAAAAGAAGCATGGAGCTGATTGCAAAATATGAACAGCGTGACCGTGGCCTATATACCGGCAGTATTGGCTATCTCGAGCCCTGCAAGGGTGGACTGGGCTTTTGTGGCAAACTCAATGTTGTCATCAGAACCCTGGTCCTGACAAAGCCAGCACCAGATAAGGCAGCCCAACTAAAGCCAACGGCCAACACCAATCTCTCACCCCAACATTTTACCGGCATCATGGGAGTTGGTTCGGGTATTGTGTATGACAGCACCGCCGAAAGCGAATATGAAGAATGTCACTGGAAATACCGGTTTTTACAAAACCTGCCCATTGATTTCACCCTGTTTGAAACCATGTTGTATTTCCAGGGCACATGCCGCCTTCTTGAGGCCCATTTATCGCGCCTGAAGCGTTCGGCTTATGAACTGGGGTTTACCTTTGATGAAGAAAGCGTGCGTCAACAACTAAGCAGCCACTTCAGTCAATTGCAGCAGCAGGATAAAAATACCGGACTTCCTTTGGCTTATCGGGTGAAAGCCAGTTTAAATAACAATGGCTCCCTGACCATTCAACATGCAGTGCTGGAACCTCTTGCGCACGAAACACAAAGCGTGATAATTACACCGGCCATCTTTCCCAATCATGACCTTTTGCGTCGTTACAAAACCAGTCACCGTCAGCAATACGATGAACAAATGCACCGGGCCATGCAGCACCAGGCCTTTGACAGCCTGTGCTTTAACCAGGATGGTTTTCTGCTTGAAGGCGCGCGCAGCAGCATTTTCATTTACTATCAGGGCCACTGGTTGACCCCGGCACTGGAACTGGATATTTTGCGCAGTGTGATGCGCGAACAAATCATGCAAAATCCGGCTTATTGGCTTGCTGCCCATACGCCGGCAAATGAACACCCCGCTAACGGAGCATGGACGGTAACAGAAGAACAAATTACCCGCCCGCTACTTGAAAACGCCAGTATTATTCTGGCAGTTAATGCACTTAGGGGAATTATCCCGGTAAAATTGCTACACTTAAACGATTTTAACGCTTAATAACCAAAGGAAACAATCAATGAGTTTTCCCCCCTGTCCACAATGCGCTTCTGAACTTGCCTATAACGATGGCATACAATGGGTTTGCCCCGAATGTGGGCACGAATGGCTTGAGGGCGAACAAGCCCAGTCTGAAGAAGGGCGTGTGGTTAAAGACAGTAATGGTACCGTTTTGCAAGATGGTGACAGCGTTACCCTGATCAAGGACCTGAAAATCAAAGGTTCATCTCAGGTTATCAAACAAGGTACCAAGGTTAAAAACATCCGTATCGTGGAAGGCGATCATGATATTGCCTGTAAAATTGAGGGCAGTAACATGATGCTGAAGTCCGAATTCCTGAAAAAAATTTAATGGCGGATATGCTTTGCCATGACCGGTGTTGCGATCATGGCAAAGCATGGGTATCTGCTGCAGCCTGCTGCTGGCAAAAACAGTAAAAACTAATGCTGACGGTTCAGGGTATGCTCCAGCAATAATACTGCGATACAGCCCATGATAAAACCATTGCCTGCAATTGGCCGTGCCAAGGCAGGAATCTGCTCTACCACCTCGGGTGGCAGAAAAGCAATCAGAATGGAAAGCATGACCGGGAAAGCAACGGTTACGCCACTGTAAAAATCAACAACGCCCTTTTCCCGGACCAACATTTGCAAGGATGCGGCCAATTGTGCCGACATGACATATAACAAAGCCGCCCCCATGACAACTGCGGGTATCAAGGTCATAAAACCAATAATATCCGGCACCCATGAACAGAGCACCAGCAGCAATCCTGCCAGCACCAGCGGGTAACGGGAAGCACACTGGGTGGCGGCAATCACCCCCGGACTCATTGAGTAATCGATCTGGCCAATCACGCCGAAGAAACCGGCTGCCATATTTCCCAACCCGGTAATGCCCATTCCTTTTTTGCTACGCTCGGGCATGTTGTGGGCACCTAGCATGGCCCCCACCCCCTGGATGGAACCCAACTCATTAATCATGAGAGCAACAAAACTGAAGAAAAATGCCAGCAGGGTTGGCGCATCGAACGCGGGCTGCCACACTAGTGAAGCAACAAACAAGGCCCCCGTTTCTGCCCAGGGCAGTACTGCAGGCAGCCCACCGGGCCAGCCTGCAAGGCTAAAATAAGCTAAAGAGCCCAGTACCAGACCCAGTAATACCACCATGGATTTCCAGACGCCCGCCAGCCACCTGTTACCCAGCAGCATCATGACCGTTAACAAAACGGCAAATGCCAGATTGCCTGCCGTCTTGCCGGTTTCCCCCATAGATAAACGCAAAATAAGCGGTGAGAGGGTAATAGCCACCAAAACCAGGATAACCACCACTACCCGGGTAGTAAAAATTTTCTGGACTTTACCCAACCCACCGCTAAAAGCCAATAAGGCAACGCAGGCACCCCCTATTCCTATGGCGGTATAAATGGCCGCCTCAGAACCGGTTCCCGCCACAACACCCAACAACAATACCGATGCAGGTCCCACGATCAGGGGCAGTTTATGTCCCCACAATACCTGCACAAACATAACAAGACCACATACGGCAAACAGTTTCTGCATATACATGATCTGGGCAAAAACATCACGCCCTTGCAAAACCGCCACCACACTGCCAATAATAAGCAAAGAAGGTACCGCGATACTGAACCACTGCAACCCGTACATCAACATGGGAAATGCGCGGGGTTTATCATCGAGTTGGTACTTCATGAAATGCATCCTTCAAAAAACCACTGCCCTTTTCAGTATTTCCTGCGGGTCGGAATAAACATGCGCCCCGACAATACGCCCACCCTGTGAAAACCGGCTTTGAATAAAGGCTTCGGCAACATACGAAGGCGCATAATGACACATCAGGGTGGCTTGCACCAGCAAAACCAGTTCCTGCACAACCTGCCGGGCACAGTACTCAAGCTCACTGGCGTTATTACGCAAACGCATCTTAAGCGTGTTTACCGCCTGGCCCAACAAAGCATGCATGCCTGCCTCGGTAGAAAGGTTGCCCAGCAAGAGCTCTCCCAACTCGGGCTCATTCCGTAAAGCCCGCAATACATCCAAGCACATGACATTGCCTGAACCCTCCCAAATTGAGTTAACGGGTGCCTCACGCAGCAGGCGCGGCATGGGGCCATCTTCTATGTAACCATTACCACCCCACACTTCCATGCATTCGGCAACCGTTTCAACCGCCCGTTTGCACACCCAGAACTTGGCCGCTGGCGTCACAATGCGGGCATAGGCCCGGGACAAGCCAGAATGCCGGTTCTCCACCGCATGTGCAAGCCCCATAGACAGCCACATGGCTGCCTCGCTTTCCAGCACAAGATCGCATAACACCATTTGCATTAAGGGCTGCTCAATCAGCAACTTGCCAAAGACCTTTCGGTGGCTGGTATGGTGAACTGCCTGCACCACCGCCTGGCGCAACAGGGCGGCACTGCCCAGCACACAGTCAAGCCGGGTTTGAGCCACCATTTTGATAATGGCCTGTATGCCCTGCCCCGGCTCGCCTACGGGCAAGGCCCAGGCATCCTGCAGCAAGACTTCGGCACTGGCATTAGAGCGATTACCCATTTTGTCTTTAAGACCCTGTATATGCACCCCGTTTAAACGGCCATCGGGGCACCAGCGCGGCACGTAAAAACAGCTTAACTCGCCTTTTAATTGGGCCAAGACCAGATGGGCATCGGAAAGTGGAGAGGAAAAGAACCATTTGTGCCCATTCAGGCGATAAGTATTGGTTAATTTGAACTGACCTGATGGTTCTGCGGTCGTGGTATTGGCACGTACATCAGACCCCCCCTGTTTTTCGGTCATGCCCATGCCAATCATCATGCCTTTCTTGCCATCCAGGGGCTGGTCGGACGCATCATATTCCCGACTGTACAAATGCGGTGCCAGCGTTTCAAACCAGGGTTCATGTTTCAAGGCAGGAATGGAGGCAAACGTCATGGTAACCGGACACAAGCTGCCCGCTTCGGTTTGACCATGCAAATAGAACAATGCCGCCCGCCTGACATGGGCATTACTTTGCCAGGCATCAGCATGAACCCCCTGTTGAAAAAGGCTTCGCAACAGCACATGCCAACTGTCATGAAAAGCAATGGGGGTGATTTTATTGCCCTCTTGATTGATGGCCCTAAGCCGAGGTGGATGCTTATTGGCATTGACGGCATGTTGCAATAAAGATGCAGACCCCATCAGGGCGCCATATTCATGGCAATCTTCCAATGCCCATGAAGCCCCCAGGGACTTAAGGGCTTCTTTCAATGCCGGGTCACAGTCAAAAATATTGTAATTGCGCAAACCCGCTACTTGATTGTCTGAAATCTGATCATGCTGCATATCAACCTCCTTTGAAAACACCATTGGCATTTCCTGTTGATGACCGCCTCACTTCATTTCCTGTTGACTACCGCCTCACTTATATCCCATTGCCATTTTTTTAGCCAGCCCCACCACTTCTTTCAGGAACTCGGACTCATCATTTTTTCGCCAGCTCATCATAACCGGTGAGGTAAACCCAGTGGCCTGAAAATCAATATAAACCACGTCATCACGCAACAATCGCTTGACCGACTCGGGGACCAGGGAAACACCGATACCGGCGGCTACCAGGCCAATGGCCGTTTGCAACTCATTGACTTCCTGCACAACATTGGGTGAGTACCCATGTTGACTGAACAGATCCAGGACATGGTCAGCATAACTGGGACGAGGGGAAGCCGGATACACAATCAGGGATTCCTGCAAAATTTCATTAACCCCAATCCCTGATACACTGGCCAGCCGATGATGCCGGGGCACGGCGACCACCAGGGGTTCATCAAGCAGAACCAAACGTGCAATTTCAGGATCATTTAATTTGATACGCCCCATGCCAAGATCAATACGCCCCATTTTCAAGGCCTCAAACTGTTGCAAAGTGGTCATTTCGACCAGACCAATTTCCACCTTCTCATTCAGTTCCCTTAACTCCCGGATAAAATCAGGCATATACCCATAAAGCGTGGACGGCACAAACCCCACACCAAACCAGACACGATCCTTTTTGCCAATCCGTTGCGTTGCCTTGATGGTTTCTTCCAGCTGTTGGGTCATCTTCTGGGTATGATCCATGAAATACTTGCCTGCATCCGTAAGGCGAATTCCACGTCCCTGGCGTTCAAACACCTTCACCCCCAACTCTTCCTCTAACAGCTTTATCTGCCTGCTTAGCGGAGGCTGGGCAATATGCAATAGCCTTGCCGCCCGGGTAAAACTAAGCTCCCGTGCAACACAATGAAAGTACCGAATTTGTCTTAACTCCATAACCCATACCTTTAAAGTATTGACACCTACAAATATAGTCTTAGACAGCAGAAAAAACTACACGGATAATTAATTCGCCTATATTAAAACATATGGCCATATCCAATTCAGGCATTCAACCTGCATGGATATATCCCATACCTAAAATACCGGAGATTTCCCTGATGCCAAACCGCAACCGTTCATTTGTGGCAAAAAGAATATTAACGCTCGCTACTGCCGGCAGTTTGCTTGCCCTTTCCAATAGCGCACTGGCCGCCTACCCCGAACGCCCGATTTCCTGGATTGTCCCCTTCCCGCCAGGTGGTGCCATGGATGTTATTGCACGCACGCTGGGTGAAGCCATGAGCCAGGAACTTGGCCAATCTATTGTGGTTGAAAACAAACCGGGTGCAGGCGGCAATATTGGCGCAGCGCAGGTTGCCGGCGCCAAACCCGATGGTTACACCATTATGATTGTTGCCAACGGCATGGCGGTCAACCCCTCATTATACAAACAACTCACTTACGACCCCATCAAGGACTTTGCTCCCATTTCCCTGCTGGCCGCCGTTCCCAATATTCTGGTCACCCAGGCTACCCGCAATGACATCAATTCGGTCAAGGACGTGATTGATCAGACCAGAGAAAATCCGGGTAAATATACCTATGCCTCAGCCGGTGTGGGCACCTCCATTCATCTGGCTGGCGCGCTGTTTACTTACCTGGGCAAACTGGACATGCTGCATGTCCCTTACCGTGGCAGCGGCCCGGCTGTTACGGACTTACTGGGTGGACAGGTGGATTACATGTTTGATAGCATTACCTCGGCCAAACCCCATATTGATGCAGGCAAACTCAAGGCGCTGGCCATTACCACCGCCAAACGCTCTTCCACCCTGCCCGACTTGCCTACCGTCTCGGAAAGCGGTCTGGAAGGCTATGAACTGACCCCCTGGTTTGCCACCTTTGCACCGGCAGGCACACCCAACGATATTATCCAGACCCTTAATACAGCCATGCTAAACGCCATGGACTCTGAAAAGGTCAAAACAACCTTTGCCACCATTGGTGCAGAAAAAATCGGCAGTACGCCTGACGAACTGAAAGCCTATCTGCAAGACGAAACCAGCAAATGGCAAAAAATTATCAAGGAAACAGGAATTTCCGCAAACTGAGTAAAATGAATACTCATGGATTATCTTTCTTAAAGGAACTCATATGCTTTACATGGTTGAAATGAACGTTAATATCCCTCACGATATGCCCGAGGAAGTCGCCAATGAAATCAAGAAAACAGAAAAAGCCTACTCACAGGAACTGCAACGCTCCGGAAAATGGGCTTACATCTGGCGCGTGGTGGGCGAGTATAAAAATGTCAGTATTTTTGATGTAGAAAGCAATGAGGAACTGCACACCCTGTTATCCGGACTCCCCCTGTTTCCCTACATGGATATCAAGGTAACGGCACTATGCAGGCATCCATCGGCCATTTAACTCACATACTTGCCGCCTAAGCAATCGTGCAACAGCAAACCTGGTTTGCTGTTTTCTTTTTTAGCAACAGGATACCTACTATGAGCACCATCCAGATTAACAATGAAACCTTCAACTATCAGTTAAACGGCCCTGAAAACGCCCCGGTTCTGTTTTTTTCAAACTCACTGGGCACCACCAACAGTATGTGGGCCAAACAGGTTGATTATTTCAGCAAAAACTATCGTGTCTTAAGCTACGATACCCGTGGACATGGTGAATCGGTTAAAAACAAAGGCCCTTATACGCTTGAGCAACTGGGCAATGATGTGCTGCAAATCACCCAGGCACTGGGTATTGAAAAATTCAGTTTTTGCGGTATTTCAATGGGAGGCCTGATTGGCCAGTGGCTGGGCATTCACGCCACTGAAAAGCTGGATAAACTGGTAGTGTGCAACACGGCTGCCAAAATCGGACAGGAAGCTGGCTGGAATGAACGTGCCACCCTGGTTCGTTCAGAAGGCATGAATCCCGTTGCCAACGGTTCGGCCGGCCGCTGGTTTACCGAAGGCTTTGTACAGGCCAACCCGGTAATTGTGAATGAATTGATTGACGGCTTGCGCCAGACCGATGCAGAAGGCTATGCCTCATGTTGCGACGCATTGGCCAACGCCGATTTACGCGAAAAAATCGCACTTATCAAAACGCCTACCCTGATTGTGGCAGGAAGCCATGATCCGGTAACCACCGTTGCTGATGCAGATGCGATGGCAGAAAAAATTGCCGGTTCAAGCCGGGTAGACCTGAATGCCTCACACCTGTCCAATATTGAAGCCAGTGAAGCATTCAATCATGCTCTGGAAGCATTTTTAAAGGGATAATTTCCCCTTATTCCTGCGGCATAAAGCCTATTCTGCCCAAACAGGCAATACGCTTCCTGCCTCAGGAATAACGTTTGCTCAAACTCCCTTTATGGCAGCACCTTCCCAGCCATGCTGAAAAGGTGCAATCATCAGGCTTGTGCGCGAGCGCGGGTTACTTCAGTACCGATCAAATCCTGGCGATCAGCGTGCAGATCAAAGTTGAATTGAATATGAGAGAATGGACCATTCATTTCATATTTTTTGATCACTTCAGGATCAGACTCTTTCTTGACGGCAGGAACCAATCCTTCACGGGTTGCGAAAGCGAAGTCATCCCACAGGTATGGATCACCATCAATATTGATCTGGGTTGTCAGCTTGCGCTGGCCTTCAGCAGTCACAAAGAAGTGGATGTGTGCCGGGCGATGACCGTGGCGACCGAGTTTTTTCAGGATCACATCGGTGGCGCCACCGGGGGGAACACTGTAACCAACCGGCAACACACTGCGGAAACAGTAACGGCCATTGTCATCGGTACGAATGCTGCGACGCAGGTTAAACGGCTCTTGTGATGGATCGAAGTGGGAGTAATTGCCTAAATGGTTGGCATGCCATACTTCAACCAAAGCGTTTTTCAGCGGATTGCCAGCTTCATCACGCACCACGCCTTCCATAACCAGCGGCTCGCCAATCTCACCATCCTTATCCAGGCGGGCAAATCCTACGGACTCTGGCGCGCCGGCAACATACAAAGGACCTTCAATGGTACGTGGAGTACCACCGCTAATACCCGCAGCAGCTTCTTCCTCATCCAGACGGATATCAAGCAAACGCTCAAAACCCAGGCCCGCAGCAATCAGGCCATATTCCTGACCACTGTTACCCAGGAAATTCAATGCGGTCCAGAACTCGCTGGGCGTAATATCAAAGTCTTCAATCGTATTGAACAAATCGCTAATAATACGATTGATGATCGCTTTAATACGCTCATCGGCAACGGGGGATTCTGTACCCTGCATTTGTGCCAGCAAAGCGGCAACTGACTCTTTACTCATAATGTCTCTTCCTTTTGCGAAGTGATTAAAAATTTCAATAAATACTTAACGCTTATCCAGTCGTTATTTTCGTGTGTAGAAATTCACCTTATCATCATCAAGACTGATACCCAGACCCGGACCGGTTGGAATTTTCAGGGTGAAATTGCTGTAATCCAGTGGTGTTGCCAGAATTTCATCTTTCAGCAAGAGCGGGCCAAACAGCTCAGTACCCCACTCCAGATTATTTAAAGTCGAAAACAAATGGGCAGCCGCAATAGTTGCAATAGAACCCTCAAGCATCGTGCCACCATACAAGGCGATATCGGCCGCCTGGGCGATACCAATCAAATCACGGGCCTGCTGCAAGCCACCCGCCTGCTCAATCTTGATGGCAAACACATTGGCGCAGTGCTGTGAGGAAAGCGTAAACCCGTCTTCCGGACCTTTCAGGGACTCATCGGCCATAATTGGCACAATCCCCAGTGCTGTCAGGCGCTGCAGGCCCGCCAGGTTTTTCTCGTGAATGGGCTGCTCTACCAGTTCTACACCAACATCCGCCAAGGCCCTAAGATTTTGTACCGTCTGGGTTTCAGACCAACCCTGGTTAATATCTACACGAATGCTGACATCATCACCCACGGCCTTTCTGATGGCTGCGATATGCTTGATATCGTCTTTGGGCGAGCGCATGCCAATTTTAAGCTTGAATATATTGTGACGGCGTGTTGCCAGCATCTGCTCTGCTTCAGCTATATCTTTTTGCGTGTCCCCACTGGCCAAGGTCCAGGCCACGCCAATTTCATTAGCCACCACACCACCAAACAGGGCATTAAGGGGAACGCCAAGACGTTTGGCATAGGCATCATATAAAGCCGTTTCTATTGCACACTTGGCAAAACGATTGTCTTTAATTGTTTTATTGATTAATTTGCGCAAGGCAGCCAGTTTAGTGGCTGATTGTCCGATAATAAGTGGCGCAAAATAACTGTCGATATTTGTCTTGATGCTTTCCGGGCTTTCACCGCCATAATTCAAGCCACCAATAGTTGTGGCCTCTCCAATACCCTCAATGCCATCGGACGTCTTGATGCGAACCAGCACAATGCTTTGGCAATGCATGGTTGCCACAGACATTTTGTGTGGCCTGATGGTGGGGATATCCAAAATCCGGGTATTCACTTCAACAATCGTTGCGTCCATCTTGTCCTCTGATGAAATACTTCTTTTCATTAATATTTCAACAGTATATAAGCACAAGCCTGATGGGTCTAATACGGAATTTATTGCAATTCATACCAAAAAGGTATGGGTATTTTGAAATAAAAAAACCGCTATCCCATATAAAGGATAGCGGTTTTCGCCGTTTGACAACGAGGGTTAAGGCCTAAACCTTAACCTGGTATTACCACTGGTAACCAGCACCAATGGTTGCTCCCATTTGACCGCGTGAAGAACCGGCTACGCTGCCTTTAAGAACCCATTTACCGTTTTCGGTAACGGTAGATGCACCCAGGGCATAACCAGACTCGGAGGCATAAACGCCACCAGCCATAGAAACCATGCTCTTGCCTGGCTGGTAAGCCTGAGGCAAGCCAGCTACAGCCATTGCAGTTGCAGCACCGGCGTCAGCGCGTTTTTCAACACGGCGGACATCACCACGCAAGGCCGAGATGTCGTTACGTACTTCGGTTAAATCAGCGGGTGTTGCGCCCTGAACCATACGTGTAACCTGATCCAGGTTCACTGCATCGGTTCCGTCAACCGCTTCAGCAACACCGGTCAGGCGACGAGCCTCACCACTTTCATTCCTGAAATTAACCTCATTACCACCTGTAGATTTACCGACGGTAATGGCTGCGTTGGGACTTGCCTGCTGAACCAGGCCAATCTTGCCGGAATCAACTTGTTGGTACAGATTGGTAACGGAATTGCTAAGGCTATTAACAGTATCGCCAACATTATTAAACGATTTATTAACCACCCCACCTTGCGTGATTTCAACAATATTGTAGGTTGGGCCGGTAATGGAACCGTCTATGTTAACCACGGAACCACCACCCAATGCATTAGTAATGGATGTGTTGGTGGCATGCAACTGGGCACCGTTAACTGCATCGGTACTTGTCGCATTAACCGCACCGGCTGCCACACCCGTTAGCTTACGGGCCTGCTTGGCATTGTTCTGGAAGTTAACTTCGCTACCATCGGTATCTTTACCAACAGTAATCGCCCTGCTTGTAGCATCTTGCTGAACCAGGTTATTGCCGCCAGGACCATTGTTTTCCAGATCGGTAACGCGGTTATCCAGATAGTACAATGCACTTCCTACATTATCAAAGGATTGGGTTGCATCAGAAAAACCATTATAAGTGGGGCCGGTAACCGTGCCGTTTGCGGCCACATTTGCACCACCACCCAGTCCGCTGACAACAGGACTCAATTGGCCAATGGTAGCGGCATCGCTTGCTTTAGTCCCGTTTGCAACGTTGGTAATACGGCGTTCATTGCCTGCAGAGCCAACTGAAACAGTATTTGCTTCATCGGCAATAGAGGCCGCACCCAGGGCCACCGTGTTTGGTTCGAGAGCTTGTGCCGCTGTACCAAGAGCGGTTGAGCCTTCTCCGGTAGCAGAGGCACCTGCGCCTATGGCAGTTGCAGCAACTTTCGTCGCAGAAGCAGCTACACCCAAGGCGGTAGTTGCATTACCGTCTGCCTTGGCGCCATTACCAATGCCAATCGCACCGACACCGCTTGCCGTAGCAACAACGCCACCTGTACCCAAGCCGGTAATTTCTCCGCCACCAATCGCGATTTCACCAACAGCAGGAGCAGGAATAGGAGTGCCCGGCGTTGGAGCGATTGCAGGCTGGACCAACCCCAAGATATTGCCATCAGACTCAAGAACGGCTAAATTAAGCGGTTGTTTTCCTTGCAAGGCCAATGACAAGTCATTGACCAGATCCAGATGCAGGTTTTGTGGCAGTTCAATACCCAGCAAATCACCGGTTACGCCATTAACCACGCCAACAACCGGATTCACTACAGGAGCCAAAGCACCCAACAAAGAGTTCACTAAACCTTCTACCGGCTGCAGGACAGGCGTCAAAATGCCATCAAGGACATTTCCAAGCTGGTTTTCAGGCAAAGTAATGCCGGTTGCCAAGTCAAGAACGCTACCATTAGCACCTTGACCGCCGCCAAGCAAACCGCCAAGCAGGCCACCATTGCCACCTAACAAGCCATCTAGCAGGCCACCATTACCACCTTGTGCACCGCCACCGGTCAGGCCACCTAATAAGCCGCCGTTTCCGCCTAACAAGCCATCTAACAGGCCACCATTACCACCTTGTGCGCCACCACCGGTCAGGCCACCTAACAAGCTGTCTAGCAGACCGCCATTGCCACCTTGTGCGCCGCCACCTGTAAGCCCACCAGTAAGACCACTTAGCAAACCATTAACGGTTGCAACCACTGGTGTAAGCGCGCCTTGCTCGCCTACCAGGCCATTAACCAGACCACCTACGGGTGCCAACGCGCCAGAAGGTGATGTGAGATTATTCACCAGACCGGTTACCGGTGCCAGTGCACCGGTTTGAGGATCTACCAGACCATTGACCAGGCCACCCACAGGAGCCAAAGCGGTATTGTTAAGCAACGTACCTACGGTGCCCTGGACGTCGGTAATGACACCGCCACCGGTGCCTGTCGCGCCACCGCCCAGGCCACCTAACAGGCCCAGGACAGGATCAAGCAAACCACCTACGCCGCCATTTTGACCTGACTGGCCACCGGTAAGACCACCTACCAAACCCAGCACGGGATCAAGCACACCGCCCAAGCCACCAGCGCCAGCACCCTGACCACCTGTAAGACCACTTAACAGGCCATTAACAGTTCCAACCACAGGCGTAAGCGCGCCTTGCTCACCCACTAGGCCATTAACCAAGCCACCAACAGGTGCCAGTGCACCGGCGGGTGAAGTAAGGTTCTCGACCAGACCGGTTACCGGTGCCAATGCACCAGCTTGTGGGTCAACCAGACCATTTACCAGACCACCTACGGGTGACAGAAGCGTATTGTTGGTGAGCGTAGCAACAGTACCTTGCACATCGGTAATCGTACCGGTACCTGTGCCTGTGGCACCACCACCCAAACCGCCCAACAAGCCCAAGACCGGATCAAGCAAACCACCCAAACCAGCACTGGAACCTGAACCCTGAGCACCAGACAGGCCACCAGTAAGACCACCAACCACGCCAAGAACGGGATCAAGCACACCGCCAAGCAAATTAGTTGCTGTTGAGCCCTGGGAACCGGTTAATCCACCAAGAATGCCCATTACGGGTGACAGGGCGGCAGTGGTGGACAGATTAGAAAGATTATTGATGCCTGAATTTAACTGGGCATTGGCTACCCCACCTGTTAGACAGAAACCTAAAATACCAGCAGCCACTGTTTTGAAAAGAATGCTGCCACTGCGTTTTCCTTTGGTTTTTGTTTTTTCTGATACGGCAACGTAGGCGCCTGTATGTTCATTCCAAACAGACTTGTAGATATGGTTCATTTGTAGCGCTCTCCAAACTATAGAAGTACCGCATTTCTACTCATCATCTTTTGATTGCTTAACAAATAATTGGGTTGCTACAGCAAAAACAGAAAACAAACTTGATGCGGCTAATATTAAAAATAGAAAAACATGTAACTTTTGGGGAGAACAATAACACCAGATGATTACTTTAGAAACATTACTACTCTTAATTTAAATTTCATTTATTTTTATTTATTCCAAAAATATACTTAATTAATATAAATATATTTTCAATAATTAATTTTTAAAAATCATAAACGTAACAATTTAATTCAATAAAAATCAAATTATTTAATTGAAGAAAGTGATCAATCCCTTATTTTGACTGTATCTACAAAAGATTTATTCTCATAAAGCCTAAATAATGGAAGCGACTTCTTACAAACAGCACAGGTTGCAAGCTTTATTTCTTATATAAATTTGTAAATAATTGTAATAATGTTGTTTTGATACATTTGTTTTCGTTTTATTAATCAAACCTAACATCTTATTAAAATATTTTAATACAGGAAAATTACCATTTTTCATTTTAAAAACAATATGTTCAAGTATACATGCAACATTCCCCCAAACAAAAAACCTGTCAATAGGGAATCCCCCAACACACAAGAGAAAACTAAAAATGAAACAGGGTTATGACAATAATTTTCATACTTTCCACAAGCGCATGATTGAGTTTGACCATGGCTGCATATATTGCTTGTCGTCAGTCATTTACCCCCTATAATTAACGTTGTTATCATTTTGTCATACACGGCGGGAACAAATTCTGCCACCTGACCCATTTATACAAAAGCCTCATTCATCATGAACACTACTTCCGCAAATCAAGTTGAATTTACAATTAACCGCAATGCCAATCCACTACCCGAGGCAGAGCGTAATGCCATTTTACAAAACCCGGGTTTTGGCAAACATTTTACCGACCACATGGCAACCATTGACTGGACCCGCGAGCAAGGCTGGCACGATGCCCGTATTGTTCCTTATGGTCCTTTACAACTGGATCCGGCCGCTTCCGTCCTTCATTACGCGCAAGAAATCTTTGAAGGTTTAAAAGCCTATCGCCACGCAGATGGCTCTGTCTGGACTTTCCGTCCCGAAGCCAATGCCCTGCGTTTTCAATTATCTGCCCGTCGCCTAGCGCTGCCTGAGCTACCTGTAGACCTGTTCATTGAGTCACTGAAACAACTGATTAGCGTAGACAAGGCCTGGGTGCCCAGTGCCCCTGAAACCAGTGCCTATATCCGCCCGTTCATGATTGCCAACGAAAGCTTCCTGGGAGTTCGCTCAGCAGAACGCGCCGCCTATCATGTAATTGTCAGCCCTGCCGGCTCCTATTTTGCCAAGGGTATGCAGCCCATTTCCATCTGGCTGGCCTCCGAATTTGCCCGTGCCGGCAAAGGCGGCACCGGAGAGGCCAAATGTGGTGGCAACTACGCTGCCTCTTTACTGCCACAACAAGAAGCCTATGCGAATGGCTGTTCACAGGTACTGTTCCTGGACGCCGAAGAGCACACTTACCTTGAAGAACTGGGCGGCATGAATATCTTCCTGGTCCGCAAAGACGGTACGCTTATCACCCCCAAACCCTCCGGCAGCATTCTTAAAGGCATTACCCGTGCCAGCCTGATTCAGCTAGCCGAAGACATGGGCCTGAAAGTGGAAGAACGCAAGGTGGCCTTGCAAGAATGGCGTGATGGCATCAATTCGGGTGAAATTACCGAGGCATTCGCTTGCGGCACTGCTGCTGTTATCGCCCCCATCTGCGCCCTGAAAAGCAAAGATTTCATTATTGGTGATGAAAACGCCCCAGCCGGAAAAGTAACCGTTGCCTTACGCAATAAATTAACCGGCATTCAATATGGCTTGGAAGAAGATACCCATGGCTGGCTAACCCGCCTGGCATAAGGTAATGCTGCAATACCCGTCCGGAATGAAAAGCGGGCCCCTTTTATCAAGGAGATCTCATGCGAATCAAGGCGTCAGAATCATTATTATTGGTTATTGATATTCAAAGCCGCATGTTGCCCGCAATTAATCAAGGCCAGGAAGTACTTAACCAGGCCATCTGGATGGTAGATGTTGCCCAAGCCATTGGCATACCTGTTCTGGCAACAGAACAGTACCCCAAAGGTTTGGGTCACACCGACGCGAACTTGCTTTCGCGCATACCCGAACAGCTGATATTGGAAAAAATCCATTTTTCAGCGGTTATTGGTGAAAATTTGCTAAACATGCCTTTTTCCGAACGCAGGCAATGGGTTATTGTTGGCACCGAAGCGCATGTCTGCGTGCAGCAAACAGCCCTGGATCTGCTGGCTACCGGCCGCGAGGTTTTTATTGTGGATGAAGCGGTTGGCTCTCGTCATCCACGGGATAAAGCACTGGCCCTGCAACGCCTGCAACAAAATGGTGCAGAAATCGTATCACGCGAAATGGTGGCCTTCGAATGGCTGGAAGAAGCCAACACGCCCCTGTTCCGGGACGTGCTGAAGCGCTTTATCCGTTAACATCCCGACTTAGCTGCTGTGTCTTTACGCTTAACGTAAACAGTCTTGCCAAAACATGCTTTTCTATAGCGAACTTAATTAACCTTAAGCAACTCGACTTCAAATTTCAAATCGCTGTTCGGAGGAATGACATTTCCGGCGCCACGCTCGCCATAGGCCGAACGTGAAGGACAAAACAATACCGCAGAACCACCCTCTTTCATTTTTTGCAAACCTTCTGTCCAACAGGGGATAACACGGCTTAAGGGAAACGAAATGGGTTCGTTGCGTTTGTAGGAAGAATCAAATTCAGTGCCATCAAGCAGGGTGCCACGGTAATGAACCTTAACAGTATCACTGGGTTTAGGACTGGCACCAGCACCCAATTTGGTGTGCTCAACCCTGACACCGTTTGACAAGGTATCAACTGCAACCGCTTGTGCCATGACAGCACTGCTGCCTAGCAAAGTCAAAGTACCAATAGCGAATGTAATTAAAGATTTTTTCATACAAGAACCTGTCAATTTATTATTAAAAACGCCAGCCTTACCGTTCCATGTTCCGGCAATAGCAAGTGTGAAATCTATGTCCATCATTCAAACAAGCGTTCCATCAATACAGAACAGAACGCCTGTCACTTTCAGACTTCAATTGGCAGCCTGATCAGCAATTTCCTCATAACCCGTGTAATTGGTATAACCTTCCTGACCGCCCCCATAAAAAGTGGCAGGATCAAAAGACGTCAGGGGCCAATCGTTTTTCAACCGCTCTACCAAGTCAGGATTGGAGATGAATGGACGACCAAAAGCAACCAGATCAGTCAGGCCTTCCTTCAAGTCCCTTTCTGCTTCTGGCTTGGTGTATTCACCCGCCAAAATCAAAGTACCGCTATAGGCTTTCCTGAACTGCTCAAGAAATGTCTTGCCATTTGTATTATTGAGAATGGCCTTGCGGTTGCTGATATGAACATAGGCCAAATTTCTGACAGACAACTGACGGGCCAGCTCAAGCCAGGTTTGCGCTTCGCCTTCGAAGGCGGGCATATCAAAAATCCGGTTAAACGGTGCCAGGCGAATACCTACACGCTGGCTCCCAATTTTGGCCACTACCGCATCAACCACTTCCAGCACAAAAGCCAAACGGCCCTCAACAGTAGCGGCACCATATCGGTCATCGCGGGTATTGATGCCTGCATTAATGAATTGTTCGATCAAATATCCATTGGCACCATGAATTTCCACCCCGTCAAAACCGGCTTCACGGGCATTGACCGCTGCCTTGGCAAAATCCTGAACCACCCCCTTTACCTCTTCGGTAGACAAGGCACGGGGCTGACTGGCCTGAATCCTGGCAGGGTTGCCATTTTCATCATAAGCAAACGCAGTGGTATTTTCTGCCGTTTTATTGCTTGCCCCAACCGGGGCAGCACCATTTTCCTGCAAAGTAACATGAGAGATGCGCCCTACATGCCAAAGCTGACTGAAAATTTTTCCACCTTTCTCATGCACCGCACCCGTGACTTTCTTCCAACCCTCAATTTGCTCAGCGCTATGCATGCCTGGCGTAAACAAATACCCCACACCCTGACGGGAAATTTGTGAACCCTCGGTAATAATAAGCCCAGCACTGGCTCTTTGCTGGTAATAAAGGGCGGTTTGCTCATCGGCAACCGTATTGACGGCTCTGGAGCGCGTCATGGGTGCCATCACAATACGATTATTCATATGCAATCCGGCCAAATCATAGCCCGAGAAAAGATCGCTCATTGATTAAATTCCATTCAAATATTTAGAAAAAAAGGCCCGGTTTTGAAAGCCTTGAAGGCATCCAATACACCTGACCGATACAACTAGACTACCATTTCTGCAAATATAAAATACCGAAATCGAGAAACTCACCCTGCCAACACCTTGCAAGACCTTAACTTCTCGAATTCGGCAACATGGTCAGTCGGGATTATTATCAGAAACAAGCATGAACCTGACTGACCTGAGCACTAGTAAGAATAGAATGAATATGGGTTAACCCGATTATAATCAACCAATTCCTGCATAACGACTTCACGGGCGACTCCGCTGTTAATCAAAATCCTGGGATAGTCGGAATCTGTCAGGCTGATCTGTTCAACTTTTTGCCCTATAGAAGGGCTGACCGCATTCGGAACAAATGGATAATCAGACTCCCTAAACCCATCAGCATATGCCACACCTGCAACCATGCTTGATGCGAGTAGCACTACTTTAACAAAGTTTTTCATGACCGTAACTCCATATAGTTACAAGAACTGAAGCTTGATGGCTGATCATTGATTAACTATTTGTTTAATATACAATCAGCCACTTTGTTAGATGGATCCCGGCTCCCATGCGTTCCCGACAAAATTATTATTTTTTTAAATAAAATCATACAGTTATAACAAAATAATTTAATGAGACCTATTTAAATTAAAGAATATTTATCGTAACAGAGCCTGTCTTTCCCTACAGCTGACATCGGAACATCCATGAAGCCGTCATGGTGCGATGGTTTGACAGATTCAGGTACGATCAGTAAGATCACAGCCATTACAAGCCCGAATGAAATGACCAAAACGCTTGTATTCTATGGTTTCAGCATAATGTACGAATCAAAAAAACAACCCTTATTACCGGCACGACATTTCAGATATCGCCTGCTTGCTCATGTTTTTTATGCGCTTATTGTCATGGTGGTCACGATGGCCATTGGCGTGATAGCCCATCTTATACTGGAGCCAATAAACTGGCATGATGCCTTGCTTAACACGGCCCTTATTATTGGCGGCTTAGGTCCGTACATTGTGCCCGAAAGCGTTGCTGGAAAGGTATTCTTTGCGCTCTACAGCATGTTTGTCGGATTGGTTTTTATAGGAACGCTGGGTCTCATTCTGGCGCCACTGGCTCACCGTATTATTCATAAATTTCATCTGGATGATGACCAAGATCTTTAGCCAGACTACAAATTCTGCCTGTCTGGCTGCCCCCGGCATTTAATACGGCAGCTATATTCCCAAATACTGAACCACAATCAAAAACTCAATCAAAGTACAGAGCTATTTTGCTTTTCAGGCCAGCCGCTGTTATTTCACCCATATGCACACCCTGCAACTGCCTCTGTGCATCAAAAAACAGGGTTGTTGGCAAGCCCCTTGCCCGCACCTGATGCATCACCCTGGAAACCGGATCCAGCAAAACATTGTTTAACATCAATTGCTCTGCCTGAAGAAAACCCTGAACATTTTTCAGGCTTTCACCCTGATTGATCATGACAAACGCAATATCAGGAAATTGTTCCTGGGCCTGCTCAAAGGCAGGCATTTCACGACGGCATGGCGGACACCAGCTGGCCCACAAATTCAGCACGACCGGCTTCCCGCGATATGCACTTAAAGAAACCGGCTGTTGATCGAGTGTTGCCAATTGCACATCTGGAAAATCTATTGATGAACGCTGCATCATGCTAAGGGCATTACCTGCTACCAGCCATATCAACATGCCAGCCACCATGCCTATCAAGACTGGCTGACGCAGGAGCGGGATTTTTCGGGTACGCCACAAAACATACATAATAGCGACCAGCAAACCCGCCCACCACAAATACCCCCCATCACTGATGGCAATGATCGACAACGGTTTTTGCAAGTATTCGTCCCGCCACTGAAAAATGTGCACTAGCCGGGCAGCAACAAACCCCCAAAAAACCGCATCCAGCAGCAAACCGCCTGCCGCCTTACGTTTATCGTCTTTCGGGCGTAACGCCAGAAACCGGGCTATCACCCATGCAAGAAACAGGACAATTGCCAGTAAAACAAGCTGGACTGAAAAAGGACCAATACTAATCACTACTCACCCTTATCAAAAAAAGTATCTGATTAAAAAAACACCTGTCTGCCAACCCATTAATCTAAAGAATACTTTGGCAAGATACATTGGTTATTTTAATGACATGCGATATTCAATGACGCCAGGTTTTTCGGCAACCCAATCATACAGTTTTTGGGCGGTGTGATTCGTTTCCTGCGTATGCCAATATAAACGAGCACAATCCAGCGAGTTTGCTTGTTGTTTGACGTATTCAATCAGGCGTTTACCAATGTGCTGCCCACGGGCTTCTGGCGATACATATAAATCTTCCAGATAACAAAAACTTTGTTCTGCCCAAGTAGAACGATGAATAACATAATGCACAAAACCCAAGACCTTTTCGCCCTGTTTAGCTATCGCACAATAAACCGGTTCAGCCTCATCAAAAAAGCGTTGCCATGCCGTTTTTGTTACGGTGTTAGATAAACAAACTTTATAAAAATCCTGATATGCCAACCAATAAGGAAGCCATTGGGAATAATCTTGTTGTTGCACAGGGGCAATTTGCACGTCTAAATTTTGCATCACTCTACTCCTTGATCTCGAGTCTTTCGTAAATGGGAGTCTAGAGTTTAATTCCATAATGGTATCCTCATAAGATACACTTTTAATATTTTTTAAGGTACCAGTTTTATGGCAAGATCATCGTCTTTCCCGCATTTGATCCTACCCAAGGGAAACATCAAGGACGGACTGTATTATGCTTTGCGTGATGCGATCCTGGATGGGCGCTTGTCTTCAGGCATCAAATTGCCTTCAAGCCGTGCATTAGCAGAAATGATGTCTATTTCCCGTAATTCTGTACTGGCAGCTTTTGATCGTTTATTAGATGAAGGTTATTTACTCACTAAATCCAGTTCAGGAACTTATGTGGTGGAAACCATTCCCGATCATTTAATTCAGATTCAGCAAGATGTAGCTCACTCGAAACAAAGCAAGCCGCAACCATTAAACATTAACCCCTACCTTGAAAGCTTATTGCCAGCATGGAAAAAACAATCATTACCCAGCCAGGGGGAAAAAATGTTTCATGTCGGGGTTGGCTGTCTTGATATATTTCCGCATCAACTCTGGGGAAAATTATTAACGCGCGCTTGGCGAAAATCGTATCATCAACTAGGAGAATCGCATGATCCGCGCGGTTATTTACCTTTGCGTCAAGCCATTTGTCACTATGTTCGTTCCACACGGGGGATAAACTGTAACGAAGAACAAATCATTATTGTAAATGGCATACAGCAAGCGATTCATTTGGCCGCTTATACTTTATTAAAACCGCAAGATCAGGTTTGTTTGGATGAGCCGGGTTATGACTCAGCACTCAATATATTCCGCAGTTTTGGGGTTGACGTACATCCGGTGAGCAGTGATGACGAGGGCATGCGTATCCCGGAGATCATTCAAGATTATGCCAAGAGCAAACTTATTTATACGGCCCCCTCACATCAATTTCCTTTGGGAGGAACCTTGAGTTTATCTCGGCGTTTCATGTTGTTAGACTGGGCTGCTCAACAGCAAAAATGGATTTTTGAAGATGACTATAATAGTGAGTTTCGTTATCGAACACATCCCATTCAGGCATTGCAAGGCTTAGACCAACAACAACGGGTCATTTATTCAGGCACTTTTTCGAAAATGATGTTTCCTGAATTTCGCTTGGGATTTATGGTGGTTCCCGAGAATTTAATTAATGCCTTTAGTTTAGCGAAATACTATACAGATACACGTAGCTCATACTTGGAACAGGTCGCTTTGGCTTTATTCATTCAAGAAGGACATTACGCACGGCATGTGAGAAAAGTTCGCAAAGCCTGTTATGAACGTCAACAAGCGTTGATTGAGTCAATTCAAAATCATCTTGCCGACATCTTGACCGTTCAACCCACAGACTCAGGAATTCATCTGGTTTGCTGGCTGAAAAACAATTGGACCGAACAAGCATTCATCAAAAAATGTACTGAAGCCGGGTTATTTGTTCAGCCATTATCCCGATATTGTCAGCACAGTACTAAAAAAGCGGCCGTCTTGTTTGGTTATGCGGCCCATACTCCAGATGAAATCACAAAAAATATTGAAAAGTTGGCAAATATGCTGCGGCAGGACGACAATGCAAACTTTACGGGAGAATAAGGCGGTTTGGGACTCGAAGAATATAAGATGAGAAGCGCGCCCCGATCGGTCACCAGACAGGTGGCCGATATTAAGGGCGGCTATTTAAAGAAGCTATAGAGAACGCAAAGAGACGCTGGACAACAAGCCAGGTCTTACTCAGGAATAGCGGCGTTCCAGCTCGTCCCATTCGGGTTTGCTCACCAGGCGCTGTCTTTCGGCAAACGTCGCGACCAGCCCGCTGGACTCTTGCACTTCCTTCTCGTCGCGTAACACCGTCAGGGCTTTCTGCATGCCGGTAACGGCGCCCTGCAAGGCCGCGTTGGCATACAGTACGATGCCAAAGCCCAGTTCGGCCAGCTGATCGGCATTGAAAATAGGCGTACGGCCACCAATCACCATGTTCATCAACTGCGGCTTGGCAAGACGCTGGGGAAGCGCGCGCACTTGCTCGGCTTCTGTAACGGCTTCCACAAACAGAATGTCGGCACCGGCTTCGGCGAACTTCTGGGCACGCTCGATCGCTGCCTCAAAACCATGGGTGGCTGCCGCATCGGTACGCGCCATAATCAAGAAGTCAGGATCCTGACGTGCGTCGACCGCCGCCTTGATCTTGCTGACCGCTTCTTCGGTGGAGATCACCTCTTTACCTGAGAAATGACCGCAGCGCTTGGGCGCAACCTGATCTTCCAACTGAATGCAGTCAGCACCGGCACGTTCAAGAACCCGCACAGTGTGACGAACATTCAGGGCATTGCCAAACCCCGTGTCGGCATCGACAATCAGTGGCACATCTACGGCGTCACGGATTCTGGCGGTATGATCGGCAATTTCATGTAAACCCATGAATCCCTGGTCGGGCATGCCAAACCACATATTGGTCACGCCCGCACCCGTCACATAAATGGCCTGAAAGCCAAGATCGGCAATTACTTTGGCCGACAAGGCATTAAATGCCCCGGGAACGATAATGCCTCGGCGCGCTTCGACGAGTGATCTGAGTTGCTTTCTTGTCGACATGCAATAAATCCTTTTTTAACAATATTAAAAGTTAATCAATTTTCTGGCGTTTTCAAAAACGCATCGGCCGGAATCCGGACATAGCCTTCCATCAGGACACGGGCGCTTCGGCTCATGAGCGCCTTTTTCACGGTCCACTGCCCTGCTTCTTTAATCGCTTGTGCCCCCACCCGCAATGTACCCGAAGGATGACCGAAGGTAACAGATTCGCGTTCACCGCCGCCTGCCGCACGATTGACCAGGGTGCCGGGGATGGCCGCAGCCGTACCGATAGCTACCGCTGCGGTGCCCATCATCGCATGATGCAATTTGCCCATGGAAAGCGCCCGTACAACCAAGTCTATATTATCGGCGGACACCTGCTTGCCGCTGGATGCCGTGTAATCGGCAGCCTCACCCACAAAAGCCACCTTGGGTGTGTGCTGGCGACGGGCGGCTTCCTCTATATTGGCAATGAGCCCCATTCGCAGCGCACCATGCGCGCGAATGGCTTCAAACATGGCCAGTGTCTCGGCGTTACTGTTGATATCATCCTGCAGCTCCGTGCCGGTAAAGCCAATGTCCCGGGCATTTACAAACACAGTTGGAATACCCGCGTTGATCATGGTCGCCTGCAACTGGCCGACACCGGGTACATCCAGCTCGTCGACCAGATTGCCAGTAGGAAACATGGCGCCGCCAGCGCCCTCTTCGTCTGCTGCCGGATCCAGGAATTCAAGCTGCACTTCAGCGGCGGGGAAGGTAACCCCATCCAGCTCAAAGTCGCCTGTCTCCTGCACCTCACCGTTGGTGATGGGCACATGTGCCACAATGGTCTTACCGATATTGGCCTGCCAGATATATACGGTGGCAACACCATTGGCCGGAATACGGTCGGCATCGATCAATCCATTGCTGATCGCAAAAGGCGCCACGGCTGCCGAAAGGTTTCCGCAATTACCGCTCCAGTCGATGAAAGGCTGATCGATAGACACCTGACCGAACAGATAATCAACATCATGTCCGGCACGCTCGCTTTTCGACAGAATCACAACTTTACTGGTACTAGAGGTCGCACCGCCCATACCGTCGGTTTGCTTGCCGTAAGGATCCGGGCTGCCGATCACGCGCAGCAACAGTGCGTCGCGCGCGGCACCGGGCGTCTGTGCAGCTTCGGGCAGATCACTCAGCCGAAAAAATACACCTTTGCTGGTGCCACCTCGCATATAGGTGGCGGCAATTTTAATCTGTGGTGCTCGTGTCATTGCATTCCCCCTATTTGTCATCATGACTGGCTGGCGACAGGCGATTCAATAAAATCCTGCGCAAAGCGTTGCAGAACCCCGCCGGCCTCATAGATGGAGACTTCTTCAGCGGTATCCAGACGGCAGGTCACCGGCACTTCCAGGCGTTCACCATTTTTACGAACAATCACCAGTATCAGCGTTGATCGCGGTTCGGGCTTACCGACCACATCGTAGGTTTCCGTGCCATCGATGTTCAGTGTCTTGCGATTGACGCCCGGCTTGAATTCCAGCGGCAATACACCCATGCCCACAAGATTGGTGCGGTGAATCCGCTCGAACCCTTCCGCAACAATCGCTTCGACACCGGCAAGACGCACACCCTTGGCCGCCCAGTCGCGTGAAGAACCCTGGCCATAGTCTGCTCCCGCCACGATAATCAGCGGTTGCTTGCGTTCCATATAGGTTTCGATGGCTTCCCACATACGCACCACTTTACCTTCCGGTTCGATGCGCGCCAGAGAACCTTGTTTGACCTCACCGTTTTCCAATACCATTTCATTAAGCAGCTTGGGATTGGCGAACGTGGCCCGCTGTGCCGTCAGATGGTCGCCTCGATGCGTTGCGTAAGAGTTAAAGTCCTCTTGCGGCAACCCCATCTTGGCCAGATATTCTCCGGCAGCGCTGTTAGGCAGAATAGCGTTGGAAGGCGACAGGTGATCGGTAGTAATGTTGTCGCCCAGCACCGCCAACGGACGCATGCCCTTGAGCGTGCGTTCGCCTGCCAGCGCACCTTCCCAGTACGGCGGACAGCGAATATAAGTGCTTTGCGGACGCCATTCGTACAACGGATTGACCGATTCACCATCGCTAACATTGATCGCAAACATCGGTTCATACACACTGCGAAACTGCTCTGGTTTCACGCTGCTAGCCACAATGGCATCGATTTCTTCATCGGTAGGCCAGATATCCTTCAGGGTAACCGGCTGACCATTTTGGTCTGTACCCAGCACGTCTTTCTCTATGTCAAAGCGAATCGTACCGGCAATCGCGTAAGCCACAACCAGCGGCGGTGAGGCCAGGAATGCCTGTTTGGCATAGGGGTGGATACGGCCATCGAAATTACGGTTGCCCGATAGAACGGCGGTCGCATACAAATCACGGTCGATAATTTCCTGCTGAATGACAGGATCCAGCGCACCGCTCATGCCGTTACAGGTGGTACAGGCGAAGCCCACGATGCCAAAACCCAGCTTCTCGAGCTCGGGCAAGAGATTGGCCTCTTCCAGATACAGCTGGACTGCTTTGGATCCCGGCGCCAACGATGATTT
>JBBADT010000032.1:0-33493 GCA_041656315.1 Advenella sp.
GTCCAAAAAATGGACCATGCCCATTCGCAACTGGAAGCTTGCACTAAATCGGTTTATTATTGAATTCGAGGATCGCATCAGCGATTACGTATAACCTAGGCGGTTACACAGAATTATTTACACTCTCAAAAAGTCCGATTAAAACAGCAAGCCCATTCTTGAAAAGCGCGGTTGTAAAACTGCCGATATTTAATACCTCTGGTGCGAAAGTATTAAATATGACGCCAAGAAATAAAGGAACAATCATCAGAGCTCCAGGTATTTTTAAAACCTTAAGAAGAACCCTGTCAAAACTTGTGTAATTTTCCATATTGTCTATCCTTTTGTGTTTATTTTAAAAATTGATATTTATCGAATGAATATGCTTGGTAGTGTTTTTAACCTTGATCGCCACCACCAGAAGGAAGCACCGTTCCTGTAATGTATGAAGCCTCATCTGAAGCCATAAACAGCAACGGTGCAACCATCTCGTCAATGGTTCCATAACGGCCAAAATAGGTACTGTCTTTTGTTTGTTCTATGATTTCCTGATACCAAATCTGATCTTGCTCAGCAAGATCAGATGGGTTGCCCAAGGGGTTCCTGGGTATGCGACGTGCTGGTGCCTCTGTGCCGCCAACAGCAACAGCCACCACACGAACGCCTTTAGGGGCTGCTTCCATGGCCAAAGAAGCTGTTAAAGCATTCACGCCACCTTTAGCCGCCGCATAAGGAACACGATAGATACTTCTGGTAGCGATGGAGGAAACGTTCACAATGACCCCACGTTTTTTTTCTACCATGTAGGGTAGTACCGCACGGCAACACCATAGCGTTGGAAATAAAGATCTGTTCACTTCATCCACAATGTGCGAAGGCTCATATTTTTCGAAGGGTCTTGTCCAAATTGTTCCACCAACGTTATTGAAAAGAATATCGATTTGGCCGTAATGCTCAATAGCATGAGCCGCCATCTTCTCTGCCCCTTCGTAGGTTTCCAGATCAGCCTCAACCCAGGAAACCTTTGCATTGCTGTCGTTATTCTTGATTCTTTCAGCAACGTCTTTGACAAGAGGTGAGCGATCTACCAGCACCGTTGTACCGCCCTCTTGCGAAACTCTTGTTGCTAAACCTTCACCTATACCCTGAGCGGCGCCAGTTACAATTACTACCTTATTAGCGAATCTCATTACTCACCTCTAATCCTTCATATTTATCTTTATTTCTATGAGAAATGTTTTTGATTTAAAACTGAGGATCAAGCTTAGTAGTGTTTTCCCAAATACGTCTAATACCATAAAGATACGCATCAATACCTTTAAGATATAAGTTAACTATTAAGCAAAAAAATCAAGCATTTATATTTATAGTTAATTTTTGAATACAGGGTTAACGCTAACCCCCGTTGATAAGACAGTTGTCACTCCATAACAACCTTCCACGCTACGCATTGAAACGCATACATGTAGGTTATTGACATCAAAGGAATACATTTTCCAGATACGGGTTTTCCATAATGGAATCACCATACGTACCACGTAAAAAAATACTTTCTTAGCATTTTAAACAGTTTGCAGCCATTACCTCAAAAATCCAGTAGCACCCCCAGCCAAACCGTTGGCAAATTACGCTGGTTTTTTCAATGATTTTCCATATACTATGCCGAAACGACACTGCATAAGGAAATTCATCATGAAAAGATATCTAGTTGCCTGCTTATTGGCTGCGACCACTACCACGGCTTTTGCCGAAACATTCTCGGGCCCACTAATTGCCGCGTTTTATATGGAAACCATGTCCACCCCCAAAGGCTGGGAGCTTTCTTATAAAGGCAAGGAAGGCCCGGTACAGGTTTTTACCATGCGAAGAGACCTGGACACCTACCCGCAAACTGCAATCATGTCCCCCATTGACCAAATGCGACGGGTCATGTGCGGCGATGATACCCTGAAAGACATGATGAAAAATGGGCTTAAAGTAAGGGTTGATGCAAAGGATAAAAAAGATGGCAAGATAAAAACGGTCAAAGGACCAATATTGTCATCATGCCCAAGTTACTAAAAAATTATCCTGCCCCTCGCCAATAGTTGTTCCAACGCGGAGTGAACAGCCCCCCAAAAGTTGGACACCTAATCAACCTTTCCAACTCGCTCCATGATCCTGCGTGGGAGCTAGACAACCCCTGACAAAAAAGGTCGTGCCATCTCTTTGGTACGACCTTTTTACATTACTCACTACAATCTACATCACTCACTAAAATTTACCGATTAGCATTCAGCATCACTTGAATTTACCCCCCCTTTAATCATCATGATCCTCACCAATACTGCTAATTGCGCCAGGTGAAACCAAGCCGTTTGGCGATTGTTGCCATTCAAAAGTGCCATAGGCCAATACAACAGCCAGTATCAAAATAGCCAGCCAACCCCGGTTGTTTTTAACCAGATCCGGTCCAGCGCCTTCAACCCTGCCAGTCAGCATGGGGCTGGCCTGGTTTTTTCGACGTAAAAAACTCAAACCAATAATCAGGCCCAAATGCGCTAAAACCACCATCAAAAACGCTTCGCCCAAAAACTCATGCAATTCTTCAAGCCATTCACCCCCCAGAAAATCGCTCCAATCGTTATAGGTGCCATAGCCACTTAGCGTTAGGGGAATGGTCATCAGCAAAAACAGGATAATCGCCAACGCCATCAGCATGTTCTGGCCCTGCCGCCAGTTAATGCCTGCCACAGACGGGCTGTTTAGCGCGCCACGCAGCCACTGGGGCGCATTGGACACTTTGTTCCACAACGATTTCAGGCTAACTTGCCGTGGGCCGAACAGGCCGTACACAACCCGGAAAACCAGCAGCCCTGCCATGGTGTAGCCCGAGGTAACGTGCAACAGCCGCCATTGTTCACCTTCGGCCGTCAGGTAGGCAATCAGGAAACTGGCGGCAAACAGCCAGTGAAACATGCGGGTGGGCGCATCGCTAACGCGCCGGGTTGAGCGACTGGTGGCTTGATTGGCCAAAGAGGATGAAAGGGTTTGCATAATACGCTCATGTCCTTTAATTAATCATTCCAGGCACGACGGGAACGACTGTCCAGTCCGGCCGGAAACTGCAGGTTGTCATCATCAAAATCGCCTCTTTCGGCACCGGTATGGCAGGCAGCACAGTTGGCCGCGCTTTTTACACTGTCCAGGCGCCATACCTCGGGCCGTATTTCCCTGTGTTTACGTACAAACCATTTAGAACGGGTTATCCTGTTTTCGGGGGGTGCTTCGGCCACGCGTTTGTAGGTGCCCGCATGGTTTTCCAGCCACTGGGTCAGCTGTTTAACGGTTTCATCATCAAGCGAAGCATCCGTGCCATAGTGGTCCTCCAGGTTGCCCATCATTTGCCGCCATGAACTTTGGGGCAACAGGCCGGGGGGATAGGCAATATGACAGGCCGCACATTCTTGCCTGTAAAACTGGGGGGTTTGAATGGGCATTAATTGGTCGCTATCAGCCATGGCACTGGACATCGCAGTCAGGCAAAGCACTGAAGACATCAACATGAATTTAAGCGGGTTGACGGTTTTCATCAGGTGGCTCCATCAGGTTCTAAAGGTAAAATTACGGTTTCAAACTTATCAGATAGGCAATCACATCGGCCTTTTCAGCAGCGGTGCATTCCCGGCTAAGCACATCCTTGCAGTTGCGACGAAACCATTTGTTGATTTTGGCCGTATCGGTAAACGCCTTGTCATTGGCGGCCGGTGCCAGCGGTGGAATACTTTTGCCTGTATTGGCATGGGTACCCGTTTTAACCGGGGCCGCACCATGACAAGAGGCGCAAGACCATTCCTTGCCATGTTTCTGGTTAAAAAATATTTTTCCGTTTTCTGCATTAGCCGCACTACCGGCCTGGTTGTTCCAATACTGCAGCTGCGCTTGCGGCGTGGTGTCGCCAGCGTGCGCACTTTGAAACATGAGTGTCCCTGTTAGCACCAAAGTGGTGAATGCCAGGCTGTTTAAAATGTTTGAACGTAAGTTGGGCATGGTACTGGCTTCCTGATGTTGTAAATAAAAATTTGATTGAAGCCAGTGTAGTGATACCTGCTTGAACCTATTCTGAACGGCTTATTCATCTGGCGTTCATATTGGTATACGTGCTCTCTGTTTATTGATTGAAGCCTGCCATTCGCTTTTTACGCAATGAAGTAAGAAAATCCAGTTAAAATCGAACAAACAATGACAAACGCCTGTAAAGTCACGGTATTATCATTTGCAAAACAACAAGCGCCCCAAGCCTCAAACCAAACACCTTTACGTATACCAACAACATAGCCAAACTCAGCCCAATACGCCCTCATGATTAAAAAAGCCATTCTTCCCGTTGCCGGTTTAGGCACCCGTTTTCTTCCTGCCAGCAAATCCATTCCCAAGGAAATGGTCACGGTGGTAGACCGCCCTGCCATTGAATATGTGGTTAAGGAAGCGGTTGCAGCGGGAATTGAGCAGATTATTCTGGTCACCCATTCCGCCAAGGCCTCTATTGAAAATTATTTCGACCGCAATTTTGAGCTTGAAACCACACTGGAACAGAAGAAAAAATTTGATATCCTGCAGGAAATTACCAACATCCTGCCCCCCAATGTAAGCGTGATCAGCGTGCGCCAGCCCCAACCCCTGGGCCTGGGGCATGCGGTTTTATGCGCCCGGGCGGTTACCGGCAACGAGCCGTTTGCCGTGCTGTTGCCCGATGTGCTGGTTAAAAACGCGTCTGGCAAGAATGACCTGTCTTCAATGATTCAACGCTTTGAGCAATCTGCGGCTGCGCAGATTATGGTTGAGTCGGTGCCCGACGATATGGTGGACCAGTACGGGATTGTGGATGTTGCCAGTACCCCTGCCGAAGGGGAAAGCATTGCCATGCAGGGCATCATTGAAAAGCCCCAAATAGGTTCGGCACCTTCCAACCTGTCGGTGGTGGGGCGCTACGTATTACCGGCGCGCATAATGCAATTGCTGGCCATTACCCCAAAAGGGGCCAGCAATGAAATCCAGCTAACTGACGCAATTGCCCTACTGCAAAAAGAAGAATCGGTTGAAGCCTATCGCATGAAGGGGCAAACCTTTGATTGCGGCAGCAAGCTGGGCTATTTGAAAGCGGTACTGCATTACGGGGTGGAACACCCTGCTTTGGGTGAAGACTTCAAAAGCCTGATTAAAGAGCTGGCAATTTAAGCGCTTAATCCCTAACAGGACTAAAACAGGAAGAACCAATGAAAGTGGCCATTTTCGGAAAAACGCTATACGCCGGGGTGATGGCAGCCCTGCTAGCCGAGTGCGGGCATCAGGTGTTTTGGTGTGATGACAGGCTGTGTGAGCTGTTTAAGCAGCATTTCCCTGATGAAAGTGTTAACCACTTGCTGGAAAAGCAGTTTGCCAGCGGTTTTTTGGCGTGCAGTGATATTTCCACCCTGCCGCTGGATATCGACGTGTATTTTTTCAGTTTCAGTCCGGCAGAAGAAGCCGCCGGTCTGGCCCTGTTGCATGAGTTGGCGCAGCGCCCGGTGATTCATCCCAAACTCATGATTAACGCTTCTACCTTAGGTCTTCATGGCACCAGCCGGCTTAGGCAGGTGTTGCCCGATGATGACTGGATTTATCTGCCAGATATCATTCAGGAAGGCAAGGCGCTGAACAGTTTTTCGCAGGTAACGCAGCTGATTGTGGGCTGTACCGATGCAGCCGTGCAGAAAAAAGTGCGTGAATTTTTACGTCCACTGTTCCCCCGCGAGCAGCAGTATTTGTTCATGCCCGTGCTTGATGCCGAATTCACCAAGTTAAGCATTTCGGGCATGCTGGCTACCCGCATTAGCTATATGAATGATTTGGCCGTAGTCGCTGAAAAGCTGGGCATTGATATTTCCCATGTCCGCCAAGGCATGGCGGCAGACAGCCGCATTGGCGCCGCTTATTTGTACCCCGGTGCCGGGTTTGGGGGGGATAACTTTTCTCACGATATTTTAACGCTATCCGATACGGTGTCTGACACCGGGGTAAAAAGCCGCCTGCTGGCACAGGTATGGGACATTAACGAGCAGCAAAAAGAATTGCTGTTCAGAAAACTGTGGAATTATTATCACGGTGATCTGGCTGGTAAAACAGTGGCCATTTGGGGCGCTTCGTTTAAAGAAAATACATCCAATGTGCAGCAGTCACCGGTTCATGTCATGCTAAAGGCCTTATGGGCCCAGGGCGTTACGGTAAAACTGCACGACCCGCAGGCCCTGCCTGAAATTGCGGCCCTTTATGGCCAGCGCGATGATTTGGTGTTATGCAACGATCAATATGAGGCCGTCAAGGGGGTGCATGCCCTGTGCTTGCTGACCGCCTGGAAACAGTACTGGAGCCCCAATTACAAGTATTTACTTCAGCATATGCAGCATCCCTTGGTGCTGGATGGCCGCAATATTTATGACCCCGAGTATGTCAAGGCGCAGGGCTTTGCCTATATGGGGGTAGGAAGATAATGAGTCACCGTATTCAACGTTTGCCACTTAACGATACCCAGTCCGTGCTGGCCGGTTTAACCGAAGCTGGCCAACAGTTTCAGTCGGTCCACTTGAAGGATTTGTTTGCCCAAGATGCAGAGCGTTTCACTCGTTTTCATGTTCGGTTTGATGAGGTTGTGTATGATTTCAGCAAACACCGCCTTGATCAGAAAGTCCTGAACCGACTGATTGATTTTGCCCATGCGCAGGATTTATCGGGCTGGATCAAGCGATTGTTTTCTGAAGAGGCCATTAATTACACCGAGCAGCGCAGTGTGATGCACTGGGCCTTGCGCCTGCCCCAAGATGACGCCAGCCATCCAGCACTGGCGCAGCAGGTTCATGAGCAATTACAGCGCATGTTTGCCCTGGTTGAAAAGATTCATTCAGGCCAATATCGGGGTGCTACCGGCGAGGTGATCCAGGATGTTGTCAATATCGGCGTGGGCGGCTCAGACCTGGGGCCTTTAATGGCCTCACATGCCCTGGCCGATTTCAGGCAGGCAACGGTGAAGCCGCTCAACATGCATTTTGTCTCCACCATGGACGGTAGCCAGCTGTCTGAACTGCTGCACCGGCTGCGCCCGGAAACCACCCTGTTCATTATTTCTTCCAAGTCATTCAGCACCATCGACACACTTTCCAATGCGCAAACCGTGCGTTTGTGGCTGGAGAAAGCCCTGGGGCAATATGCGCAGGTGTTGCGACACCATTTTGTGGGTGTTTCAACCAAACCTGAAAAGATGACGGCCTGGGGCATCGCCCCCGAAAACCAGTTCCTGTTCTGGGATTGGGTGGGCGGACGCTATTCTTTATGGTCTTGCATTGGTTTGCCCATTGCCCTGTCAATTGGGGTGGAAGGTTTCCGGCAGTTTTTAGCAGGTGCACATGCGATTGACCGGCATTTCCAAACCGCGCCTTTTGCGCAAAACATTCCCGTGTTAATGGGGCTGATTGGTGCCTGGAACAATAATTTCCTGGATATCCAGACCCATGCCATGCTGCCTTATGATGGCAGGCTGAAGTATTTCTCTTCTTATCTGCAGCAACTGGAAATGGAATCGAATGGCAAATCCATTCAGCGCGACGGCCAGGCGGTTAATCTGGATACTTGCCCGATTGTTTGGGGCGAAGTGGGCCCCAATGCCCAACATGCGTTTTACCAATTACTGCACCAGGGTACGCATGCGGTCAGCTGCGATTTTATTGCCCCCGTCAAGCGCTATAACGCCAACCAGTTTACCTATGCCGAAAATGCCGAGGCCCTGGTGGAACAGCACCATTTGGCCCTGTCCAACTGCCTGGCCCAGTCACGTTTGCTGGCATTTGGCAACCAGGCGCTGGGAGCTGATGTGCTTGAATCACTGCCCGCTTACAAGCAATATGAAGGCAATCAACCCAGCAGCACGATTTTATTAAGCGAGCTCAACCCTTATAGCCTGGGCATGCTGATTGCCATGTATGAGCATAAGGTATTTGTGCAATCGGTACTGTGGAATATCAACCCGTTTGACCAATGGGGAGTAGAAAAAGGCAAGGAAATTGCCAACCAGCTACTACCCTTGCTGAATGGTGAAGGTGGCAATCTGGAAGGACTGGATGCCTCCACCCGAGGCTTGATTGAGGTTTTGCTGGGGTGATAAGTGCGCGGGCCCGGCTCCCGCGCAGAAGACACAAATCGGCACCCACGCAAGAACATGGGTACCGGACCAAGCCTATCTCGTTCCTACGCAGTTACCCCTTAAAACTTATATCCCACCTTCAGCCAACCGGTTGAAGAACGATAGCGCTTGCCCCATTGATGGGCATATTCCAAATTAACGTCCACCCCTTTGGAATGCATCACGTTAACGCCCACTTTGGCATTACCCAGCAGGTTTGGCAAATCACTTTTCATGGTTATCCAATCTGTGGAACTGCCACCTTGCAATTGCATGCGTGAGGTCCAGTTTTTGTTGGACATCCAGCTGGCGCCAAGGCTGGCGTAGGGCCGAACCAGATAATCACCGCTTTCATAGGTTTGTGAAGCCTCAACCTGGGGACTGATCATGACCGTCCATTGGCTTTGTTTGGCCACATTAAGGTTAAGCGCACCGGCCCCGTTTTCTTTATAAGCGGGGTTGCGTTGATACTGCAGGCTGACATCCACGCTGGGCTTAATATAACCCTGTTGCCATGGGAAGGTATAGCCGGCATGCAAGTTCAATGAATGCAGCCACGACTTCCACTTGCTATTTGCGGTATAGCGGGACTGGGGCAAGTCAATAACCCGCCGTGTATCATAAGACCCATACATGGTGCTTAATGAAGCGGCCAATTCGCGCTGGCCCTCGGTATGCTTGATAAACACACCGCCAACAACCGTATCTCCTTTGGTATGTAAATCAATACCCTTGGCATTCACATTCAGATGATCAAAGCCAATCGAAGCACCCGCTGACCAGTTTTCATTGAATTGGTATTCACCACCCAATTGAATAATGCTAGACCTCATCTTGTAGCCGAAGTCGTCCGCATTACGATCCATCCGGGACTCGTTATAACGGCCATCAACCCACAAGCAGGTATTGTCATGACGCACCGCTTGGCCGCCAGTCAGATCACAACTGACCATCTTGTTAATAAATTGACGGTTGTGCATGGGCATCATGGAAGCGGGCGCAATAAGGGCGTCCGAGGCAAGATTATTCAACACACGCTGATAAACCTGGGCGTTGCCAATGTCATCCATTTCACCAAATAAGGCATACAAATTATTGCTTTCGACAACACCAGGAGTGGCCAATCCCGGTACTTGCACTTGCTCGTTTGTTTCAACCATTTGAGGTTGATTATCATTAGCCGGTGCTTCTTCTTGTACGCTTGCGGCAACCATGGCGCGCCGATTGACATTAACTGGTTCTTCTTCCTTAAGGCTTGCCGCCGCCATTGCACGCTGATCTTCATTTAGCGCTGCTTGCCGAGCCCGGCTATTAACCAGTTCCTCTTGCTCCCAGGTTGTTTGCAAATATTGTGCCACGCTGCGTTGATCTTCATTCAATTCCTCAAACATGGCTGAGCCGGTAAAATTGCCTTGCGGCCTAATCACAAGCTGGTTAGTACCCGCCAGCATGACATGGTCGCGCTTGTAAGTAACCACGTCCCCCTGCATGGCATTTACGGTAAAGTTTTTATCCAAATAAAGCGTGTCTGAACGGTCAATAATAGTTGCAGAAGCCCCCGGCACCAAATTGCGGCCATTCACTGTCATGGTAGAACCCTCATTGAAACGAGCTTCTCCGGCCACCGTCAGCACATCGTTGCGTTTCGTCTCAAAATCTGCATCAACAATCAGGTTACCGCCTTTTTGCATTTCAAATTTGCCCTGAAAGTAAGTACGGGCAATATCTGAACCACCAATGCTGGCGGTGGCTTTATTATAGAATTCGCCCCCTGTTCCCAGTATCCAGGTGTGGCCCAAATTCACGATACCGCCATTGTTGTCTACCGTTACTTTACGCTTGTCATTAACCCGAATGCTACCTGACATTTCACTACCGCTTTCCAGCAAAATACGGGTCTTTTTATTATTGCTTGGGTTACCGTCTTCCACAAGAATATAATTATTCTTGTCTTTTCCGGTAATGCGGGCGCCGTTTTTCAGGGTCAGGTTAACGTCCTGGCTGCTCTTGATCAACAAAGCGGTATCGGCATGAATGCGGGAGCTGTCCAAACTCAGGTTACTGTTTTTGTCACCGCCAATCATGTAAACACCGGTTTCCGCTTCAATCAAGCTATTGTTTTTAAGGCTGATTTCCACCCGTTTATCAGAAGCATCCATGGTTTGTGCCACGATGCCGATGCTGCCGGCACCTGTCGCACGGATAGAAGCAGGGCTGCGCTCGCCCAGTTTAATCTTGATTTCACCGGCTTTTCCGGTGGAACCTGGCGCTTGTGAGCCCATGCCCCAGTTGCTTAAGCCACCGCCTTGGGACAGGCTTTGCGCAAAAATCCCCTGGGCATTGCGTCCTGAAGTGGCAATATGGCCATCAAGCTCAACCACCACATGCCCCCCTTTACTTGACGATTCCCCTTTAACACTATCCGGCATCCCTTTGCCCACATTTCGCAGGTTCAATATGGACGTATCGGCCGCCATGCCACCACCGCCACCGATACTTTGCGCCAGAATACCGTAGCTGCCATCTCCGCTGGTGGAAATGAAGGCGTTTTTATCCAGTTTGATAGTAACCGTATCTGCATGGGGCTTGGCTGCTTCGCCGCCCACACGCATATACACAGGCAATGACAAGCCATCAGCAAGCAAAATGCCACCACCGCCACCAATGCTTTGGGCCACAATACCATGACTGTTTTTGCCTTGCGTTACCAGGCCTGCCCCCAGTTGGACATTAACGGTTTTACCGTCGCCGTGCGCACGCGTGCCGCCCAGTTGCAAACTTTCAAGGCGGCTGCTTTGATTAATGGTTTTATTGCTTAAATCTACAATACCACCGCCACCGCCAATGCTTTGCGCAATGATGCCCGAGGCATAGTTGCCAGAAGTCTGGATACCAGCGCCTTGCACTAATACATTAACCTGGCCACCATGACCATTATTGCTTGAGTCTTTGGAGCCACGTACGCCACCCAGGCTCAGGTTCAGGCTGTAGCCGTCACCCGCTTGGGCTTGTGCAACCGCCATGGAAGCCATGCCACCACCGCCACCAATACTTTGCGCCACGATACCCGTACCCGTGGTTTGCATGGCCTGGCTGGAAGTTTGGGTAACACTTACCTTACCACCTGTACCCGCCGTCCCCCCTTTGCCCCCCAGAGCAATTTGCAGGCTTTTCCTGGCTTGGCCGCCATTGCTTTCCACATAATTGGCATTGCCACCGCCGCCACCAATGCTTTGCGCCACAATACCCATTGTCGTGCCTTGGGAAGCGTGAATCAGGCTATTATTAGTAACCGTTACCTCTCCACCACGACCGCCAGCGCCACCTTGGCCACCCACTGCCATATTAACAGCGGTGTCTGCTTTACTTTCCTGATTGATTTTGGAAAAGCCCGCACTGCCACCGCCGCCGCCAATGCTTTGGGCCAGTAGGACTGAACCGTTTAGTGCACCAGAGCGCAAGATCCCATTGGCGTGATTCACATTAACGGCACCGCCATCACCCGCAGTTCCACCAGAGCCGCCTACCGTCAATGCCACCGTAGTTTTGCTGGTTTTTTCTTTGTCGCCTTTCAGGGTGGTTTCTACCGCCCCACCCATACCACCGCCGCCGCCAATGCTTTGGGCAATAATCGCCTGGCCATCTGCGCTTTCTACCTGGTGCCGGTTAGTAACGGTTACCGTCCCACCCATACCACCGCGCCCGCCGTTACCGCCCAAGGCAAGATTGATTTGATTTTGTTCGGTGAAGCCGGCATTGATCGTGCTGCTGCCAGCATGGCCACCGCCCCCGCCGATACTTTGCGCCACAATGGCGTGACTGCCGATGCCGCTGGCTTTCAGAGCGTTAAGATTGTTAACAATAACCTCCCCCCCCTTGCCGCCGCCTGAGCCTGATCCACCCATACTTAAATTAACCTGCGTTGATTTGGCATCGGTACCAATCGCCTGGCTATTGCCGCCACTACCGCCACCGCCCCCCACGCTTTGGGCCAAAATAACGGTACTCAGATCTCCCACCGTTTCAATCAGGTTTGAATTGGTAACGATGACTTTGCCGCCATCGCCGCCGTCACCGCCTTTGCCACCCATGCTGATCCTGACATCAAAATTTTTATTGGCGGATTCTTTTTTAGACTCGTCTTTTTTCTCTTTGGCCGGTTGTGGAACAATTTTTGCAATGGCCTTGTTCACGTACTCCTTATACTTTTCAGTCACATTTTGATATTTCTTAATATTCTTGGTAATATCCTTATTCAAGTCATACATGGCCTTCTCAGCTTCGCTGGCGCTGGCGCCGGTAGAACCGCCAGTACCGCCCCCCCCACCCACACTTTGGGCATGAATGCCCACCGAGAGCTGGCCCACGGTTTTAATAACGCCAGTGTTGCTCAACGCGACTTCGCCACCATGATTGCCCTTGCCACCATCGCCCCCCAATTCAAATTTAATGCCCCGCCCGTGCTTGGTCGAGTCTGCATGGGAAGCGCCTCCATTACCGCCACCGCCGCCAATGCTTTGCGCCAATACCGCTGGTGAGGCATCACCATAGGTCAGGATGTCACCGCTGTTAACAAAATCAATACGGCCACCCTTGCCACCACTGCCCCCTTTGCCACCAATGCTGGCGCCCAGTTCATAACGGGTTTTATCGGCAGTGGCTTTATCAATGGCCCCATTGCCGCTATAAACGAATCCGTTAATGGAACCTACCGCACCATCTCCGCCGCCGCCGCCAATACTTTGCAAGCTGACGCCAGAAGACAATTGGCCTGCGGTTTGAATGCTGCCACTGTTCTTGAAGTTAACTGCACCACCGGCATTGCCATTGCCCCCAGAACCGCCAATCGCCACTTTAAGTGTAAGGGTATCACCACGGGGAATTTCAATGGTACTGGCAGTGGCACCACCGCCCATACCTCCACCACCGCCAATACTTTGCAGGCTAACGCCGCTGGCATCGTTGCCAGTGGTACGGATCATGCCGCTATTGTCCAGCTGTACCAAGCCCCCCACATTACCGCTGCCTCCCTTGCCACCAATGGCAATCACACTGGTAACCTGCTCTCCCGATGTACCCGCCGGAAAACCGCCAATGCTTAGCGCGGAAGCAGACCCGCCAATACCACCCCCACCGCCAATACTTTGCGCCATCAGCGCCGTGCTTTCCTGACCAGAGGTCAAAAGGCTACCCCTATTGCTCAGGCTGATATTTCCGCCCTTGCCTGCAACGCCACCATTTCCACCAATGGTCAGGTTGTTAAGGCTGGCACCCACGACCGAGGAAGCATTGCCCCCCATGCCACCGCCACCGCCAATGCTTTTAGCCAGGATGGCCTGGGCATTGTTGCCCACCGTTAGCACGGTATGGGTATTGTTAACTGTAACCTGCCCGCCATTACCCCCTTTGCCGCCTTCAGCCCCCAGTACAAAGTTAGTCACCTGAAAAGCACCCACGCCCTGGGCGCTGCCCCCCATGCCACCGCCACCGCCAATACTGCTGGCTACAATGGCCGCCGAATGGTTACCGATACTGAAAAGACCACCCTGGTTGTTTACATTAACAGCACCACCATTGCCCCCTTTACCGGCCTTGCCACCAATCACGATATTGGGCAAGCCAACCAACGCACTGGAGGCCTTGCCCCCCAGGCCGCCACCACCGCCAATGCTCTGGGCAATAATGGTTGGCGAGAACTCGCCTTCGGTGGCCATCAGGCCGCGGTTGCTTACGTTCACGGTACCGCCATCGCCACTGGCCCCGGCTGTGCCGCCAATGGCCACAAAACCAAAACTGGAACCGCCCATGCCACCGCCGCCGCCAATACTTTGCGCAATAACCGCCGAGGCATGATTGCCTTTTGACAGCAGACTACCCTGGTTATTGACGGTAACGCGGCCAGTACTTGCATTGCCATCATCAGGCGCACCGTTCACGCCCCCCAAGGCATACGCTTTCTGGGTATTGTCGACCGTAAAGTCGGCATCCACCATTTCACCGCGCGTGCCACCAATACTTTGCGCCACAATCACATGGCTGTCATCACCAGCGGTTTCCAGGGTACCGCCCTGCTGGTTAACCGTTACATTGCCACCCAACCCCGCTCGCCCACCCGAGGAGCCTCGGGCAATAAAGTTGATGGCAGCCCCACCGCCATCGCCCGAAGATCCCCCCGAGCTTTCTGCATAAATGGCCTGCGCACCTTTGCCCAACGTAGAAATAGAGGCTTGATTATTAATAGTAATATCACCGCCCTTACCACCTTGCGCCCCATTGGTGGACGTGATGGCGCCATTATGGCCACGACTGCCTCCCCCGCCAAGAGAGGCCGCATAAATACCGTCACTGTTCTGGCCTGCTGTTTGAATCCATGTAGACGCATCGGTGGTTACCGCCAAAGCCCCCCCTGCGCCCCCATCCCCTCTTAGTTTCGCATTCTTGTTGGCACCATCACCAGGCCCACCGCCCACGCCGCCAATACTTTCCAGGGCAATGGCAATGCTTTGCGCCTGACCGGTCTTGATATTTATATTTTTTAAATCCAGCGTTAACTGGCCACCTTTACCACCATTACTGGCCAGTCTAGCCCCAAAATTGCCTTTTTGAGCATTCCCGCCCTTGCCGCCCTGACTGCTCATTACAATAGCCGCAGCACCATTGGCATGGCTGATCAACTCACCGGCATGATGGGCCTGACCCAAATTTACCGTCTGATCCCCCCCGTCACCGGCATAACCGGCTCGGTGAGAGGCTAAGGAAGTGGCGTTGGAAACATTGCCGCCGTCACCTCCATTGCTGATAATCCGGATCAAACTGGCCTGATCACTTTGCATGGCAAGCTTGCCAGGCATATTCAAAATAACATTACCACCTTTGCCACCATCACTGCCATCTTCTACCGTGAAAGTACCCGATATGCCGTTAACGCCATGACCTCCACTGCTATCAATGTCAATCACTTCCTTGGCCATTCCTGCAGTAGCCAGATCTGGGCGGGTATTGGCGGTAAAGCGGCTTGCCGTTGCCAGGTTCACCGTGACATTGGCACCCGCGCCACCCGGCGTTCTATTGCTATCCATTGAAGCGCCCGCTGCATGGCCGCCTTTGGCATTAATCACCAAACCTTTTCCGGCCGAACGTAAAGTAATATCATGATTCAGGTTTACATTTACCGAACCGGCATTAGCCCCGGCACCACCGTGCCTGATTACCTCGGTAGATTGGGGGGCCCCGTTGCCACCACGGGTATTAATCTGCAGCGCCGGTGCGCCATTGCGTTGGGTAATAACGGTAGCGGCAGAAGTGTCCAGAGACACCGGATTGCCCGGTTCGCCCTTGCGCACCTTAGGGTCATTATCCTGGCGCCCGTCTTTGCCAGCAAATTGGCTTAGGTCAATACCCGTGTTGTAGTTGCCACCTATGGTGCAAACCGAGTCCAGGCATGACTGGGCTTGCGCCTCGCTGGCCATCATACCGCCTGCAAAAGCAAGCTGGATAACTACGGCAATAGGTTTGATTTTGAAGATAAAGGTACTTTCAGCTCTCACACTGGACTCCGCTGGCATTGAAAACAAACGATTCATGAGTAGTACTCTTTTGTTCAATGCGCCTGCTACTCAACAACGGTTGCTGGTTTTGGATTCATGATCCATTTACAGAGCCTTGATTCCTGAAAGGAATTCAGAAAGTAAAAAAGAATACAATTTCTCTGAAAATTAAAACATTTTTGGGTTTCCCGGAATATCACTAGAATTAGTGATTTTGCAACGCTGTTGTATTCCATACAATCTAGCCACACACTATTCCATTCAACAATAAACTTGTCCAAGAAAGGCCTTGCATGATTAACTTGATCGCTCCCGTACTGATTGTTGAAGACGATAGCTTTATGCAACAGCGCCTGCGTTTGATTCTTTTGGATATTGGCTATGCGGATAAGGATTTGCACTTTATGGGTTCAATTGCAGAAGTGGAGCGTTTGGTTGATTACAAGCAGGTTGCCCTGGCCTTGATTGATTTGGGCCTGCCCGATGGGAACGGGATTGTGCTGATTGAAAAACTTAGCCAAATTCGTGCAGAAATCCCAGTGTTGGTGATTTCCGCCTGGAGCACCGAGAACATGATTATTAACGCCCTGCAAGCAGGCGCAACCGGTTATATCCTGAAAGAACGCGATGATATTGAACTGAAGGTGTCTATTCGCAGCGTCCTGAAAGGTGGTGCACCCATTGACCCTTTTATTGCCCGCCATATTCTAAACAAAATTCCCTTGCAAACCGACACACCCGCAGAAGCCGTTACAGACAAGGCCGGGCAAGAACTGCATGCGGTCAATCTTACCCAGCGTGAGCATCAAATCCTTAACCTGGTGGCATCGGGTTTAAGCAACCAGGAAATTGCCAATCATATTTTTCTGTCACGCCATACGGTTGAAACCCATATCCGCAGCGTCTACCGTAAACTGGCCGTTACCAATCGTACCAAGGCTATTAGCCGGGCACGTGAAATGGGTTTGCTATAAACATTAAACAAAGGTCGGTCTTATGCGCGCTGCATTAAATACCTTGCTGATGCTAATCGCTGCATTAGTGCTGGTCTTGTTGTTTGGTTTTTTAACCAAAAACACCCAGGCCCAATTTCATAATCAAACCTGCTCACCAAGTATTAATGCTGTCTATGCCGTACAGTCAGATATTCACTCCCCAAAGTTGCTGGCACAAGCCGATTGGCAGCGCGTTACCTTGCCCGACAATTGGACTTCGCGCTGGCCGAACTATACTGGTGTTGTTTGGTATCGCATAGACTGGCAGGCCAATTGCCCCGCTGGCCATCAAGAAGCCCCCCTGGCTTTGCTGGTCAACTCAATGAATATGGCAGGCAAGGTGTGGCTGAACAATCAGCTCTTATGGTCTGACACCAATCTGGATGAACCGCTTTCGCGCAGCTGGAATTCGCCCCGGTTTTTAACGCTGCCCAGCCAATCCATTAATGAAACCACCCCCAACCCGCTTTATTTCCGCATTACCGGCGATGTACTTTCTTCCCCTGGCCTTGGCAACATCAGTATGGGCGAGACCCAGTACATTATTGGCCAGTTCCAGGAAGCCACGTGGCATCAACGCACCATTTTTTACCTGAATATTATTTTATCGCTCACCCTAGGCATGGTTTGTAGCTGTATTTGGCTGTTTCGCCGCCAGGAAGTCGCTTATGGCTGGTACGCCTTGGCCTCTGTGTTTTGGGTTGGTTTCATTGCCAACACGCTGGTAACAGAAACAGCTCCCTTCAGGGACACCGCGTCTTTTACACAATTCAATATTGCTTTTTTCACGATTTACATTCTTTGCTTCTGTATTTTCTCATGGCGCTTTTTGAATAAGAAATTTCCCCGGACAGAAAAAGCATGCTTTGCGCTTACGGCCATCCTGATCACCAGTATCTGGCTGGTGCCGAGCACTTATCTGCAACCCTTGCTGCTGGGTATTTTTGTGGTTTCAATGCTGTTATTTAACCTGAACAGTTTGTTTGTCTCGTTTCTTTGTTTTCGCACGAAACAACTGGAGTTATGGCTACTGGGTATAACGCTTATTACCTGCCTGGCCTTAAGTGCCATTTCATTACTCTCGTTTTTTCAACTGCTTGACAACATCACCATCGTTCTGCCCTACACCTCGCTATTATTTGCCATCTTTTTAAGTATTACGCTGGCCATGCATTTAAGCAAAAGCCTGCGAAGGATTGAGCGCTTCAATGAGGAGCTGAATCAGAAAATTATAGAGGCCGAGCAAAAGCTGGCCTTTACCCTAAATTATCGCCATCAATTAACTATCAAAAACCATCAGTTAAAAGAGCGTCTTAATCTGGCACACGAACTGCACGACGGCCTGGGCAGCGCCTTGGTACGCGCTATGATCGAGGTCGGCCATGCCAAAGAAACCTTAAGCAATAAACATACCTTGTCGATCTTGAGTTTGTTACGGAATGACTTGCGTCAGATTATTGACAATTTTTCAGAAAGCCAAACCAAACTGCCCGACAACCCTATTTATTGGCTGGCCCCCCTGCGTAATCGCTTTGTACAGATTTTTGACGATATGGATATTGAATTGCAATGGGAGGTTGACCCGGTGTGGATTAAACCACCCAGCTCACTGCAATGCTTAACACTATATCGGGTTGCGGAAGAAGCCTTGACCAATGTTATCAAGCATAGTCATGCCAGGAAAGTGAGCTTTCACTGTGTGGTTGGAGAGGATTATCTTGAACTGCAGATTATTGATAACGGCATTGGTTTCAACACCGTGGATATTGACCGCTCCGGGATTAGTGTAGGCATGCGCAGCATGCGAGCCAGAATTGAGCGGCTGGCCGGAGTGCTTGAGATTCAGTCCAAGCCGGGTGAAACCAAGATTATGGCAAGGGCACCGTATAGGCCAGCAAAATAACAGGCAGGAACATAAAATACAATGGCGGCAAGGCTTGCAGCTTGAAGTAGTGTGCAAACGGCCCCATGGGCAGTAAGATGCCCACCGCCATGATAATGCCGCTCATCACCATCAAAGAAGGGGCTGCCCGGCTCTCAATAAAAGGCAGCTTCGCCGTGCGAATCATGTGCACAATCAAGGTTTGCGTTAATATGCCAACAATGAACCAACCCGACTGGAACAAGGTTTGTTGCCCGGGCGATTGCGCGCCAAACACGAACCACATCAGCGCAAAGGTGGTAATGTCAAAAACCGAGCTGATTGGCCCAAAAAACACCATGAAGCGCCCTATTTCAGCCGGTTGCCAGCGCTGTGGCTGCTTCAACAGTTCTTCATCTACGTTGTCAAAAGGAATGGCGATTTGCGAGATGTCATACAACAGGTTTTGTACAAGAAGGTGCATCGGCAGCATGGGCAGGAAGGGAAGAAAGATTGATGCCACCAACACCGACAACACATTGCCAAAGTTCGAGCTGGCCGTCATTTTGATGTACTTAAGCATATTGGCGAAAGTACGCCGGCCTTCACGCACACCTTCCTCATTCAGGTTACCCGTTACCCTGCGGATTCGGTTCAGCAGGTCTGGCGTTATCGGTTCAATCTCTTCCCCATGGCGAACCCGGGTACAAACGGCCAGAATCTCTTCAACCGCACCCTTGCTAATCAGCAGATGACGCTCATCATGCTCGGCCACTACCACCGACATGCGCCGACGGTTAAAGTCGAACGGAATTTCATCAACCTTGCGAAAGTTTTTGGCTGGCTCCAATTCACGGTGTACATCAGCATGCTCCAACACGGCCACATCCAGCAAATTTTTCAGGACGGTTTGGTAATAGCTGTTGAGGTAGGCCATTTCCAGTACATCATCAGATTCCTCACCCCAAACATCGATATGGCGCGACAAAAAAATCTTGTCCTGCGTCAACGTCCCGGTTTTATCAGTGCACAGTACGTCCATTGCACCAAAGTTCTGAATGGCATCCAGCCGCTTGACGATTACCTTCTTTCTTGACAGAAATACCGCTCCCTTGGCAAGCGTAGACGTCACGATCATTGGCAGCATCTCTGGCGTTAAACCTACAGCAATAGACAGGGAAAACAACAGTGCCTCCACCCAATCTCCCTTGGTGAAGCCGTTAATGAAAAATACCAGTGGCGACATGACAAACATGAAACGGATTAATAACCAGCTCACCTTATTCACACCCGACTGGAAGGAAGTTGGCGCGCGCGCAGTTACCGTGACACGATTGGCCAGTGTACCGAAATAGGTTCCATGGCCTGTGCCGAACACCAGGGCAGTCGCTGAGCCAGACACCACGTTCGTGCCCATAAAAAGGATATTGTCCAGCTCCAACGGGCTGATTGCCGAAACATTACGTTGCTGTACAAATTTTTCTACCGGCATAGATTCGCCGGTCATGGCGGCTTGCGCCACGAACAGATCTTTAGCCGTGAGCAAGCGACAATCGGCGGGAATCATGTTACCTGCAGAAAGCACAATAACATCGCCTGGCACAAGCTGCTTAACCGGCAGCTCCACATATTGCACCGTTTTAACGTGAGGATGTTCATCCAAAAAGTTTTCGGTTTGCGCAGGCGCCCCCCCCGGACAACTCAGGACGTATGACGGTGGCGGTATTGCTAACCATCTCCTTAAGCGCGTCAGCAGCCTTGTTTGACTTACCCTCCTGCCAGAATCGCAACAAGGTGGAAAGCACGACCATCATGCAGATCACCGTAGCCGCCTTGAAGTCATTTGTCATGTAGGAAATGATAGCCAGCAACGTCAACAACAGATTAAACGGGTTCTTGTAGCAATGCCACAGGTGCACCCACCATCCTAATGGCTTTTCATGTTCAACTTCGTTCAAGCCAACCCGCGCACGGATTACTTCGGCCTGGGCCTTGGACAACCCTTCAGCACGGCTATCAAGCTGCTTGAGCAATACGTCAGTATCGGCCATGGCTGCAGCGAGCAGGGTTTTGGTTAGGTTGTCGGGCACTTCCCGGTTAACATCAGTTTTAGTCAGGCTATCCAGTAGTTTCAGGCGCCGAAAGTGCCGGTTGACATGGCGTGTACGCACGAAGCCTGCGAAGATTTCTTTCAAGATGGAGAGGTTCAATTTTATTCTCCCATGTCGACTGCGTGATTCACCCTGTCAAAAAGCATTACATACATGCCCAACACTCAGGATCTGGCAATTAATGGCGACTCAACACCGCTGCGAACACTTGGGGAAGATTATTGAGGTCATTCACAACATGCGAAGTTGCACCGGGTGGTATGAACACCAATGATTTCCGGGCTCTTACCATCGCCACCACCGGCACACCCATGGCCGCTACCATATGCATTGGCCCGGAATCCGGCGTAATCATAAGACTTGCCTGAGCCAGCATGGCCGCAAAGACCCGTAACGGTTGAGGTGGGCAAAGCTTGCCGTGCGGCAATTCTTCCAGGGCTTTCTGCAAATGCGGCATCATCTGCTTTTCTTCAGGACCAACAAAAACCACAAACCGCTTTCCCTTTTGATTCAGGTCCCTGATCAGGGCAAGCCAAAAAAGAAGAGGACAGACTTTATCAGCGTGTCCCCCCACAAAAACAGCTACAAACGGTTCTACTGTGTTATTCCCGTTTGCCACCTGAGCCAAGGCCTTCAATTGCTCGAATGCACGTGCCACCTCCTGATCAGACAAGACAAGCCGGGTCTTTGCCGGGTCAACCGTACCCAGTGCCCTGGAGAATGCAGGGCCTGCATCGTAAGCATGATCAATCGGATCCCTGACCTTAATGTCATACCAGTCGGCATTGCCTCTTGGTTTACCCATTACGTAACGGGCGCCAAGCACCTTCGACATGAGCAGGCCGCTTAAAGAGCTGGGAGCCAACTGCACCGCCAGATCATAGCGTGTTATCCGCAGAGAGCGCACAATGGAAAACGCACGCCAGGGCTGCCAAATCATTGAACGGGATACCGCCAGCACCTGATTGACGGGTAGATTCGCAAACAACGATGCCGTCTTGTCCGTTACAAGGAAATCTATCTTCGCATCTGGAAACCGCTCCTGTAGCGGCGCAATAATGGCGGTACTAAGAATCGCATTCCCAATGCGGTAATTGGGACGAACAACAATAATCCTGGAAATGTCCTGCAATGCGGTAACTGGTAACTCTTGCCTGGCCAAGGAAGCGTTACCCAGCATGGCGAACACGGCTTTCTTGGCAAGTTTTTCTATTTTTTTGGCAAGCTTTTTCATGATAATCTCCCGCACTGCAAGCAATGCCTGACCTGAATAGGCTCCTGTTGTCTGTCAACCATAATGCCATCCTCTTTTCACTGAAGGGTGGGCTATATCCTGTTATATTCTACTTGCCTAAACAGCATGCTGTTTACCTGAAAAGACACATAAGCCTAACCACTTATCAAATATACGCCTAGCTTATGACACTTTTAAGAAAGATGCTACAAAGTTGATGTTCGCTATGCCGGTGCAACGGCCATTGTAATTATTTGGCTGGTGGTACTTTATCTTTGCTGATAGTTATTCATTTAGCGTCAACTTAAACTGGCTCCCGTGAAGTGCGCCCAAAAAGTTGGACACTAATCCAACCTTTGGGGGTCACTTCACTCCTGTATGGGAACAGGTCGATCAATTCCCCTGAACCTTCCTATTACTCAACCCTGATATTACGATCCTTGATCAAATCGCCCCAGCGCTTGGTTTCATCACTAATGAAATTGGTAAATTCCTTGGGTGATGAGGCGGTCACGTTAATACCGGCTTCACTCAATTTTTCTACAATCTCAGGATCTTTAATGACTTCGGCATAAGCGTTGGCAAGTTTGTCAATAATCTCATCGGGCGTGCCTTTTCTAACAGACAGTCCAAACCAGGACTCCATTTCAAAATCCTTGATACCCGACTCGGCAATGGTTGGCACTTCGGGAAATTCTTTTACGCGATTTTTTCCTGCTACGGCAATGGCGTTCAAGTTACCCGCTTTAATATGGTTTCTGACTGCCGCCCGGTCTGAAAGCATCAGGTCTATTTCGCCCGACAGCAAATCCTGCACGGCCGGTGATGCCCCTTTATAGGCAATAGGCGTCATTTCCAGACCTGATTTCATGGCAAACAATTCCATGCCCAAATGATGTGGTGTTCCAATCCCTGGTACCCCGTACGTCATTTTATGATCCGATTTTTTAATCATATTAACCAGCTCATCCAAGTTTTTAATATTGTGCTTTTTAGGATTAACCACCAGCATATAGTCATAAGTACCTGCTTTGCTGACCGGAGACAAATCTTTTACCGGGTCATACGTCAGATTACTCCGAAGATGGCTATTCACGGAATGAATACTTACTTCCGACAGCAATACGGTATAGCCATCAGCGGGCATAGACCGGCCAACGTTCGCTGCACCAATCGCCCCCGAAGCACCCGGACGATTCTCAACCACAATAGATTGACCCAGGATTTTCCCCATGGGCTGCGCCACCGTCCTGGCAAACACATCATTGCCACCACCGGGTGCAAAGGGCACAACCAGCCTGATGGATTGCGTTGGATAATCAGCCTGGGCCTGCACACCCATTGGCAACAGAAAGCATCCACTTAACAGCACACCGGCCAGTCTCTTCATATTCATTACCTTATTGATCATGTTCATTCTCCTTCCTCCTCCAAACTGCTCAGGCTGCCGACTCGGGCACACGGGCCGCAAGCGCAATGCATTCTGACAACACTTTTTGATTGCCAATCTGATTGGCAAGTATAAATACAAGCCGGGCATTCAACGCCTCACTTGCCTGCCGATCCAGATCTTGATGTGCATGAGCCAGTTCATCATAAAACTGGTCCGGTTTCTCTAGCTGGCTTGATGTTTTCATTGAAGCTCCCCCTGTTCTACATAATTGATGCGACGCTTGATCTCATTAAGCGCAGCACTGTCCATCTGTTTAAAACGTGCCAAAACATGCAAATCCGGCCTTAAAATCACGATAGAACCGTCTTTGACACCCAATGTCTCTGCAATTTTTCCATCCGTGTCAACAATACTGTCCGGATCTGTTTGCCCTATATGCAGCACTTTAAACAAGGCATTGTTTGCCAGTTGGTTTAAGGCTTCACGGGAGGTTGAAATGGCAATCAGCTGGCCATCTACCGCATAATCCACCAGCTTTTGTTGCTGGCCATTTGTTAACAAAATCGAAAAATTGGGTATGGACTCACCTTCATCCATACTTAAATCCGACCCCTGGTAACTGAAGGCCGTTGACAGCCTGCCGGTATTGATCATGGTTTGTGCAAATTCACAGTTTTTAGCCAGTGCAATCACCGCATTGCGCAAGACCCGCTGCCCGTCACTTTGCGGTGATAGAAAGCGTACGCTTCGGGTGGCCAAATCCGTGTTATGAATAGCCGCCGGTCTTCTTTCCTGGGAATAGCTCTGCAACAGGGACTCACTGGCCAGCCCCCTAAGCACCAGGGCCAGTTTCCAGCCCAGATTATCGGCATCCTGAATGCCACTATTACCCCCACGGGCACCCAGTGGTGGAAAAACGTGTGCCGAATCACCGGCAAACAGCACCCGATGATGCCTGAAATCATCCAGCAAATGGGTCCGGCTTGCCCAAGGTCCTACCCAAACCAGTTCAAAGGGCTCATCATTGCCCAGGAGTTTTTTAACCCGTTCTTCACACACATCAGGACGGCTAATGTACTCGACATCAGAATCCAGTTTCATTTGAAAATCAATCCGCCAAACGCCATCAGCCATGGGGTGCTGCCAAACCGCACGACCGTCATTCACCGGCGATTCCACCCAGGTCCAGCGCTCTAGCGGCATCTCTTTTTTAAAGCGGATATCTGAAATACACCAGCGCTCGGTGCCTTTTTCCGGGAAGGTTTCCAGGCCAAGCTTTTCACGCACCCCGCTGGCCAGACCACTGCAATCCACCAGCCACTCGGCTTCCAGCCAATAAGAGCCATCGGGGGTTTCCACTTCAAGGAGGGTATGCGTTTCGTCGGCAATCACATCTTTGACGCGGTTCATCCAGCGGATTTCACCCACATTCAATTCGTTGATCCGGTCAACCAAGAACCACTCTATATAAAATTGCTGGATATTCAGAAAAGGCGGCTGGCATGATTGTGAGTCTTTGGCCGCATCAAATTCATAAATAATATCTTTCTCACCCACCAAGGATTTACCCACTGACCAGGCAACGCCTTTTTCGGCAATTTTGTCATAAATGCCCAACCGGTCAAATATCTCCAGGGATTTTTGTGCATAAACAATCCCCCGGCTGGAAGCGCCTTTGACCCCCACCGTATTGTCTTCATCCAGCAAAACAAAGGCAATGCCACGGGTTGACAAATCAGCCGCCAGGGTCAGGCCAGCCAACCCGCCGCCTACGATGACGACCGGATAGCGTTGCGCTGTTTGATCAAAATCAGCCGGCCGGCGATACTCAAACCGGGGCAACTGATAGCCCGATACATTTTCTTCTATCATTTCTCTTGTCTCCTTGTACTTTTAACGCCGTATTTTGGCTACGTATCCCATGTATTTTTTTTACGCTGTTTGGTGCACGTTACGCCAAAGCTCCTTGTCACGTTCCGCCGTCCAGATACGGGGCTCATCTATCCCCCTGGCCTCATCAAAAGCCCTTGAAATACTGAACGGAATACAATGTTCAAATATAAACCAATGTCCATATTTTTCTTTCAGGCGCGGATAGGCATAATCAAAAGCTTCTTTCAGTTCACCCAGCGCGGCACCCTCTTTGGTAATTTCATAAACATCCGCCAGGTATTGATCCATTTCATCAAATGCTTCTGCACAGTTGTCTGCCCCGCGAATCGCTACACCGCGGCCGGGCACCAAGGTTTCCGGCCCCAAGTTTCTAATTGCGCGTAACGACTCACGCCATTCTTTCAGGTAAGCATCGCCGCAGTAAGGGGTAGAACGGTAGTCAATTGCATCGCCACCAAACATGATTTTGTATTTCGGGATCCAGACAACCGTATCGCCTTTGGTATGCCCTTTACCCAAATGCAAGACCTGCACTTCCAGGTCATCCATGAAAACCTGCAATTTGTTTTCAAAAACAATGGTTGGCCAAGTCAGGCCAGGAATCGAATCCACGCCCCTGAACAGGCGCGGAAACCGCTCATACTCACTGTCATAATCCTGTTGCCCGCGTTCCTTTATCAAGTCAAAAGTGCCTTGGCTGGCAATAATCGCTTCGGCCCCATATGCCGATGCCCCCAGGGTACGCACGGCATGGTAATGCGATAAAACCACATATTTGAACGGGGCGTCAGAGACTTCCCTGATTTTGTCAATCACTGGCTGGGCCATATCAGGTGTAGCCGTTGTATCTACCACCATGATGCCGCTCTTGCCAATAATGACCAGCACATTGGGATCACCTTCTGCGGTAGCGGCATAAATGTTGGGCGCAATGGCCTCAAAATATAATTGTTGGTCTTTAGTGTCTGCCGTTGATGCGAATGCCATTGTCATGTCTGATTCCTCCTTGTGTTTGTGTATTGGCGGAAGTATGGTTTATTTCCCGTCATTATGCTGTCACATAAGCTTGTGACAAGCCCGGTTTCAGGCAACAGCAAACCGGTGCTTTCACTGCTGAAACCAGCCGTTACTTTTAATCCACAACAAGATAGGGAAAGCTCTATTCATTTACATCAAGACACGCTATAAAATATTGTTTTAAAAAACAAACCATTAATAATAAATAGGTAATCGGGGACTTTTACGTGTTAGCCAAACCGGTAATGCAAAATAGAATTTCATCCTGTGAATACACAGACTCAAGCTGGTTACGCTTTGCAAGACATGAACTGCCGGGGCTGGTTGCGCAAATTGGCGACAAGCATTTCATTTCGGCGGTGATGGGTGCCATCAGCCGCTCCGTAACCACGGTTGATGTCTGTTCGCTGTTTCATTATGACACTGCCAACAACCCCAGCAATTTTGGTACGGCCAGCCGTGTTTCCAATGAAATCACCCGGCTCACCGCAGAGCGCTACGCCTCTGGCCTGGGTTTGCACGACCCCATGCGCCTGGAAATCAACAATGTGCTTTCTACCAATTCGGTGGGGGTGTTTCATTTGTTCAGGGAACGCATCAACTATGCCCCTTACCGTGAATTATGCTTTAACTTGACCGGGACACTAGAGCGCCTGTCAATTTTATGCCGCGATGACCGGTCCTGTTATGCCATGAGTTTTTACCGTACCCAGCATTCAGGTTCCCTGTTCAACCGCAACGAAGTGAATGCCCTGTCATCACTGTCAGAAATCCTGTCAAGCCTGGTCCTGAAGCATGTCAATGTTTCAAATCTGTCACCCGTGATTTTCAAGAAATCCATGACCGAAGAAATCTTACGCAAGCTGCATGACAGGGCCAACAATTTATCATCACGGGAAGCCGAAATCTGCACGCTGATCATGCTTGGCCACAACTCGGAATCCATCAGCCTTAAACTGGATTTATCGCTCAACACTATCCTCACTTACCGTAAAAGAGCCTATACAAAATTGAATATCAACTCCCAAAACGAGTTATTCCGTATTTGCCTTGATTAGTTTATAGTTTAAAAAACGGCCTGATCCCTGTATAGTTTGTATTTGTGTCTGCCCAGACCGTATCAGGCTCAAGACCGGGCTGTTTATTTTTATGACCAAATTTTCACGTATTGTCGATGTCCTTGATCTGTTTTCCGAAACAGACACGCTCTTAACCGCAGAAGAAATTGCCGAAAAACTGCAGGTTTCAAGACCAACTGCCTTTCGTTATGCAAAAGAACTGAATGCGGCCGGTTTCCTGGCCAATTATTCAGGGCGCTACTCGTTGGGCGCCCGTATCATTACCCTTGACTACCGGATCCGGCGAGCCGATCCGGTCCTGAAAATTGCCGAAAAAACCTTGCGGCAGATTTCTGATGAAACCGGTTGCGATTCCATTTTTTGCCGCATGTATAACGATGAAATCATCAATGTTCATCACGAGGCCAGCAATAACCCGGTCGGTGTGTCGTTCGGACGTGGCAGGCCCTTGCCTTTATTCAAAGGCTCAGCCAGCAAAGTCCTGCTGGCCTTGCTGCCAGCCACCAAACTGCACAAGCTTTATGAAAAAAACAGCCATTTACCCGAAGTGCAGGAAATTGCCCCAGAATGGCCCGCCTTCAAACGCTATTTTGCCAATATCCGCAAGGCGGGGTTTTATATTTCCATGACTGAAATTGACGAAGAAGTGGTTGGTATTGCCGTGCCGGTTTATGACAAGGGTATCGGCATCGTGGGCGCTATTTCACTGGTCATGTCCAGCGAACGCCTGCAAATGATCAATCCGCAAGGCATTGTGGCCGCCTTGAAGCAAAAGGCACAAGACATAGCCACCCAGCTGATACAACTGGATGGCCAAACAACGCCCCCGTCTGCAAGCTGAAAAACACTGCCATGCAAGGCAGGGAAAGCTTGACATCCTTCCCCGCCCTGAAGAGCGAGGTTAGCCGCGTAATCGATCAAAGGTCTTTTTGGGCGATGCTGATATGTTCTCGCAGTATTTCCGCATTGCCAATCGCTTTGGCATTTAGCAATACCAGCTTGACCAGAAACAGTTCAATTTTTTTCGCGTCCACTTCATCAATGGCGGTTGCCATCAGATCGTAAACGGTTTCCAACGTATCAATCGGCAAGGTTTGGTTCTGTTCAGACATAAAGGACTCCTTATTGAGGTAATGCAGTGTTCAGGGCAGTTTGCAGGCGCAAGGCATCAAGGTTGATCCAGCGTGCGCAAATATGCTGGTCTGGCCGTAACAGGTAGGCCGTACCACTGGCATTAACCCCATAGCGTTCACGGATCGCACCAGTAGCGTCATTCAGGGTTTGATCAGCACCTTCAATGTGCTGTCCGCTGCCAATGCCCGTCACATTCAGCGGCATGCCTTTGGCACGGGCTGCACGAATAATCTCCTGCAAAGACTCGGGCAGGCTGGCTTGCTGGGTGAAGTAAAGCAATTCGAAGCCACCGCCCAGATGATCCAGCAAATAGTCGTCATCACCCAACTTCACATTCAGCGGTGGCGCACCATGTGCCGGCCCAGCCTGGAACAAGGCATTATCGTCACCCTGGCAGTTCAGGGCAGAATTCATGTACTCATGGGGTCGCGACGTACGCCAGTGATAAAGTGGCCGCACAAATTCCTGGGTCAGTGACAAGGAAAGGACTGCATCGCGCAGCAAGCGAAAACCATGGCTAGGCGGTGTCATGAAGCGTGTGCTTTTACCGCCTTCGTCAATAATTTCCCTGGCCGCAGTCACCCTTTCACGACTGTAATTATCCAGCAGTGTTTTGCCAGCCAGTCCTTTGACCACAAAAGCCAGATGCCAGCCCAGGGATTGGCCATCCTGAAAACCGGTATTGGCGCCACGAACGCCAAAAATAGGTAGCAAATGCGCCGCATCACCCGTAAACAGGATATTGCCGCAAACGTAATCCGGTAAGGTCAGGGTGCGGGCGGAATACACAGAACACCAGTCCAGCTCCCAGGGTTTGCCGGCATGCCCGATCATGGCCAGTTGGGCATTGATACGTGACTCAATGGACTCCGGCTTCAAGGCCTCTTCAGGATCTTCTCCCTCGGGGAGCTGGTAGTCGATACGCCAAATACCATGGGGCTCACGATGCATCAGAATGGTATTACCCGGATTCCAGTCAGGAGCAAAATAAGCCAATCTTTCGGTGGGCAGGGGCAGGTCTATTTTAATGTCCGCAATCACGAACTTGCCTTCATAAGAAGTGCCTTCCATTGTCAGGCCCAACCCCGCGCGAATGCCCGAACGGCCGCCATCTGCGGCAACCAGCCATTGCGTTTCCAGTGTATAAGGGCCTTCCGGCGTATCCACTTCCACCTCAACGTAACCGTCTTTCTGCGCAACGCCAATGACCTTGTTGCCCCAGCGAAAATCAATCAAGGGATTCGCCTTGCAGGCATCATGCAGGTACTCTTCCATGTATTGCTGCTGCACGTTGATCAGGGGATAAAAGCGGTCATTGCTATCATGCGGTGCTTCAAGCCGGAAAACATGTTGTCCGCGGTAATAGGAGTTACCAAACCGCCAGGGCAAGCCCGCTTCTGTCATGCGTTCAGCTACCCCCGCCTGTTGCAGGATTTCCATCGAACGGCGGGTAAATGCCAGGGCACGGCTTCCTTCGGACACCTGCTGTTCGGCAGTAAGCACAACACAAGACACGCCATGCCGTGCCAACTCTAGCGCGGTTACCATGCCCGATGGCCCGGCACCCACAATCACCACCTGGTGACGTAATTGTGGACCATGTTGCGAGGCTAGCCAGGGTTGATAAACCTGATAGTTATAGTAAAGGGAAAAGCGTGGTTCAGTTGATGGTGTATGCATTATTGCTCCTCACAGTAATAATTTTTCTAAATAATATCAAATTATGATACTTTTGCAATATATTTTGGAAAAATAATCATGTAATGACTGAATACATAATTCAAAATGAATTTTCAGACGAGTTTATGACTGTGATACATGAATTTTTCAAATTTTTTTTCAATTTATAAGGGTTTTCTCTATTCAAATAATCCAAAAATAATATAAAGTATCAATAACTGACACTTTTATTAATTTAAATCAATGACAAGAGGAGACTTTCATGCAAACCAAGCGCTTTGAAACCATACAGCGATTGCATCACTTTGCATGGCGCTGCAAAGATGCCGAAGAAACACGCGCCTTTTACGAGGATATCCTGGGCTTGCCCCTGACTCACTTGATCCGGGCAGATAATGTCCCCAGTACAGGCGAGCATTGCCCTTATGTACATCTTTTTTTCCGCCTCGATGACGGCTCTACGATTGCTTTTTTTGATTTGGGCGATGACCAGACTGCCCTGCCTTCACCCAACACGCCAGCCTGGGTCAACCATTTGGCACTTAAGGTAGAATCTTTAGAAGTACTTGAACGCGCCAAAGCGAAACTGGAAGCGGCCGGCATACAAGTCCTGGGCATCACCAACCACGGCTTTGTACAATCCATTTACTTCTTTGACCCGAATGGCATCCGGCTTGAGTTAACGGTTGACATGAAGCCCGAGAATTTATCCAAAGAAAAACTGCAATCGGTTCATGAACAACTTGACAGCTGGACACGAGAAAAAGCCCTAATCCGCCAACAGGCCGGCAGACAATAAACACACGACAGAACATCCATGATTTAAAAGGCATGAACAACTTTATGAAACATGAAATTGAACAAAAGTGGATACACGTAAGCTACAAGGAAACCAGCAAGTTTACTGAAACTTATGGTTTCGTAGGTAGCCAGGGCACCGTGAATCTAGAGGGCGTCTTGATCCGGCCGCGGCACCACCAAAGCAAAACCATTTTCCTCATGATGCACCCCAGTTCTACCCTGCAACTGCTTCCCCTTCCCAATGCCATGGCGGTTGCCGGTTATCCGGTGCTTTGCATGGGTAGCCGCTACGTTAAAAATGATTCACCCCTAATCTATGAAAAAGTCTTGCTGGACCTGGGTGCCTGTGTCCGTTACGCCAAAGAGCAACTGGGCTTTGAGAAAGTGGTGTTACTGGGTTGGTCGGGTGGCGGTTCTCTAGCGCTGTTTTTTCAATCCCAGGCACAGAACCCTACCATTACCCACACGCCGGCTGGTGATGTGGTTGATATCAAATCGGCTGGCCTGATACCTGCCGATGGCATGGTGCTGGAAGCCGCCCACCGTGCCCGGGCGCGTTGCCTTGTTGACTGGATAGACCCATCCGTGATTAACGAACACAACCCCGACAGGCGCAACCCCGAATTTGACCTGTATTCCCCTCACTTGACCGTACAACCCCCGTACCCGCAAGACTGGTTGCTGGCTTACCGGGAGGCGCAATTGGCACGCGTACGCCGAATTACCGACTGGGTACAGGACACCCTGGAAACCCTTAAAAAACGCAATACGGCAGAAATTGAACGGTGTTTTGTGACCCATCGCACCATGGCCGAACCCCGTTTTCTTGACGGCAGCATAGACCCCAATGACCGGGTCATCGGGCAGTGCTATATGGGTATCCCCGAAACAGTCAATACCGGTCCGGTGGGCCTGGCCCGTTTTTCTACCCTGCGATCTTGGCTATCGCAATGGTCTATTGACCATTCCAGGGCAGACGGTGAATCTTGCGCCAAACAGGTTACGGTACCCTTGCTAGCCATCGAACACAGTGCCGATGATGCCGTTCCGCAACGCGACATGGGCCTGATGTACCAGGCCTGCGGCAGCCTTGACAAGGAAGTGCATTGCATCAAGGGCGCCAATCATTACTTTAAAGGCCAGCCAGAGCAACTTGCTTCGGCCGTTACCTTAATTACCGACTGGACCCAAAAACATGGCTGGTAAGCAAACAGGCTTGCGCACCATTTTATTTTTATAAGAAACCGGAGACTTTTTCATTATGTCACATTCAACCTTCTTTACCCGTTCCCGTTTTGTCCCCCTGGTTCGTAACCTATTTGCCGGCATGACTTTACTGCTTGCCCAGCAAACACAAATGGCAGTTGCCCAGGAATACCCGCAAAAAACCATCAAATGGATTGTGCCATACGGAGCAGGTGGCGCCTCTGATATTCTGGCGCGCATCCTGGGCGAGCAAGTCGGCAACGAGCTCAAGCAACAGATCATTATCGAAAACCGCCCCGGCGCAGGTGGCACGATTGGTACCGCAGCCCTGGCCAAAGCCGCCCCGGATGGCTATACCCTGGCAACTGCCGATAACAGTACCCTGTTCAATAACTGGCACCTGTTCAACAATTTAAACTACAAGCAAGATGATTTTGACTATGTGGCTACCACCGTGCATATTCCGCTACTGCTGGTCGTTAATGCCAATACTTCGGTAAAAGATTACCAAGAATGGCTGAAATGGATCAAAGATAGCAAGGAAAAAATCAACTATGCGTCTCCTGGCATTGGCTCACCCCACCATATTGCCATGGAAACCTTAAGCGACCGGGAAAACATCAAAATGACTCATGTTCCCTACCGTGGCGATGCTGCTGCCATTGTTGACGTTGTTGGTGGGCAGATCCAGACCGCCCTGATTGGCGTGGCCAATGCCCGGCAATACCTGAACGACCCTCGGGTTCGCTTTCTGGCGGTTACCTGGCCTGAACGCTTAAGCAGCATGCCCGATGTACCTACTTTTGAAGAGCTTGGCGTTAAGAATTTTCAGGGTAGCGCAGAACAGGGCATTATCATGCCTGCCGGTGTACCCCAAGATATTGTCAACCGCTGGAACAAGGAAATTGCCAAGGCGCTTGACGTACCTGCCGTCCAGGAAAAACTGGAAACCCTGGGCATGTATCCTGTGAAATCAACCCCCGATGCGTTCAAGAATTATGTCAGCGAACGGGCCAAGCAATCAGGTGAAATCATCAAGAAAAGCGGTATTACCATTAATTAATGACGGTACACATTCATTGAGATGAGACAAGCATGGTAGCGAAACAGTCTACCGTGCTTCCTGCGATCTCTTTTGAACATTTATCCATGACTACCCATTTAGGTGTACTCTAGTTCTTACTCAGGAGTGAAGTGACCCCAAAAAGTCGAGCTTGGGTGACAAACTTGACGTCCTCGCCCACCTGAAGGAAGGCGATTCCTACGGCGCTAAGCAAAAGAGAACGCCTGCTTAGCCGCTTCGGCGGGTTCCTGCTTCGCTGGACGGTCTGACCGCACCGTTCCTCCACAGGCCAACACGGCATGCCCTGCC
>JBBADT010000033.1:0-33168 GCA_041656315.1 Advenella sp.
CTGTGGTACTGATTTCAGGATCTTTGGGAAGATCATTATAGAGCTGGGGCTTGTCGGCATGATGTAAAACATACATGACGTGAGTACCACCAACCCCTTCGGGATCATACAAACCGGCATTTTGATAGCCACGATTTTGCAAATCCTCAATCCTTTTTTCAGCGACCAATTTCATGTCATCTTTGGTACCAAATTGAATGGCTCCGGTAGGACAGGTTTTTACACAAGCCGGCTCTTGTCCAACCGCCACGCGGTCTGAACACAAACTGCATTTATAAGCACGATTATCCTTTTTGGAAATCCGTGGAATATTGAATGGACAGCCCGCGATACAGTAACCGCAACCTATACAGTTTTCCTGGTGGAAATCGACAATACCATTTTCATACTGAATAATGGCACCGGGTGAAGGACAGGCTTTCAGACAGCCCGGATCGGTGCAATGCATGCAGCCATCCTTGCGGATCAACCATTCCAGCTTGCCATTTTCCTCGGTTTCGGTAAAACGCATAACGGTCCAGCTGTCTGCCGTCAAATCTATCGGGTTGTCATACACACCATGGTTGATCCCGATATCATCTCGCAAATCGTTCCATTCGGAACAGGCCACCTGACAGGCTTTGCAGCCAATACAGGTTGTCACGTCAATTAATTTTGCCACTTCTTCCGGTTGACGAACGCCGGGGGGGGGCGTCATTTCAGCTGTCGCGGAACGGCGACGGATATCTAAAGATTGCAATGCCATTTTCTAACTCCTTAAGCCTTTTCCACGTTCACTAAAAATGTTTTGTATTCGGGTGTCTGTGCATTACAGTCACCAACAAAAGGCGTCAAGGTATTTACTAAATACTGTTTTCTGTCCGATACATTAACCCATCCACCATGCAAGGGAATCCCGACCTGGTGCAGGGTTTCTCCATTTACCAGCAAAGGCCGGATCCGTTTCGTGACAACTGCCCTGGCCTTAATAGAGCCACGGATCGTGCTAACGGTTACCCAATCCCCTTTTTCAATTCCCTTCTCTTTGGCCAGCTCTTCGCTAATTTCAACAAATTGCTCGGGTTGGGCAATCATCAGCAGCTTGACAGACTTGGTCCAGAACTGGAAGTGTTCGGTCAAGCGGTAAGTAGTACCCACATAGGGATACTTGTCTTTCTTGCCAAAACGGTTTCTGGCACTGTCAAACATGCGCACGGCTGGTGAGTGCACTACGCTGGGGTGCAAAAGATTCGTGCCCAATGGTGTTTCCATAGGCTCATAAGATTCGGGGAAAGGACCATCCACCAATTTTTTGGCACAGAACAAACGGCCAACCCCCTCTTCGTTCATGATAAACGGATTCATGTCCGTACCGGGCGCCTCATCCGCCTTGAAGTCGGGTATATCGGCACCCACCCATTTGCGGCCATCCCACTCGATCAAGGTACGGTTTTTATCCCATGGCTTGCCACTGGGGTCGCACGATGCACGGTTATACAGAATGCGGCGGTTAGCCGGCCAGGCCCAGGCCCATCCGGGCGTATTGCCCAAACCGGAATCGGTATTGTCGCGACGGGCCATCTGGTTGCCGTTTTTAGTCCAGCTACCTGAAAAGACCCAGCAGGCACACGAGGTGCTTCCGTCATCGCGCAGCTGATGGAAACCATCCAGCAACTGGCCTTTGGGTATGACGATATTGCCCATCTCGTCTTTAATGTCCTCCAGGGCACGACCGTTAAATTCCTTGGCCATTTCATGCGGCAAGGGACTAAGCGGATTCTGGTACTGCCAATCAAGATTAACAATTGGCTCTGGTACTGTACCACCCTCTTCCAAATATAGCTTTTTAAGCCGTTGATGGATTTCAGCCAGAATTTCCAGGTCAGGTTTGGCATCGCCCGGAGGATGTGCCCCGGCCCAGTGCCACTGCAACCAGCGTGAGGAGTTGACGATGGAACCTTCTTCTTCTGCAAAACAGGGCGTCGGCAAACGGAAAACCGTCGTCTGGATAGTGGCAGGATCAACATCGTGATGCTCACCATGATTTTCCCAGAAAGTGGCTGTTTCAGTATTCAAGGGGTCCATCACCACCAGGAATTTCAACTTCGAGAAAGCCTCGGTTACCCGTTTTGAGTCGGGGAATGAACTGGTAATATTGAAACCTTGCACCAACAAACCATGCATTTGTCCCTGATAAATCATGTCGGTCATTTGCAGGCTATCGTACATCTTGTCCCATTTAGGCAACCAGTCATAACCCCAGTCATTATCTTTGGTGGCCTTTTCACCAAAGAACCATTTAAGCAGGCTGACCATGAACTTGGGTGTATTGCTCCAGTAATTCAGCTGGCCTGGACGGAAGGATTGGGGTGTTTGTTTTTGCAGGTAATCATCAAAAGTGGGGTGCTGATTTTCATTGGGTAGCACCAGATAGCCTGGCAAGCTAGTGGACAGCACGCCCAGATCAGACAACCCCTGAATGTTGGAATGCCCACGCAAGGCATTGACGCCACCGCCAGCCATGCCGATATTACCCAGCATAAGCTGGATCATGGCCATGGTACGGATATTCTGGGTTCCATAAGTATGCTGCGTCCAACCCAGGGCGTAAAGAATCGTTCCGGTCTTGTCAGGCACACTGGTTTCACCCAAAGCCTGGCACACCAGCAGGAAGTCCTCAATCGGTGTTCCTGTGATTTTTGTCATCATCTCGGGCGTGTAGCGGGAATAATGTTCTTTCATTAAATTCCATACACAGCGCGGATGTGTCAGTGTTGGGTCAACCTTGGCATAACCGTTTTCATCAAGCTCGTAAGTCCATGAGCTCGTATCGTAAGTGGTGTTTTCGGGCGCATGCGTATCAGCCAGCGGATCTGCATTGGCTGCCGTGGCATCACTGGTCTCGGAGTAATCGGGATGACCTGTAAACAGGCCCTCATGGAAGCCATATCTTTCATCAACAATGAAACTGGCATTGGTATAAGCTTTTACATATTCCCACTGAATCTTATCGTTTTCAATCAGCCAGTTAATGACCGCCCCCAAAAAGGCAATATCACTTCCTGAACGAATCGGCAGGTAATGGTCTGCCACCGCAGCGGTTCGGTTAAAACGCGGATCACAAACAATGAGTTTGGTACCCTTTTTCTTCTTCGCCTCAATGACCCATTTGAAACCAACCGGATGCGCTTCTGCCGGATTGCCGCCCATGACCAGAATAAAATCGGCATTCTGCATGTCACAGAAAGTATTGGTCATTGCCCCCCGGCCAAATGTAGAGGCCAGTGCAGACACAGTGGGCGCATGGCAAACACGTGCCTGCGAGTCTGCCGCCACGATACCCAAAGAGCGAATGAACTTTTGGGTCAGAATGCCCGCTTCGTTAGAACCGGCGGACGTACAGGCCATTCCTACTGCCTCAAGACGGTTAACCGTGACGCCTTTATCGTTTTTTACAACAAAATGCTCATCACGCTCGTCTTTAATCAGGCGGGCAATACGATCAAAAGCATCATCCCATGAGATTCGCTTCCATTCATTGGTACCGGCTTCACGGACTTCGGGGTAGTGCAACCGTTTGGGGCTGTTAATGTAATCAATCAGGCCAGCCCCTTTCGGGCAAAGACTGCCCCTGCTTACCGGATGGTCGGGATCTCCCTCAATATGAAATATTTTCTTGGTTACGTTCTTGGCACCATCTCCCAGGCTATACAGCAAGGTTCCACAGCCAACCGAACAATAAGTACAATTATTTCGTGTTTCAACCGCCCTTAACAATTTGTACTGGCGAACTTCAGCCCACGCGTTGGTTGGCGCGGCCCCCATTACAGCAAGACTTGTTGCACCAACACCGCCTGCCGTAACTTTAAAAAACTGTCGTCTGGTCATCTTCATTGCGATGATGCTCCTATCGTGTATGTATTTAAGACCCCATGATCAATGAGGGCTATTATAAGTAACAATTTAGTTGAAAAAATTATCACTTTAAACATTTACAAATTAACAATCATGAGCATAAAAATCACATGCTTATTTCAACAACCTTAATCCGCACGCCAATCGCCCGACTTTCCGCCCTTTTTTTCAAGCAAATGAATATGGCCTATTTGCATTCCCTTATCCACCGCTTTCAACATATCGTAGATGGTCAGCAAGCCCGTTGAAACCGCTGTCAGAGCCTCCATTTCAACCCCCGTTTTGCCGGTGGTTTCAGTGGTAGCAATCACTTCAACGGATTGCTGCTCATCTTCCAGATTGAATTCAATACTCACGTGCGTAAGGCTTAAAGGGTGGCATAGAGGAATCAGCAAGCTGGTATGTTTAGAGCCCTGGATAGCGGCAATGCGTGCAATACCCAATACATCACCCTTTTTACTTTGTCCTGAAACCAGCAAACGGTAAGCCACTTCGTTCATACTTATCTTTCCACTGGCACGGGCAACCCGCTTGGTTTCTTTTTTTTCTGAAATATCAACCATATGGGCCTGACCCTGACTGTCAAAATGCGTTAATTGTTGGTCTGTCACGTTTTTTCATCCTTAATACTAAGCAAAACAGGGGGAATAAGATAATTTCAATGGTATAGAATACAATTCTTTTCAAGGCAAGAATTTAGGCCCTGTATTCTGGCATAAATTTACAGAATGCTTGGCACAAGCACGCCTTTATTAAACAACATTCGCTATTCATCATTGTAAAAGCAAGTGCAGTCAAAGGAATCAGTATGGAAACACTACGCATTGGCATCGTCTCTATCAGCGATCGGGCCTTCAATAAAACCTATCAAGACCAGGGCTTGCCTGCATTAAAATCCTGGTTAAGCTCTGCAGTATTAAACCCGCTGGAGTTTGTAGAGCATTTAATTCCCGATGAACAGCCTATTATTGAACAAACCCTGATTGAGCTCTCTGACATTAAAAAATGCCCATTAATCTTAACCACCGGTGGTACCGGCCCTTATTTGCGTGACGTGACCCCTGAGGCCACCCTTGCTGTTGCCGATCGTATCATCCCCGGATTTGGCGAGCAAATGCGACAAATCAGCCTGCACTTCATTCCTACCGCCATTTTATCCCGTCAAGTGGGTGTCATCCGCGGCAACAGCCTGATTCTGAACCTGCCAGGCCGCCCCAATGCGATTGCCGAAACCCTGGGTGGCGTTAAGGATGAACAGGGCAAGCAAATCATCCACGGTATTTTTGCCTCAGTACCTATTTGTGTTGATGCAGTGGGTGGGCCGCTGGTTGAAACCAACCCCGATGTATGCAAATCGGTGCGTCCGAAGTAAGCTTGTCTATCCTATAAGCAAAGCGGCTCACAGGCCGCTTTTTATTATAAAAATGCTTAACCACCCGTCATCGACATGATACGGATGATTTTCTCTGGCTGAGTATTGAATTCATGCCGTTCAGGCTTCAGCTCTATCGCTTCGCGAATGGCTTGTTCAAGTTCTGCATCTGTACAGTTATCACGTAAATAAGGCAGCAGATTAAGCTTGTCTTCTTGCCCTAAACACAAATACAAATGCCCATCAACCGCAAGCCGGACCCGATTGCAGGTTTCACAGAAATGCTGGGATTTGGGTGTTATAAAGCCAAGCGTAAAATCACTGTTGGGTGTTTCCCAGTAACGGGCCGGCCCCCCACCCCATACCTTGTTGGACTCTTGCAAGCCAAACTTGTATTTAACCTGCTCAATAATTTCCTGCAAATTAACCGGCACCTGTTTCTGCCCGGTTAACCCCATGGGCATGACTTCAATAAGGCGCAGTACAAACTGATTCTGGATACAGTACTGAATCATATCCTCTATATCAGAGATGTTAATACCAGCCAGCGGGACCATATTAATTTTAATTCTTGTGAAACCGGCCTGCCTGGCTGCCTCCAGTCCTGCCATTACTTTTGACAAACTGTCGCTGCCTGAAATTTCTTCGACACATTCACGCCGCAAGGAATCCAGACTGACGTTAAGACGGTGCAAACCGGCATCACGCAAGGGTTGCGCGAATTTTTTCAATTGTGTGCCATTGGTAGACATGGACAGGTCCTGAACCCCTTCCAAAGCCGAGAGGCGGGCGACCAGCTCAGGCAGGTCTTTGCGTAGCAGTGGCTCTCCACCCGTTAACCTGAAACGACGGGTTCCCATACGGGAAAAGGCAGCAACCACACGCACTATTTCATCAAAAGACAACCAATTTGCAGGACGCTCAAACTCTTTGAATCCCTTGGGAATACAGTAGGAACACCGCAAATCACACTTATCTATCAGTGATATGCGTAAATAATCAATTTTTCGACCAAACCTGTCAATCAGCATTCCGGAATTATCCATTGTATTACTCAATTCCAAGCAGTCTAACATAAAAAAAGCACCGCACTGTCAGACATTAATCAAGCAGTGGGTGCTTTACTTTTTGCAAGGTTTGGAATAGCACCGGTTGATTATTCAATTAAAAACCGTTTTCCAAGCATTACAAACCAAATTTAGTTTACCGCATCTTTCAGTGCTTTACCTGGACGGAATTTAGGTACTTTGGCTTTTTTGATTTTGATGGCTTCGCCTGTTCGTGGGTTACGACCAGTACGGGCTGCACGCGTAGAAACGGCAAATGTACCAAAACCAACCAAGGTTACCGTCTCGCCTTTTTTCAGTGTTGCTTTCACTGCAGCGATCATTGCATCCAGAGAGCGGCCAGCAGCTGCTTTGGAAATATCGGCCTTAGATGCAATGTATTCAACTAATTCTGTCTTATTCATTCAGGAAAACCCCTTTTCTAAATTAACTCTGATGTAAATCATCACGCGTATCTTCCCTTTAATCTTATTGGCTGTCAAGAAAAAACACAGCAAAACCCGCATATTTACTAGTCTTGCGGCCATTATCAATGGAAAGCAATTAATTTGTATGATTTTTTATACACCCGTACAAGGTTGGTTAAAACCACGGTCCGACTGTTACGCGGCATCCATGCATTGTGCAAGTGCCTGCCTGAAATCATTGATCAGGTCTTCCTCATCTTCGATACCCACAGAGACGCGCAGCAAATTATCACCAATACCCATTTCAGCCCTTCGGGCAGGTCCCATTTCATAATAAATGGTATGGGCCACTGGCAAAGCCAAGGTCCTGGCATCACCCAGATGCGTCGCCAGCACCACCACATTCAGCTTATTCAAAAACTCAAAGCAGTCAATGCCATCCACCAGCTCTACACCCAGCAACCCCCCAAAACGATGGTTAAACAGGGTCGCCGCACGTTCATGCTGCGGATGCTGGCTTAAGCCGGGATAGCGCACACTCGCGATCCCGGGATGTGTCTCAAGAAAACGGGCAAGTGCCAATGCGTTTGAACAAGATTGCTTCATTCTTAAAGCAAGTGTTTCAGCTCCCACGGCAATTCGATGGGCAGCATCAGATGAGAGCGTAGCCCCCATATCACGCAAGCCTTTTTTCTTGATTTGGGTTAAACCCCAGGCGTTTGCAGGGCCGGTTTTGTAGTTATCATAAATATTGGCATAGCCGGACCAATCGTACAAACCGGTATTGGTAACCGCACCGCCCAGCGCATTGCCATGACCACAGATATATTTGGACAATGAATTCATTACCAATGAAGCCTTGACGCTTTTACCTTGAAACAACCATGGTGACGTTAAGGTATTGTCTATCACATAAACCAGATTGTGCAGTTCGCAAATATCACCAATTGCTGACAAATCGGCAATTTGCGTACCCGGATTGGCAATGGTTTCGGTAAATATCATTTTTGTTTCAGGGCGGATAGCGTCTTTTACCTGTTGCGCATTGCTAGGATCAACAAAAGTCACTGTTACGCCAAGTCGATCAAGAGTGCCCAGCAAACTATTGGTATTACCAAAAACAAACTGACTGGAAACCAGATGGTCGCCCTGTTTTAACAGCGTCATGAAGATGGAAGACAAGGCCGCCATGCCTGTGGCAAACGTAACGGTGCCTGCTCCCCCTTCCATCAAGGTAATTTTATCTTCAAGAGCAGCCGTTGTCGGGGTTCCCTGGCGGGCATAGGTATAACCCGATTTACCCTGAAAGACGGCAGCCAGTTCCCGTGAGTCGGCAAAAGCGTACTCGGTTGACGTATGCAATGGCTTGTGAATGGCTCCGTGCTCTACGGCTTTACGGCGGTCTGCGTGAAGAATGGAGGTGGTAAACCCGCTATATTCGTTTTTTGACATGATGTGACTGTTAAAGAATGGATTTTTATTTATTTTACCTGGCGCTGACGAACAGTTTCGTACAGGCAAACTGCACTCGCCACACTAACATTAAGACTTTCAACCGAGCCCTGCATGGGAATACGCACCAATTCATCACAGGTTTCCCGCGTCAGGCGTCGCATTCCCTCGCCTTCCGCGCCCATTACCCAGGCAATAGAACGGGTGGCATCAACGTCATGAAAGGTAGCGCTTGCCTGGTCATCGGTGCCAATCAGCCAGACATCCCGCTCTTTGAGCTGGCGCATAGTTCGGGCCAGATTAGTAACCATGATGTAAGGAACAGTGTCTGCCGCACCGCATGCCACACGCTGAACCGTGGCATTGATGCCTACAGCCTTGTCTTTGGGTGCAATGACAGCATGGACCCCGGCAGCATCTGCCGTACGCAGGCACGCCCCCAGGTTATGGGGATCGGTCACGCTATCAAGAATCAACAAATGGGCAGGCCCCTCGATCACATCAAGAACGTCATCGATATTGACTGCCAGCTGTTTAGGGTCGGCCAGGGCAACCACCCCTTGATGGCGAACACCTTTAGCCAGGCCATCAAGACGGTCCATAGGAACCGGATGAATACGGATTTTATTTTTTTCCGCCTGCTCAACCAGGCTTTGCATGCGCTTGTCTTTGCGCGATGCTTCGATATAAATTTCCCGGATTGAATCGGGTGCGTGGCGCATGCGAGCGACTACTGCATGAAAACCTGCCAGAATTTGACTGCTTGCCATATAAATTGATTACCTTTGTATTTATCTTCGCTTACGCGTTGATTTTTTGTTCTTTTGCACGCCGGCGGGTTGAATTGACTTTTTCAACTCTGCCCGTCTTTGATGTGCGGTTTGCCCCCTAAGGGCTTCGGGCTTGGGCTTGGCCGGGCGCTTTATCTGCCGCGGTGCGGATTCGCCACGCTGGGCATCTTTACGTAATGATTCAAAGGTAGTGCCCTTGACCAGCGAAAACTCGATTCGCCGGGCCTCAAGGTCTACCCGTGTAACCTGCACCTGGACCGGATCCGTCAAACGGTAACGCATACCCGTGCGTTCTCCACGTAATTCGTGCAAACCTTCATTGTATTGGAAATAATCGGTACCTAATTCCGAAACATGCACCAGGCCCTCAACAAACAGGGTTTCAAGTGTCACAAACAACCCAAAAGGTGCAACGCCGCTTACCCGTCCACTAAAAACCTCACCCACATGTTCACGAACATACCAGCACTTAAGCCAGGCTTCCACATCGCGTGAGGCATCATCGGCCCGGCGTTCGTAGCCGGAAAGCACCATACCCAGGCTATCCCATACCGCATGTTCATGCTCTTTATGCGTTTCGCCCTGCTCTTTGGGCACAGCCGCCAACTCGGGCGTATAGTGCCTATGGGCAAGAATAGACTTGATCACCCGGTGCGTAAGCAGGTCAGGGTAACGGCGAATGGGTGAGGTAAAATGGGTGTATTGCTCATAGGCCAGACCAAAATGCCCCACGTTGTCGGGACTGTACATGGCCTGCTGCATGGATCTTAGGCACATGGTCTGAAGAATTTGGAAGTCGGGACGCGAACGCCCGGCATCAAGCAACGCGGCATAATCCTTACCGGAAGGATCATCTCCACCGCCCAGCGACAACCCCACGGTACGCAAAAACTCACGCAGGGCCTCCAGTTTTTCAGGGGTTGGACCTTCATGAATACGGTACAGTCCCTGCCGTTTGTTTCTTAACACGAAATCGGCCGCACACGTGTTGGCCGCCAACATGCATTCTTCAATTAACTTATGCGCATTATTCCTGATAAATGGAACAATTTGCTCTATCTTGCCCATCTCATTGCATAGAATGCGGGTTTCAATGGTGTCGAAATCCATCGCACCGCGCTGTTCCCGTTTCTTTTCAAGAGCTTCATATAAAGCATATAAATCTTTAACATGTGACAGCAAATCACCTAATTCGGTAGCGGCCGGACCTGTTGGCTGCTGCAAGGCATTCCATATTTGCGTATAAGTGGTACGTGCATGCGAGTTGATAACCGCATTGTAAAACTGGTAAGCCGTCACCGTTCCCGCCTTGGCACCCGTCATGGGAATGACCATATCGCACACCAGAACCAGACGATCGACTTCTGGATTCAGGGAGCACAGGCCATTGGAGAGTTTTTCAGGCAGCATGGGTATGACGCGGCGCGGGAAATAAACACTAGTTCCGCGCTCGATGGCATCCCGGTCAATGGCATCGCCGGGTTTGACATAATGGGAAACATCGGCAATGGCCACTAAAAGTCGCCACGCCATTTTACGGCGTTTTTCAGTGCCTATATCAACAATCTCGGCATATACGGCATCATCAAAGTCACGGGCATCCTCACCATCGATGGTGATAAATGCCACATCACGCAAATCTATACGACCCTTAAGATCCGAAGGCTGCACTTCATCGGGCAGGCTTTCTGACTGTATCTGGGTCGCATCAGAAAACGCAACCGGGACATCAAATTTGCGCACCGCAATTTCAATTTCCATGCCCGGGTCATCTATTTCACCCAGCACTTCAATGATTTTTCCCAAAGGCTGGGTATGACGGGTTGGCTGTTGAATAATTTCAACAGTAACCACTTGCCCGTGCCGGGCTCCACCCAGGTCGGCATTCTGTACAATAATGTCGTGCTTGATGCGCTGGTCTTCAGGCACCACGACATAAAGGCCCTGTTCATGCAGCAACCGTCCAACCAATCGTGTTGTACCGCGCTCCAAAACCTCTACAATAGTGCCTTCAAGCTTGCCTTTATATTCGCCCGTAGGTTTTACCTGAACCCGGTCGCCATGCAATACCTTAAGCATTTCACGGGGTGACAGGAACAAATCCTGCGAACCGTCTTCGGGAATCAGGAAACCAAATCCATCCCGATGCCCCTGGACTTTGCCTATCACAAAATTTTTCTGTTGGGACAGTTGCCAACCGCCCGGTATTTGCTCAAGCTGGCCATCTCTTTGCATGGCCCCCAAGCGTCTTTCTAGACCCACTATGCTGGCGTCCCGAGACAGCCCGAATACACTAATCAGGGCATTTACAGTCAGGGGAGGTTTTGAATCCCGGAACACCTGAAGAATATTTTCACGGCTTGGAACATCGGGATCAAAGTCTGGCGTGCTGTCCGTAAGGGAACTGTTTGCCTGAACAGGCCTGTTTGCCGGATTTTTAGTGGTGGTTCGATTTGCCAATACAGTACTTCCTGGTTATTTCAATTTATGATGCAATAAATGCTTATAAAACCATACTATCCTATTACGGCTTTATGATACTTATATGACTGGCCTGTTATTTAAAAAACTCTCCGGTAACAAGCTACCGTTTTCTAGAATTTTTCAAGCAGATAACGGGTAACCATGACAAAACAGACCAGCACAATAAGTGGACGAATAAATTTGCTGCCATGACTGATGACCATTAAAGAACCGGCATAAGCGCCAATTATTTGCCCAACAATCATGATACCACCGATCAGCCACAAGACTTTGCCACCCAGTACAAAAAGCGCCACCGAAGCGACATTGCTGGCAAAATTAAACACCTTGGCATTGGCGGTTGCCTTGATGATTTGCTGTCCCCGCAACGCCACATTGGCCAGGGAAAAAAAAGAACCGGTTCCGGGACCAAAAATGCCATCATAAAACGCAATTGTTGGCACAACGGTGCAATTGAAAGCCCTGGCACTCATGCGCGGCACCCGCTCCACCTTGCCAGCAGAAGGCGTAAATAAAAAATACAGTCCAATCATCACCAACACAACCGGAATCACAATATCCAGCACCGAGACATCAACCAGCTGAATGATAAAAGTACCCAATGCCGCCCCTGCAAAAGCCAATAGCGCTGGTTTCCAAATATCCTCGAAGCGCACGATTCTTTTTCTGAGCATGGTCAGGGAAGAAGTCAGGGTACCAAAACTGCCCTGCAGCTTGTTGGTGGCCAAGGCATTGATGGGCGGCACCTGTGCCAGCAATAACACCGGAATAGTAATCAGGCCACCACCACCTGCGATGGTATCGACAAAACCGGCAAGCATGGCAACAAAGAAAAGAATAACTAAGATATCAGGGCCAACAACGAGATCCATGCAACATCCGGAAAAAAGACTTGAATATCAGAAAAACGCCCAGAAAAACGCATTAAGCTGACAAACCGTAGGGTGAAAAATCAAAAACAATTATCATAAGTTAAAATGCTAGGCTTCCAGTATTTGACTTTTCAAAAAGAGATTATGGCTGATTATTATCTACCCATCAAGCACCTGCACATGACCTGTGCCTACCTGAGCATCACCTTTTTCCTGATTCGCGCTTTTTGGTCCATCACAGGCTCAGGCCTGCTGCAAAAAGGTTTTGTAAAAGTAGCCCCGCATGTGATTGATTCTATCCTGTTGATCTGCGGTTTTACCCTGGCTGCCGTGATTGGCCCCAACCAACCTTTTATTCTTGCCAAAATAGTGGCCCTGATTGCCTATATTGGCGTGGGCACGATAGCCATCAAGCGCGGAAAAACACCTGCGCAAAAATTAATCGCCACCGTTATTGCCAGCCTGATTTTTCTGTATATCATTGGCGCAGCCATTAACAAAAGCGCCCTTTCCTGGTTTGTCTAAACGCAGGGCCAGGCACAATAGAGAAAAAAACCGCCTTCGCCGCAAACAGGATAATTCCCAAATACGGCGAAGCCAGTTTGGCAAGGAAAGCTTGAGGTTCCAGCTACTTTTTTGCTGGCCTAAGCCATTGCCTCAGCCTGCAACGGCTTGAAATCCCAGATACCCTCTCCGCGCAAATATAGCAAATGCGTATGATGCGAATACAGGGTGCTGCGATGACCCACGCTAATAAGGCGCAATTCGGGCAGTCTTTCAGCAACCAGCCTGTACATGGCATCTTCAAGGCCTTCGTCCATCGCCGAAGTGGCTTCGTCTATGAACGCAGCAACCGGTTTTGCCAGCAGCAAACGGCCAAACGCAATTCTTTGCTGCTCGCCCAAAGAAAGGATATTGGTCCAGCTCACCACTTCATCCATGCGACTGACAAGGTGCCCCAGATTCACATCCTGCAATACCTTGCGGGCATGTTCATGACCATCTTCAGGTACTGCATTGGGGTAGTACAGCACATCCAGCAGGGAACCTTCGGGCAAATAAGGTTTTTGCGACAAAAACAATACATTATTATCAGGCCGCACCACCTGACCTTTCGAATAAGGCCACAAACCGGCAATCGTTCGCAGAATCGTGGTTTTGCCCGATCCCGAAGGACCCTGCAACAGCAGGGAGTGGCCGGGCTCTACCGCAAAGGACAAGTCTTTGACCAGACATTTTCCCGCTGGCGTGGTAATGCTGACATTACGCAACGCAACCGTATCCTGCTCCACCTTGACTTCAGGGACCGGTAATTTATCAGCGGCACGAGAATTTTGTACAAAACCGCTTAAGCGATCCAGCACCGCCCGGTAACCGGCAAACGTATCATAGGCATCACGGAAAAATGACAGGTTATCATGCAAAGTACCAAAGGCTTGCGCCGTTTGAATCATGGCACCCAGCGTAATTTGCTGGGAAAAGAACCTTTTTGCCTGAATAATGAAAGGGAAAATAACCGCGGTTTGCGAAACCAGCAAGTTGAAGCCCTGGAGTTTGACTGAACGAAAAACAATTGCCCACACGTTCCCAATAACCCGGGCAAAGCGATTGCGCAGTTTCTGCCCTTCGATCTCTTCACCCTTGTAAAAGGCAATACTTTCGGCATACTCTCGTACCCGAACCAGTGAATAACGGTAATCCGCATTAAAACGCTCATCAAGAAAGCTCAGGCGAATAAGCGGACGCCCGATCTTGAATGCAAAGACCGTGGCAATCAGGATGTAAATAAACAGGGCAAAGACCATCCCTTTTGACAGGGTGAATCCAAAAACGGTTAAGTCACCAGACAGTCCCCAAAGAATAATGGTAAAGGCAACGGCTGAAACCAGGGAACTGACCAGACCCAGAAGCAGGGACAGGGACGTTGTCACAAAACTGGATACATCCTGCTGGATACGCTGGTCAGGGTTATCGGCCGGTGTTTCAAGATAGTGGGAGCGATAATAGCTGCTTTTTTCCAGCCATTGCGAGAGCAGGGATTCATTCAGGGATTCACGCCACCTGATGGTAAAACTCTGCTGTAAATAATAAGACACCAGAACACGGGAAATATGAATTGCAGCCAGAATGGCAAACACCCCCATCTGAATCCAGAATCCGTCTTCATTAAGCTCTTGCAAAGCCGTGTACATCGTGTTGTACCAGTTTGAAAACAACACACTGACCCGGACCCCGAACAAACTTAGAAACAGGATCACACCAAATGTCAGCAAGGGACGCAGACTGTTTCTGGGATTGAAGTAATCACCGGCCAACAGCCAGAATTGCCCCGCCCATTTGGTTGTTTTAACCAGAATAAAACCAACCAGTCCCAGCATGACTGATGAAATTACCAAAGCCTGCAAGATCCAAAGCGCGCTGTCTTGTAATTCTTGGCCCCAATTCATTGATACTCCTTATCATTTTTTCTAATGGGCAAATAGAGTCTGCCATTGGCAATAAAGTTCACCACTTTACCTGATGTCCGTCTTAAATGGTAAAAAATTACAGACATTGCGCCAGAGGCTATGTGACTTATGCCATAGCTTGAAAATCACTTATAACCATAAGTTATATAAATATCAATTTTTCTTCGTTCCGGTTTTACATAAGCAATTCTACACTCTAAGGTGGCGTGCCAACCAAATCCGCATTCGCCATGCCTTCTTGGCAAGTCGCTACATAAACAGGAATTATCGTGAGTATTGAAGTTCAGAACATCTCAAAGAAATTTGCCGGGTTTACAGCCCTTGATAATATCAATCTGGAAATTCACAGTGGTGAGCTGCTTGCCCTGCTGGGACCTTCAGGCTGCGGTAAAACCACCCTGCTGCGCATTATTGCCGGTCTTGAAAAAGCAGACTCCGGAAAAATTATTTTTGATGGGCAAGACAGCACAGACACCCACGTCTCAAAGCGCCAGATTGGCTTTGTATTCCAGCATTATGCCCTGTTTCGTCACATGACCGTGTTCGACAATATCGCCTTTGGCCTGAATGTAAAACCACGCAAAGATCGTCCTTCCCAAGAGGCCATCCGGGAAAAAGTCATGGCTTTGCTAAAAATGGTGCAACTGGACTGGCTGGCCAATGCCTACCCGTCACAATTATCTGGTGGCCAACGCCAGCGGATTGCCTTGGCGCGTTCTTTGGCAGTTGAACCCCAGGTATTATTGCTAGACGAACCTTTCGGCGCGCTGGATGCCAAGGTACGCAAAGATCTGCGTCGCTGGTTGCGTGACCTGCATGATGAGATCAATTTAACCAGCATTTTCGTCACTCACGACCAGGAAGAGGCCCTGGAGGTATCCGACCGGGTGGTGGTGATGAATCACGGTCATATCGAACAGGTCGGCAGCCCCGATGAGATTTATGACACACCGGCCAGCCCGTTCGTGACCCAGTTCCTGGGTGATGTGAACCTGTTCCATGGCCGAATCCAGGACAAACACTTCACCAGCGGTGACTTCCGCCATGAAATCAGCCAGCACAGCGCACATTTCACTGGCACTGAAGCCATTGCCTACATCCGCCCGCATGATATTGAAATCAGCCTTGATGCCACCAATGCCCTGGGTCATGGCCAAATAGAGCATATCCATTCGATTGGCCCGATTGTCCGGGTTGAAATTGCCCGCGACGGCCAGGACGAAAATATTGAAGTGGTACTAACCAAAGAACGCTTCCGCACACTGGGCCTCATGCCAGGCGATAATGTATATGTAAAAGCCAGGAAAGTGGCCGTGTTTGACCCGGCCAGTGTTTAAGTGATTCAGGTTCCCGCGCAAGAGCGCGGAAACCTGTAACAGCATTAGAAAAGCCCTCTGAAAAAAGGCCCTCTGAAAAAAGGCCCTCTGAAAATCTCCAAAGGGCCTTTTCAAACATGTCAACTTGATTCGTTCCCATGCGCTCCAGCATGGAAACGCCTGCTGCTTAATTAATAATACCCGCTGCCACCGTATTATTGCTGGCTTCATCAATCAAAATAAACGAACCCGTGATCTGGTTTTTTGCATAAGTATCCACTGCCAGTGGTTTTTGCAGGGACAAGCCCACCTTGCCAATATCATTCAATGCCAGCTGGTCTTTGTCTGCGGTGTCCAGCAAGGTTTGCACATCCAGCACATGATGGATCTGGTTAACACGCACCGGCACGGTGGCCGATGTATGTTTCAGCAGATATTTTCTTTTCAGATTCAAGGGGAACTCATCAAACCAGCAGATATTGGCAGACAGCGTCTTGCTTGGTTCAACCGCAGCCTGTGCATCCACCAGCATATCGCCACGGGAAATATCAATATCCGCATCAAGACGGATAGTAACCGTCCCGTCTTTGAGTACCTGTTGCACGTTACCGTCAGGGGTGATAATTTCTGTGACTTTTGCCGTCTGGTTGGCAGGCAAAACCCTAATTTGCTGGCCAACGTACACGCTACCTTGGGCAACCTTGCCCATATAGCCCCTGAAGTCATCCGCCTGTGAGCCATCCTGGCGAATCACCAGCTGCACCGGCAGGCGCAGCGCTTCTGGCGCATTCCGGCCGTCATCTTCCCCATTATCCAGCGACTCCAGAATAGATAACAATGGCTTGCCATCATACCAAGGGGTTTGCGCGCTCTTGAAAACGATATTGTCGCCCCCCAGTGCCGAGACGGGAACGAAGTGAATCTGGCTTGCATCCAGAACAAGCTGCCGGGCCAGTGCCAGGTAAGCGGCTTTTACCTGATTGAAGCGGGCTTCATCAAACCCCACCAGATCCATTTTATTGACCGCCACCAATACATGACGGATACCCAGCAGTTTAATCAGGGCGGTATGGCGTTTGGTTTGCGCCAGCAACTCAAATTCGCCATTTTCTTTAATGGCACGCACAATATCAACCAGCACAATCGCGGCATCGGCGGTGGAAGCCCCTGTCACCATATTACGGGTGTACTGCTCATGCCCGGGGGTATCCGCAATAATGAACTTGCGGTTTGCCGTTGAAAAATAACGGTAGGCCACATCAATCGTAATGCCCTGCTCGCGCTCGGCCTCAAGGCCGTCAGTCAATAGGGAAAAATCAATCTGTTCACCACTGGTTCTTTTATGCCGCGCTTTCTGGATCGCCTGCAACTGGTCTGTCAGTACCGATTTGCTGTCATATAATAAACGGCCAATCAGCGTGCTTTTGCCATCATCCACCGAGCCCGCGGTAATGAAACGCAGCAAGCCCTGGGTATGTATTTTTTCTGTCATGTCTTTCTCTCTATCCAATTCTTATCAGAAGTAACCTTCTTTTTTGCGTTTTTCCATAGATGCTTCGCTAGTCTGGTCATCCATCCGGGTGGCTCCGCGCTCGGTAATTTCCGTAATCGCCGTTTCTTCAATAATGGCTTGCGGTGAAGCCGCTGTACTTAATACCGGGCAGGTGCAACTGATATCGCCCACAGTACGGAAGCGTACCGTCAGCACTTCGCTTTGCTCGTCTTCTTTTTTAGGGGTTAATGGCGTTACCGGCACCAGCAAATTATTACGGCGCACCACTTCACGCTCATGTGCATAGTAAATGGAAGGCAGGCTTAGGTTTTCCTGTTCAATGTATTGCCAGATATCCAGCTCGGTCCAGTTTGAAATCGGAAAAACACGGATTTGTTCACCTGGGTGAATACGGGCGTTATACAAATCCCATAGTTCAGGACGCTGGTTTTTCGGATCCCACTGACCAAATTCGTCACGGAAAGAAAAAATACGTTCTTTGGCCCGGGCTTTTTCCTCATCGCGGCGGGCACCACCCATTAAGGCATCAAAGCCGTTTTCATCCACGGTTTCCAGCAAGGTCACGGCCTGTGCGGCATTGCGCGAATCATTTTCACGGTACAAGCGCACCGTTCCCTTTCGAATAGAGTCTTCCACATGGCCCACCACCAGGTTCAGAGCATATTTTTTAACCAGTTCATCCCGGAAGGCGATCACTTCCGGGTAGTTATGGCCAGTATCAATATGAACCAATGGAAATGGCAGATTCAATTTGCGATCGCCCAGACGGAAGGCCTTCATCGCCAAATGCAGCAAGACCACTGAATCCTTGCCGCCGGAAAACAGCAGCGCTGGTGAGCGGCACTCTGCCACCACTTCACGAATAATATAAATAGATTCGGTTTCCAGCCGCTTCAGGTGTTCGGTATGCAATTGTGCTTTTTCAAGGTGCACGGTTTCAGTTATGCTATTCATTACAAATCCTGGTTTTCTAGAGATTTCTGTTGTTATTGCTTACGCTGTCGGGGCCGGGCTGACATGCAGGCCACATTCCTTGCTGTCTTGCGATTCCCACCACCAACGCCCTGCACGGGGGTCTTCACCGGCACGCACCGCCTTGGTACAGGGCTCACAGCCAATACTGGGATAGCCCTGGGCGTGCAACACATTAACGGGTAAATCGTATAAATTGACATAGGCCCATATTTCCGCCTCGGACCAATCAAACAGCGGGTTATATTTAAGAATATTTCTGGCTGTATCCTGTTCCTGCAAAGCAAGCGCAGTGCGGGTCACCGACTGTTCACGGCGTTGCCCTGTTATCCAGGCACCGGCCTGTGCCAGCGCAAGATCAAGGGGGGCTATTTTTCTTATATGGCAACATTTCTTACGGGCTTCCAGGCTATCGTAAAACCCGTTAAGGCCATAGGTATTAATATACTCAGCAAGCTGCCCGGCCTCTGGCCGATACAATTTGATTTCATAGCCATAACGCTGTTTTACCTGCTCAAGCAATGCCAGGGTTTCCTGGTGCAAGCGTCCGGTTTCCAGTGTAAAAATATCAATGACCCTATCTGCGGTATTTTTCAAATCGGTCAAAATAATATCGGTGAGTATCTGGTCTTCTGCCGACAAGCTGGAAGCCAGCCTGACACGGGAATGACTAGCTGCAATAAGGCGAAGCCGCTCTGCCAGCACCGCCCTTTTATCGTGCAGTAAAGTGGCACCGACACTACCTTTGGGGGGTGACCATAACAGGGGCCGTTCAAACCCACCTGAAAATTCACTGGCTGTTTGTAAAGACATGGTTAACCTAAATTCAAAAACCAAACCCGTTTCATATTGAAATTTATATTCTGGTTCGGTATAACAAATCAGGTTTTTATAATATAGAGTTACCGGGCCAACGCAAACTAACTAATATTTCTTTGCATATTCAACCAGGCTATATCCGTGCGGCCCTCATTACGCTTAAAGTAATCATGCCAAAACTGCATAAATGAATAAATCAACGTGATGCCAGGATCATTCTGGCCCCTTTTTCGGCAATCATCATCACAGGCGCATTGGTATTGCCCGAGGTGATCTGCGGCATGATCGAGGCATCTATCACCCTCAGTCCACCTACTCCCCTGACTCTCAGTTCCGGGTCAACCACGGCTTTATCATCGATTCCCATCCGGCACGTGCCTACCGGATGAAAAATAGTAGTGCCTATTTCACCGGCAGCCCTAACCAGGTCTTCTTCGGTTTGGTAGATAGTGCCTGGTTTATATTCAATGGGGTTATATTTTGCCAAGGCTTTTTGACCCACAATTTTTCGGGTCAGTTTCAGGCTAAGTGCGGCAATCCGGATATCCTCATCGGTACTTAAATAGTTGCACATAATGTCGGGCTTTTCATGCCAGGCAGGCGAAACAATATTGATTTCGCCCCTGCTGGTTGGCCTTAAATTGCAGACAGAAGCGGTAAAGGCAGAAAACGCGTGCAAAGGCTCACCAAATTTCTCCAGTGACAAGGGCTGTACGTGATATTCAAGATTGGCACTACCCTGCTCCTCAGAGGACAGGGCAAAGACCCCCAACTGGGAAGGCGCCATGGTTAAGGGGCCTTTGCGAAACAAGGCATATTGCAGGCCCATCCAGGTTTTTTGCAAAGGTGATTGCATCATTTTATTCAGTGTCTTTACCCCAGAGACTTTATAAATCATGCGCAATTGCAAATGATCCTGAAGATTCTTGCCAACCTCTGGTGCATGATGCACGACCGGAATCTGCAGTTTGTTAAGGTAAGAAGCAGGGCCAATACCCGAGCGCTGCAATATTTGCACCGAGCCAATCGCACCAGCAGACAAAACCAGCTCTGCCACAGCGTTGGCCTGATACAGTTTGCCATTAATATAATACTGAATGCCCCGCGCCCGTTTTCCTTCAAATACGATACGATCGCTGGTGGCATGCATAAGAATGGTCAGGTTTTTGCGAGACTTTACCGGATGCAGAAAAGCCTTTGCCGAACTGAAACGCAAACCCTTTTTTTGGGTTACCTCAAAATAAGCACTTCCTTCATTGTCACCGCAATTGAAATCATCTATAGATGGAATACCTGCCTGTGCTGCCGCGGACCTGAAGGCATCCAAGATATCCCAACGAAGGCGCTGGTGCTCGATTCGCAATTCACCATTGGCACCATGCCATTCACTATTGCCCAAATGGTGATTCTCGAAATTCTTGAATAAAGGCAACACGTCTTCCCATGCCCAGCCCTTATTACCCAGGCTGGCCCAGCAGTCATAATCCTGCTTTTGTCCCCGCATGTAAATCATGCCATTAATGGCCGAACTGCCACCTATCACCTTACCCCTTGGGTAGGCAATACTGCGATCATGAAGCCCCGCATCAGCTCTTGTGTTAAAGCACCAGTCAGCGCGTGGATTGCCTATACAGTACAAATACCCCACCGGGATATGCAGCCAATGCCAGGAATCAGGCCCACCCGCTTCTATCAATAAAACCTTGTTATTGGGGTCTGCTGACAAACGGTTGGCAAGCAGACACCCCGCCGAACCGGCTCCTACAATAATATAATCAAACTCTCCAAATAAAACCGGTTTCTGATTTTGCATATCCGCCTCTGAGATGCTGTTTTTTTTACTTCAAAGGAAGCAAAACCAGCATAGAGGTTTACAATTCTTGACACAAGAAGGACAAACACCTATCCATCATCTCCGGTAAAACGATTACGAGAACACCTGATTGCGGATTTCTCCCCGTACAAAGGCATTAATGTTATTAATCAACTGGTCAGCCAATGTCTGGATGGCCTCTTCACTAGCCCATGCCACGTGTGGTGTCAAAATAAAATTGGGATAATCCATCAATGCCATAAACGGGTGTGAATCCGGCATGGGTTCAGTGGTAACCACATCAAATGCTGCACCGCCAATCTTCTTGCCCTTAAGGGCTCGCACCAGTGCTTCTTCATCAACCAGGCCTCCTCTTGCGGTATTCACCAACAAGGCAGATGGTTTCATTTTGTCGAATTCAGGATCTGAAATCATATTTCGGGTCTCTGGTGTCAGTGGCAGATGCAAGCTCAAAATATCTGAAGTTTCAAGTACTTCATCAAATGAACGAAAGTTTCCATCACGAGGAGCCTGTCCTTTTCGCGAAGCAAAAACGGTTTTCATTCCCAAGCCCCTGGCCAGGCTTGCCAGTGATGAACCCAACGCGCCCGAACCAAAAATACCCAGGGTGCTATTAGCCAAATCCTTGATAGGATAATCAAAATAACAAAACTGCCCACTTTGCTGCCAACGCCCGGCCTTGACAGAGGCATGATAGGGAACGAGGCTTCTGCGCAAGGCAAAAATAAGAGCCAACGCATGCTCTGGCACGCTGTTGACCGCATAATTTCGAATATTGCTGACCACACAACCCTTGATTTCACAGGCTTTGACATCAACCACATTTGTGCCAGTTGCAGAGATCGCAATTAATTTCAGCAACGACGCACGAGACAGGCTGTCATTGTCAATCCGGACTTTGTTGGTGATCACGATATCGGCATTCTCAATACGCTTAGCCACCAGATGTGGCGGTGTATTATCATGCATCTCAACCGTGCACTCAAAGGTAAAGGGTTTTAACTGAATGAAGGCCGGAATGGTGGCTCGATCCAGAAATACAATATGGGGAACATGACTCATGAGAATAATCCACAACGCTAAAACCATTCACTATATCATCAGCCTTATTTGGCTAAAATAGGGTCAATACCAACTATTTCAAAGAATCATTGTTTTTATGTCCATCCCCCTTTCCCTTCGTGAAAGTGCCCTTCAGGCACTTATCGTTTCGGATCCCGATGAAAAAATTGCCGCTGTCCAGCAAATTGCTTTCGACGCCCCCATCCACACACAGGAAATAACCCCGTCCAGCAAGACCATTCCGGGCCGCCCCTTGCTCCCTGAACTGGTACCCCCACAAAAAGTCACCTACCGCTCGGTCAATAGTGAGGCGGGAAAAGCGGCACTTATTCATTCTATTGCCCATATAGAATTCAATGCCATTAACCTGGCCCTGGATATTATCTGGCGTTTTGCCCACTTGCCTGAAGAGTTTTACCGTGACTGGCTTCGCGTAGCCAAAGAAGAAGCCTATCATTTTTCTCTGGTTCGCGATCATTTGCGCAACCTGGGACACGAGTACGGTGATTTCACGGCCCATAACGGCTTATGGGAAATATGCGAAAAAACCGGTAACGATCTGCTGGCCAGGCTTGCCCTGGTTCCCAGAACCCTGGAGGCGCGTGGCCTGGATGTTTCTCCGGTCATACAAAACAAGCTGGCCAGCGTTAATGACCACGAAGGCGTCAAAATCCTGGGAATCATTTTGCACGATGAAGTGGGACATGTAGAATTAGGCAATAAATGGTATTTATACTTTTGCCAACAAACCGGTAAAGACCCCATTGCCACGTATGCCAACATGGTACACACTTACCGTGTGGCCAAACCCAAAGGCCCCCTTAATATAAAGGCCAGAAAACAGGCGGGTTTTACCGATGAAGAACTGGCCTGGCTTAGTTCGGATTAATCGTTTCACACACAGGAATAACCATGGAAATACTTATTTTAGGTGCCGGTGTAATCGGTCTTACAACAGCATACTACCTTACTGAACAAGGTCATAAAGTAAGTATTCTAGATAAAAATCCAGATGTAGGTCTTGAAACCAGCTATGCTAATGGGGCACAGCTTTCTTACAGCTATGTTGCCCCGCTGGCAGGCCCGGGGGTCATTGGAAAAGTACCCAAATGGCTGCTTGACCCCGATTCTCCATTGCGTTTTCGGCCCAGCCTTGATCCGGCCGATATCTGCTGGAACCTGCGCTTCATGAAAGCCTGCAATGCTGTTCAAAGCGACAAAACCACCCGTGAACTGCTGCAACTTTCCTTTCTTAGCCGTGATCTCTTGCATACCTTGATGGATACTGAAAAACTGGATATTGATTTTCAGGCATCCGGCAAAATGGTGCTGCATCGCAGTACAGAATCCTTCAACAGTGCGGTCCAGCTGCTTGACTTCCAGCGCCAGCTTGGCTGTGAACAATTTGCCCTGGATACCGACGAATGCATCGCCAAAGAACCCTCGCTTGCGCCCCTGAAAAACCAGATCACAGGTGGTATTTATACTCCCAGTGAAGAAGCCGCCGATTGTTTTAAATTTTGCCAAAACCTGAAAACGGTTTTATTAAACCGGGGCGTTGAATTTCTTTTCGAGCAGGAAGTTGGACTTTTACAAAATAATGGGTCATCACAAGTCAGCGTCATGCTGAAAAACCGGGAAACGCTTTCGGCCGATCATATCGTAGTGGCTTTAGGCTGCGAAAGCACAGCCTTGCTAAAACCCCTTCAAATTAATGTGCCTGTACGCCCACTTAAAGGATACAGCCTTACCTTGCCCATCCACAACGATAGCCAGGCCCCCCATATCAGCATTACCGATTTTGAACGTAAAGTGGTTTATGCCCGTATTGGCAAACGCCTGCGTATTGCGGGTATGGCCGACCTGGTTGGCATGAATAAAAGCATTGACCCCAACCGTATTAAAACACTTATCAAAGAAGCCAAAGCTGTTTTTCCTGAGGCCGGCAATTACGCCCAGGCAGAACAATGGGCCGGACTGCGTCCGGCCACGCCAAAGGGCAAGCCCATTATTGACGGCACCCAATATAAAAACCTTTGGCTGAATATTGGCCAGGGAGCACTGGGTTTTACCCTGGCCACCGGCTCGGGCAAATTGCTGGCAGACAAAATCAGCGGAAAAAATCCCTCTATATCAGGAGAGCTGTTCAGCCTGAACAATGCGTAGTCTGGCCAAGGTCTTCTAATATCGGACAATCGGGGCGTTGGTCACCCGAGCAATGCCGGTTCAGGTGCTGCAAGGTATCCACCATGGCCTGCAACTGCTGAATCTTATTCAGCAGCGCTTCGATATGCTGTTGGGTTATTTGCTTAACATCGGCACTGGCACGCCCCTTATCATTCCACAAGGCCAGCAACTCCTGGATTTGTGGCACAGAAAACCCCAGATCCCGTGAACGGCGAATAAAATGCAAGGCATGCAAATCTTTTTCAGCGTATTGCCGATAGCCCGAATCACTGCGATGAACCGGATGAATCAAACCAATGTCTTCGTAATAACGAATCATTTTTGCCGATATGCCTGTTTGCTTTGCTGCTTCACCAATATTCATGGACATTTTCCTGCCGGGTTATTTCACTGAAAACCGGCGTAATCTTAACGCATTGGTCACGACAAACACACTGGACAACGCCATGGCGGCCGCAGCAAACACCGGTGACAGCCCCAAACCATAAGTTGGGTACAACATACCGGCGGCAATGGGAATGAGCGCCACATTATAGGCAAATGCCCAAAACAGATTCTGATAAATATTCCTGAACGTCGCCTTGGACAAGGAAATGGCATGCGCCACATTCTGGATTTTTTTACCCATCAGCACAACATCGGCCGATTCAATGGCAATGTCAGTACCCGTGCCAATAGCCACACCCACATCGGCATTGGCCAGGGCCGGCGCATCATTAATGCCATCGCCAACAAAAACCAAGGTGCCCATTTCCTGCCTGATCTGATTCACATATTTTACCTTGTCATCAGGCAATGCCTGGGCATACACCTTGTCAATCTTCAATTGACTTGCAATAGCTTGTGCTGTCTGCTCATTGTCACCCGTTAGCATCACGGTTTTAATATTCATCCCATGCAATTGTGCTATCGCGCTTGCCGCATCTTCCTTAACAGTATCTGCAATCACAAAAAGGCCGGCGGGACGGAAATTGACCGCCACATAGATGGGGGTCTTGCCTGCATGGGCAAACTCCAGACCTTTTTGAGTTAAAGCGCTTATATCCGCGCCTTGACTGAGCAAGAATTTTTCCGAGCCAATCAGATAGCGCTCATTACCTATGCTGGCTTGAATACCAGCCCCCATAATATTGTGAAAAGCATCCACATGAGGCAAGCCCAGGCCCTGTTCTTGTGCAGCCTTCACAATCGCCAAAGCAATGGGATGCTCTGAACGCTGCTCAATGGCCGCCACACTGGCTAGCAGTTGCGGCTGCTCAAAACCATCCATCACATGTAAATCGGTCAGTTCAGGACGACCATGGGTTAAAGTGCCGGTTTTATCAAAAACCACCACTTTGGTGTCTTTTAACATCTGCAAAGCACTGGCCCTGCGAAACAGGATATTCAGCTGCGCAGCCCTGCCCGTTGCCACCATAATCGAAACCGGCACAGCCAAACCCATGGCGCATGGGCAAGCTATAATCAATACGGCAACCGTGGCGGTTAAGGCATGCGGCAACAAGGGTTCGGGCCCCCAAAGCATCCAGGCCATAAACGTTAACACGGCAACGACCAGCACTGCCGGCACAAAACGGCTGGTCACCACATCCAGTATGTTTTGAATTGGCAGTTTGTCGGCCTGGGCCTGCTGCACCATTTTGATAATATTGGCCAATACCGTATTCTCACCCACCTGCTCTACCTTGACCGTCAGGCTGCCATTGGTGCTAACCGTACTGCCCACCACTTTATCGCCCATTGTCTTGTTAACCGGCAAAGGCTCGCCGGTCATCATGGACTCATTAATATGCGCCTGGCCGCTAATCACTACACCATCAGCCGGAACAGTTTCACCCGGCCTGACCAGTACCATATCGTTCACTTTCAATTCATCCAGCGGAATATCGCGCACCTCACCGTTTTCTATCAAGTGCGCTGTTTTGGCCTGCAACCCAATCAGACGGGCAATCGCCTGTCCGGTTTGCCCCTTGCTACGGGCCTCAAGGTAACGCCCCAGCAATATCAGGGTGCTTACCACCGCAGCCGCTTCAAAGTACACAAAACGGGAATTTTCAGGGATAAGCCCGGGCATTGCCGTTACAATGGCCGAATAAACGTAAGCACTGCCTGCACCAATGGCCACCAGGGCATTCATGTCCGGAGATTTTTGCATGAAGCTTTTTACCCCAAGCGTAAAAAAACGTCTGCCCGGGAAGGCCAGCACAATCGTGGTCAGTATCCATTGAATGACCCAGCTGGTTTGAATGGGCAAGAATGCATGCAACCAGTGATGAAAACCGGGAATAAGATGCCCGCCCATTTCCAGAATAAAGACAGGAATCGTAAAAATGGCCGCTATCATCAAATCCCGTTTCAAGTCTGCGATTTCACGGTTACGTTGTTCTATTTGTTCCTGGGTCTGCTTGTCTGCCCGTTCGATAAGGGCCGCTTCGTAACCTGCCTTGCCAATAACGGCAATAATCTGTTCGGCTTTCACTGCACGATTGCTTAATTCAACGTGTGCGGTTTCTGAGGCCAGGTTAACGTTAACCTTCTCAACACCTTCGATTTTGGCAATGGATTTTTCAACACGCCTTACGCAAGAGGCGCAAGTCATGCCATGAACCGCGAATTCGTAATGAGGAGAAACATCTAAGGACTTTGAATTTGCCATGATAATCACAAAAATAAAGGATAATCCATATTAACTGATTTATTATCAACCCTCACACTATGGTAAGGTCAAGCTCTTTTACGCCTGACCCCATACGGAGAAAATATTAATGCTGCAAAAACTTTTGCTACCGGTGATTGTATTTATCATCGTGCTAATTGGCCTGACCTTTGGGGAAGGCGTGTTTACTGCCCTGGCACAATGGTTAAGCCAAATTACCGGCATCGTTATTTATAATTTCCAGGATCTTTACTGGACAATATCACTTTATGTTTCAAGGCACCCAGTGAAAATTGTGGTTGCCATTGTTATTACTGCCATTGTTTGTATCTGGATTTACAAAAACAAAGGTGAAGAAATGAACAACCAGGCCAATTCACGAAAAATAGGCATTTTTCTGGCTGTTTTCCTGGGTTGGTTGGGTGCACACCGCTTCTACGCCGGTCATATAGGCATGGGTTTGTTATATCTGCTTCTTAGCTTTATTTGGTTGCCACTATCCGTGTTTCTGGGCCTTATTGATGCGGTCAGGTATATTTTCATGAATGATGAAGAATTCAAGGCCAATATTAAGGCATAATCTTAACTATCCTTAATCCATTATTTACAGCCGGGCACAAGCCCGGTTTTTCATACCATGCAATTAAATATCAAAGACCTGGTTATTGACACTTCAACCATTGACAGCAAAAAACTGCTAAAAGCCTGGGAATGGCTCATTCCTTTTGAAACGGAAATTATCATGATTACCCAAACCGGTGACGCATTCCTGCTCGAAAAAGATAACGGCTCCATCCTTTTCCTGGATACCCTGGATGGCGAACTTGAAGTACTGGCCGACTCCCTTGAGTCCTTCCAGCAGTTACTCGAAGATGAAGCCTTCGTCATTGATTATTTTTCCTGCGAACTGATTGCACCATTACTGCATCATCAATTGCCACCAAATACCGTCTACGGCCTCAAAACCCCACCAGTATTGGGCGGTGAATACCACAGTGACAATCTGGAAATATTTGATGTTGAACATCATTTTTCAGACATGGGAATGCTGTGGGAGGAAATTGGCAACCTAAACATGGATGAAGACAATACTGATAGCCGTGACGAATAGCCTAACTCATACAATTCTTTTAGCCCAATGCCTGCCAGGCAAAGCCTGGCAAACCAATTTATAGTAACGAGGGGCTGATATCCCGCTGATAGCGCAGAAATCTTCCAGAGTAGGATTCAGGCGCATCATTAATGTTAAATACATAGGGTCGATGGATTTTTTTATCTTCCGCCAGCTCAAAGCCATAGACTGACATTTCTCTTGTAAAGCGGTTTCTGTAACCCCGGTTTGGATCCATTACCCAAACTTCCGAGCAGGCTTGCGCATGTTCATGAATATACTGCGCCACCTGCCCCGGACTGCTAGGCTCATAAAGCAAATCACTGCCCATGATCAAATCATAACGGTCGGATAACACGGGTGCGCCGGTGTCTGCCAAAGAAACCGCCATATTAGTACCCCATTGGCCATAACGGTAGTTTATTGGCGGCAAATCATTGTTTTTAAGATTTTTGTATAAGAAATGCTTTGCCAGTGGATGACGGTCACTCGCGGTCACATTCCCACCCAAACGATGTGCTGTCATGCTGGCCAAACCCAAACCGCAACCTATTTCCAAAATACGCTGTTCAGGATCAATGGGTTCTTTAGTGACTTTAATGGCCAGCTGCAACCCAGAAGGCCACAACATGCCAAACAAGGGCCAGGCGGCCGAACAAATTCCCAAACGTTGCGCAGCACCGCTAGGATCATAATATTGCTGTTTGTCCAATAAAGTAAAGATTTCCAAGGGTGCTTGCCCTGGAATATGAATGGTACGTAATTTGGTTTTATATGGGATGGATGTAAGCATAGCCCCCTGCAATTCAATATACACATCGGTCACTATAGCCCATATTTATATAAATAAATCTTATTTTTGAAAATAAGGAAAGATAGCCGGTATTTAGAGGGTTTTTCTATAATTTAATTAAAAATAAATACAAATTAACAGATTTTTCATGAAAACCCCTGTTTTCTTATTGCTCATGACCAGAGTCTGCCATGAAACGGCAAAACAAATAAATACTGGCCTGCTTTACGCTAAAAAGCAAAGCAGGCCAGCACAATGTCAATTGCTGATCTATACCGGGTTTATCTCTGATGACTTATTGCGTGCCATTAATGGCAAAGTCAAAAACCTGATAACTTTTAAGATCATCCCATGCAACACGAGCCTTGTAGGCTGCATTCAAGGGCCGGTTCAAAATCATCGGCACCCTGGCCTCGGTAAGGCCGCCATGGGTACGCAGGCGATGTCCCTGCAATCCTGTCAAATCATGCAGACTGGACGAACTGCCTATGCATACATCTTTTCTGGACACAACCACCACATCTGCTTCACGGTCTTCTGGCAAATCAAACATACGGCACGCCGTTTGCTTGTCTAAGGCCAAATCAATCCCATCAATTACACAAATATGGCTGATAATATCCTGCGCACTTACATTGCCTTTACTCCAGACACGTACAAAACCACCCAAAGCACCATGGTGAGCCACAAAAGCATCGGTAATCGGGCACACAACCGTTACCTGGCCTTTTCCAAATTTGGCATCCAGGATATCCTGCAGCCAGATAACATTGGGTTCTCCCTGATCATTGCTTTTGTGACTCATCCCATGATCAGCGGTAAGTGCCAGCACAATGTCCTGCTCAGCCAAGCGTCCAAAGGCATCATCCAATTGACGGTAAAACCTCAAGGCCTCGGCTTCATCAGGGGCCCATTTATGCTGAACAAAATCAGTCAAGGATAAATACATTAAATTTGGCCGGCGTTCTTTCAGCAGCTTAATGCCCGCCTCCAGCACAAAGAATGACAATTCCATCGAATCATAGATCCATCTGCCACCATTGCAAATCCATCCTGGATGAAACGCTGGATATTGGGAAGCTCGTTTTCAGCAAGAAACTGCTGCAAATATTCAGGATCACCCCCATCAATACATACAACCACTACCGGTTTTTCAGGCCAACGATAGTCAATTCCATTGACGTTAACCATTTTATTTTTTACATTTTCCATTTTAGTTTTACATTCAAAGTTAAAATTATTTTCGTTTTTGCATTAAAGACATACGTGCCCGTGATGACAGCATTTCCACTACCACTACAAGCGCGAATATCATTAAAACAATCGTAGCGGCCTGGTCATACCGGAACATTTCCATTGAGGTCGCCAGCTCTGCCCCAATTCCACCTGCGCCCACCAAACCCAATACCACCGAGGAGCGAACCGCCTTTTCCAAAGCAAACAAACTGGTGTTGATTAAGCTTGGCATCGCCATTGGCAAGACAGCACACACAATGACCGAAGTATTCGAAGCCCCTAACGCCGACAATGCTTCGGGTGAGCCTTCATCAACCTCTTCGATGGTTTCAGCAAAGAAACGGGCACAAAATTGTGTCCATAATCAACGTCAGGGTACCGGCAAAAGGCCCCAAACCTACCGAGGCTACAAAGAACAAGGCCCATGCCAAGTCAGGAACTGTTCGAATAAAACTGACCATACTGCGGACGGCAGAACGTACCCAAGGATGGGGCGTATGATTTTTTGAAGCCAGCACGGCCAGTGGCAAACTAATCAAAATACCAATCACGGTTCCTACCAGCGCCATTTGAAATGTCACCAGTACCGCTTTCATCATGGGCTCTACCCTATCCGTAGAGGGTGGAATCATTTCAGAGGTGATTTGCAACATATTTGGCAATCCCGTTAGCAGCTCCGAGACAGAAATACCCGAAGCAGCTACAGACCAGGCAAAAAACACAATGAACAGCATAAACAACAGGATCGAACCAATACCGGGCGGCGCAAAGCGGGCCGGTAGTAAATGCTTGCTGGTTTCATTCATACATACCTCTGAGCTGTTCAAGACTTTGACTCTTGCTACTGGCATCCAGGGTCAGTCGCAAGTTTTGCAAACCCAGTACGCGATCAGAATATTTAAGCGCATGATCCAGGTGATGCGTCACAAATACCAATGTCAGTTTTTCATGTTGAGACAAATCGGAAAAAACCTGCATAACTTCTTCACCGGCCTGGGGATCCAGGCTGGCAACCGGTTCATCGGCAAAAATCATGCCAGGCTTTTGCATGAGTGCCCGCGCAATAGCAACCCGCTGGGACTGTCCACCAGACAATTCATCAACCCGACGATTGCATAAGTGTCCCAGGCTGACTCGTTCCAGGCAATACATGGCGTAATCACGCTCTTCTTTTGCCGCGATCGCGTGGAACCACATTCGTGGCGTAGACAGGCGAGCCATACCACCATGCAATACATTGGTAAGAACCGAAAGTCGATTAACCAGGTTATGTTTCTGGAAAACGAAGCCCACCCTTGCCCTGATTTTTGACAATTCGGCACGACGAAGCCCTGTCACTTTTTTATTGTCCAGGAAAATCTCACCCGAATCAGGCTCAACCAATCGAACACAGCTTCTTAACAAGGTACTTTTACCAGCACCGTTAGCGCCAATAATGGCAACGCGCTGACCGTAAGGAATATCAAAAGAGACATCAGACCATACAGGAGTTTCACCACCCTGAAAGCGTTTTGACAGTCCCTTTACCCGTACTGCCATACAGGCAGAAGGATCGCTCAATTGCGCAGACATCATTACTCACCAATAAAATCAGAATATTCGGGATAACCGGCGGTTCGATACATAGCACGAACCGGATCATAATCTTTGTCAGTAATCTGGGTCAAAAATCGCATGCCGTTATAGCGTTTTACGTGATCTGCCCCCTGTGCAATACTGGCAATTAATGCATCTGAATTCGCACCAATGGCTGTGCGCATTTTTTCAACGACAGCAGCAGGTACATGCTCACCAGCCATCAATAAATCATTGGGTAAATCTCCTCCGCGTGCCAGGACACGATAGGCATTTTTCTGATTTTCAGGCTCTTTTTCCAAAAAACTCTCCAGATCAGAACGACCCATTCCTATCGCATCCAGATCTCCTTTTTTCAGACCTTCCCATGCCAAACGCAAATTGGTATGGGTTACTTTAAAATCTTTTAATGGATCAATAGAAGCATTCGCAAACAACTGGACTGGTCCCAGGTGACGTGAAGATGGGTATTTCCCGCGGACCTGTACGCGAAGCATTCAGGACGCTGGAAGAACGAGGTTTAGTACTTTTTGAGAAAAACTGCGGGGTCTCCGTCCGCAAGCTTGACAGTGAACAAGCCGCACAAATTTACCAGGTACGCATTCCTTTGGAAGGATTGATTGGTCAATTGGTAACACTGAATTTAAAGCAAGAAGGACGCATTCAGATTGAGCGATTAATAGAAATGATGCATATTGCTGTTGATGAAAAAGATATTGCTACCTACGCTACACTAAATCAGCAATTTCATGATTTGTTGGCCAAATATACCAATAATTTCCCCTTGTATGACACGTACCGCAAATTGGTTGTTCAACTCAGGTTATTCAGAAGCCACACTTTCAAGCATAGCCCGGAAACTATCAAGCTTTCCTTACAGGAACATATTGCAATCTTTAATGCCATCATTACTGGGGATGAAAATGGCGCCAGTGAGTTACTACGAAAGCATGCCGAAGATAGTCTGCAGCGCCTGACTGCCACTATTAATAAGCAACCATAATGCCTGAAGGAAACCCATTATTAATATGGCCGCTTATGCGGCCATTGTTATAAATAGTCCATCGTATTTTATGGATAAATAGCAAGCAATAAAATACCTGTAGACCCTTCAATACATATTGAACGCTCCATAAAAAAACCCCTTATGCGTTATGCATAAGGGGTTTTTCGTAATAAAGAGCCTGACGATGACCTACTTTCACGGATGTCCATCCACTATCATCGGCGCGAAGGCGTTTCACTGTCCTGTTCGGGAAGGGAAGGAGTGGGTCCACCTTGCTATGG
>JBBADT010000034.1:0-32530 GCA_041656315.1 Advenella sp.
AAACGGTATCAACAACCGCATCAAGCAAAGAGGTTTTGTTTTCAGGTGATAAAGACTTGTTATTTCCGGCAATAACATGTCGCATCAATTCCTCCATAAATTCGGGGTGGAACTGTACCGACAAGGCCTTTTTTGCATAACGAATGATCTGGTGGGAATCATGCTCGGACGAGCCCAGAACGACAGCACCGGATGGCACTTGCAACACACTTTGCCAATGAGTTAGATGAGCCTGAAACTGTTGCGGGAAACAGGAAAAAAACAGATCTGCCTGACCCGCAGGATTAAGGCTGACAGGCTTGCAACCAATCTCGGGGCCATTAGGGTGATAGTCAACCACTCCACCCATGGCATAAGCCATAAGCTGATGACCATAACATACCCCCAGCAAGGGCCGCTCTTGCGCAATGACCTGTCTTACCCATTCAGCAGTTCGCTCACTCCACTCAAGCCGGTCTGTAACCATGGACCAGGATCCGGTAATCACCGCCACATCAAAAGCATCCGGTTCTGGAAGCACCTCACCCAAATCGGGCCTGGTAACACGAAGATCCAACGACAAGGGATTGGGTTCCTTGAACAGTGCCGACTGAAACCACTGGTACTGTTCACCATAAACAGCACGAACCTCTTCAGGGGGAACACCCATCTGAATCACTTGAAGCACAGTTTGCCCGGACATGATGTACAAATTTCCTTTTAAGCTTTATTCAACCGCATCAAGCCCGAAATCAAAAACAGACACACTATGGGTAATCCAGCCAACGGCTATCAGGTCAACGCCGGTTTGGGCAATGGCAGGTGCCGTTTGCGCATTGATTCTGCCTGAGGCTTCCGTAACGGCACGCCCATCCACCAGGGCAACTGCTTTTTTCAGCATGTCAGGATTCATGTTGTCAAGAAGAATGACATTCACCCCCAATTCCAGCGCTTCGGCCAATTGTTCCAGGGTATCCACTTCCAGCTCAATTTGGACCATATGCCCTACATTGGCGCGCGCCCTTAAAACGGCTTCACGCAAGCTGCCTGCCACGGCAATATGATTGTCCTTGATTAATACGGCATCATCCAGGCCAAAGCGATGATTGCTGCCACCACCAACCCGTACCGCATATTTTTGCAAGGCCCGCAAGCCTGGCAAGGTTTTACGGGTGCAGGTAACCTTGGTGCCATATTCGCGAATGGCATCGGCAATAGAAGCCGTTGCTGTTGCAACCCCGCTTAAATGTCCCAGAAAATTAAGTGCCGTACGCTCTGCGCTAAGTATGGCGCCTGCCGGACCTGAAATGCTGGCAACAAGATCTCCGGGGTTCAAACGGTCACCATCGTTACGATGAATGCTTACCTTAATATTTTCATCCAGCAGGTCAAATGCCAGGCAGGCCAGATCAAGACCGGCCAAGACCCCCGTCTGGCGAGCCACCAGATTCATGGTTGTTTGGGTTTGTGCCGGAATAATGCTGCCGCTGGTTAAGTCACCCGCCCTGCCAAGATCTTCCAACAAAGCCATGCGAACAACGGGTTCCAGCATTACTTTGGGCAAGGGAGGGACACGGACTTCATGATGGTTACCGGAAGTTTTCTGCAAAGAATGGGCAATACTCATTTTTAATGCTTTAATTTTCGTAGGTTCAAAAAAAACCATTATATGCCCATCCTGACTTTATGAAATATATTTGCTATAAGTGCTGCAAATCCATGCAAGAGCCTGAACTACCTGGCAAGCCCATGCAAAACATTTTGATGTTTTCTTGATATTTAATTGATATTTGATTGAGGGCATTAAATCTACCATTTACAGATGACCAAACCCAATCAATCCTCCTGAGTCCCATCAGGATTTGTCATGTAGGTTAAGATTTGAGAATTCAGTTAATTACGTTTATTGTGGCTCTATTTGCCCTTTTCACCCTTAGTCGCCTGTTGTTAATGACCTGGCAACATCAACGGGTGCAACAAGCAAAGGGGCTGTGGCCCATTCTCTTGGGTGGATTACGCATAGACCTTAACCAGATCGCCACCTACGCCTCGGTACCCGCCCTGCTGATGCCATGGGTGGAAAACAGCCCTCTGTTCCTGACCATTACCGCCACCTGGTTTACATTCTGGTGGCTGTTGTCTGCCTTCATGGAAATTGCCACACCGCAATTTATTACCGAATACGACACCCGCCCCAATCGTCTATTTGTTGAATACCTGAAACACCCCAAGGAAGTTTTTGGGATGCTGTGGCGTGGTTATAAGGGCGTGCTGGCGGGCGGATTGCTGCTTTTTGGCTTAATGGCAACCATGGCCAATTCACTTTTTTTTGGTTATGGTCCTGAGCATCTGGGGCCTGTCTGGCTTCGAATCATCGAATCATTTTCCTATACGCTGCTTTCTTTCCTGTGCATTCGTGGCACGCTGAAAAAAAGACCCATTAATCCATCAACCGTGGCCTTTGCCGGAGATGGCCTGGTTAACAGTCTGGCACTAAATTCCATTTACAGCCTTTTATACGCGATTTATGCCATGAAATACGAGATGTCAGCTGAAGATGTGTATGGCAAAATGCCGGCAGATGAGATGAACCGGATAGTGCGTGAAGCGGCGGGTATCCACGCTGCCCAGTATTCAGATACCATAGCCACCATGCACAGGCAAATAGCTGACAATCACCCAGTCACGCCCCGGAATATCGTTATTATCGTTGAAGAAAGCCTGGGCGCCCAATATGTTAAAACCCTGGGAGGAGAATGCCTGACACCCAATCTGGACAAACTCTACCAGGAAGGCTGGGGTTTTCTGCGTGCTTACGCAACCGGTACACGCTCCGTTCGTGGACTGGAAGCCCTGTCTGCCGGTTTTCCCCCCACGATTACACAATCGGTTTTCAAACTGCCCAACGCCCAAACCGGCTTTTTTACCATCGCCGAAGCATTGGGACAGCAATACAATTATCATTCCCGTTTTCTGTATGGCGGAGAGGCCCATTTTGATAATATGAAAGGGTTTTTCCTGGGTAACGGTTTCAAGGAGGTTATTGATGGTCCCTCGTTCAAGAACCCGCAATTCAAGGGAACCTGGGGTTACAGTGATGAAGACATGTTCAATCAACTTGACAGGCTGCTGCAAGAAGATGAAAACAGAGGCCAACCTGTAGTTACCCTAGCCTTCAGCGTTTCCAATCACTCCCCTTGGGAATACCCAACAGGCCGCATCCAGCCCCAAGGTGAACCGGCCAGTGTTGAAAATACCGTTCGCTATGCCGACCATGCCCTTGGGCAGTTTTTTGAAAATGCCAAAACACGGGATTACTGGCAAGACACCGTATTCCTGGTGGTTGCCGACCATGACTCACGCGTGTTTGGCGCCGAATTGATACCCCTGAAACATTTCCATATTCCTGCCCTGCTACTGGGCGCCAGCATAACGCCCCGGCTTGATGAACGGATAATCAGCCAGATTGATTTACCCGCAACACTGCTTTCCCTGGCGGGTGTATCGTGCGTGCATCCCATGATTGGTCATGACCTGTCAAGACAAACCCCCAACCGGGCCATGATGCAATATGACAACCGCTATGGCTACCTGAAGGACGACCAACTGCTTGTCCTGGATCCTCACATGCAACCACAACAGTTTACCTATCTGGCACCTGATATATTTCAACGGTCCCAGCTCGATGAGACGCTGGCAAAAGAAGCCTTGGCACATGCGATTTGGCCTTTTAGCGTATACCGTGATAAAAGCTACAAGGCCTTTACTTCCAATACCCTACCCCAGGAAGCTGAAGTGCCAGATAATCCATCAGTGGTTGCCTGAGTCCGTGTTTTCAGATGTATTAAAAAACTCATAGATGATTTTTCTCATCCAGCGGCTGCCTGCATCCTGGTGAAAGCGGGCATGCCAATGCTGCCTGATTACATACCGGGGAGACTCAAACGGCAAGGCATACGAACGCAAATTGGGATTACGGGCAAACATCTTGCTTAAACGCGTGGGTATGCTCGTGATCAAATCTGATTTTTCTATCAGCAGCCCCAATCCCAAAAATGATGAAAGCTGTATATAAATATCACGCTGTATACCCAACCGCCGGATTTGCTGCTCTAAAATAGAGTGGCCGGTTCCCTGATGATAAAAAACCACATGCCCTTCACGCTGAAAATCCTCCAAGCTTAATGTACCCTGTATACGCGGATGATGACTGCTAACCAGACATTCGTACTGCTGACGAAACAATTTTTGCTGATAAAAACCAGCTTTTAACTGTGGCACAAAACCAATGGCCAGGTCTACCGCACCGTTGGACATTTGCACGGGAGTTTCGGGGGTGATGGGTACTATATCAAGGGCAATATTTGGCGCATTCGCATGAAGATAGGCAACCAGTTTAGGTAAAATTTCTATATGGCTGATATCCATCATACTGATGGTAAAGCGTCGGGTTGAGGTGCTTGGGTCAAACTCCTCGGTAAATTCGGCAATGCGTTTCCATTTATCAAGCAAATCCATAATATACCCATTCAGGGATTCGGCAACTGCCGTTGCCTGCATCGTATTGCCAACCCTGACAAACAGGGTGTCATTGAAATGTTTCCTGAGCTTGTTCAGCTCTATGCTAACCCCCGGCTGCCCCATGCCAAGATTTTCAGCTGCTTTTGAAACGCTTTTTTCTCGATAAATTTCATGGAACACCTGTAACTGACGGATATCTATTTTTCCTGAATCTTTCATGTTATGCCTGCCTTTACTGACCTCCCCCAGAGTTTCAGGGACAGCAAAAGCATACCACTATTAATTTTTTTAATACAGATTATTTATATTATTGTATGGATGAAATAGATTAGCCTTGTTAAATTAAAAAACTGACGATTTCATTAACAATAATCAAAAAAATCAAAAAATTTATCACTATTTATGAGGAAATTATCGTGGATCAATTAGCCAAACTTGAAGACCTGCCCCAAGAATACCGGGATAACCTTGAGAAACTCAACCTGGTACCGCTCTGGCCCAGCCTGCGTGATGTTCTTCCCCCTGAAAGCCCCCAACCCAAAACCAAACCTGTTTTCTGGTCATATGAGGCATTACGCCCCCTGCTGCTTCAAGCCGGAGAATTAACCCCGATTGAAAAAGCCGAGCGACGTGTATTGGTCCTGGCAAACCCTGGACATGGCCTGGAAAATATGCGCGCCAGTTCTGTTATGTATCTGGGCATGCAGCTTTTGCTTCCCGGTGAATGGGCTCCTTCACACCGTCACACCCCCAATGCCGTCCGCATGATTGTTGAAGGTAATGATGCCTACACCACCGTTGATGGCCAGAAATGCCCAATGGAGCGCGGTGACCTAATCCTGACACCTACCGGCATGTGGCACGAACACACACATGAAGGTACTGACCCTGTCGTCTGGCTTGACGTGCTTGACCTGCCACTGGTGTATTTCATGGAAGCCTCATACGTTCAACCCGGAGAGCACCAAAATATCAAAGGCAGCTCGGACGAAACCGACTACGGTCCTGGTATTGTGCCAACCCCTGTTTTTGAACGCCGTAATTCACACTACCCCATGTTACGCTATGCATGGAAGGATGCACGTAAAGCGCTGGAAAGCATGGCCAAGAACCAGCCAGAGGCAAAATCCATCCAGATCACCTATGTGAATCCTGAAAATGGCGATGACTGCCAGAAAATTATTGGTTATTCTGCCTTGATGCTACGCCCGAATGAAACCCTGACATTGCCTTTACGCTCCAGTGCAATGGTATTCCATATTATTGAAGGGCATGCACAAGTGCAAACAACTAACAACAACTTTGACATGAAGCAATCAGATACCAGCTGCGTACCCTGTTTTGCACCGGTCACTTTTGTGAATAACAATGCAGATCAGCCCACATTTATTTTTATTGCAGACGAGTCTCCGGTACAGAAAAAACTGGGCCTTTACTCTGAACGCCCAAACAATCAATAATTCAGATCAAAAAAACTATTTTCATAGAGGAAACAAAAAATGGAACAATTACCTATTCTGATCTCTGGCGGTGGCATTGGAGGCTTTGCCGCAGCACTGGCACTGGTGCGTCAGGGATTCAAGGTAAAACTGTTTGAACAGGCACCGGAAATTGGTGAAATCGGGGCAGGCATTCAATTGGGCCCCAACGCCTTTCACGCCTTTGATGCATTGGGCATCGGAGACAAAGCCCGTTCACGTGCCGTCTACACGGATTACATGGTGATGCATGATGCCCTTAACGAGTACGTGATTGGCAAAATTCCCACTGACGAAAATTTCCGCAAGCGTTTTGGCAACCCTTATGCCGTCATCCACCGGGCTGATATCCACTCATCCCTGGTTGAAGGCGCACAGGAAACCGGCGAGGTTCAAATCCATACCAATACACGTATTGAAGGGATCGAACAGGACGGCAAAACCGTTACTGTTACCGACACCAAGGGTAATAAATATACCGGAATTGCCCTCATTGCCGCTGATGGTGGCAAGTCTGTAGTTCGTGAAAAATATGTGGGTGACCCTGCACTGGTAACCGGTCATGTGGTTTATCGTGCTGTTGTAGACAAAGAGGATTTCCCTGAAGACCTGCGCTGGAATGCCGCAAGTTTGTGGGCAGCACCCAAAGGCCACCTGGTTCATTATCCTCTACGTGGCGGAGAACAGTACAACGTGGTGGTGACCTTCCACAGTCGCGAACAGGAAGTCTGGGGTGTCAAGGATGGCAGCCGTGAAGAAGTATTAAGCTACTTTACTGATATCTGTCCAAAAGCCAAACAATTACTTTCATTGCCCAAATCATGGAAACGCTGGTCTACCGCAGACCGTGAGCCCATTAGCAACTGGACCCACGGCCGTACCACCCTGCTTGGCGATGCCGCGCATCCAACCACGCAATACATGGCACAAGGTGCATGCATGGCCATGGAAGATGCCGTTACCCTGGGTGAAGCACTGCGTACTTGCGACAATGATATTGAAAAGGCCTTCGAGCTGTATCAGCGCGCCCGTGTTGCCAGAACCGCCCGCATTGTGCTGTCATCACGTGAAATGGGCCGCCTTTATCATGCTGAAGGTGTCCAGCGCATGATTCGCAATGATCTATGGCGCGGCCGCTCTACCGAACGGTTCTACGATGCGATGGAGTGGCTGTATGGCTGGAATGTTTCCAACTGCCTTGATGCAGCAAAAAACTATTCTGCAGACTGAAATAACAATTTTCAATAAGTAAAAAATACAGGGTAAACCTTATTCCAAAGGCTTACCCTGTAAACTGTATATCTTGAAAAAACCTGACATTAACAAGGAAGGAACTTAACATGTCTTACGTATTTGAACCGATGAAAACTGTCGGCATCCCCGTTACCGATTCTGAAGATCTATTTCCTGTACGCCGTATTTACTGCGTAGGACGTAACTATGCTGCCCATGCCCGTGAAATGGGCTTTGATCCAGATCGCGAACCACCATTTTTCTTCTGCAAACCTAACGATGCCGAGTCAATCGTTCCTGTTGCAGATGGCAAAACCGTGGAAATCCCTTACCCTGTCCAAACCAGTAATTACCACCATGAAATTGAACTGGTTGTGGCGATTGGCAAAGGCGGTAAAAATATTTCAGTTGAAGATGCCGCCAAACATATCTTTGGTTACGCGGTTGGCCTGGACATGACCCGTCGTGACCTGCAAATGAAAATGCGTGAAGTCGGTCGTCCATGGGAAATTGGCAAGGCCTTTGATTATTCTGCACCTATTGGTGAAATTACGCCTATTGCCAAAACCGGAGAAATCAACAACGGTGACATTCACCTGACGGTTAATGGCAAAACCACCCAGAAAAGCAATGTGACACATTTAATCTGGTCTGTATCAGAAACCATTGCCAACCTTTCCACCCTGTTTGAACTGAAAGAAGGTGACCTGATCATGACAGGCACACCCGAAGGTGTAGGTGCCGTGGTTTCAGGCGACAAGATGGTAGCCAGCATTGAGGGTCTGAAATCAATTACTGTTGATGTAAAATAACCGTTTTTGAAATAGAAAAAAGCCAGTTGGAAAATAATGCAACTGGCTTTTTTTGATTTTACTGCAAGAACTATTTAACTGGCGCACGGGCGGGAGCCTTTACGATGGAATTTTCATTCCAGCCACCACCCAATGCCTTGTATAACAAGACTTCACTGCTCAACTTGGCCATTTGTACACCCACCAATTGCTGCTGTGAACCAAACAACTGACGTTGTGCATCCAATACCGTCAAATAACTGTCTATACCCGCACGATACCGGACATTTGCCAGGTCATAATACCTTTTAGAACTGGCAACCCGCCTTTTCTGGGCCTCCAATTGATCAGCGTAAGTACCCCTTGCCGCCAGGCTGTCTGCTACTTCCCTGAAGGCGTTCTGAATGGCTTTTTCATATCTGGCCACATTGATATCCTTCTGGATTTCAGCATAATCTAGGCTTGCGCTTAAACGCCCCGCATTGAAAACCGGTATATTGATTGAAGGCATGAAGCTCCAGCTACCCGAACCGCCTTCAAACAAACCTGAAATTTGGCTACTTGCGGTACCGGCACTGCCAAACAGGCTGATACTTGGGAAAAAAGCAGCCCTGGCTGCGCCAATATTGGCGTTAGCCGCCAATAATTGATGTTCTGCAGACAGAATTTCAGGACGGTTAAGCAACAACTCTGACGGCAGGCCTGCTGAAACAGGCGTCAGGATAGAGTCAGTTAACGGCTTGCCGTTATCCAAACCGGCAGGCAATTGCGTACCCAACAGCAGTTGCAAACCATTTATACCGGTAGCCAGCTGCCGGGTGTATTGCTTGAGTTGCGCTTGTGCATCCGCCAGTGCAGACTCGGCCTGACGGACATTCATTTCTGATACCGCACCGGCCTCAAAACTGCGTTTTACCAAGGAATAAGAATTTTCGTAGGTTTTGACGGTACTGCGTGTCAAATCCAGCAATTCCTGGTCCGCCCTGATCGCCAGATAGGCATTGGCCACTTCCGCCACCAATGAAATATGCGCACTGCGCCGGGCTTCCTCGGTTGACAGATAAGTTTCCAGTGCTGCCCGGTTCAGGTTGCGGATACGTCCAAAAAAGTCCAGTTCATAGGATACCGACAAGCCAGTATCATATTGACTGGCAGTCATGTCGGTACCTATGCCAGACAAATCATCAGGCAGGCGCTGCCGTGCCCCAGTGGCACTAATACTGGCGTCAGGCGCCAGGCCTGAACGCTGTATTCGGTACTGGGTACGGTTTTTGCCGCTGGGCAATTCTGCACCACTGAACTCCATTGCGGTTGGCAAGGTTCTCCTAAGCAGCATGACCCCAGAGGAACTTGAAATTGCCTTGTCCCTGCCGGTTCCCAAATACACCCCACAAACGCTAAGCATTCCCGAGCTGAAAAAAGAACTGCAACAAGTTAAGGCCCGTGGCTATGCCAGTGAACGTAATGAGTATGTAGAAGGAATCGCCTCTATTGCCATACCACTTGAAACCTATATGGGCAATTTTTCAATTTCAATTACCATGCCAAGTTCACGGTTTCCTAAAAAGATAGAACCCATACTAGAGGCCATGAGCCTAGCCAGAACCAGAATTGAACTAAGAATAGGAAAAGAGCATCAATTAAAAAGCAGACTGTAAAATCACAGTTCTTGCCTACTGGCAAGCCGGGTATCAAGGTACTAATGAAATAATCGCTGGTAAGGTCCAAGCCTGCCATATCTACTTGTCAGGCTTGGGTTAGCAAGCCTAGCCAGCAGGATTAATGACTCTTGCCAGCAAGGCTTTTTCCTTGCCTTGCATATTAGGAATCTGCACAAAAATACCATTACCAGGCGCCACCTGAATGGCCTCGCCATTATTTCGCATGGTTTCCAGCTGAATCAGCTGGTTGCCATCAGGATGAATAATTTCAAGGGTATCACCCACTGAAAACTTATTCTTTACATCAATCGTGGCCCAGCCATTTTCATCCACTTCGGTCACCAGGCCGGCAAACTGGCTTTGTTTGGAAATGGAATAGCCGTGCAGGTAATTCTGGTAATCCTGGGTTTGGTGCAGTTCAAGGAAGCCGGGTGTATAACCCCGATTGGCCAAGCCGTCCAGGTCAGCCAGCAATTCGGGGTTGAAGGGGCGACCGGCAATGGCATCATCAATAGCCTTGCGATAGGTTTGCGCAACCCGGGCAACATAATAAACAGATTTGGTCCGTCCTTCGACCTTCAGGGAATCAACCCCGATTTTCACCAGCTTTTCAATCTGCTCAAGCGCACGCAAATCCTTGGAGTTCATGATATAAGTGCCATGTTCATCCTCCATAATGGGCATCATCTGGCCCGGACGGTTGGCTTCTTCAATTAAATAAACCTGGTCTGCCAGCGGATGCCGTTTCGCCCCGCCACAAGAAGCAAAACTGGCGTCCGCCTCTTCTTTGGACTGCTGAAAATTAAAGCCGCTTAACAGTTGCGCATCGCCGGCATCGCTTTCTGCCGCATTATGAACCTTGTAGTCCCAGCGACAGGCATTGGTACAGGTTCCCTGGTTAGGATCACGGTGATTAAAGTAACCCGACAGCAGGCAACGGCCTGAATAAGCAATACACAAGGCGCCGTGCACAAACACTTCAAGCTCCATATCGGGGCATTGCTGGCGTATTTCGGCGATCTCGTCAATGGACAATTCGCGTGACAGGATAATGCGTTCGACCCCTACTTTCTGCCAGAATTGCACCCCCCAATAATTGGTGGTGTTAGCCTGGACAGATAAATGAATGACCGCATCAGGCCAGCGCTCCTTGACCTTCATGATAAGACCGGGATCTGCCATGATAATGGCATCCGGATTCATTTCCATGACAGGTACCATATCGTCCAGATAGGTTTTCAGTTTGGAGTTGTGCGGCAATATATTACTGGCCACATAAAACTTTTTGCCACGGGCATGCGCTTCATCAATCGCTTCCTGCATTTTGGCGATACGAACAAACTCATTATTGCGCGCCCGCAATGAATAACGGGGCTGACCGGCATAAACGGCATCGGCACCAAAATCAAAAGCGGCGCGCATGCGCTCTAGACCACCAGCTGGCAGTAATAATTCGGGAGTTTTCATGATTCTTGACAAGTGTAGTAGTGTATTTGCCATGCGTGGGAATTAATCCCATAAACACATGTGCGATATATATTATTAATCGCCTTATGAACGCTAATATTTATTAAGGCCAAACAGCTTAATCAATAAAAATATTCAATAAAGATATAGCCACTATTTTATTTGACCACTCAGAAAAATCAAATACATCCAATAGAAATAAAAAATTTTATATACCGTTGTTGATATAGATTGCTGCAAATAATAATTAATGTATGTCTTACCCAACACTTTGCCGGATTTTTTGCAAGCATCCAAGTATTTGATTTTTATGTTTATTTTTTGAAACCAAGTTGTAACTATTGTTTCTTTTGTGGTTATTTGTTACACAAAGTCAGGATACATAACATCCTCATCCGTTCATCAGCCCTGCTTTTCTGTTACTCTAAAAATAGAGTTCGTTCATTATATTTTTTATTTCAAATATATACTTTTTTTAAAACTCACCAATTATTTTAAATAAAAAATATATAATTTAAAAACTGGAGACCAAGATGAAAAAAGCTCATATTTCATTTATATCTGTACTATCTCTTGCATCAACAGCATTATTATTATCAGCTTCAAGTAATGCAGCAAGCCTCAAGGACATCCAGGATAACGGTTATATCCGCATTGCCGTTGCCAATGAAATTCCATATGGCTACATGACCCCCAGCAATGAAGCCAAAGGCGCCGGTCCCGATGTGGCAAAACTGATTATGGAAAGACTGGGCGTCAAGGAAATCCGCTGGGTCACCACCAATTTTGGTTCCCTCATTCCTGGCCTGAAAGCAGACCGTTTTGACATGGTAGCCGCAGAAATGGCCATTTTGCCCCAGCGCTGTACTGAAGTGCACTTTTCAGAGCCCAACAGTTCTTACGGTGAAGGCCTGCTGGTTGCCAAAGGTAATCCTGACAACCTTCACAAATACGAAGATTTTACCAACAACAAACTTAAAGTGGCCATTATGGCAGGTGCTGACCAACTTGAAATGATGCAGGCCCTTAAAGTCGATGACAGCAGAATGGTGACCATTGCCAATAATGCTGATGCCATCTCTACTATTGCAACCGGACGCGCTGCCGCTTATGCCGCAACCAGCCTGACCGTTAGTGAACTGGCTTCCAAAAGTGATCGCGTTGAAGCGGCCAGCGGCTTTACAGACCCTGTGGTTAATGGCAATCCGGTCAGAAGCTGGGGTGGTTTCACTTTCGCACTTGCCTCTACTGATCTGCGTGATGCCGTCAACAAGGAACTGCTTAAAATCAAGCAAACCGATGAATGGAAAAACATTCTGGCCGGCTACGGTTTCAGCGAAACCGATATTCAGGAGTCACCTAAAAAAACAACCGCGCAACTATGTGCTAAATAATTCACCCCGCAGTTATGAATAACAGGTATTACACGGAAATAAGTCAGGGAAGGCATCATGGATAACCTGCTATCGTATGTAGACCCTTTGCTTGATGGCGCCTGGGTGACTTTGCAGCTAACCCTCTATTCCACCATTTTGGGTGGCGTGGTCGCTTTTATGGCAGGCATTGGCAAGCTGTCAACAAACCGCGCCACCCGCTGGATGTCAATTTGCTTCATAGAATTTTTCCGTGGCACTTCTTTACTGGTGCAGTTGTTCTGGCTTTACTTTGCCTTGCCCATCCTGGGGCAGGCAATTGGGGTGGATTTACGTATGCCCCCCTTACTGGCCGGCACTATTGCCCTGGGCCTTAACATTGGTGCCTACGGTGCCGAAGTGGTGCGTGGCGCCATTCAGGCAGTTCCCGGGAATCAATACGAGGCTGCCAAGGCACTGGACTTTACGCCCAAGCAAACCTTGTGGCGTATTGTCTTGCCCCAGGCCATTCCTGAAATGATGCCCAGTTTTGGCAATCTTGCCATCCAGAACCTGAAAGACACGGCCCTGGTTTCCCTGATCAGCCTGGGCGACATGACCTTCAGGGCTGAACAGTTGCGCAACTACACCCAGGACAGCACAACCATTTACACCCTTTTGCTGTTCATGTATTTTGGCATGGCACTGGTCTTAAGCGCCTTGATGAAAATACTTGAATGCTACGCAAGCCGCTGGCGCACAAGGAAAATTTAACATGTTATTTGGCATAGAGTGGGACACCGCCAACAATTGGGTTCTTGCCTTGTCCATCCTGCCCATCCTTTTCAAAGGACTGGTGGTTACCATACAGGCTACACTGGTTGGTTTTTTAGTGGCCCTGGTATTAGGCCTGGTACTGGCCGCACTCAAAGGGGCCCGGTTACGCATTATTTCCTGGCCCGCTTATTTCATTACCGAATTCATCAGGGATACCCCCCTGCTGGTTCAGCTGTTTTTCTTATATTATGTATTACCTGAATACGGCATTATTTTGCCGGCTTTCTTAACGGGTGCCCTGGCCCTAGGCCTGCAATACAGCGCCTATACCTCGGAAGTTTACCGGGCGGGTCTGGAATCCATTCCACACGGCCAGACCGAAGCCTCACGGGTGCTGGACTTCACGCCCTTACACACTTTCATGTTTATCATTTTGCCGCAAGCCATCCCCCGCATTATCCCGGCACTGGGCAATTATCTGGTTTCCATCATGAAAGACGTACCGGTCCTTTCTGTTATTGCCATTCTTGAAATACTGAATGTGGCCAGAATTATTGGCGACCGTACCTTTAACTATCTCATCCCCCTTTCCATGGTTGGCATCATTTACCTGTTGCTGACCCTGCTGGCCTCGGCAGGCATCCGGTATCTGGACAAGCGCCTGCCAAAAGAAGGAATTCCATTGAAATGAACGATGCCATCATCAAGTTTGAAAATGTGACTAAAAAATTCGGCGATGTCACGATATTGGACAAATTGAATTTTGAAGTCGCCAAGAATGAAAAAGTGACCATCATCGGCCCATCCGGATCTGGCAAATCAACCATTTTGCGCATCCTCATGACACTTGAAAGCATTGATGACGGTATCATCCATGTTGCCGGCAAGCCGTTATGGCATGAATATAAAAATGGCCAGACTGTTCCCGCCAGCGAGCATCACCTCAGGCAGATGCGCAAAGAAATGAGCATGGTTTTCCAGCAGTTCAACCTTTTTCCACATATGACGGTCAAGCGCAACATTACCGAAGCGCCTATCCATGTTCACAAGTTATCCCATAAAGAAGCCAATGAGCTGGCTGATGAATATCTGGACTTGGTTGGTTTGAGCGAACATGCAGACAAATTTCCCTCACAGCTTTCCGGTGGGCAACAGCAACGGGTAGCCATTGCCCGGGCGCTGGCCACCCGCCCCAATATCATGCTGTTTGATGAGCCTACGTCAGCTCTGGACCCCGAACTGGTTGGCGAAGTGCTGGGTGTTATCCAGCGTCTTGCCGAAAAACAAGACTTAACCATGCTACTGGTAACCCATGAGATGCAATTTGCAAGACAAATATCCGACCGGATCTGCTTTATTGACAAAGGCAATATTGTGGAAGAAGGCCCGCCGGAAGAGGTTTTCACTTCACCCAAAGAGGAAAGGACGCAGGCTTTTCTGAAGTCTTTCATTCAATCCTGAAGTTGCTCTGGCCTGACCCATACTTATAAGATATAAACAACCTGAGCCATTAGACAGAAAGCCGACCCCGAGCCTGCCAGTAAAGTATATGTCCTTATATTTTGCGATGGATATATGCGATTTTTTCCTGGTCATAAATATCATAAATAATATTCAGGATATTCCTGATATTGTCAGATTTGTCTTTGGTCCGGGTGCTCATCATAATGGGTGAGAATGCGTGATCATCAACAATGGGAATAAACTCAGTATCCTGTACATTAACCCTGGCAAGGCCTTTGGGCACCAGGGAAACCCCCTCTCCGGCAGCAACCAGACCAAGGGCGATATGCAACTCCCTGGCTTCAAACAACTTTTCGGGCTGCAAACCAATGAATTTGAAAATTTCCAATATCTGATCGGCAAAACTAGGCCTTGGTTTCTGGGGATAGATAATGATTTTTTCACTGACAATTTGGTCAAGGGATATTTCTTTCTTGCCAACAAACCGGTGATTGCACGGAACAGCCAATACCAAAGGCTCCTTTCTTAACACGATACGCCGAACACTTGGGTCCTGTAGATAAAGACGCCCGAAACCGATATCAATTTCACCTTCTTTCAGGGCATGTATCTGTTCCATGGTGGTCATTTCAAGCAGCTCCAGCGCTATATTGCTGTATCGTTGCCTGAAAACATTAATGATTTGTGGCAATTTGCCATATAACGTTGAAGCCACATAGGCCACCCTCAGATTTTCACTTACATTTCCCAATCTTTGGGTCATTAGTTTCAGCTCATTGACCTGCACCATCAATTGTTTTGCATGCTCATAAAAAAACTCTCCTGCCATAGTTGTTTTCAATGGCCTGCCCCCCCTTTCAAACAGCTTGACGCCAAGCTCTTCTTCCAGCTGCTGGATTTGCCGGCTTAATGGTGGCTGGGCAATAAAGAGTTTTTCAGCCGCGCGGGTGAAATTCTTCTCCTCGGCAACAGCAACAAAATAGCGCAAATGTCTTAATTCCAATTTAATACCTTTAAAGTATGAAAAACATACTGAAACAGTCTTAGACAAGTTCCCTGATCAAGATTAACCTTACTTCAAAATAATAAAAACCACCACCAAAATAACAGATATTAATTTAAATTTAAAGTTAAATGGTTTATTTAAAGGAGACATCATGAACCATTCAGAAATTGACCAACTGGTTAAAACGTTTATTCAGGACAAAGCCGAAAACGATGTCAACCATCGCGTACAAACCGTTGTTGTCCGTTTGCTGGGCGATCTTTTCAAGGCCATTGAAGATCTTGACCTTCAGCCTGCTGAAATCTGGAAAGGACTTGAATACCTGACGGATGCCGGAAAAGCCAATGAACTGGGCTTGCTGGCAGCAGGATTGGGCCTGGAACGCTTTATTGACATTCGTTCTGATGAAGCGGAAGCAAGGCTGGGCCTGACTGGCGGAACGCCCAGGACTATTGAAGGCCCATTATATGTTGCCGGCGCCCCCGAAAGTATAGGATTTACCCGCATGGATGACGGCACGGAAAGCGACAAGGCTGACCCGTTGATTATTGAAGGTACGGTTTATGATGCAGACGGCAAACCCTTGCAAAATGCCAAAGTTGAAATCTGGCATGCCAATACCAATGGCTGCTATTCCTATTTTGACAAATCCCAAGCCGCTTTCAACTTGCGCCGCACCATTTATACCGATGCCAATGGCCGCTATAAGGCACAAAGTATCATGCCTGTAGGTTATGCCTGTCCTCCTGAAGGCACAACCCAGGCATTGCTGGATATGCTCGGCCGCCACGGCAATCGTCCCGCACATATCCATTATTTCATCTCGGCTCCCGGCCATCGCAAACTGACAACCCAGATCAACATCGATGGCGATGAATATCTGTGGGATGATTTTGCTTTTGCCAGCCGGGAAGGCCTGGTTCCACCTGTTAATGAAGTCTCCAATCCAGACCTGCTCAAAAAGAACGGTTTTGACCGCCCCTACAAAAATATCGTCTTTGATATTCATTTGCTGAAAGATATTCAGGAAGCCCCCTCTTCCGTTGTTGAGCGCCGCAGGGCTGTAGCCTGACGGCCGGCATCCTGCCATAACCCCATCATTCAATTCTAATTGCCTGCTGTCATTGGTAGCAGGCAAGCCAGATTTTTGCTTATAAATGGAGAAAGCTGATGACTGCAGCACTGGAAACCCAGATAAACATCGACAATTTGCTGATTGAAGACAAGGAAAAAGGCGACTATCGCGTTCACCGAAGCATCTTCACTAATGAAGCGTGGTTTGAACTGGAAATGAAGCACATATTCGAAGGTAACTGGATTTACCTTGGACACGAAAGCCAAATTCCGGAAATCAATGATTACTATACCACTCACATGGGCCGGCAACCCATTATTATTGCCCGCAACCGCCAGGGTGAACTGAATGCATTCATCAATGCCTGTTCGCACAGGGGCGCACAATTATGCCGTTTCAAACGGGGCAACAAAGCGACCTATACATGCCAGTTTCACGGCTGGACATTCAATAACAACGGCAAACTGCTGAAAGTAAAAGACCCTGTTGAGGCAGGCTATCCTGAGTGTTTCAACAAGGACGGCTCTCATGATCTGAAAAAAGTGGCCCGTTTTGAAAACTATCGTGGTTTCCTGTTTGGCAGCCTGAACGAAGACGTGGTGCCGCTTAAAGAATTCCTGGGTGAGGCCGCAAAAATCATTGACATGATTGTAGACCAGTCACCAGAAGGCCTGGAGGTACTGAAAGGCTCCTCTACCTATACTTATGAAGGCAACTGGAAACTGACAGCCGAAAACGGTGCCGATGGTTATCATGTGACAGCGGTTCACTGGAATTATGCGGCAACCACCAACCAGCGCAAAGAAAAGGAAGCCCAGGAAGATAAAATTCGTGCCATGAGTGCCGGAAAATGGGGGCAGCAAGGCGGCGGTTTCTATGCTTTTGATTATGGCCACATGCTCTTGTGGACCCAGTGGGCCAATCCCGAAGACAGGCCAAATTTCCCCAAAAAAGAAGAATATATCCATAATTTTGGTGAAGAAAAGGCCAAATGGATGATCGAACGTTCACGTAACTTATGCCTGTATCCCAACGTTTACCTGATGGACCAGTTCGGTTCACAAATCAGGGTATTGCGCCCCCTGTCCGTAGACAAAACCGAAGTCACCATTTACTGCATTGCCCCCAAGGGTGAAAACAAGGAAGCACGGGCCCGTCGTATCCGGCAATATGAGGACTTTTTCAATGCCAGTGGAATGGCCACCCCTGACGATCTTGAAGAGTTCCGCTCCTGCCAGGCGGGCTATAACGGCATTGCCATGGAATGGAATGACATGAGCCGCGGTTCAGTGCACTGGATTGATGGCCCCGATGAGGCTGCCGAAACCCTTGGGCTGAAACCTGTCCTGAGTGGCCTGAAAACCGAAGATGAAGGTCTTTATACCGTTCAGCACAGATATTGGTCAACAGTCATGAAGAAAGCTCTTGCACAACATCAGGAGAAAAATCAATGAGCGCTATTCCTTACGAATCCATACAGCAATTCCTGTACAAAGAAGCACGCCTGCTTGATGATGCCCAATGGGACGATTGGTTAAGCTGCTACGACCAGGACGCAGAGTTCTGGATGCCGGCCTGGGACGATAACGATACCCTGACCACAGATCCACAGCAGGAAATTTCCCTTATTTATTATCCAGACAAGGGCGGACTGGAAGACCGGGTTTTCAGGATCAAAACAGAGCGCTCCAGCGCCACATTGCCAGATACCCGTACCAGCCATAACATTTCCAATCTGGAAATTGAATCACAGGAAAACAAGGTGGTTACCGTCCGGTTCAACTGGCACACACTGAGCTTTCGCTACAAGACCTGCTACAGTTATTTTGGCATGTCCCGTTACACGATTGATTTTTCAAATTCGGACCCCCTCATAAAACGCAAATATGTGGTTCTGAAAAACGATTATATCAACCAGCTTATTGATATTTATCACATTTAAATTCGGCACCTGTCCGGGCATGGACAGGCTTGTCCGAAAGCATTTTATTCATATTTCCAAAAGTACAGGAGAAATGTTGTGGAGCATACTATTGCACTGCAGTTTGAAGATGGTATAACCCGCTTCATTAGTTGTAAACAGGGTGAAACCGTAGCGGATGCCGCCTATCGTCAGAAACTGAATATTCCATTGGATTGCCGGGATGGTGCTTGCGGCACATGCCGCAGTTTCTGCGAGTCAGGCAATTACGACATGCCGGCAGAGCTTTATATTGAAGATGCACTCACCGAAGAAGAAGCTGAACAGGGGTTTGTCCTTACCTGCCAGATGCGGCCAACTTCCGACTGTGTTCTCAAAATTAGCGCATCATCCGAAGCCTGCAAGACAGGGTTAACCCGCTTCGAAGGCACTCTTTCCTCAATTGAGGAAGTTTCCGCTTCAACCATCGCATTCAGCATTAATCTTCCCAACCCGGAAAACCTGATTTATTTGCCTGGCCAATATGTTAATGTCCAGATCCCCGGCACTGACCTGACCCGTTCATACTCGTTCAGTTCCGCTCCAATGGACATCAGCAGTTTTGTCGTACGCAATGTGCCTCAAGGCAAAATGAGCACTTACCTGACCACGCAAGCCCGTGTTGGCCAACCCATCACGTTCACCGGTCCATATGGCAGTTTCTACCTGCGTCCGGTAATGCGCCCTGCCCTGTTCCTGGCAGGCGGTACCGGTATTGCCCCTTTTCTGTCTATGCTGGACAGCCTGGAAGTTTCCGGCTGCCATTATCCAGTCAACCTAGTATTTGGCGTCACTAATGATGATGACCTGGTTGCACTTGACAAACTGGACACACTTAGTAAAAAACATGACTGGTTCAACTTTACAACCTGTGTAGTGGCCGAAGAAAGCCAACATCCAAGAAAAGGCTATGTCACACAACATATCGAAAAAGAATGGCTGAATGAGGGAGATGTTGATATCTACCTGTGCGGCCCCGTACCCATGGTGGAAGCAGTGCGAGGCTGGCTGGAACAGGAAAAACTGATGCCCAAAAACTTCCATTATGAAAAATTTTCACCTAGCGAGGCCTAATCCATGAACCGGAATGCACGCTTTGAGAATAAGGTTGTTATTGTTACGGGCGCTGCCCAGGGCATTGGAGAAGGCGTGGCCACTGCCATTGCTGCCGAAGGTGGTAAAGTCATTCTGGCAGACCGCAACCTGCTGGTGCAGGACGTTGCCAAACGCATCAATGACAATAACGGGCAGGCCCATGCGGTGCTGGCTGACCTGGAAACCTGGGAAGGCGCCCAGGGTGTCGCCAATAGTGCCCTTGAGATATACGGCAAAATTGATGTTTCCATTCACAATGTAGGGGGAACCATCTGGGCCAAACCCTATCAGGAATATACACCCGACGAAATCGTGGCGGAAGTGAACCGCTCTTTGTTTCCCACGCTATGGAGCTGTCGATCAGTGCTGCCCACCATGATCAGCCAGCAAAGCGGTGTTATTGTGAATATTTCATCCATTGCCACACGCAGTATCCATCGCATCCCTTATGCCGCCTCCAAAGGCGGTGTCAATGCGATGACCATGAGCCTTGCCATGGAACATGCTGAAAACAACATCCGCATCAACGCCATTGCCACGGGTGGCACCGAAGCGCCTCCGCGTCAAATACCCAGAAATCCAAAACCGTTATCAGGGCAAGAGAAAGTCTGGTACCAGGCAATTATTGACCAGACGGTATCTAGCAGCCTGATGAAACGCTACGGCAGCATACAGGAACAGATCAATGCCATCCTTTTCCTGGCCTCTGATGAAGCCAGCTATATCACCGGCACCATCTTGCCCGTTGGCGGCGGTGATATAGGTATGGGGTAAACAACCATGAATGGCAGACTGGATAACATTCGTACCGGGCAAGAAGAACCCTTGAGACCAAAAACTACCGACTGGTCAATTTCCGCTGTCATTTCCGGGTTCCTTGCCGTACTCATTTCCTATGCGGGCCCCCTGGTTATTTTTTTCCAGGCGGCATCCATTGGAAATATTGCCAATGAAATGATGGTTTCCTGGATATGGGGCATTTCCATTGGCGCAGGCATCTCGGGCATCTTTCTTAGCTGGTGGCTCAAAGTGCCCGTGGTAACCGCCTGGTCTGCTCCCGGCACGGTCCTGCTGATATCCCTTTTCCCCGAAATTACCATGAACCAGGTAGTGGGGGCTTACCTGAGCTCAGCCCTGCTGCTGTTTATTATTGGCATAACCGGCTATTTTGATAAAGCGGTTCACCTGATTCCCCATGGCATTGCCGCAGGCATGATTGCCGGTATTTTATTGCAATTTGGCCTGCGGGCATTTGAAGCCAGTGCCCTGTCACCCCTATTATCATTGGGAATGATACTGGCCTATATCCTGTCCAGGCGTTACCTGCCCCGCTACAACATTGTTATTGTGGCCACTGTTGGTTTTGCCATCGCCTTTTTACTGGACAAGACCAACCTGGGCATCTTGTCCCCAAAACTGGCCATGCCAATATTGATTGCGCCCGATTTTGATTTCGCCACATTCCTGAGTTTTACCATCCCTCTTACCCTGGTCAGTCTGACCGGCCAGTTCCTGCCAGGCATGACTATCCTTAATCTGGCGGGATACCGGGTACCGGCAAAAGCCATCATTGTCATAACCGCGCTGGCCTCTGTGCTGGTTGCCTTTACAGGTGGCATCACCATTGTCCTTGCTGCCATTACGGCAGCCATATGCACCGGCAAGGATGCCCATGAAGACCAGAAAAAAAGGTATGTCGCCGGCATTTCAAACGGGCTTTTCTATCTTATCGGAGGTCTTTTCGCAGGCACCATTGTGATGCTATTCACCGCCTTGCCCAAGGAACTCATCACCATTCTGGCCGGACTGGCCTTGATTGGCGCCATTACAGCCAACCTGACCATCGTTATTGAAGACACAAAACACAGGGAAGCCTCACTGATTACCTTTCTGGCCACCGCTTCAGGCATGTCCATGTGGGGCCTGGGCTCAGCCTTCTGGGGAATTGTTATCGGACTGCTGGCATTTTTCATCATGAGCCGCAATACACCCTTACCCAAAAAAAATCATCATGAAAAAAGGTGATCTTCAATCCCTGAAACACTTTTTAATTAAATAAAAAAACTCAATCAAATAAAAATTTTGCAGTTATATCAACAAGGAGGAAGACAATGAGGAAAATTGACATAAACCATGTCATTGACGAGGCAAAATTCAGGTCATTTCACTGGAATGTATTATTCTGGTGCACCCTGATCATTATATTTGACGGTTATGACCTGGTTATTTACGGTGTGGTTCTACCGATCCTGATGGATCAATGGCAGCTATCACCCATCGAGGCAGGCTCCCTGGGCAGTGTTGCCCTATTTGGCATGATGGTAGGCGCCATGACATTAGGCACGGCATCTGATAAATTCGGGCGCAAGAAAATGATCTTGCTCTGTATTGTCTTATTCAGCCTGTTTACATTTCTTTGCGGCTTTGCCCAGACACCTGCTCAATTTGCCGTGATGCGATTCATCGCGGGCCTGGGGATTGGAGGCGTCATGCCCAATGTGGTTGCGCTTATTTCCGAATATGCCCCCAAAAAAATCCGCAGCACACTGGTTGCCCTCATGTTTAGCGGTTATGCGGTTGGAGGCATGTTATCGGCTGGTTTGGGAATCTGGATTGTACCAACCTGGGGCTGGGAAATCATGTTTTATCTGGGTTGCATTCCACTGGTTCTGCTACCACTGATCATGAAATTCCTACCCGAATCGTTAGGTTTCCTGCTAAGGGACAATAAAGATGCCCAGGTTAAAACCATTCTGGCCAAGATCGATCCGAAAATCGTTGTAATCAATCAGTACGAACTGGTCAGGCAGGAAATGGTTGCCACGAAAATACCCATTCTGGACTTGTTCAGTGAAAAACGGGCCATTAGTACTGTTGCGTTCTGGGTCAGCTTTTTCATGTGCCTGCTTATGGTGTATGCCCTTGGCTCGTGGTTGCCTAAATTAATGCAAACGGCCGGCTACCCTTTGAAGTCGGGTTTGATGTTCCTGTTTGCGATGAACATTGGCGGCATGGCAGGTGCCATTCTGGGCGGGCACATGTCCGATAAATTCAACCTGAAGAGCGTACTGGTCATCTTCTTCATTTTGGGAGCCATTGCCATTACCCTACTTGGCTTCCGCAGCAATACCTACTTCCTGTACTTTTTAGTAACGATTGCCGGCGCAGCCACTATTGGCTCACAAATCCTGCTTTATACCTATGTTGCACAATATTATCCCATGCATATCCGTTCCACCGGCCTGGGTTGGGCTTCGGGTGTGGGAAGAATTGGCGCCATTGTAGGACCGATGCTGGGTGGTATATTAATGCAGCTTAGCCTGCCCCATTACCAAAACTTCATGGCTTTTGCCATACCAGGCATTATTGCGGCACTGGCCATTGCCCTGGTTGGATTGAAATTTTACGAGACCAAGAGAATTGCCGTTAAATCTTAAAGCGTCTTAAAATTGCATTGATTATTATCCGGTATTGCCAAACCTGATAAAAGGTATTAAAAAGATCATTGAAGGACAAACTTCATAAAGGATCAGCATGGAAAAGTCATACCACCGTTTTTCAGAGTTATTTGCCCAACTTGGCTTGCCGTCCGATGAAGCAGGCATCCGCAATTTTCTCGTTCAACATTCTCCACTACCACCTGATATTCTGCTTGAGGATGCCGCATTCTGGAACGAAGCACAGGCAGCCCTGCTTAGGGAAGAGAAAATTGAAGATGCCGACTGGGCTGAAGTTATCGATCAGCTTAACAATGCACTCAGGCAAAAAGTGAATTAAAAACCATCCAGTTCAATTATGTTTGCATTCTTGAAAAGTTGATGGCCAGAAAAAAACCAGATCTGGTATTGCACCAGACCTGGTTCTTGGACGCTAACCTGTTCAAGCAAGATAACAATAATACATAGCCACTTTAACGGAATTGCCGTCTTTCATTACTCTAGCGTGAAACCCACTTTGAGGGACACCTGCCAATAGGCAACCTTGCCTTCCACTACATGCCCACGTGTTTCCGTAACGGTAAACCACTGAATATTCCTGATTGTTTCATGGGCTTTTGCCAGTGCATTGTTCACGGCATCTTCAATAGTTGTTTTAGATGATCCGGTCAATTCAATTTGTTTATATACATGATCACTCATTGCATTTCTCCTTGGGGCTATAGGGGACTAAGGATATGTTATTCTGTTGCGCTTATTTATTCAACAAAAGCTTTTTTAAAATTTCATAATAAATATCAACTTTTGAAAACATTTGATATTTATTAACATGCTTTTTTATGAAAAAAGTTCATAATGACGCCGATGACAGTGCAGCTCTGAATATTGGCCATGCATTGTTATTTATTAAAAAACCAATAAAACTTATCTAAACCGGAAAACCACCTATGATGCCTACTCTAAACAGCCAGGAACTGGATGAAGAATATGCAATTCAAAATAATGAAACACAACAAGAACCAGAAACAGAAGAATGGGCCAAGAATAACCTGAGCTGGCTAAGCCAGTCTGAATACCAACGATATTTAGATTTTCTTGAAGAAAAAAATGTGAGTAAGGATTTGCAAAAAACAAACGACACGAACCTGTAACCGCATACCGAAAAACCCACATCTGTTTTTTTAAATCTTATGCTTTTTACCTGAAGGCATAAGATTTAATATTGAAACAATCTCTGTTTTACACAAAATAAGCACATCCACCCACCATTTGTGTTGTCACACCACAGCAATCTTTCTATACATTTCCCCATTATTTCACTTATAAAACCTTGATTAAATGTAATGAATTCGTGAGAATTCAATCATTTTGCAAAAAAAACAATAAGTAGGCCAAGCAATCAGGATTGCTCATCAACCATTAAAAATCAACCTGTCTTATTGTGTTTTCACCACACAAAATTACTAAAAACCATAAATTTACAACATTATTATTATTTTATCTTGCAAAGAATAGGGAAAATAGGCTATATTACTTCTTCTTTGTTGCGAGCGTGGCGGAATTGGTAGACGCACTGGATTTAGGTTCCAGCGCCGAAAGGTGTGAGAGTTCGAGTCTCTCCGCTCGCACCACAAGAAATCATAAAAAAACAATAAACATCTCTCCCTCTCAGTGCACTCGTCACTACACAGTCTCCCATTAGTTAGCTTTTTTTGATTGCCCATTTTTGAGGCCATATACATTTTTTCAATCAAAATCAAAGCAAATTCAATGATAAAATGATTTGTCCTGCATAATAAAAAACAAGACCTTGCAACCCAAACGGACATTTCAATCACATGAATGCCAGACTAGATTTACTACAGCCCTACCCTTTCACAAAACTTAGAACATTGCTTGCCAATGTCACCCCTCTTCCACACAACCATCACATCAACCTATCCATTGGCGAACCCAAGCACGCCACGCCAAAACTGGTGGAAGAAGCCATTAAAAACAATCTTTCCGGCCTGTCTTCATATCCTCCCACCAAGGGGGATCCCGCTTTACGCCAGGCCATTGCCAACTGGATTGCCCGTCGTTATGAGATTCCGGCGCCCGATATCGACACCCAGGTCCTGCCCTGTACCGGTTCGCGTGAAGCGCTTTTTTCATTTGTTCAGGCCATGATTAACGGCGATCTGAACAGTCTGGTTATTTGCCCAAACCCGTTTTACCAAATATACGAAGGGGCAACCCTGCTCGCGGGAGCCACTCCTTACTACCTGAATGCAGACCCCGCAAAAAATTTCGGCAGCAACTGGTCTAGCGTAACGGCGGATGTCTGGGAAAAAACCAAACTGGTATTTGTGTGCTCCCCAGGTAACCCAGCGGGCAATGTCATGCCACTTGAAGACTGGAAGACCCTGTTTGCACTGTCTGAGCGATATGGTTTTATCATCGCTTCTGACGAATGCTATTCAGAAATTTATTTCTCTGATGACGACAGGCCAATAGGTGGTCTGCAGGCAGCCCAACTGTTGGGACGAACGCAATATTCTAATCTGGTATGTTTTTCCAGCCTGTCCAAACGATCTAATGTTCCGGGCATGCGTTCGGGCTTCGTAGCCGGCGATGCCCGCCTGCTGGAAAAATTCCTGTTATACAGGACCTATCACGGCTGCGCCATGAGCCCGGTATTCAGTGCCGCCAGTATTGCCGCCTGGAATGATGAGTCACATGTAGCACAGAACCGCGCCCTGTATAAAGCCAAATTTGAAGCGGTTTACCCCATTCTGGCCGAAGTCCTGGATGTAAAAATGCCCGATGCTTCTTTTTACCTTTGGGCCCGCACCCCCATGACTGATGAAGAATTCACACTGCGCTTATATGAACAAGAGCATGTTACTGTTTTACCAGGCAGCTATCTGGCACGTGATGCCCATGGCATTAATCCGGGCAGAAACCGCATTCGCATTGCCCTGGTTGCTCCCCTTGAGCAATGCCTTGAAGGTGCGCAACGGATGGCCCGCTTCATTAAAAACAACCGTTGAACTCATGCCTCATCAACATGTAAACCTATTTACTCGACACCCTTTTCCAACACAACCTCCCTATCGGGAAAAATATCATGAACTGCGCATTGCAAAACACAATTGAACAAGCATGGGAAAACCGTAACGAGCTGTCATCATCAAATGTCAGCGCTGAAGTGCGAGACGCCATAGAAACAGCCTTGGCCGGCCTGGATAACGGCAGTCTTCGCGTTGCAGAAAAAAAACAGACACAATGGGTCGTCAACCAATGGTTGAAGAAAACCGTTTTATTGTCTTTCCGGATTCAGGACAATGAAATCATGAATCACGCACCCATGCAGTTTTATGACAAAGTAGCGCTAAAGTTTCAAGACCATACTGCCACGGATTTTATCAACGGCGGCTTTCGGGTCGTACCGCCGGCCGTAGCCAGACGTGGGGCATTTATCGGAAAAAATGTGGTTCTCATGCCATCATATGTGAATATTGGCGCTTATGTTGATGAAGGCACCATGGTAGACACCTGGGCAACCGTTGGCTCCTGCGCCCAGATTGGCAAAAACGTTCACCTTAGCGGCGGTGTTGGCATAGGTGGTGTGCTGGAGCCTTTACAGGCCAACCCCACCATTATTGAAGACAACTGTTTTATTGGCGCCCGCTCGGAAGTGGTTGAGGGTGTCATTGTGGAAGAAAATTCGGTTTTGGCCATGGGTGTGTTTCTTTCCCAAAGCACCAAAATCTATCACCGCGACACGGGTGAAATCACCTATGGCCGCATCCCCTCCGGCTCTGTAGTCGTGCCAGGCTCCTTGCCTGCCGCCGATGGCTCACACAGCCTTGCCTGCGCAGTCATCGTAAAACGGGTTGACGCAAAAACCCGCTCCAAAACCAGCATCAACGACTTACTAAGGGCCTGATTAACATGAAAACAGCTGTGCTTGACCTGGCTAAAGATCTGATCAGCCGCGCTTCGGTAACCCCGCAAGACCTGGATTGCCAGGATTTAATCGCCACCTATCTGGCCCCTTTGGGGTTTTGCGCAGAAAAAATGCGCTTTGAAGACGTCGACAATCTCTGGCTCAGGAAAGGCACGGCTTCTCCGGTACTTGTTTTTGCCGGGCATACTGACGTCGTCCCGACTGGGCCACTTGAAAAATGGGACACCGATCCTTTTACCCCAACAGAAAAAAACGGCGTTTTATTCGGACGCGGGGCTGCCGACATGAAAAGCTCCATTGCCGCTTTTGTGATTGCCGCCAAAGAGTTTGTGTTGGCCAACCCCCACCACAAAGGCTCTATTGCCATGCTGATTACCGCCGATGAAGAGGGCCCTTCTGTTAATGGTACTGTCAAGGTTTGCGATGCCTTAAAGGCCCGAAACGAAAACCTTGACTATTGCATTGTGGGTGAACCTACTTCAGACAAAAAACTGGGTGATGTGGTTAAGAACGGGCGACGGGGCTCCCTGAATGGAGAGTTGATCATCAAGGGAAAACAGGGCCATGTTGCCTACCCCCACCTGGCCCGCAACCCGATCCACCTATGCGCAGCCGCCATTGAAGAACTGGCTCGCACCGAATGGGATCAAGGCAATGAATACTTTCCACCCACCACATTCCAGATTTCCAATTTTCATGCCGGCACCGGGGCCAGCAATGTCGTGCCTGGCGAGGCCAGCATTTTATTCAACTTCCGCTTCTCTACCGCCAGCACCGCCGAGCAACTTAAAAACCGGGTTAACACAATATTAACAAGGCATGGGTTAGAATATAGCCTGACCTGGACACTTAGTGGTGAACCCTTCCTGACGCCACGGGCAGAATTAAGCAACGCCCTTGCCAAAGCCATTCTGGACGAAACCGGCATCAATACCGAATTGTCCACCACTGGTGGCACATCAGATGGACGTTTTATTGCCAAAATTTGCCCACAAGTCATTGAATTCGGCCCAATCAATACCAGTATTCACCAAGTCAATGAAAACATAGCCATCAACACGCTAGAACCCCTGAAAAACATTTACCGTCGTACACTAGAACATCTTCTGCTTTAATCATTTATTTTGCATTTAACTGCCTTTCATGACAAAAACTCATAACGAACTCAAAACAGTCCGGGACATGATCCGCTTTGCGGTGTCCCAATTCAACCAAGCCAAGCTGTCTTTTGGCCATGGCTCCGACAGCGCATGGGATGAGGCGGTTTACCTTGTTTTGCATACCCTGAACCTGCCGCTTGATACGCTAGACCCGTTCCTGGATGCCCGTTTACTTGAGGAAGAAAAAAAACGCTGTATCAAGCTAATAGACCAACGCGTCAAGAAACGGATACCCCTGGCCTATTTAATTGGTGAAGCATGGCTGCAAGGACATAAGTTCATTGCCGATAAACGTGTAATCGTTCCACGTTCACCCATTTCAGAATTGCTTTCAGAGCAATTGAACCCTTGGGTGGTTGACCCTGAAAACACCGCTGATATCCTGGATATGTGCACCGGCTCCGGATGCCTGGCCATATTAGCGGTATTGGCTTTTCCGAATGCAATCGTTGATGCGGTTGATATTTCCGATTACGCGATCCGTCTGGCAAACGTGAATGTGGCCATGTATGGCCTTGAACATCAGGTCAATGTGATACAAAGCGACCTCTTTGAGGCGCTGGGCCATAAACAATATGATTTTATTATTTGCAACCCGCCCTATGTAAACAGCACCTCCATGAAGGCCTTGCCAATTGAATACCAGAACGAGCCGGAACTGGCCCTGGATGGTGGAGAAGATGGCATGGAAATTATCCGTCGCATTTTGAAACTATCTCCCAGCCATCTTAAAGATGATGGTTTCATCGTGTTGGAAATTGGCCATGAATATGAAAATTTCATTAATGCCTTTCCCACCCTGGATCCTGTTTTTCTTGAAACAGAAACCACCTCACACAGCATTTTGTTGTTGAACCGGACCCAGTTGCTGAGCCTGGAATAAGAAACTTCTTTTTATCTGGATTTATTTTGATTCGTTCTACCGGCCTCACGCTAAGACGAGGCACAAAAGTATTATTGGATAACGCCGAATTTGTCATACACCCAGGAGAACGGGTGGGTATCGTCGGTAAAAACGGAGCCGGAAAATCCACCCTGTTTGCCCTTTTACAGGGCGAACTGGATCAGGATGCCGGCTCATTAACGATGCCAGATACCTGGCGAATCGCCAGTGTCCGGCAGGAAGTGGTCTCTAGCAACCAGCCAGCCAGGGAATTTGTCATTGACGGCGACATTCATCTTCGGGCCTTGCAGGCTGAACGCGCACAACTTGATGAGCACGACGGCACAAGAATTGCCGAACTGGAATCAGCCCTGATAGAAGCCGATGCCTGGAGCGCCCCCTCACGTGCCGAACAATTGCTGGCAGGACTGGGTTTTAAACCAGACCAATGGATGAATCCGGTCAACAGCTTTTCAGGCGGGTGGCAGATGCGTCTTGCCTTGGCACGCGCATTAATGGCTCCTTCCGAATTGCTACTGCTTGATGAACCCACCAACCACCTTGACCTTGATGCCATGCTGTGGCTTGAAAAATGGCTGGCAGCTTACCAGGGCACGGTCATCCTGATTTCGCACGATACCGAATTTCTGGATGCCGTTGCCAAAGTGATCTTGCATTTTGACCAATGCAAGCTGGTTCGTTACAAAGGCGGCTATGAAGACTTCCTGACACAGCGTGCCGAACGCCTGAAGCAGGCTCAAATCGCCATCGACCGCCAGTCACGGGAAAGCGCTCGCCTTCAAGGCTTTATTGATCGCTTCAAGGCCAAGGCAAGCAAAGCCAAACAGGCACAAAGCCGCGTCAAGGCGTTGGCTCGCATGGAAAAACTGGCACCGTTGCAAATGGAATCGGGCATCAGCATTCACATTCCTTCTCCGGCCAATATGCCAGACCCGCTTTTGGTGCTTGATAAAGTATCTACCGGTTATATCAATGAACAGGGGGAATCAAAAACAATTCTTTCCGATGTCACGCTCATGGTTCGTGGCGGTGCCCGCATTGGTGTTCTGGGTGTTAACGGCGCAGGTAAAAGTACGCTTATCAAAACCATTGCCGGTGAATTATCCCCACTTGCCGGACAATACAAGCCTTCCAAAGGGATGGAAATTGGTTATTTTGCCCAGCAACAACTGGACATGCTGGATCTGGACGCCACTCCCTTACAACATCTTGCCCGGATTGCTCCCGACACTCGTGAGCAGGAGCTGCGCAACTATCTTGGCGGTTTTGGTTTTGGTGGAGACAGTGTCAATTCAAAAGTAGCCCCATTTTCTGGCGGTGAAAAAGCCCGTTTGGCCCTGTCATTAATTGTTTGGCAAAAGCCCAATCTGCTATTGCTTGACGAACCCAGCAACCACCTTGATGTTGATACCCGTGAAGCCTTGGCAACCGCACTGGCTGAATTTAATGGCAGCATGCTCATGGTTTCCCACGACCGGCACCTGTTGCGCACTACCGTGGACAGTTTCTGGATTGTTGCTGATGGCAAGGTTCAGGAGTTTGACGGTGACCTGGAAGATTACCGCGAATGGCTAAACCAGCGCAACCAGGCGCAACGCAGTGAAGCCCGCCAGGAAGCGGCTGAAAACAGCGGCAAAGAAGGCATTGATCGCAAGGCACAAAAACGCCAAGAAGCTGAAGAACGCCAGCGCGTTTCGGCCTTGCGCAAACCACTTGAGTCAAGATTGAAGAAGCTGGAAGCGGAGCTGGACAAAAGCCAAAAGCGCCTTAAGGAAATTGACCTGTTAATTGCCAATGAAAGCTTCTATTCAGATGATCGACGTGACGAGCGTGTTAAGGTGCTTAACGAGCATGGTGAACTCAGCAAGCGTCATAATGACCTGGAAGAGGAATGGCTAATACTGCAAGAGGAAATTGAGGCACTAACCATGGCTTAATCGAGTATCCATCTGCCTGTGCACGCCTGGGTTTACTTTCAACGACTCAGGCGTTTGCCACTTGCTGCATGAAGGTACGGGTTTTTTCCATCGATTTCACACCCGGAGCAGACTCCACCCCACTGCTCAAATCAATGGCATAGGGTTTTACATCCCTGATAAGTTGCTGCACATTACTGGCATTCAGGCCACCGGCAATGATGATTTTTCTGGCTGGCAGTATTTCACGCGCTTTATCCAGCAAAGACAAATTAAAGGTCAGTCCCGAGCCACCGTACCCCGCACTGTAAGCATCAAACAAAAACCCGCTGGCATTGGGGTATTTTTGCACCTCTTGGGCAACAGCGTCTGGCGAAAGCAATGTGCCACCGCCAACCCTTAGTGCCCGGATATAGGGAAACTGGAACTGCTCACAAAATTCTGCTGATTCATCACCATGAAACTGCAATAATGAAGGCTTTACGTCATTGATGATTTGTTCTATTTCTACCTGGCTGGCATTGACCACCAGCACCACGGCAGAAATAAAAACAGGAATTTCACTCCGCAACCGGGCTGCCTGCTGGATGGTTACAGCACGCTTGCTACCCGCATAGACAACCAGACCAATGGCGTCAGCTCCTGCATCGGCCACCATGTGAATATCTTCTTTGCTGCGCAGGCCGCAGATTTTTACCCGTGTTCTCATGTGCTTTCCAGGCTTATTGGAAAGCATCGGCAGGATTAGAAAAACCATCCCCGCCATATGGACTTGGCGTACCGTAAGGGTCAGAACCATAAGAGCCGGCACCACTATCAATAATGATAGTGCTTGGATCAACCCCAGACCCCTGCCCTTTGTAGTGCATAACCACATCTGGCCAGTACATGACCAAGGCCACCATCATTAACTGAATAACGATAAAGGCGATTGAGCCCTTGTATATATCACCGGTTGTTACTTTGGGAATAAGCTTGCCAGTTACCTTGTCTATATAGTCGTCCTTGGCAGCCACTGAACGCAGGTAAAAGAGAGCAAACCCAAATGGCGGATGAATAAACGACGTTTGCATATTCACTGCCAGCAGAACCCCGAACCAGATCAAATCAATGCCCATGCTTTCAGCCACAGGGCCCAGCAACGGCACTACAATGAAGGCCAGCTCGAAGAAGTCCAGGAAAAATGCCAGGAAGAAAACGGCAAGACTGACAACAACCAAAAAGCCAAACTGCCCCCCCGGAAGTGATTCAAACAGATTATGAACCCAAACCTGACCTCCAAACCCGGTAAAAGTAAGGGTA
>JBBADT010000035.1:0-32255 GCA_041656315.1 Advenella sp.
AGTCAATGAAGCGTACACCACCCAGACCTGCTCGTGTTGCGGCTCACGCCAAAACAGTCCGAAAGGTAGGACAGGTCTTGGAATAAGAGAATGGACGTGCGGGTGCGGTGTTCCCCATGACCGCGACCTCAATGCGGCACAGAACATTCTTGCGCTGGGGCATCAGCGTCTCGCCGGAGGAATCTCCATCCTGAACCCGTTACCGGGTTAGGGTGGAGAAGATGTCAATGCCACCAAATACATGCGTGCCCGTTTTCTTGGCCCGCATGTTGATGCCTGGATCAATAAAAGGCTTGCAGGCCGGTTTGTGCACGGCCCAGAATCAGGGCGTGAATGTCATGGGTACCTTCGTAGGTATTAACCACTTCAAGGTTGACCAGGTGGCGGGCCACACCGAACTCATCGGAAATGCCGTTACCGCCCAGCATGTCACGGGCCATGCGGGCAATATCCAGTGCCTTGCCACAAGAGTTGCGCTTCATGATAGAGGTGATTTCAACGGCAGCAGTGCCTTCATCTTTCATGCGACCCAAACGCAGGCAGCCTTGCAGGCCCATGGTGATTTCGGTTTGCATGTCAGCCAGTTTTTTCTGGATCAGCTGGTTTTGGGCCAGAGGGCGGCCAAATTGCTTGCGATCCAGCGTGTACTGGCGGGCAGTATGCCAGCAGGCTTCTGCCGCACCCAATGCACCCCAGGCAATACCAAAACGGGCAGAGTTCAGGCAAGTGAAAGGACCACGCAGGCCGCTTACACCGGGCAGCATCTGGTCGTCAGGAATTTCTACTTCGTCCATGACGATTTCACCGGTAATGGATGAGCGCAGACCCACTTTGCCATGAATGGCGGGGGCGCTTAAGCCTTTCATGCCTTTTTCAAGAATGAAGCCACGGATCTTGCCATCGAACTCGCCGCCTACGCAACGGGCCCATACTACGAATACATCGGCAATGGGAGAATTGGTGATCCACATTTTATTGCCGGTCAGGCTGTAGCCGTTTGCGGTTTTTTTGGCGCGGGTTTCCATGCCGTCGGGGTCGGAACCATGGTTGGGTTCGGTTAAACCAAAGCAGCCAATCCATTCACCGGTGGCCAGTTTGGGCAGGTATTTCTTTTTCTGGGCTTCGCTGCCGAATTCATTGATAGGCACCATAACAAGCGAAGACTGTACGCTCATCATGGAACGGTAGCCGGAGTCAATACGTTCCACTTCACGGGCAACCAGACCGTAAGAAACATAGTTCAGGCCTGAGCCACCGTATTCAACCGGAATGGTCACGCCCAGCAGGCCCAGTTCACCCATTTCCCTGAAAATGGAAGGATCGGTTTTTTCATGACGGAAGGCTTCCAGTACGCGTGGAGCCAGTTTGTCCTGGCAGTAAGCGTGGGCAGCGTCGCGAATCATGCGCTCTTCATCAGTTAACTGTTCGTTAAGCAATAAAGGATCATCCCAGTGGAAAGAAGGATTTGAAGACATGGTATTGGCTCCTGAAAATTGATGATTTTATGGTTTTACAAGATAATGAACTTTATTTTATGTGCCATTTATTCACATGGCAATTGATAAAAATGCACAATATGGTGCAATATAGTCACTTCAATCCGTTGGAAAGGAAAAAACATGCGTAAAGGAGTGCCCAATCTGGGAGCGTTGCAGGCATTTGAGGCCTCGGCGCGACTGGGATCTTTTTCCCGTGCGGCCGAAGAACTGTCCCTGACGCATAGCGCCGTCTTCAGGCAGGTTGCCGGGCTGGAAGAACGTCTGGGGGTTGAACTGTTTACCCGGGTGCGACGCCGGATTGTATTGACCGATCATGGGGCGGAATATGCCGCAAGGGTCCGGCATCACCTGGAGCAATTGCAAAAAGATACTTTTGGCCTGATCAGCCGGGCGGGTATTGGGCATAGCCTGCATATTGGCACCGTTCCCACCCTGGCTACCACCTGGCTGATTCCCCGTCTGGCCGGTTTTCAGCGGCAGTATCCCGATATTGCCATCAGTCTTTCCATCAAGACGGCCCCTTTTTTATTCAAGGATTTTCCGGTTGATGCCGCCATCTATCATGCCGAGCAGCCCTGGAGCAATACCCACAGTATTCGTCTTTTTTACGAGCAGGAGCTGATTCCGGTGTGTTCATCGCAACTGCTGGCACGGGTTAAAAACAAAGGGGTGAGGGCATTGGCGGAAATGACTCACCTGCACATGATGACGCGGCCTGATGCCTGGATGCAATGGTACGAGCATAACCATTATGACTGTGAACCACACATACTGGCGGGGCCCAGATATGAGGTCTTTAGCATGTTGCTGGCCGCGGTGGATGCCGGTTTGGGGATGGGGCTGTTTCCGGCCTTTATTGCCAGGGAGCATATCAAGAGCGGGCGTTTTGTGATGCCGGTGCCGGCGGTATTGCCCGTAGACAAATCTTATTATTTTGGCTATCCCGATGACCGTAAAACGTCAGAGGCACTTGGCCTGTTTGAGCAATGGCTGGTGACGCAGGCACTACAGCCGGCCTGAGGACAGGCCGGCCGGGTACGTTTTTATTTGAAAATAACGGTTTTGTGGCCGTTTAGCAAAATACGGTGTTCAACATGGTGTTTCACTGCCCGTGACAGTACCAGCGACTCGGTGTCACTGCCCACCTGGGCCAGGTCATCAGCGGTCATGGTGTGATCGACGTACTGGATATCCTGTTCGATAATCGGGCCTTCATCGAGGTCGGCCGTCACATAATGGGCAGTGGCGCCAATGATTTTCACGCCGCGGGCATGGGCCTGGTGATAAGGCCGTGCGCCTTTGAAGCTGGGTAAAAAGCTGTGGTGAATATTGATGGCGCGTCCCTGTAGGGCCTGACATAACTTGTCGGACAAAATCTGCATGTAGCGGGCCAGTACCACCAGGTCCACGTTCAGGTCTTCTACCAGCTGGATGATTTGCTGCTCTTGCGCAGGCTTGGTTTCGGGTGTAATGGGCAGGTAATGGAAGGGGATGCCATAAGAAGCTGCCAGGGATTCGTAATCACGGTGGTTGGAACCGATTCCAACGATATCCACTGGCAATGAACCGTGATGCGCGCGGAACAGCAGATCATTCAGGCAATGTCCCTGTTTGCTGACCATGATCAGGATTCGGGCTTTTTGCTGGGCACTATACAGATTCCAGTTCATGTTGAACTGCTCACCCAGAGGCGTGAATTTTTGCTTGAGGCTTTCAATGTCTTGTGCGGTTTCCAGGGAAAAATGAACACGCAGGAAAAACTGGCGGGTTTCTTCATCGCCAAATTGCTGCGAATCCAGAATATTGCCATTCAGTTCAAGCAGGAAACCGGAAATGGCATGCACAATGCCGGTACGGTCAGGACAGGAAACGGTAAGGATGTAATCTTTTTGCATGTTAATGGGATGTTGGGTTAAGTGCTTGCCAGACTTCATCTGCCAGAGCCAGGCAGGAGGTCAGGCCGGGTGATTCGATGCCAAACAGGTTAACCAGATTGGCGATACCGTGCTGGGCAGGTGTCGAGATCATGAAATCGGCAGCGGCGTCATCGCGTGAAACAATTTTCGGGCGTATACCGGCATAGCCGGGTTCAAGGCTGCCATCAGCCAGTTCGGGCCAGTAGCTGCGTACGGCCATATAGAATTGTTGGGCACGGGCGGGATCGACGGCATAGTCTTCTTCAGTGATCCACTCGGTATCGGGGCCAAATTTTGCCTGTCCGCCTAAGTCGAGTGTCAGGTGGACACCCAGGCCAGACTCGTTGGGCATAGGATAAATGAGATGGGAAAAAGGCGCCTTGCCGCTTAAGGTAAAGTAATTGCCTTTGCAGTAGTACTCGGGGGGGATAAACGCCGGGTTGAGTCCTTTGAACTGCCGTGCCAGGCTGGGGGCGTGCAGGCCGGCAGCGTTAATCAGGATGTTGCATCGCAGGTTCATGGCCTCGGCACCACCAAAGGTACAGTTGAAGGCGCCGTCTTCTTCTATGATCACGCTTTCCAGTGGCGTATGGAAAACACACTGCCCGCCATGGTTTTCAAGGTCGCCCTGCAAGGCCAGCATCAGGCCATGGCTGTCTATAATGCCGGTGGAGGGCGACAGCAGGGCCGCCTCGCAGTGCAGCATGGGTTCCAGGGCCAGGACATCTTGCCGGTTCAGCTTTTGCAAGTCATTAACCTGGTTGGCTTTTGCCTGGGCCTGTATTTTGTCCAGCTGGTGCAGCTGTTCGCTTGAAGTGGCCACCAGCAGTTTGCCAATACGCTGGTGGGCAATGGCTCGTTCTTCGCAATAACGGTACAGCCGTTCTTTGCCTTGTACACATAAGCGGGCTTTCAGGCTGTTGGTGGGATAATAAATACCGGCATGTATCACTTCCGAGTTGCGTGAGCTGATGCCCATGCCAATGGCTTCCTCGGCTTCAACCAGCAACACTTCCTTGCCGGCCATGGCCAGTTTACGGGCCGTGGCAAGGCCCACCACGCCAGCACCAATTACAATGCACTCAATATCCACATTCATTTTCATGCCTTGTTGAGAATGGCTTGCGGGGTCAGGTCGAAACTGCCGGCATGGTAAACCAGAGGCAGGCTATGGGTGTGACCGCAGCGTTCCACTTCACCAATCAGGATCATGTGATCTCCTTCATGGTAACGGTTGCGGCTGTAGCATTCAAACCAGGCGGCGCAGCATTCATTGGCCAGTTTGGGCACGCCATATTCATTCAGGGTGTAATGCGCACCGGCAAAGCGTTCTTCAGCCGTACCTTTGGAAAAGCGACGGGCCAGCTCAAGCTGTTCGGCGGCCAAAACGTGAATAATATACCGTTCGGTTTGTTCAAATGCCCTGATATTGGAAGAGTCTTGGGTGAGGCTCCATAGAACCAGCGGCGGATTGAGCGACACCGAATTGAAAGAACTGACGGTTAATCCAACCGGCTTGCCAGTGTCGGGGTGAGTGGTGGTGACGATGGTAACGCCAGTGGCAAAGCGGCCCAATGCCGTTCTAAATGCGGGAGAATCAAAATCGGGAGCACGTAAGCTCATGGGTAAACCTTGTGAATCAGAAAAAAACAGGCATATCAGGGCGACAGGCGCGTGAAGGTCCAGTTTCCATTATTGTCTTTGCTGTATTTGATGCGATCGTGCAGGCGTGAGGGCCGGCCTTGCCAGAATTCGATGGTTTCCGGAATAATCAAATAACCGCCCCAGTAAGGGGGCTTGGGTATATGGCTGCCGAATTTTTCCTTGAAATGCTGTTCCCGGGATTCGAGTTCTGCACGGGTAATGGGCTGGCTTTGAATGGAAGCCCAGGCGCCAATGCGTGAGTCTTCGGGACGGCTGTTGAAATAATCGGTGGAAGCTTCTTCGGTCAGTTTGACGACATGACCGTTGATATGCACCTGCCTTTGAAGCGGCAGCCAGCAGAAAAGGGCACTGACATTGGGGTTGCCGCTTAAGTCTTTACCCTTGTTGGATTCGTAGCTGGTGAAAAACACCAGACCCTCTTGGTCGAAACCTTTTAACAGGACCGTACGGGAAGAAGGTTTACCTTCAGCGGAAACCGTGGAAACGATCATGGCATTGGGCTCGAGGATTTCTCCCTGGCGAGCCTCTTCAAACCAGTTTGAAAACTGGGCCATGGGGTCGGGGGCCAGCTGGGATTCAAGTAAAACGTTTCTTTCGTACTTTTGGCGCAAATCGGCAATAGACATGGCAGTGAAATGGATACGTAAAAGGGTTAGTTTACAGCACTGCAGTCACCGTGCTTACGGTTTGGCAATGCGTTGCTTAATAAGTTCGGCCAGTTCAAACAGATTTTCATCATTGATGCTTGCCTGGGCCAGGGCATTGGCAGTTTCCAGTACATATTCGGGGCAGGGACCACAGGAGCCTGTGGCATTAAGAACGATATCAACGGTTTCTTCCCGGGTAAGTCCTTGCACGTAGGCATGGCTGTTGATGTCCATGACAAAGGCAAGCGCGGTGATGGGCCCCATCATGGTTTCACAGCGGATCCACTTGGGAATGTAGGCGCCCGAGGGCATTTCGCGCTTCCAGAGCAGGCGGAACTGTTCATGGATGTTGTTATCATGCAGTTTGTAAACCTTGCCCTGGCAGGTGCCACCAACATCAAGACCAAAAACCAGGCCCGGCTGCTCGGGGGTGCCCCGGTTGACACTGGACCACAGGCATAGTGAGCGGTGATAGCCCTGCAGTGTGGCCAGGCGATCTTCCTGAAAATTGAATTCGGGGCGCCAGATTAAAGAACCGTAACCAAATACCCAGATTTCTTCTGGGGACGGATGTTCGGCAAGCGTTTGCAACATGGACAGCTCGCGTTCTTCATCGGTCCACAGGCGGAATTTCTGGATATGTTCAATAGCCTTGTGTAAGGCGGTAGGAAGAGGAGTCTTCACTTTGAATTCGATTTAAAAATGTACGTTAAAATAGCCTGACTTCAGTATAGGACAAAAGAGACATAAATGAGTATGCAGGAAAGTAATAATGAGCGTCGCTTTGGTGGCTTGCGCCGGCTATATGGTGAAAAAGCAACGCAAACCCTTGCCAGTGCTCATGTGATGGTGGCTGGCATTGGTGGTGTCGGTTCCTGGGTGGCCGAGGCCCTGGCCCGTTCCGGTGTTGGCTATCTCACGCTGGCTGATTTGGATCATGTGGCCGAGTCCAATGTAAACCGGCAGATTCATGCCTTAAGCCAAACTATGGGTATGGCCAAGGTCCAGGCGATGGCAGAGCGTGTGGCAGGCATTAATCCTGAATGTCAGGTGTACCCGTTTGAAGATTTTGTTGATGCCAACAATATTGATGAGTTGCTGGATGGCAGGCGTCCCGATGTTTTTATTGACTGTACCGACCAGGTTTCGGCCAAGGTTGCCATGGTGCTGGCCTGCCGCCAGCGCAAGATTCCCCTGATCATGTGTGGCGGAGCGGGGGGCAAGACCAATCCCTTAAGTTTGAGTGCCGGTGACTTGTCACAGGCTCGCAATGATGCCTTGCTGGCCCGCTTGCGTAATATTCTGCGCAAGCAGCATGGTTTCGCGAAGGGTTCGGATCATAACGGCAAGGCCCTGAAACGGGTTCCCAAAATGAATGTGGATTGTTTCTGGTTTGACCAGCCGGCCATTTTGCCCGATTTGTGGCAAACGGGTAATGATGATGCCGGGCAAGCGGGTGATGCTCCGCTACAGGGACTGTCCTGTGCTGGTTATGGATCTTGCGTGACAGTGACCGCCACCATGGGCATGGCGGTGGCCAATGCGGGCATTGCCCGATTAATGAAATTACCTTAAACAATCAAGAGAGAAATCAACATGAAAAAACGAATGGTAACGTTGTCATTATCATTATTAATGCTGCAGATGGCGTTGCCATTTCCCTCTTTGCGGGGGGCACAGAAAACAGTGATCCAGGCGTCAAGCCGATGCCAGCCGCTGCGCGTCTTTGGGTCCCATCTGTCTCTGCCGACAAGATCGTTGTGCTCAGCGACTTACATCTCGGGATTGATGACCGTTATTCTGAAACCGTTAAAAATCGCACGCTACTGGTAAATTTTCTTGAGCAGCTTGAAAATACGCCGGATGTGCGTGAAGTCGTCATTAATGGTGATTTCCTGGATGATTGGTACCTGCCCCTGGCTTACGCGAGATATGACGACCCGGCGAAATTTTACCGACAGCTGATCGCCAATAACCAGGATGTTATGGATGCCTTGAACCGGCTGATTAAAAAGGGAATCAAACTGGTCTATATACCCGGCAATCACGATATGCTGCTGGAAAGCGGGATTCTGGATGAAGCGTTACCGGGAATCGTGCAAGAACGTGATGCGAAAGGTTTAGGGGCATATGTGACCGGTGATCGCCAGGAAATTCTCATCGAGCATGGTCATCGTTATGATGCTTTCTCGGCACCTGACAGCGTCTCCAATAAGGAGCTGTGCCAAGATGGAGAGACGCTTCTGCCACCGGGATACTTTTATGCCCGTGTTGCCGCCAGCTGGATATTGCAGGGCAAACCTGTCATCAAAAAAATCTATCCTGTGATTGTCGATATTCCCGATCCAGTCGCCAATCCTGACCAGTACGGTGCGTATCTTTATTACAAAGTATTCAGCTCCGAATTTTCACGTATTACCCAGATAGAGGGGTTTGAAGACAAGGTCTTTGATTTGGGCATTGCCTGCTTTAACGGCAGTTACTCTATTCAGGATTTTTACCCGGTGCAGCAGCAAGATGGTACGATTTCCGCGCCTTTGCTTTATAAAAACTTTCAACGAACCTGGGACGAACGTCAGAAGATCAATCAGGTTGGCGTGAAAAACAGCTTTGCTGAAGCGGCAGCAGGAACGCTTAGCCCGGATTACTATTTCGACCAGGCTAAAAAGCAATATCTGCAAAACCCGGATAAAGCCATTGACGTAGTAGTGTTTGGCCACACCCACTTGCCCGATATGCGGGCAGTGGGCAATAAAAAGTATATCAACGAGGGCACCTGGATTGATCATAATACTGTCTATCCTGATGCGGCCAGAACGTTCGCTGTCATCACAACCGGTAAGGATACCGATGCTGCCATTTACGGTTATATGCCTGACGGCACCATCGTCGATATTTCGAAGCAGGTGAGCAAGGATTAAGTGCCTGTCCTTTGGGTGCCCTCCATGAAGTCGAACAGTACCTGCCCGGTATGGGAGTTGTGCCGGGCAGCCATCAGGCTTTCGGGGGTTCCGGCAGCCACCACTTCTCCCCCTTCGGTTCCTCCTTCAGGGCCCATATCCACAATCCAGTCGGCCTCGGCCATGATGTCCAGGTTGTGTTCAATCACCACAACGGTATTGCCGGCCTCCACCAGGCGGTGCAAAACGTGAATCAGTTTTTCCACGTCGGCCATGGAAAGGCCAACCGTGGGTTCGTCCAGCACATACAGGGTATGCGGGCGGCTGGAGGCCCGGCCGGTTTTAATGATTCCTTCATCCATCCGCGCCTTGACCAGCTCGGTGACCAGCTTGATGCGCTGCGCTTCTCCACCCGAAAGCGTGGGAGAGGGCTGCCCCAGGGTCAGGTAACCCAAGCCAACGTCCTGCAGCAATTGCAGGCTACGGAACACTTTGGGATGGGCGGCAAAATAGGGCAGCGCATCGTCAATTTCCATACGCAAGACTTCTCCCACGGTTTTGTCACGCAGGCGAATGGCCAGGGTGTCGCTGTTAAAGCGATTACCGTTGCAGGCTTCGCAGTGAACTTTGACGTCGGGTAGAAAACTCATTTCAATGGTGCGCATGCCCTGTCCTTCACAAATCGGGCAACGTCCTTCTCCGGTATTGAAGGAAAAGCGCGAGGCGTTCCAGCCACGGATCTTGGCATCCCGGGTTTCGGCAAATTGTTTGCGGACGTCGTCCCAGAAACCCACGTAGGTGGCGGGACAAGAGCGGGGTGTTTTGCCAATCGGGGTTTGGTCTACTTCCAGCACCCGGTCCAGGGGTTCCCAGCCTTCTATTTGCTCACAACCCTTCCATTGCGGTTCATTTTTGGTGCCAATGAATTGTTTAAGGTTATCCAGCAAAACATCGCGGGCCAGGGTGGATTTGCCTGAACCTGACACGCCGGTAATGACGGTAAGCCGGTTAAGCGGCACTGATGCGGTGACGTTTTTCAGGTTATGCAGGCTGGCATTTTTAACGGTAATGAAAGCAGCCTCTTTACCAACCGGGCGTCGTGCCTGCATGGGGTGGGCAATAGGATGGGCCAGGTATTTGCCGGTTAATGAATTCGGGTTGCTGGCAATGTCCTGGTAACTGCCCTGGGCCACCACGGTGCCGCCCCGTACGCCGGCACCGGGGCCAATATCAATAATATGGCTGGCGCGGCGAATGGTGTCTTCATCGTGTTCAACCACCACCAGGGTGTTGCCATTGCCTTCAAGGCGGGATAGGGCATTAAGCAGGATGCGGTTGTCACGAGGGTGCAGGCCAATGGTGGGTTCGTCCAGAATATAGCAGACCCCTTGCAGGTTGGAACCCAGCTGGGCAGCCAGGCGAATGCGTTGTGCTTCGCCACCGGACAGGGTGGGGGCGGAGCGGTCCAGGCCCAGGTAGCCCAGCCCCACCTCTTCCATAAAAGCCAGACGGTTCCTGATTTCAGACAGGATGTCACGTGAAATGTCGGTTTCTCGTTTATTCAGGCTTAAACTGTTAAAGAAAGCCAGGGCTTCTGAAACCGGCAGGGTAGTCAGTTCGGTAATGGCCTTGTTTTGCCATTGCACGGCACGGGCATTGCGGTTCAGGCGCAGGCCATGGCATGAAGGGCAATCCTGCAAGGCCTCTTCTTCCTCTTCACTGGTGTTGATCCAGTTGCTTTCCTCACCGGTTTGTGCAGCATCAAAACCGCTGATCTTCAGGCCGGTTCCAAAGCAATCCGGGCACCAGCCGTGTTTTGAGTTGAAAGAGAACAGCCGTGGGTCGGGTTCGGGAAAGCTCATGCCACAGCAAGGACAAGCGCGTTTTACCGAGAAGTGCTGCTGGTTCAGGTGGCTGGTTTGCAGGGGATTATCCCGATCCAGTTCCCAGATGATGCTCATGCTGCCCTGACCATGCTCCAGTGCTTTGTGCAGGGCCTTTTTCAAGCCGCTTTCATTGTTCACGTCCACGATGAAATCGGCAATTGGCAGCTCTATGGTGTGTTCTTTATAGCGGTCCAGCCGCGGCCAGGGCTGGACCGGAATGAAGTCGCCATCTACCCGCAGGTGGGTATAGCCTTTGGACTGCGCCCATTTGGCCAGGTCGGTGTAATAGCCTTTGCGGGCCGTGACCAAGGGCGCCATAATCCCGATGTGCTGCCCTTTGTGAACCTGCAAAATCCGGGAAAAAATCTGTTCGGCGGTTTGCGGCTCTACCGGCACCTGGCAGTCGGGACAGAACTGTGTGCCCAGTTTCACATATAGCAGGCGCAGGAAATGGTGGGTTTCCGTCATGGTGCCTACAGTGGATTTGCGCCCGCCCCGGCTGGTGCGCTGTTCAATTGCTACCGTGGGCGGAATGCCATAAATGGCGTCCACGTCGGGCTTGCCGGCCGGTTGCACCACGGCACGGGCATAGGCATTAAGCGACTCCAGATAGCGGCGCTGGCCCTCATTGAACAGAATGTCGAAGGCCAGGGTAGATTTGCCCGAACCCGATACGCCGGTAATGACGGTAAAGGTGTTGTGGGGGATATGCACATTGATGCCCTTGAGATTGTGCTCGCGGGCATTCATGATATCGATTTGATCAGGCCTTGTCGTGTGTCTGCTTGGTTGGCGTAGCGCGGTACCCAAATAGGTCGGAGACACTTCGTTCAGGCTGGCGGGTGCCGGGCTGACAATGCTTTGTTCATATTCACGCAGGGCCTGTCCGGTGCTGGAAGTGGCATGTTGCATGACCTCGGCAGGAGTACCTTGGGCAACCACGTGGCCGCCGGCTTCGCCTCCATCAGGACCCAGGTCAATGATCCAGTCGGCTGCCCTGATCACGTCCAGATTATGTTCAATAATCAGCAGGGAATGGCCAGCGGCCAGCAGTTTGCGGAAGGCGCGCATCAGGCGGGCCACGTCATCAAAATGCAGGCCAGTGGTGGGTTCGTCAAACAGGAACAGGCTGCCTTTCTTGGCCACCTTTGCGCTTGAAATGCCGCTGCGGGCGGCTGTGGCCAGGTGCCCGGCCAGTTTAAGACGCTGGGCTTCGCCGCCCGAAAGGGTGGGAACCGGCTGGCCCAGCGCAAGGTATTCGAGCCCGACATCCGAGAGCGGCATCAGGCTGGTTTGCACATCGCGCAGCCCCTTGAAAAATTCCAGGGCCTCGTGCACGGTCATGGCCAGCACCTGGTCAATGGAGGCCTTGCGTCCCAGATGTTCTATGGTGACTTCTAATATTTCAGGCCTGAAACGCTTGCCATCACAATCGGGACAGCGCAAGTATACATCGGACAGGAACTGCATTTCTACATGTTCGAAACCGGTACCGCCGCAAGTGGGGCAGCGTCCGTCTCCGCTATTGAAGCTGAATGTGCCGGCGGTATAGCCGCGCTCGCGCGAAACCACCGCCTGGGCAAACAGCTTGCGGATGGCATCAAAAGCCCCCACGTAGCTGGCCGGGTTGGAACGGGCGGTTTTGCCAATGGGCGACTGGTCTACCATGACCACATCGGCCAGTTGCTCGGCCCCCAGCAGGCGGGTAAATGGTCTGGGGGCTTCGGTAGGCTTGCCAAAATGCTTCAGCAGGGCCGGATGCAACACATCCTGTATTAGGGTGGACTTGCCTGAACCGGATACGCCGGTAATGCAGACCAGCCGGCCCAGAGGGAAGGAGACGTCGACATGCTTCAGATTGTTGGCCTGTACGCCTTCAAGAATCAGTTTGGGCGTGTTGTCGCTAACCGGCATGGGACGCGGTGATTCCACCGTCAGTTTGCCGCCCAGGTATTGTCCGGTGAGCGAAGAGGCCGAGCGCAATTGCCCGGGTGTACCGTCAAAAATGATTTCACCACCGCGTTCGCCCGGACCTGGGCCAATATCCAGAACCCGGTCGGCCGCAACCATCACTTGCGGGTCGTGCTCAACGACAACCAGGGTATTGCCGGCATCGCGCAGTCGCAGCATGACTTCAATAATGCGGTGCATATCACGCGGGTGAAGGCCAATAGAGGGTTCATCCAGCACAAAAAGCGTATTCACAAGAGAGGTGCCCAGTGCCGTTGTTAAGTTAATCCGCTGTACTTCGCCACCAGACAAGGTCCGGCTTTGACGGTCGAGGCTCAGATAACCCAGTCCGACATCGCAAAGAAACTTCAGGCGGGTGCGTATTTCGGTCAGCACCAAGGTCATCGCGGCATCGTTTTCGCCGCCCAGCTCCAATTGACTGAATAAGGCATGTACCCGTTCAATGGGCAGCTGCATCAGGTCATGAATGGCCAGACCGCCCAGTTGGTTAAGTTGTTCCTGGCTCCAGGTGGCCCCCACCGGCTTGAAGCGTTGGTAGTTACCAGTCAGCGGATTATCCTGGCGGGTATTGCCCAGGCGCCACAGATTGGCATCGGGCTTCAGGCGCGAGCCATGGCAGGCCGGGCAGGGTGTGTAGCTGCGGTACTTGGACAGCAAAACACGCACGTGCATTTTATAGGACTTGGTTTCCAGCCAGTCGAAAAAACGTTGTACCCCGTACCACTGATGTTTCCAGGCCGAGGTGCCGCCTTTCCATTCGGGGTCGCCGTACAGGACCCAGTTTTTTTCCGCCTGGTTAAGACTATTCCAGGCGGTGGTGGTACGAATGCCCGTTTTTTTGGCATATTGCATCATTTCGGTTTGGCATTCGCTGTAGCTGGGGGTTTGCCAGGGCTTTACGGCACCTTCTTCCAGGGACTTGTTTTCATCGGGAATCACCAGGCCAAAATCAATCCCCATGGCCCGGCCAAAACCCCGGCAGGTTTCGCAGGCACCCAAGGGGGAATTGAAGGAAAACGTGCTGGGCAAGGGGGCGGAATAGGTAATGTCACAGTGGGCACAATGCAACTGGTCACTGAATTTCCAGGTATACAGGGGGGTATTTTCGTTATCTAAGGCGTAAATGGAGCAATGCCCATTGCCGTATTTCAGGCAGGCTTCAAGCGCTTCCATGACACGCGATACTTCAGCATTGGAAAACCGTAGCCTGTCCTGCACCACATACAGCACGCGCTGGGTTTCGGAAACCGGTTTTTCTTTCTTTTTCTTGTCTTTGACAATGCGGGTGACCGTGCGGGATTCTTCAGCATGAATCCGGGTATAGCCCTGTTGCTCTAGATAGTCCCTGATTTCTGTTTCAGAATAGTTAAGCGGCACAATGACCGGGAAGGTAATCACCAGTCGGGGGTCGTTAGCAGTGGCAGACAGGCTTGCCAGTGACTGGTAGATACTTTCCGGGTTGTCTTTTTTAACCTCACGGGCACAACAGCGGCAATACAGGCGGGCTGCCCGGGCATAAAGCAGCTTCAGGTGATCGTTCAGTTCGGTCATGGTGCCCACCGAGCTGCGTGAATTGCGTACTGGGTTGGTCTGGTCGATCGCGATGGCAGGCAAAATGCCTTCGATGCGTTCTACCTGGGGCTTGTCCATGCGGTCCAGGAACTGACGGGCATAAGGGGAAAAGGTTTCTACATACTTGCGCTGCCCTTCGGCATACAGGGTATCAAATGCCAATGAGCTTTTGCCCGATCCGGACACTCCGGTAATGACGGTGAACTCTCCAGTGTTGAAAGTGACATCGAGGTTTTTAAGGTTGTTCTGTCGGGCGCCGACGATCTTGATTTGAGAACTCATGTGAATGGATACCGTTATGCTTGAATGCTTTGGGGCGGGTGGCCGAAAATTTTCAGGGTAAAACAGGATACTGTTCAAATATCCAGATCCATTATATGACGGCTTTGCAGCCAACGCCATGAAACCCTGCTGCTGACACGAGTGAATTGTGTCTGAACACCCTGCGTTCACTGGTAAACTTGGGAGTAGGAAATATTATTAATGGGGAAGATGGAATATGTCAGGTGAATCATTACAACAGGCAGTCCTGCCCTTGGGAATTACCATGGGGGATGCAGCAGGTATTGGTCCTGAACTGGTGGTAAAACTGTTTGAACGGGGTTTGCCGGCGCCTGCGGTGGTCTATGGTGATGCGGGCAGCCTGGCCAGGGCGGCCGGTTTCCTGGCGCTGCCTCATGTTCATATACAGGAATTTGCCAGCATCAATGACTATGTTCAGGAAAATCAGGCCGGTTTGCGGGTAAATGCCATCACGCAGGCCATACCGGGTACTGTTGTCATTCCCGTCATTCATTGCGCACCGGCCATTCCGGCCAGCCTGCCCTTGGGCCAGGTTAGCAAAGAAGCCGGACAGGGGGCGTATGCCTATCTTTGCCAGGCTATTGATGATGCCATGGCCGGGCAAATTGCCGCCATTGTGACCGCACCCTTGCATAAGGTTTCTTTAAAAATGGCGGGGGTGGATCATCCCGGGCACACCGAAATCCTGGCGCAACGATCGGGAGCGGGGCATGTGGGCATGATGCTGCTTAACGACGAGCTCAGGGTCCTGTTGGTAAGCATTCACATCCCGCTGTCTGCGGTGCCGCAACAGGTCACCCATGAAAATGAATGTACTGCCATCCAGCTTGCGCACCAGGCCTGTCGCCAGTTGGGTATTGCCCAGCCACGTATTGCCGTGGCCGGCTTAAACCCGCATGCCGGAGAAGAAGGGCGTTTTGGCCAGGAAGACGTTAACATTATTGCACCCGCTATTGAACATATGCGTGAACAGGGGATGAACGTAAGCGGTCCTTATCCCGGAGACACTATCTTTATGCGAGCGCGCAAGGGTGAGTTTGATATTGTGGTGGCCCAATACCATGACCAGGGTTTAATTCCCGTGAAATATCTGGGTGTAGATAACGGGGTTAACGTAACCGTTGGCCTGCCTTTTATTCGAACCAGTGTTGATCACGGCACCGCTTTTGATATTGCCGGAAAAGGTATTGCCGATGAATCTTCGTTGCGGGTGGCCTTTGAGCTGGCCATGAAAATGAAAGTGACACCTGAATAAACAAGCGGGCCTACCTCGGGTTCCCATGCTCTACAGCGTGGAAATGCATAGGACCATAGGACTTACTTAAATTTTGAATGGTTGGTTATTTATTGATAAATATGCTTATTTCAAGTACACTAACAGGCTAACCAATTTATCTGGAGAATCTCATGGCTGAAATCAAGCGCGTACGTCGCAACACTCTTGAGCGCCGTTGCCTGGGTAAAGCTTTCAAACGTTTGTTTGTCAGCTCACCAAAAGGCGTGTTCAAAATGCTAGAAAAAGTGAAACGTGTTTAATGCCTTCGTGGCATTAAACACGTTTTGCCCGTATGGCAAAAATTCAAGGCCGTTGTCATGCGACAACGGCCTTTTTAATGTAAAGCCCTGGCTTTTAATGTCAATTACGCATTTTACGATTCACTACACGTAGACCATCATTAACATGGCACACTAACGCATCGTTTGGTTTAGCAGCCATTAATAAAAAGCAAAATCGTTATTTATTTTCAGCCATGACAGATAATCAGTTTTCTTTTACTGTATTGACACCGACCTATAACCGTGCGCATACCTTGTTGCGCGCTTACGAGTCGCTGTGCAATCAGTATTTTAGTGATTTTGAGTGGCTCATTATCGATGACGGCTCTACCGATAATACCCGTGAGTTGATAGAGCAATGGCAAGAGGTTTCACCCTTTCCCATACGCTATGTCTGGCAAAGGAACCAGCACAAAAAAACGGCCTTCAATAACGGAGTCAAGAATGCCTGGGGACGTTTGCTGGTTGTGCTTGATAGTGATGATACGCTTACCCCCGATGCTCTTAACCAGATGTGGGCCTGCTGGCGCTCTATTCCTGCCGAGCAGCGCGAAGGCTATATTGCCGTAACCGGCCTGTGCGCCCGCCCCGATGGCAGCATTGTTGGCGATAAATACCCTGAAGATGTCATGGATATGACGTCCATTGACATGACTTTTCGGCATTCCGTCAAAGGTGAAAAGTTTGGCTGCATGCAAACAGAGGTGCTTAAGTACTTTCCCTTCCCTGAAAACATAGACGGGTTCGTTCCGGAAAGTATTGTTTGGCGTGCCATTGCCCGTAAAGGCTATTTAACACGTTCGTGAACCAGGTGTTTCGGGTTTATCATGAAACCGCTGGGTCCTTGTCTGAAGAGGGAGCACAAACAGGCAAAAAACATGCGCTTGGCCTGTTGTTGCTGGCGCGTGATACGGTAGTGGAGTGTCTGCCTTGGTTCAGGTTCCAGCCCGCTTCTTTTTTAATGGCTGCCGCTCGTTATACCCGTTTTCGCCTGCATTTGCGTGCAGGGGGCGTTAAACTGCCCGGCCTGGCCCACTTGCGGGGGCTGATGCCAACCTTGCTGGTGGCATCCATGTATCCCGTTGGTTTATTGCTTTATCTACGCGATAAAAAGCTGCATTAGTGCAGGGTTGGGGGTGGCGGGGTGCTTTCGGGCTCGTCGTCGCTGTCGTCGTCATCGTCCCAATTATCTTCATCATTGGGTAATTCTTCATCGTTAATGGCAAACGGCAGCATTTCTTCAAGGGTTTCGGTCCATTGCACTTCTTCGCCCGTATAGTCAATGCGAATAAACCGGATGTTTTCCTGGTCGGTTAGTTGTATGCCCCACAGGAACTCACAGGCATAAACCTCCCGTTGCCCGTCCTCAAGGCCACCTGCATTGCCCAGCAGTCGTGCAGACGGGCCACCCATCTGGATCTGAACGATCTCTTCGTCTTCCGCTTCATCGTTAATGTCCAGTGGAATGCCGAACATGACCCATTCAAAGCCGTCTTCAGATACATCCACTTCGGCCAGGACCGGCTTGCCCATATAGGCGCTAAGGGCATCGGCGGTTTTGCCAAGGAGTTCCAGTTCGTGTTCAGTAAAGGTAAGCATGTTTATCACTATAGGGTAAGCGTGGATTCAATCGTTTGATTGTACTGGATTTTTAACGTGTGCCTAAGTGCTTGCTCAATTCTACAAACGGACAATGTTGCAGGAAATGGCTACAATGAGTCCTTTTCATATTTACGCATATAAAAATGGCCCAATACGTCTATACCATGAATCGAGTCGGTAAAATCGTGCCTCCCAAGCGACAGATTTTACGTGATATTTCCCTGTCTTTTTTTCCGGGTGCCAAAATCGGCGTCCTTGGCCTGAATGGCTCTGGCAAATCAACCCTGCTTAAAATCATGGCCGGTGTCGACAAGGACATCGAAGGCGAAGCCATTCCCATGCCTGGCCTGAATATTGGTTATTTGCCACAAGAACCCCAGCTGAATCCCGATCACACTGTCAGGGAATCGGTGGAAGAAGGCCTGGGCGAGGTGTTTACCGCCCGTAAACGCCTGGATGAGGTTTATGCGGAGTATGCCGAGCCTGATGCTGATTTTGACAAATTGGCCGCCGAGCAGGCAGAGTTGGAAGCGATCATTGCGGCGGCAGCAACTAGTGGTGCTGATGACATAGAGCATCAAATGGAAATTGCGGCTGATGCACTGCGTTTACCTGCCTGGGATGCCAATATTGGCCATCTTTCTGGTGGTGAAAAACGTCGTGTTGCCTTGTGCCGACTATTGTTGTCCAAACCGGATATGCTGTTGCTGGACGAGCCCACCAACCACCTGGATGCGGAAAGCGTGGAATGGCTGGAGCAATTCTTGCAGAAATTCCCGGGGACCGTTGTGGCGGTAACCCACGACCGTTACTTCCTGGACAATGCCGCTGAATGGATTCTTGAACTTGACCGTGGCCATGGTATTCCATGGAAAGGTAACTACAGTTCCTGGCTGGAACAAAAAGGCAATCGCCTGCAGCAGGAAGAGGCCGCTGAGTCTGCCCGCCAGAAAACCATTAAAAAAGAGCTGGAATGGGTACGCCAGAATCCCAAGGGACGTCAGGCAAAATCCAAGGCGCGTTTGGCCCGCTTCGAGGAACTGTCTTCACATGAATACCAGAAGCGCAATGAAACCCAGGAAATCTTTATTCCTGTGGCAGAGCGCTTGGGTAATGAGGTGATTGAATTTGTAAACGTCAGTAAGGCATTTGGCGATCGCCTCCTTATTGATGACCTAAGCTTTAAAGTGCCGCCAGGCGCTATTGTAGGTATTATTGGCCCCAATGGTGCCGGTAAATCCACCCTGTTCCGTATGATTGCCGGGCAAGAGCAGCCCGATTCCGGACAGGTCAATATTGGCCAAACCGCCAATATTTCTTTTGTGGACCAGTCCCGTGACGTCCTGGACAATGATAAAAACGTGTTCGACTTCATTTCCAACGGTGCCGACTTGCTAACCGTTGGCAAGTTTGAAATGCCTGCCCGTGCCTATCTGGGACGTTTTAATTTCAAGGGGTCTGACCAGAACAAAATGGTTGGGCAACTGTCGGGCGGTGAACGCGGACGCTTGCACTTGGCCGCCACCCTTATTAAGGGTGGCAACGTTTTGCTGCTTGACGAACCATCCAACGATCTTGATGTGGAAACCCTGCGTGCCCTGGAAGATGCCTTGCTGGAATTTGCCGGCAGTATCATGGTTATTAGCCATGATCGTTGGTTCCTGGATAGGATTGCTACCCATATTCTGGCCTTTGAAGGCGATTCTCAGGTTGTGTTTTTTGATGGTAACTACCAAGAGTATGAAGCTGACAAAAAACGTCGTCTGGGTGAAGAAGGCGCCAAACCCAAGCGGATTCGTTATAAAGCATTGAAGTAAATTTCAGTTGGTGTCAAAATCCTCAAATAATAGAATATTGATACAATTTAAACAGTAAAGATATAGCTAAAACTGTGGAATTTTGAGAACCTGTAAATAACAGGATAATGTTTTAATTGTTGAGTATCTGGCCAATGCCTGAAGGAGTCTATAAATGAACACACAAAAAGTAAGTAAAGTAATGTTGGTTGCCGTGGTGGCAGCGGCGTTAACCGGTTGTGGCAACATGAGCACACGCGATAAAAGCACTATTGGTGGCGCAGCCATTGGTGGTGTGGCTGGTGCTGTGTTAACCGGTGGCAGCGGTTGGGGTACCGTAGGTGGTGCCGCAGTGGGTGGTGTTATTGGCAACCAGGTTGGTAAATAAACCCCTATAAATACACTGGGAACCGGTACATTTGTATTTGCCGGTATCAAGCCAAAAACCCGAACATTTACGGATGTTCGGGTTTTTTTATGGGTGCTGGTTGTGAAAAGTGTGGTTGATTTCACTAACAATGTAAAGAATTGATAAAAGAAGGTTTTTTTGCGTAAAAAATAAGGGTTAGGACTGCTTGAAAAATAACTGTGCTTAACAATTTTTTTAGAACTTTTTGAAAATTTTTTATATAAGAATGATTTGTATTCTTTATTTTGATAAATATTTAATTTTATCAAAACATTTATTTAATTAATAAAAATAAAATAAAAAAATCAGCAAAGCGATAATAGCTTAATTGTAAATTATTGCAAATTGAATTATCTTATTACATTCGCTAAAGTCGGTCCTTAACCTTGCCGATAAGAGTTTGTTTTTATTATGAAATTACTCTTGGCATGGACATTGCTAATAGTCAAGATGCTGGCTTAATTTGGGTTTGTTTCCAACTGAAATAATTTTAATTTGCAGTTCAAACCAACCAATCGTGTCGGCAGATATACATATTTGAAAGGATCGGTTGTGAATCGTATTTATAAAAGCATTTGGAATGAGCAAACAGGTACCTATGTCGCTGTTTCTGAGAATGTTAAGGCAAAAGGAAAGCGTAGCGGTTCATCAGTGCTGGCAGGTGCGCTTTTGGCTGTTGCTATGGGGACTACGGCGCAGGCGCAGAGCATTACTATTGGGTCAGATCCCGCTAATAGTTATCTTGGGGACAGTATTGTTTTTTCAGCTCCCGGAACGATTAGTGGTTTAGGTGAGGGATTGGTAGAGGTAGGTAGCACACAGGCTATTACGGGCGGACAACTGTTTCAAACAAATGCAAATGTAGCATTGAAGGCTGATAAATCTGCTTTGGACTCTACAAACGCAACAGTGGCATTGAAGGCAGATCAATCTGCTTTAGATTCTACAAATGCAACAGTGGCATTGAAAGCTGATAAATCTGCTTTGGATTCTACAAACGCAACAGTGGCATTGAAGGCAGATCAATCTGCTTTAAATACTACAAATGCTAATGTAACAGCCCTGGAAGATAAATTAACGAATTTAGGCGTTTCAGATACTGATCAAGGGATCGAATACTTTCGCGTCAGTTCAGGTAAAGATGACGCTCAGGCTACTGGTGTAGATAGCATCGCTATTGGCCCTGAAGCCGTGGCTGAAGGGGTAAGCAGTACTGCAATCGGCTCGGCCTCCAATGTAAAGGCAGAGAATGGTTTTGCAGCCGGTACTAATGCAAAAGTAACAGGAGAGGGCATAAGTGCCATCGCCCTGGGGCATGGCGCTACTGCAGGTGGTGCGGCATTAGGGAGTGGTGGTACGGCTGCGGTTGCCATTGGTCGCGATAGCACCGCCAGCGGCACCAGATCGGTGGCGTTGGGGGATGGTGCCAAGGCGACAGCAGGTAACGCAACGGCATTGGGTGGCGGTGCACAGGCTAAGGCCGGTAACAGTATTGCGATAGGAAATGCGATAGCAGAGGCAGGCAATGCTTTTGCTGCTGGTAATGGCGCTTATGCAGGTTCAGTAGGCGGTATTGCACTGGGTACTGGAGCGGGAATAGGTACTGTTAGTACAACTTCTGATGATAGAACCGATCATATCGCCATTGGTACTAATGCAGGACAACGATCGGCAGGCGGTCAGAACCTGGCAATTGGTGCCAATGCCGGTTCAGATATAGGCGGTTACTGGAACATCGCCATTGGTAGTGGAGCAGGCTCTAATCTTTCAGGCAATTCAAACGTTTCCATCGGTGAGATGGCCAATAATGGGGCAGGAGCCAATACAGAACATGCGGTTTCCGTTGGCGGTATAACCGCAGCAGGAACAGATGCCGTGTCAATTGGATACGCCGCATCTTCCCTGGATAACGGTGTTGCCATTGGCGCGTATTCAACAGCAGGGAAAGGCGGGGTGGCTTTGGGCCGCAATACGACAGCTGAAGGTGGTAGTGTTGCACTTGGCATTGGTTCGGTTGCACTCAGTAGTGATGCAAGTGGCCAAGGCTACCTGACGGGTAACGATTTTACCGATGGTGCGGTCGTTTCGGTAGGTAATACTAATGCGATAACAGGCCAAATTGCGACCCGTCGAATTGTTAACGTGGAAGATGGGGCGCAGGATCATGATGCGGTTAACGTCCTGCAGTTGAAAGGCAGCCAACAATCAGTGGCAAATCTGGTGGGTGTCGGGTTTGACAAAACGACCGGAAGCTATGGAACAATCAAATTATTGAAAGCAGGGACTGGAGGTACTACTGGTATTCCCGCTGAATATGTCGAGTTTAATACTGTTGTAGATGCAATTGGCGCTATCAACTCTGGTGGATATACAACAATTGATCCTAGTGTTGTAACGTTTAATGCTTCCAATCAAATTAATGGCGTTGCGGCAGGTACGTTAGACACGGATGCTGTCAACGTAGCCCAGTTAAATGATGCCATTGCCGAAAAGGGCGTCAAATACTTCAGCGTCAACTCAATTGATCCGCTTAATCGCAATAACACCCTTGCAACCGGTGTCAATGCCATGGCAATTGGTCCTAATAGCCATGCTTTGGGAGACTCCTCATTGGCCTTGGGTGATAAAGCGCGTGCAGCAGGTCAGGAAAGTGTTGCGCTTGGTTACTCGGTTGAAGCGCATGGCGCCAACTCTACTGTACTTGGTAACTACAGTGAGGCTTATCATGAAGGTGGTGTGGCCATCGGGAAAGATGCAGAAAGCCATGGAGAAAACTCTATTGTTATGGGTACGGGTGCCCGTTCCCATCCTAAAACGTCAGGTGCCGCACCGAATAATACTATCGTGATTGGAACAAGTGCTGAAGCTACGGCACACAATGGCATTGCGATTGGTGAGGGAGCGGAAACGACCGAAGAACGTGCTATTGCCCAAGGTTTTTATGCTTTTTCCAGGGCTGATGATGCCATGGCTTTTGGCAGTAATGCCCTGGCAACGGGCGTAAGCTCACAGGCCAGAGGTACCGGTGCTGAAGCCAGTGGCCTGAATGCGCAGGCCAGCGGTACGGGTGCCAGTGCCAGTGGGTTGAACGCGGTAGCTACGGGTACTGGTGCGGTAGGTTATGCGACAGATGGTATCGCCATGGGTACGGGTGCAGTGTCAGGCTTCAGCGATCCAAATAATCAGGATCCAGAGCGCAACACCGCCGGGATCGCCATTGGTAATCTGTCAAAGGCAGATGAACAACATGCCTTGGCGCTGGGTGTAGAAGCACAGGCGCGGGCCAAGTCAGCCACGGCCATTGGTGATGGTGCCGAGGCAACAGCAAAGTCAGAGAATGGTTTAGCTGTGGGTACTGGTGCTCGGGTTGATGCTGAACAAGCGGCCGCTTTTGGTTATGCAGCACAAGCCACTGGCCTTAATGCATTGGCAGTTGGTGCCAATACTGATGCCACTGCCCTGAACGCCTCAGCTGTTGGTAATGGCGCTCAAGCCACGGCAGAGAACGCTTTGGCGGTGGGTAACACCAGCAATGCCAATGCCCTGAATGCTTCTGCATTTGGAAGTGGTGCTCAAGCGACGGCAAACAATGCCCTGGCGCTGGGTCAAGGTGCCCAGGCAAGCAATGTGGGCTCCGTTGCCTTGGGTAGTGGATCTGTTACCGAGACTGCCGTTGGTACTTCCAACGTGGTTGTTGATAAAAATACCTACAACTTTGCAGGTGTGAGTCCGACAGCAACCGTGAGTGTCGGTTCTGTTGGTGCAGAGCGTACCGTTACCAACGTTGCGGCTGGTCGTCTTTCTGAAACATCAACGGATGCCATTAATGGCAGCCAGCTGTTTGCCACCAATCAGGCAGTGACTGCCTTGGGTGACAACCTGGATACGGCAGGCCAGAGCATGGCGTATGCGCTGGGAGGAAAATCCAGTTATGATCCTTTGACCCATAAGGTGACTGCAAACCTAAACGTACGTGGTACCGACTATGATAACGTGCAGGATGCGTTAGGGTATGTTGCACAGGGTTGGGATGTTGGTGTTAATGGTCAAGTAACCGAGAACGTAGCCCCCGGTGGTTCAGTTGATTTCAGCAATACCGATGGCAATATTGTTATAACCCGTACTGGTACAGATTTGCAGTTTAATCTGGCGAAAGAAATCAAGATTGGTAATCCAGGCAATCAGACGGTCATTAACGAAGGCAACATTACGACTAATAACCTTACCGTTGATGGTGTTACCAAATTGGGTGACAACTTTGTCGTGAACAACGATAACAGTGTTACTTATGAAGGCGTTGAAATCGCCAATAAAAATGACGGCTTGTTGTTTGCCGGCAATACCGGTGGCAATATTACCAAGACCCTGGGTGACAATACGCCTTTGAAAATCTCAGGTGAGCTGGATTCCACCGAGGCTTCTACGGGTGCCAATCTGCGCGTGGATAGTAACGGTAGTCAGTTAAACCTGGTCATGGCACGCAACCTCACTGATCTGGATAGTATTACCATTAATAATGGCCCGGTTATTAATGCCAGTGGCATTAATATGGGTGGAAAGAAAATTACCAACCTTGCCCCCGGAACGGATGGTACTGACGCAGTTAATGTAGACCAATTGGAAGCAGTGAAAACGATTGCCAATACAGGCTGGAACGTGTCCACGAACGATAATGCGGCTACTTCCGAGAACGTAGCGCCAGGCGCAACGGTAGACTTTGACAATACCGATGGCAATATCGTGATTGGCCAAACTGGCACTAAGCTGACCTTTGACCTGGCAAATAATTTGTCAGTAGGTGGTAATGGTGTCGACGGTAAAGTGGGTGTCAAGGGGGCCGACGGCAAAGATGGTGTCAGCATTAATCCTGATGCGATTGTGTTCCACGGTATTGACGGTGTTGATGGCAAAGACGGCAGCATTACCATGGCTAAGGGAGAACCAGGCCTGAATGGCGCAGATGGTATTACCCGTATCCAGTACACCGATCCGGACGGTAATGAACGTGAAGTGGCGACTCTGGATGATGGCCTGAGCTTTGTGGGCGATGATGAAACCGTGGTTTCGCGCAAGCTGAATGAAACCCTGGGCTTGACGGGGGGTGCTGATGTTGACAACCTTTCAGAAGACAACATTGGTGTGGTCCAGAATGGTGATGGTGGCCTGAGCATTCAGCTGGCTAAAGATCTGGCCGGCCTGAACAGTGCAACCTTTACTAATGGTAGCAATACAACCATCATTAACAGTAGTGGCTTAACCATTACTGGTGGCCCAAGCGTAACGGTTACAGGCATTGATGGCGGCAATCAACAGATTACGGGTGTGGCCAGCGGTTTGGGCGGTGTCGACTTGGCGGCTGCCACCGGTGATACATTGACCAATGCGGCCAATATTGGTGACTTGCAAACGGCAACCAAAAACCTGACCACAGCCGGCTTGAACTTTGCTGGTAACCAGGGAGATGAAATCCATAAAGATCTGGGCGAAACATTAAGTATCGTTGGTGGCCTGGATAACAATGCTGATGCTTCTGATGCCAACCTTCGTGTGGATAGTGAAAATGGTGAGTTGCGGATCAAGCTGGCCACCAGCCTGACCGATCTGGAAAACATCCAGGTTGGCAAGGATGGGGTTGACGGAGTCGATGGCACGATTGGTGTGAATGGCAAGGATGGTGCTTCTGTGGTGCTGAACGGCGCCGACGGTTCGATTGGCTTGACTGGTCCAAGAGGTGCCGATGGTAGCGATGGTGCTAGCACTAATATCAGTGTGAAAGACGGTGCGCCTGGTGTGGATGGTTTGCCTGGTACAACTACCACCCGTATCGTTTACACCGACGGTAAAGGTGAGCCGCAGGAAGTGGCCAACCTTAACGACGGTCTGAAGTTTGTGGGTGATGATGGCAACACCGTTACACGTAAACTGAACCAGACTTTAGGTCTGACCGGTGGTGCAGCAACAGCTGACTTGACAGGTGAAGGTAATATTGGCGTAATTCAGAAAGACGATGGTGCGCTCAGCGTTCAGCTAGCTAAAGACATTGATCTGACTGAAAACGGCAGCTTGACAGTGGGTGATACCGTTGTTAGTGATACCGGTTTGGTAGTGCATGATGTTACAGCTAATCCGACCGCAACTACGAAGGTAGAGGCCGGTAAAATTGAACTGTTTGCCAACCCAACGGGTAGTTCGTCCAATACCATTGTGATTGATGCCAATAAGGGTGATATCACAGGTCTAAGCAATCTTGATCTGGATGCGGCTGACTTTGCCACAGCAGGTCGTGCTGCGACAGAAGAGCAGCTGGCAATCGTGAACGAAACAGCCAATAAAGGCTGGAACGTCACCACGAATGCGGATACTGCTACCTCTGAAAACGTAGCACCGGGTGAAACTGTTGATTTTGACAATACTGATGACAACATCGTGATTGGTCAAACTGGTACAAACCTGACCTTTGATCTGGCTAAAAAGATCAAGGTTGATAGTGTCAATGCGGGTGGTACTATCATCAACAGTAACGGCTTGAGCTTTGTTGGTACAGATGGTATTCAGTTACCCGATACGGTGACCATCAATCCGAAAGGCATCAATATGGGTAATAACAAGATTACCAATCTTGCTGCTGGTACAGCGGGTACGGACGCGGTTAATTTTGACCAGTTAAAGGCATTGGGTGATTCAGTCCAAAATATTTTTGGTGATAACGTCACCCTGAATGCTGATGGTACCCTTTCCATGACAGAAAGCTACACCATTAATGGCCAAGAATTCTGGACAGTAGAGGATGCAATTAACAAATTGGCCGAAGGCTGGAAAGTTACGGTTAGCGATCCGTCTGGTTCCAACCCGGGTACTGGTGGTACCCCAGGTACAGGCGGTGGTACGCCTGGAGCCGGTACAGGAGGTTCTTCTGGCACAGGCACGGGTGGCCCTGCACAGATCCTGCCAGGTGACCAGTTAACCCTTGTGGGTGGTGACAATATTGATATTGTTCAAAAGCCGAAAGACAAAGGGAATGTTGATATTGAAATTTCGGTAGACCCCAACCTGGTGGTTGATTCTGTCACGACCGGTAAAACAGTGATGGATGACAGTGGCGTCAAGGTTGGCGACAACGTCAAGCTGGGTGATACAGGTCTAACCATTGTGGGTGGTCCGAGCGGTGACTTGGCCTTTACGGCTGATAAAGTTGATGTGGGTGGCAATAAAATTACCAGTGTTGCCAACGGTACTATTGCCAAAGACAGCAAAGATGCGGTTAATGGTGGCCAGATCCATGACATCAGCCAATCGGTTGCCAGCGCTTTGGGCGGTGGTGCTGAGGTGAATGTTGACGGCACCGTCAAGGCACCTACTTATGTAGTTGGTAACAAGGACAAAGAAGTTAACAGTGTCGGTGAGGCGATTGAAGTACTGAACCAAGGCTGGACACTGAACGCGGGTGGTAATGACTCAACAGTTCAGTCCGGTGACAAGGTCAGTCTGCTGAATAACGACGGCAATATCGTGATTACGCAGGTGCTGGGCAGTGCCGAGGTGAACTTTAACCTGAATGAAAAAATCAGCGTTAAAGAGGTCAATGCCACAACCGTTAACGCTACAACCGTTAATGCCACGACCTTCCAGGCTGGCAATACCATTGTTAATAACGGTGGCGTGTCATTTGTTAATAGCGCAGGTGAACAGGTAGGTCCAAGTGTGTCATCTAACGGCATTAACGCAGGTGGCGCTACTATTACCAACGTAGCACCCGGTGTTAACGATACCGATGCGGTTAACGTTGGCCAGCTTAAGGGGGTTGCCAATAACCTGGGCGGCCAGATTAACAATCTGCGCGGAGATATGAACCGGGTTGATAAAAACGCTCGTGCTGGTGCGGCTTCTGCCGGTGCGATGGCCAACCTGCCCCAGGCTTATCTGCCTGGCAAGAGCATGTTCGGGGTGGCCACTGCTGGTTACCGTGGTGAGCAGGGCTACGCCGCAGGCCTGTCAACCGTGTCCGATAATGGCAAGTGGATCCTTAAAGGCAGTGTTAGTGGTAACTCTCGCGGCGACTATATGTATGGTGCCGGTGTAGGTTACCAGTGGTAATTGCTTAGGGCTTCAAGTACCTTTCCGCAAGGAAAGGTACTTCTAAAAAATATCAGGAATTGAATAATGAATAAGTTTTTTAAACTGGTGCCAACGGCTGCTCTTCTAGGATTGGCATTAACCGCATGCGGTACCATGAGCAATGTTAGCAAAGACGGCACTGCCGACGAGTTGGTATGGCCGAATGTTGATTCGGTTAAATTTGATAATGATCAGGGAACCTTCCCGGTAGCCACCGCATTGTCGCAGATTCGCAGCGGTATGACCCGTGACCAGTTATATTATTTAATTGGTCGCCCGCATTTTGCTGAAGGTTTCAGGGTTAAAGAGTGGGATTACCTGTTCCACTTCAATACACCCGGCCAGGGAGTTAATAACATTAGCACTTGCCAGTACAAAGTGCTGTTTGACTCCAATTTGGTTGCCCGTAGCTTTTACTGGAAACCGGTCACTGAAGGCTCGGTTTGCCCGGACACCCAGAAAAAATAACGGTTTTTCTGAATGCCGGCCGGTGAAGTCCGGCATAATCGTAAACCGCTGCAAGCATGACGTTTGCAGCGGTTTTTTAACTGGCTCTTATTGTTACCACGCAGAGTGAACTGCCCCCAAAAGTTGGACACCCATTTTTCTCGCTCTCATGCTCTGCGTGGGAGTGGATATCCTGCGTATTACTCTGCTTTTTTGTTTTTTTCTTCCTGGGGCATTTCAATTTTAACTTCAAGTACTTCAAGGGTATCTTTGCGATCAAGATGAACCTTGATGTCATCAGCGTTGATTTTGATGTACTTGGAGATGACCTCAATGAGTTCTTTTTGCAATGCGGGCAGGAAATCGGGCTCGGTGCTGTCTGAGCTGCGTTCACGCGCAAGGATGATTTGCAGTCGGTCTTTGGCTACACTGGCTGAAGACTTTTTTTCTCCAAGAAAAAACTTGAGGAATGACATGTTATTTCCCCCCGAAGAGGCGTTTCAGAAAGCCCGGTTTTTCGTATTCGGTAAAGCGCAGGGGTTTTTCTTCACCCAGATAACGGGCAACGATATCCTGGTAGGCTTCGGCTACATCAGTGTCTTTCAGGTGAATGGCAGGCATACCCGCGTTGGACGCCTGAAGCACGGCCTCGGATTCAGGCACAACGCCAATTAGCTTGATGCGCAGAATGTCTTCAATGTCTTGCAGGGAAAGCATTTCGCCTTCTTCTACACGTTTGGGGTTGTAGCGGGTAAGTACCAGGAATTCCTTGACGGGTTCCTGCGATTCTTCGGCGCGTTTGGATTTGGCCGACAGAATGCCCAGGATACGGTCGGAGTCTCGAACGGATGAGACTTCGGGGTTGGTTACAACAAGCGCGTCATCGGCAAAATAGGCGGACATTAACGCACCGGTTTCAATCCCGGCCGGAGAGTCGCACACAATGTATTCAAAGCCCATTTTTTTCAGGTCTTCCAGTACTTTGCCCACACCTTCTTTGGTAAGCGCGTCTTTGTCGCGGGTTTGAGAGGCGGGAAGGATAAACAGGTTTTCAAGCTGTTTGTCTTTGATAAGCGCCTGGTTAAGGGTGGCTTCTTCTTGAATGACGTTGACGAAATCATAAACCACGCGACGTTCACAGCCCATGATGAGATCAAGGTTGCGCAGGCCGACGTCAAAATCGATCACAACGGTTTTGTGGCCACGCATGGCCAAGCCTGCAGAAAAACTGGCGCTGGTGGTGGTTTTGCCCACACCGCCCTTACCTGATGTAACGACAATAATACGTGCCATGAAAAGATATTCCTGTAATCTTTAAGTGGTCATTATCTTACCGCATAATGACCTTGTTCAACTGTAAAAAAATTAAAATTTCCCGCTGTTACTTATGCTCATCGTTGGCAATGAACGTGAGTGATTCATTTTCCAGTTCTACGATAACCGCTTGCTTGATGAGACTCTGGTTAAAGTCTGCGTCAATAAGACGGTAAATACCGGCAATGGCCAGAAGCTCGGCGTCCAGGTGAGTGGTAAAAATACGGGCCTGGGTATTGCCCCTGGCACCCGCTATGGCCTTGCCTCGCAAGGGGCCGTACACATGGATGTTGCCATCGGCGATAATTTCTGCACCTCGTCCAACCGCACCAATAACGATCAGGTCACTGTTACGGGCATAAATACGCTGGCCAGAGCGAAGCTGACGCTTGATGACCAGGGTGGGTTCAGCCTGTGGGGTTTCTGCTTGCTTGGGTTCTGGCTTTGCGGGCGCTGCCTGCGGTATGGGCGCAGGAGGTGGCTCGTCGGCCACACGGTTGGAATTGGATGGTGTAGAGAGGGTAACCGGCACCAGGCCGGCTTTACGCGCGCTGTCCAGGACGCTTCCTTCGGCCATGACGCCAATCACGGGCAGGTGGTTGGCCTGCAAGTGACTGAGCAGCGCAGACCAGTCTGGCGCTTCGCTAATCCGGGTTGCATCAAGCACAACAGCCTCGTCCTTGAACAGGCTGCCAGCTTCTGTCATTTTACGGGTAATGGCTTCTTTAAGGGCAGCAAGATCGCTGCTGTTAAGCACAATGCGTAATGCAAACAGGGAGGCACTTTTAAAGATGAGTGCGTTAGTTGTATTGGCTTTGCTTGTCACAGTAATGCCTGTTTCTGAAAAAAGTTAAATCCATTTAAATCCATGAGTCACGCAGGGTCACACTGCGGTTGATAACAGGTACGTCACCAGAGTCCGGGTCTACGGTAAAGTAGCCCAGGCGCTCAAACTGCCAACGTGCGCCTGGCGTGGTCTGGATGCCCGGCTCTAACCAGCCCTGAACGGTTTGCATGGAGTTGGGGTTGATGCATGCCAGGAAGTCTTTGTCTTGGCCATCGGGGTGGGCATCGGTAAACAGACGGTCATAGATGCGGAACGTGACCGGTTGGGCATATTTGGCACTGACCCAGGTGATATTGCCCTTGACCTTGACGCTGTCTGCACCCGGTGTACCGCTTTTGGTGTCGGGCAGGTATTCGGCATGAACCTCGGTAATATTGCCCTGTTCGTCTTTGACACAGCCGGTGCAACGAACGACATAACCGTATTTCAGGCGTACCTGGTTGCCCGGGAAGAGGCGGAAATATTTTTTGGGAGGTTCTTCCCTGAAGTCATCGCGTTCAATCCAGAGCTCACGGGTAAACGGGAAAGAACGGCGACCCTGTTCCGGATTGTGCGGGTTTTTGGGCGCGCTGCAATCCTCCTGCTGGTCTTCGGGGTAATTGGTAATTACCAGTTTAAGCGGGTCAAGCACGGCTACAGCGCGGTCGGCAACTGGATCAAGGCTGTCGCGCAGGGCCTGTTCAAGAACGCTGTAATCAATGCGCGAGTCTGATTTGGAAACACCGATACGGTCACAGAACAAGCGCAGGGACTCTGGTGTGTAGCCACGGCGGCGCAGGCCGGCCAAAGTAGGCAGGCGTGGGTCATCCCAACCATCCACATGATTTTCTTTTACCAGTTGCAGCAGCTTGCGTTTGCTGGTCACCACGTGGTTCAGGTTGAGGCGCGCAAATTCATATTGCCTTGGCAACGGCTCATTCAATTTACCCAGGGAAACCAGCTTTTCCAGGACCCAGTCGTAGAAGGGGCGCTGGTCTTCGAATTCCAGGGTGCAAATACTGTGGGTAATGGTTTCCAGCGCATCTTCAATCGGGTGGGCAAAAGTGTACATGGGATAAATAGGCCACTGGTTGCCGGTACGGTGGTGTTCAGCATGGCGAATACGGTAAATGACCGGATCACGCATATTGATATTGGGTGAAGCCATGTCTATTTTTGCCCTGAGGGCCATGCTGCCATTAGGGTGCTTGCCTTCACGCATTTCAATGAATAACCGCAGTGACTCTTCGGCAGGGCGGTCGCGCCATGGCGAGTTGGTGCCGGGCGAGGTCAGCGTGCCGCGATTGGCCCGCATTTCCTCGGGGCTTTGCATGTCGATGTATGCATAGCCGCCCTGTATAAGGGCTTGGGCAAAGTCATACATGTATTCAAAATAGTCGCTGGCGAAATACAGGTTTTCCTGCCCGTTGTTGGTCCAGGAGAAGCCCAGCCATTGAACGGTGTCCTTGATGGCATCAACGTATTCCTGTTCTTCTTTTTCGGGGTTGGTGTCATCGAAGCGCAAGTGGCATATGCCGCCATAATCCCGGGCCAGTCCGAAGTTAAGGCAGATGCTTTTGGCATGTCCAATGTGCAGATAGCCGTTGGGCTCGGGCGGAAAGCGGGTGCGGATTCTGGCGCTGTCTTTGGGCGCATTGGCCTGTACCGATGCAGGGCCGGGTACGCCTGCCCATTTTTTGGACTGGTAGCGTCCTGCACTCAGGTCATTTTCAATAATGGTTCGCAAAAAATTGGAAACGGGTACATCAGTTGAGAAATCAGTCATACAGAAATTTATCAATAAATCATGAAATAGCATACATTCTGCCA
>JBBADT010000036.1:0-29860 GCA_041656315.1 Advenella sp.
CCTCCGGACATGCCAATAACAACGCGTGGTTTTGATGATTTCTGATTCATCCCGCTATTTTACGTGATGAATCATCATTTTAGGGCTTAAGTACTTAATCCCTCATCAACTACTTCAACCCAATGCCTGACCGGTTTGCTGGTGCCACTTTGCAAATGCGACATGCACCCCATATTCGATGTAATGATCACATTCACCTGTCCCCCGCCATCGATGGCAGCCAGCTTGCGGTCGCGCAAGGGCATGGCGATTTCCGGCTGCAAAATGGAATAAGTCCCGGCGGCACCGCAACACAGGTTAGACTCGCCAAATGCGGTCAGATTAAAACCCAGTTCTTTAAGCAGTTTTTCGGTTAGCGGTCGCAACCCCTGCCAATGCTGCAAGGTACAAGGAGGATGAAAAGCAACTGGACTGGGCAATTTATTGAGAAGCTTATTCCCAAGCTCAACCGCATGAGGCGCCAATATCTCGGCAAGATCCTTAACATGATCCACAAGATAATTTGCCTTTTCCAGATAGACAGGATCATGTCTCAAATGAAATGGGTATTCTTTCACAAAAGCGCCACAACCCGATGCATTCATGACAATGGCCTCTATTTTACCGGCCTTCAGCAATGGGACCCACGTATCCAAATTGTGTCGCATTTGCTGCAGGGAAGAACCGGCTTCACCCAAATGAAAATTAACAGCGCCGCAACATGCCCTGGCAGGCAATTCATAGACGGAAATACCCACCGCATCCAATACCCGAATGCTGGCAGCATCAATTGAGGGCATTAAATCGGGCTGGACACACCCCATTGGAAGCAAAACCTTGCGTACATGCATGGTGGCAGGCAGCTGACCTGCCGCACGGGCCAGCGGCAATTTTCCGGCCATCCTTTCGGGCAGGACAGCCCGGAAACGCCGCCCAACACGTACTGATAAACCAAAGAGCGCTGAATTCAGTCCTTTGGCCAGCATTTTGCGTTTCAGGCGATCCGCAAAACCACGCCTGACTTTTTCATCAACAAGTTCACGGCCAATATCCAGCAACTTTCCATACTCAACTCCCGACGGGCAGGTGGTTTCACAATTGCGGCAAGTCAGGCATCGATCAAGATGAGTTTGTGAAATGGCTGTTGGCACCTGTCCTTCCACCATTTCCTTGATCAGGTAAATCCGCCCCCTTGGGCTATCCAGTTCATCACCCAGAATCTGGTAACTGGGACAGGTTGCCTGGCAAAATCCGCAATGCACGCACTTTCGCAGGATTTCGTCAATGACCTTACCGTCTGGGCTATCCTTGGCCCATTGTGCTAAATTGGTTTGCATTCGCTTGGCTCACAGGTTTTTAATTAAACGGTCGGGGTTGAAGATACCACGGGGATCAAGCGCATTTTTAAGGCGCCGGGTAATGCCCTCGATATTGTTCCTGAACGGATGAAAAACACCATCAGCCGGGGTGACATCTGGCCCGGGATATCGAAACAGGGTTGCATGTCCCCCCAATTGCTGGGCATTATGTCTGATATGCCTGGTATCCTGAACCTGTCGCAACCAACGTTGGCCACCGCCCCACTCCACCAACGGAATAGACTCATTCATTTTGCCCGCCAAAGGGGGGACACAAACCCGCCAAATCGTTGCATGATTGAAAAACGGGTGCGACTGCTCACGCAATGAAAGCCAGAAAGCACGGGCATCCTCATCGGTAAGCTCATCACCCGGCAGTTGGGTTTTGGCCTGGGCAACGGCCACTCCAGAGCCAGACAGCCGCAAATACATGTGTCCGTTTTTTCCGTTCTCGGGCACCCATGAACTGGCGCTGATACACAACGAACGCGCATGTACCTGACGGAAAACATCCATGGCCTGGTTAATCGTACAAGCATGCCTGAGTGTTTTCTCATAAAACGGCTTGGGCAAAACCTTGAAGGATATTTCCATTAATGGCCCGAATATACCTAAAGAGCCCACCAACAATCTTGATACATCATATCCCGCCACATTTTTCATGACCTGCCCACCAAAACGCAATATCCGCCCTTCGGCATTCATCATCCGGGCTCCCAGTACAAAATCGGCGGTTGCACCAGCCGCCATCCGCCGGGGACCGGCCAACCCTGTGGCAATGGCACCACCAATAGTGGCCTGCGGCCCAAAATGCGGGGGCTCCCATGGCAACATCTGGTTCTGCTCATCCAGCAGCTTTTCAATTTCATGCAAAGGCGTGCCGCATGCTGCCGTCATGACCAATTCTGAAGGCTCATACTCGACCACCCCTTTATAGGCCGTCACATCCAGCAAAATCATGTTCTCAGATGTGGCGGTGCCTGGATTCCCATAAAAACCCTTGCTGCCGCTGCCTTTTACCAGCACACGCTTGTGCGAGGCAGCCGCGGCAACCACCTGCTCACTTAATTCATTCAAGACAAATGACATAATCTTAAAATCGCTCTAATTCAGGAAACTTGATTTGACCGGCATGAACATGCATTTTTCCATATTCGGCACAACGGTTCAGGGTTGGGATCTGTTTGGTCGGATTCAGTAGTTCCTCCGGATCGAAAGCACGTTTTATAGCCATGAAAGCATCCAGCTCATCACGGGTAAACTGGGAGCACATCTGATTGATTTTTTCCAGCCCGACACCATGTTCGCCGGTAACCGTACCGCCCACTTTGATGCACAATTCAAGAATTTCAGCACCAAAGTCCTCGGCACGGCGGATCTCATCAGGATCATTCGCATCAAACAGGATAAGTGGGTGGAGGTTGCCATCGCCAGCATGAAACACATTGGCGCAACGCAACCCGTACTTGCGTTCCATCTCTGCCATTTGCGTTAACACGTTGGCAATCTGCTTACGGGGAATCGTGCCATCCATGCAATAGTAATCAGGAGACACACGTCCGGCAGCCGGAAAGGCATTTTTGCGGCCGGCCCAAAATAGCAGGCGCTCTTGCTCGTTGGCCGATACCTGCAGACGCACGGCACCCGCCTTTTCAAAAACGGCCTTCATGCGCTGGATTTCATCCTCAACTTCCTGAGGCGTCCCATCTGATTCGCACAATAGAATAGCTTGGGCATCCAGGTCATAACCTGCCTTCACAAAGGGTTCAACCATTTGTGTGGCCCGTTGATCCATCATTTCCAGGCCGGCTGGTATGATGCCTGCCGCAATTATGTCCCTCACGGCATCACCGGCAGCCTTGATCGAATCAAAGCTGGCCATGATGACCGTTGCGACCTCTGGCTTGGGAATGAGTTTTACTGTTGCTTCAGTCACGATACCCAACATGCCTTCTGAACCGATAAAAACCGATAACAGGTTCAGACCCGGAGAGTCCGGGGCTGCAGAACCGAGCTCAACAATATCACCATCTATGGTAATCATGCGGACCCGCATGACATTGTGCACGGTAAGCCCGTATTTAAGGCAATGCACACCCCCTGCATTTTCGGCAATATTGCCACCAATTGAACAGGCAATCTGGCTGGAAGGATCGGGGGCATAATAAAGCCCATATTGGGCAACGGCTTCTGAAATAGCCAGATTCCGTACGCCTGGCTCTACCACAGCAATGGCGGCAACAGGGTCTATATGGCGAATTTTATTCAGTTTTGACACACCCAGCAAAACACCTTGTGAATGCGGTGTTGCCCCGCCCGACAAACCCGTTCCCGCTCCTCGGGGAACCACTGGCACGGCATGTTTTTTGCAGGTTTTCAGAACATGGATAATTTGTTCTTCATTTTCGGGCAAAACGACAAGAGCCGGCATTTCCTTGAACAGGGTCAAGCCATCACACTCGAAAGGTTTTTTCTCTTCCGGCCGGCTTAAAATACAGTGAGATGGCAGTGCACTTTCCAGTTCGGCAATCAAACCTGAAAAATCATTCAATCCTGTTACCGGTTTCCGTTGTGCCATCATGTCCCTTTCCTTTATTCCAGACGATTGCTTGCCTGCTGCTGCCTTCAAGTATACCTATCAGCATAAGGGGATGACATACCGAAATAACCCTAATAATGAGAGACCAAGAAGCTGGATCCCATATAAATACGGGCCAAAAAGGATTTGGCCCGTATTTATTTCACATTGCAAGTTTTAGTTATCATTTTCTGCGGAAAGAGCCCGACGCACCTTGACCGCCTGGGCCAATCGCTCCAACACCTGTACTGAGGTTTCCCAGTCAATACAGCCATCGGTAATGCTCTGGCCATATACCAGCTCCTGTCCTTCAACCAGGTCCTGGCGTCCGCCAACCAGATGGCTTTCAATCATGACACCAAAAATACGCTGATCACCGGCTTCCATCTGACGGGCAATATCATCCATGACCATCGGTTGGTTTTCGGGTTTTTTGCTACTGTTGGCATGGCTGGCATCAATCATGATTTTGGCCGACAAGCCAGCCTTGCTCAGTTGCTCTGATGAGTCGTTAATGCTTTGGGCATCATAGTTGGGCGCCTTGCCACCCCGTAAAATAAGGTGACAGTCTTCATTGCCAAGGGTTGACACAATGGCGGAATGACCACCTTTGGTGACCGACAAGAAGTGATGGGGCTGGGATGCCGCCTTGATAGCATCAATGGCGATCTTGATATTTCCATCGGTTCCGTTCTTGAAACCAACAGGACAGGAAAGGCCGGAAGCCAACTCGCGGTGCACCTGACTTTCGGTGGTACGGGCTCCGATGGCCCCCCAGGAAACCAGGTCGGCAATGTACTGGGGAGTGATCATATCCAGAAACTCGCAACCGGCCGGCACACCTTCATCATTGACGGCCAACAATAATTGACGGGCAAGACGCAAGCCCTTGTTGATATTGAAGCTGCCATCAAGCCCCGGGTCATTGATGAGACCTTTCCAGCCTACGGTTGTTCGCGGTTTTTCAAAATAGACACGCATGATGATTTCAAGCTCACCTTTAAAACGCTCGCGTTCCGCTTTCAGGCGTTTTACATATTCCAGTGCCGCCTTAGGGTCATGAATTGAACATGGGCCAATAACCACAACCATCCTGTCATCATCGCCATGAATGATTTTGTGTACGGCATCACGTGCTTCATGGACCACATTTGAAATTTTGGTGGTACACGGAAACTCGCGCATCAGGTGGGATGGAGGACTTAATTCTTTAATTTCTCGAATGCGTAAATCATCTGTATTGTAAGACACGGTTAACTCCAGGTTTTTGAATGCTTGCGTTTATGGCGATATATATACAAAAAGCCGCCAGGTTCTCTGGCGGCTTTTTAGGAATTTGGCTATTTTTACTGCGTAAGCTGTGTCCTTCTCTCCGCCCAAGGCTTTGAAAAACTAAAATAAAAGAAGTAAAAAGACACATATAAATGCTTCATAGTATCAATATCCTAGCACAGCTTTTTTTAAATATTGCCTGATTTACTGCAATGCAATAAAAATAATAGCAAGATGTTCTTAATGCACCACACTCAGGCATAACCTTAAGCGGTACCGCCAACGGTCAAGCCATCCATGCGGATCGTGGGCATACCAACACCAACCGGCACGCTTTGACCTTCCTTGCCACACGTGCCCACACCCGAATCAAGCGACAGATCATTGCCAATCATGGATACCTTGTTCATGGCATCGGGGCCGTTGCCAATTAAAGTAGCCCCTTTAACCGGATGACTGATTTTGCCGTTTTTGATCAAATAAGCTTCAGATGTGGAGAAAACAAATTTTCCACTGGTAATGTCCACTTGGCCACCCCCAAAATTAACCGCATACAGTCCGTTTTTAACCGATGAAATAATTTCCTGCGGATCTTCCTGGCCCGCCAGCATGAAGGTATTGGTCATGCGCGGCATGGGCAGATGGGCAAATGACTCGCGACGGCCGTTACCTGTAACCGGGGTTTTCATTAAACGGGCATTCAGGGAGTCTTGCATGTAACCGCGCAAGATACCATCTTCAATCAGCACATTACGCTGGGTAGGATTACCTTCATCATCTATATTAAGAGAGCCCCGACGATCCTGGATGGTGCCATCATCAATCACTGTCACCCCTTTGGAAGCCACTCGCTCACCAATACGGCCAGAGAACACGCTGGAGCCCTTGCGATTGAAGTCACCTTCAAGGCCATGTCCTACCGCCTCATGCAGCAAAATGCCCGGCCAGCCCGAACCCAACACAACCGTCATCTCGCCAGCAGGCGCGGGACGGGCCTCAAGATTGGTCAGCGCCTCATGAACGGCCTTATCTACATAAGACTGCAGCAAATCATCTGAAAAATAATTCAGCCCCAAACGACCACCTCCACCGGCGTGACCCATTTCACGGCGGCCGTTGCGTTCTGCCAGGACAGTCAGGGACAGGCGCACCAAAGGACGCACATCGGCAACCAGACGCCCATCACTGCCCGCAATCATCACGACATCGTACTCGGCGCCCAGCCCAGCCATGACCTGGATAACATGAGGGTCTTTGGCACGGGCCATTTTTTCAACCCGCTCCAGCAGGCTGACCTTATCGGTTGCCGACAGGCTGGCAAGCGGATCAACCCCTTTGTACAGATCATGAGAACGGTTTTCGCCAGCCCGCACCTTGGTTTTTCCTGCTCCCTGCCGGGCGATAGTCTTAACCGTTTTGGCTGAAGACAGCAAGGCCTCGGGAGAAAGCACGTCGGAATACGCAAAAGCGGTTTTTTCTCCTGAAACGGCACGGACCCCCACACCTTGTGAAATGGAAAAACTGCCGGTTTTGACAATGCTTTCCTCAAGGCTCCAGCTCTCGCTGCGCGTGTATTGGAAATACAGATCGGCATAATCAACCTTATGAGTGAAAATTTCACCCAAGGCACTGGCCAGATGACCTTCGTGCAAACCCCAGGGATCAAGCAAAAGTGATTTGGCGGTTGACAGGCTTAGCATATCAGAATCAATTACGTTCATTTTTCTCAATGTCAAAATTTATTTTACGCACCTGCCCGTTTTTTCCGGGGAATCCATCAAAAACAGACGCGGTCAGAAAAGGCATTACCTGTGTCAGGCTGGCTTTATTGGAGTCAGCCAATACAGTAGCCTGATAAACTTCAGCACCACTGTTATTCAAGTCACGGATAGAAACGTGCAACTGGTATCGATTATAACTGGTCTGCACATAACGGTACTGTGGCGCCATGGCAAAACCGACACCACTATAAAAAGGGTGGTGATACCCCCACCCCCAGCCAAAATTAAAAGTGGGATAGAAAAAAGGATCATAAAACGGATCATTTTCCCGCACCATTTGCTGACGACTTTGCACGCCATAATCAAAAGAAACCTCGAAACGGGCCTTTTGACTACCTGCGGCCTCAGTCAGTCCTGTCTTCCACATATGATTGCGCAACAAACTTTCATAACTGGCTTTTTCAAGATTCTGCCCGGCATAAGTATTAAAACGGTAAAGCTGCCCTTGGGCATTGGCCGGCCATTGCTGGAAAGAGGTTGTTTGGGTCGTGAATCGTTGAGTGGTTGAACAGGCTGTCAGCAACAGCACGAAAGCGGCCATTGGGAAAATGCGCAAGCTTGGCTTTGAAAAGACAGTATTCATGATACAGGGCTTTGGGGTTACGGTTAATTCCCATTGACTGGGTATATGATGCATTGTGACACACAAGCGATGATTATTATTTTAAAGCATTTAAAACATCTATAATTAGTCGCATTAATCAGGATAATTTTTATTGCCATGTCGTCAAATACACCCACCACCATACACCGTATCGACTATCGTGAATACCCTTTCAACATTGAAAATGTTGCATTGCATTTCGATCTTCACGAAACCACCACCCGCATTACCAGCACGCTTTCGGTCAGCAGCAAAGAAAATCAGCCTGCCGATCTGGTCCTGAACGGGGAAGACATCAGGCTGGTTGCCGTTTCCATTAACGGTGAAACACTTGGCGAACACCAGTATTCACTGAACGAACAAACCCTGGTTGTTCCCTCCATGCAAGGACAATTCAAACTCAGCATTGTGTCCGAATGCAACCCGCAGGAAAACAGCACCCTGATGGGTTTGTATGTCTCGGGCAATAGCTTTTTCACCCAGTGTGAAGCGGAAGGCTTCCGGCGCATCACCTTTTTCCCGGACCGCCCCGATGTCATGAGCACCTACACCGTGACCATTTGTGCCGACAAAGCCCGTTACCCCTACCTGCTCTCCAATGGCAACCTGTGTGCCAGCACAGACCTGCCCAACGGACGCCACCAGGCCACCTGGGAAGACCCGTTTCGCAAACCCAGTTATTTGTTTGCCCTGGTTGCCGGCGACTTTGATATTCGTGAAAAACACGCCACCACCCAAAGCGGCCGCGAAGTCCTGTTGCAGGTTTATAGCGACAAAGGCTCGGGACATCAAACCGAATGGGCGCTTGAGTCCCTGGAAAATGCGATGAAGTGGGACGAAGCGCGCTTTGGCCTTGAACTGGACCTTGACCGCTTCATGATTGTGGCTGTGCGCGATTTCAATATGGGCGCCATGGAAAACAAAGGGCTTAACATTTTCAATGCCGCCTATGTCCTGGCCGACCCCAATACCGCTACCGATGCCAACTATGAAGGCATTGAATCAGTCATTGGCCACGAATATTTTCATAACTGGACCGGCAACCGCATCACTTGCCGCGACTGGTTCCAGCTTAGCCTGAAAGAAGGGCTCACGGTTTTCCGCGACCAGGAATTTTCGGCCGACATGATGGCCAGGAACCTGGATGCCTCTGCGGCGGCCAGCGCCCGGGCAATCAAGCGCATTGACGACGTGACCCGCCTGAGAACCGCCCAGTTCCCCGAAGACGCGGGCCCCATGGCCCACCCCATCCGCCCTGAAAGTTACCAGGAAATTGCCAATTTTTACACGGCAACCATTTACGAAAAAGGCGCAGAAGTCATTCGCATGCAGCACACCTTGCTGGGTGAAGAAGGTTTCCGTGCCGGCATGGATGAATACTTCCGCCGCCATGACGGCCAGGCAGTCACCTGCGATGACTTCATCAATGTCATGGAATCGGTTTACAGCCAACGCAACCCGGGCAAAGACCTGGGCCTGTTCAGGAACTGGTATTCACAGGCCGGCACACCTCGGGTAACGGTACAGCTTGCTTACGATGAAGCGCAACAGCGTTGCTCAATTACCCTATCACAAAACTGCGCACCGGTTGGCGTTGAAAAACTGCAAGACGGCTTTGTCAAAAAGCCCTTCCATATTCCCTTTGCCATGGGCTTCATCAGCCAGTCTGGCCAGCCGCTCACGCTGCAATTTGAAGGCCGCCCGCAAACCACTATTTTGCTTGAGCTGAAAGAAGAAAGCCAGACCTGGCACTTCGACCAGGTCCCCGAGCGGCCGATTCCCTCTTTACTGCGCGATTTTTCGGCACCGGTCATTGTGGAATACCCCTGGACCCAACAGGAACTGGCCATTTTGTGCGCCCATGACAGTAATCCTTTCGCGCGCTGGGAGGCCGTACAGGCGTTAAGCTCACATGAGTTGCTACGTATTGCCACCCTGCTGGCGCAGGGCGAACAGCCGGAACTGGACCCTGCCCTGCTGCAAGTATGGAAAACCAACCTGACGGATCCGAGCCTGGATGCCGGTTATCGGGCCTGGTTGCTGACCCTGCCCTCGGAAAAAGTCCTTGCCGAGCGCATGACACCGATTGAGCCCGTTGCGCTTGCCAGGGCCCGCGATTTTGTTCGTGAAGAACTGGCCAATGGCCTGCTGGATTTGTGGCAACAAGCCCTTAGCCAGAATGAAACCCCCGGAAGTTACAGCCCCGATGCCATCAGCGCAGGCCGTCGCAGCCTGAAAAACCTGGCGCTTGCCTATTTATTGTCTATCAAAAACCCGCCAGCCATCCTGGCCGCCTTTGCGCAATACCAGAATGCCAGCAACATGACTGACCGTCTTGGTGCGCTTTCTGCATTGGTCAGTCACTATGAAGGCGATGAGCGTGATGAAGCCCTGGCCCAATTTTATGAACAATGGCAACACGACCCGCTGGTCGTGGACAAATGGTTTGCCCTGCAGGCCAATGCCCGCCACACCAACGCACAAACCATTCTGGGCCTGATGGCACACCCGGCCTTTAATCTGCGCAATCCAAACCGTGCACGCTCCCTGATCTTCCAGTTTTGCATCAACAACACCGAAGGACTGCACAAGAATGACGGTTCGGGCTATGAATTCTGGGCCGACCAGGTCATTGCCCTGGACGACATCAACCCTGAAATCGCCGCCCGTCTGGCCCGCGTCATGGACAACTGGTCACGTTATGCCCCTGCCCTGAAAGCCGGTATGCAGCAAGCCCTTAAACGCGTTGAAGCGCATCCAGGCCTGTCCAAAAACGTATTTGAAATCGTATCCAAAGCATTGAATATCTGAAACCTGAGGAATCTACAAGAATGAAATTTAAGACCCTGACGCAATATCTGGTAGAACAACAACGCCAGAATAACGCATTGCAGGCAGAAGTACGCCTGCTTATCGAAGTGGTTGCCCGTGCCTGCAAAAGCATTGGGCATGCCGTTGGCAAAGGTAGCCTGGGTGGTGTGCTGGGCAGCCTTGAATCTGAAAACGTCCAAGGTGAAGTCCAGAAAAAACTGGACGTCATGTCCAATGAAATCCTGCTTGAAGCCAACGAATGGGGTGGCCAGTTGGCGGCCATGGCTTCGGAAGAAATGGAAACCATCCATAAGATCCCCAATCGCTACCCCAAGGGTGAATACCTGCTGCTGTTCGATCCCCTTGACGGCTCTTCCAACATTGATGTGAACGTCTCTATTGGTACTATTTTCTCTATCCTGAAAGCACCCGCCGAAGCTTCCGGCCGTGAAATCAACGAAGAGGATTTCCTTCAGCCAGGCACCCAGCAAGTAGCGGCCGGCTACGCCGTATACGGACCACAAACCATGCTGGTGATTACTTTGGGCAATGGCGTGGTTGGCTTTACCCTTGATCGTGAAACCGGCACCTGGATACTTACCAATGAAAATATCCAGATTCCGGCAGACACCAAGGAATTTGCCATTAACATGTCAAACATGCGTCACTGGGCTCCCCCGGTTCGCAAGTACATTGACGACTGCCTGGCGGGTAAAACCGGCCCGCTGGGTAAAGACTACAACATGCGCTGGGTGGCTTCAATGGTGGCCGATGTGCACCGCATCTTAAGCCGTGGCGGCATTTTCATGTACCCATGGGATTCACGTGAGCCCAACAAACCAGGCAAATTGCGCCTGATGTACGAAGCCAATCCAATGAGCTTTATTGTTGAACAGGCTGGAGGGATGGCCACCGATTCGGTCCAGCGCATTATGGACATCCAGCCCACCCAGCTCCATCAGCGGGTTGGCGTGGTGCTGGGTTCTAAAAATGAAGTGGAACGCGTGCGTGCTTACTGCGCAGGATCGTAATACTTCTGGCGCAGCTCATCCAGTTGCGCCAACACATCAGCGTCAAGGCGGGTTTGCATGGCGCTGATGTCTTCGTCAAGCTGCTCAAGTGTCCTTACCCCAATAATGGTGCTGTCAACCTGCCATTTGCTATTACAAAACCCCAGGGCCAGCTGCACCGGGCTCAACCCCAACTCGCGGGCATAGGCGTTATAGGCCCTGGCCGCCTCCAGGCATAATGGCCTTCCCCAGCGCTGCTTTTGCACCGATTCATATCGGGTAATCCGGGCTTCGGCGGGTGCGTCCGGTCCTGTTGTTCCGGTCTGGTCATACTTGCCACTTAACAGGCCATACCCCAAAGGTGAATAGGCCAGCAAAGACACTTTATGCTGGTAACACATTTCATCAAGTCCGTTCTCATAGGAACGGTTCAACAGGCAATACGGGTTCTGGATCGTGGCCACGCGGGGCAAGCCCATCTGCTCAGCCAGACGGATAAACTCAGACACCCCATAAGGGGTTTCATTGGACAGGCCGATGTAACGCACCTTGCCTGACTTCACCAGTTTATCCATAGCCTGCAATTGCTCTTCTATGCTGGTGACCGGTTCATGCTTTTTGTCAGGATCAAAATAACGCCGCCCAAAAGCGGGCACATGACGCTCGGGCCAGTGAATCTGGTAAAGATCAATGTAATCGGTTTGCAGGCGTTTAAGGCTGCCCTCACAAGAAGCAATAATATCCTGGCCGGTCAAGCCGGCTCCTTCCCGAATCCAGGGCGTGCCCCTTGAAGGACCCGCCACCTTGGTGGCCAGCACAATTTCTGAACGAGGCACCGGGCTTTGCCCGAACCAGTTGCCAAGGATCGTTTCCGTGGCACCATAGGTTTCCTTGCGGGTAGGTACCGAATACATCTCGGCGGTGTCCAGGAAATTGATTTCCTTCTCCACCGCCCGGTCGAGGATGCCAAATGCAGTTTTCTCATCCACCTGTTCACCAAATGTCATGGTGCCAAGACAGACTTCCGTCACCATTAAATCACTTATTCCCAGCTGAACCTTCTGCATTTGCCTTGCCCCCTTCCTTTAAATATCAAAAATTAAAAATTGAATAATGTGAAAAAATCAATCCAGTGTCAATACCGTGGCACCCGTGGTTTTGCGTGAAACCAGCGCTATATGGGCTTCAGCCACTTCTTCCAATGGATAGCGCTGGTCAATTTGTACCTTGATTTTCTTGCTAGTGATCATTTGGAACAACTCATCGGCTGCTGCCTGCATTTTTTCAAGAGTGGCCACATGCGCACCTAAGGATGGCCGGGTTACAAAGAGGGAACCTTTGGCAGCCAGCACCCCCAGGTTAACTCCGGTTACCGGACCCGATGCATTGCCGTAGCTCACCATCAGGCCACGAGGCTGCAGACAGTCAAGGGAAATTTCCCAGGTATCTTTACCCACCCCATCGTAAACCACAGGCACTTTCTTGCCGTTGGTTAACTCCAGCACACGCTCCACCACATTCTCATTCGTGTAATTAATGGTTGCCCAGGCACCATGGGCCCTGGCAATAGCAGCCTTTTCGGGGCTGGACACCGTACCAATCAACTTGACGCCCAAGGCCTTGGCCCACTGACAGGCAATCAGCCCAACACCACCAGCGGCCGCATGCAGCAAAATGGTTTCGCCCTCTTGCAGGCGATAGGTCTGCCTGAACAGATACTGCACGGTAAGACCCTTGAGCATGACGGCAGCGGCCTCTTCAAAAGAAATGCCATCAGGTATTTTCACCACCTGATGACCGGGCACGTTGCGCACCTCGGCATAAGCGCCTAATGGACTTTGACCATAGGCAACTCGGTCACCCACTTTCAGATGAACCACATTTTTACCCACTGCCTCAACCACACCAGCCGCTTCAAAGCCCAATCCATGAGGTAGCGGGCTGGCATAAAGGCCTGTACGGTAATAGATATCAATGAAATTCAGCCCAATCGCTTTTTGCCGGATTTGCACTTCATTATCGGCCGGCCCAGGAACATCAAGCGTGACCAGTTTCATGACCTCAGGACCGCCATGTGTCTCAATTTGAATAGCTCTTGATGTAATACCCACGTTTAACTCCACTTATGATTAATAAAGAATTTACTAGAATGATAGTTAATAAAAACAATTATTCAATATATATCAACAATAATCGACAAAAAAAAAGTATACTTTGACAATATCTGCCTAAGCAAATATCTATCAATACAATGAATAACGAAAAAATATCCCCATCCCAAATGGAAAAAGCATTCACGATTAAGCCTGAAGACGTTCCCCGTGGTCAGGAAAACATCGGGTACCTGATTCGTCTGGCACATTTTTCCATTCATGACATGATTGAAAAAAACATGGCACCTTTAGGCCTGACTGCCACGCAGTGGCACCCGATTGCCATTATCGGGCTTAGCAAGGCGGATACCCCCGCCTGTGTGGCCCGTATTGCCGAAGTGGATACCGGTGCCATGACACGCACCCTTGACAGACTTGAGGCGAAAGGTTTCCTTACCCGCCAGCGCAGCGAAAAAGATCGCCGGGTCATCAAACTGACCCTTACCGAAAAAGGCAAACAGGTCAATGAAAAACTGCTCCCTTCGGTTGCCCAAGCTTTAAACCATCACCTGCAAGGCTTTACCGAGCAAGAAGTAGAGTTGCTGAAAAGCCTGTTAACCCGTATGTTATTGAATGCCAATCCGAATATTTTAAAATCCATCCAGGAAAATGGCATGAATGGCTGAATATCGGGGTGACAAGCCAAAGCAACAAGGCAAGCACTCATCGTTCAGCCATAAAAAAATCATCGTTTTCCGCTCTTGCCAATTAACGAACCCAACACACCGCGCAGCATCTTTCTGGCCGTATCCCTAACCATCCCCTTGGCCACTTGCTGAACCAAGCCATCCTTGCGCCCGCCACGCGGTCCGGTGGAACCAATCATCATTTCCTTGACCGCCCCCCAAAGGCCCTCATCCCCAGCTTGGACGCGAGTCGTTGCTTCAGCGTTTTTCTGCTCGGCACGACGCGCAAGCACTTCAAACGCCGATTCCCTGTCAATCAGGGTGTCGTATTTGCCGGCAAAACCCGACAGGTTGCGAATAGAATAACGTTCTGCATCAGTGGCTGGCCCCATTCGGCTGGCCGGTGGTAAAACCCAGGCACGCTGCGTAATCCCGGGGCTGCCTTTGGCATCAAGGCAGGAAACCAATGCCTCACCCACGCCCAATTCGGTAATTTCGCGTGCAATATCCAGTTCAGGATTAGGTCTCATGGTATCTGCGGCCGTTTTTACGGCTTTCTGGTCACGTGGCGTAAAAGCTCGCAGGGCATGCTGAACCCGGTTACCCAACTGGCCCAACACCGAGTCAGGAATGTCGGCCGGATTTTGCGTGACAAAATACACCCCCACCCCTTTTGAGCGCACTAAACGAACGATTTGTTCAATTTTTTCCAGCAGGACTTTAGGCGCATCGTCAAACAGCAGGTGTGCCTCGTCAAAGAAAAACACAAACTTGGGTTGATCCGGGTCACCCACCTCTGGCAGGGATTCATAAATTTCAGCCAGCAGCCACAATAAAAACACGGCATACAGCTTGGGCGATTGCATTAGTTTGTCTGCCGCGAGGATATTAACCATACCCTGGCCTTGTGCATTACAGCGAATCAGGTCATGGATATCCAGCATGGGTTCACCAAAGAAGCGGTCTGCCCCCTGGGTTTCCAGCTGCAACAACGCGCGCTGGATGGCCCCCACCGAGGCGGCGGATACATTGCCATACACCGGCCTTAATTCAGCCGCCCTGTCATTCACGTTTTGCAGCATGGCCCGGAGATCTTTCAGGTCGAGCAGAAGATGGTCTTCATCATCGGCCACCTTAAAGACCAGATTCAGGATGCCGGTTTGCGTGTCATTCAGGTTTAACATACGGGACAGCAACAAAGGCCCCATATCAGATACTGTGGCACGAACCGGATGTCCCTGCTCGCCAAACACATCCCATAAAACAGTGGGGCAGCCCCCCCACTGCGGTACCGGCAGCCCAAACTTTTCCAGGCGCTCAAGCAGTTTGGGGCTTTCAACACCCGTTTGCGAAATACCTGTCAAATCGCCCTTTACATCGGCCAGAAATACCGGTGTGCCGATGCGGGAAAAGGCTTGCGCCAAGACCTGAAGCGTAATGGTTTTACCGGTTCCGGTTGCGCCGGTGATGCAACCGTGACGGTTGGCCAGCTTGGGCAAAAGAAAGACGTCATTCTTTGCATTTTTCGCTATCAGGATGGGATCTGCCATAATTAACCCTTTGTTAAGTGCAAAACATTAGAAAATCTAACCGTATTCTATAAAAGTTTGTCGCACTCGGGGTAAAATCTCAGATTCGATTAACTTACTTTAACTGTTATTGATATGGCCGGACATAGTAAATGGGCAAATATCCAGCACCGGAAAGGTCGCCAGGATGCCAAACGCGGAAAGATATGGACAAAAATCATTCGTGAAATTACCGTTGCAGCACGTGCTGGCGGCCCAGATCCCAGTGCCAATCCAGCGCTTCGCCTGGCATGGGATAAAGCGACCGCTGCCAATATGCCCAAAGACAACATCCAGCGCGCCATTACCCGTGGTGCCGGTGGCGCCGATGGCGACAACTACGAATCCATCCGCTACGAAGGATATGGCATAAACGGTGCTGCCGTCATTATCGACTGTATGACAGACAACCGCGTGCGCACCGTCTCCGATGTACGCCATGCCTTAACCAAACACGGTGGCAACCTGGGCCAGGACGGCTCTGTCGCCTTCATGTTCCAGCATTGCGGACAATTCATTTTTGCCCCGGGCACCAGCGAAGATAAAATCATGGAAGTGGCCCTTGAAGCCGGTGCCGATGACGTCCAGACCGATGAAGACGGCATGGTCGAAGTGGTTTGCCCCCCTGATCAGTATGCCGCTGTGCGTGACGCCTTCATTGAAGCCGGACTGAAGCCCGAAATGGAAGCCATCGTCATGAAACCGCTGAATGAAACCCTGCTGACCGGTGACGATGCCACCAAAATGCAGAAAATCCTTGACCAGCTTGAAAGTCTTGATGACGTGCAAGAAGTTTATACAACCGCTGTTTTTGATGAAACAGAAGAATAAAGTGAAAACCCAACAATGAAAGTACTCGTTATTGGCAATGGCGGCCGAGAGCATGCCATTGCATGGCGCATTGCCCAGTCTGCCCAGGTAACCGATGTTTTTGTGGCACCTGGCAACGGCGGCACCGCCCTTGACCCGCTACTCAAGAATGTAGCCATTACCAAGCTTGATGAACTGGCTGCATTTGCCAAAACCGAAGGCATTGACCTGACGGTTGTCGGCCCCGAGGCACCTTTGGCTGCCGGTGTGGTTGACCTGTTCCGTGAACAGGGCCTGGACGTTTTTGGTCCTACCAAGGCTGCTGCACAGCTGGAAAGCTCCAAGGATTTTGCCAAAGCCTTCATGGTTCGCCACAACATCCCCACTTCCGCTTATGCCACCTTTACCTCTCCTGAAGAGGCACACGCCTACATCAACGAACAGGGAGCCCCCATCGTTGTCAAGGCCGACGGCCTGGCCGCCGGCAAGGGCGTGGTTGTAGCCATGACCCTGGAAGAAGCGCATGAAGCGGTAGATGCCATGCTGGGCGATGGCAGCCTGGGTGCAGCAGGTGCCCGGGTCGTCATTGAAGGTTTCCTGGCCGGCGAAGAAGCCAGCTTCATCGTGATGTGCGATGGCAAAAACGTATTGCCCATGGCAACCAGCCAGGATCACAAGCGCCAGCTCGACAACGACCAGGGCCCCAACACCGGTGGCATGGGTGCCTACTCACCCGCACCTATCGTTTCCGACCGCCTGCACGAGCGCATTATGCAAGAAGTCATTTACCCAACCATTCAGGGCATGGAAAAAGACGGTATCACCTTCACCGGTTTCCTGTATGCAGGTCTTATGATTGACGAGGGCAACGATGAAGAGCGCAGCATCAAGGTTCTTGAGTTCAACTGCCGCATGGGTGACCCTGAAACACAGCCCATCATGATGCGCCTGCAAGGCGACTATGCCGATACCCTGCTGAAAGCGGCGCAAGGCAAGCTTGACCAGGCCAGCATCAGCTGGGATCCACGCACGGCACTGGGTGTTGTCATGGCCTCGTACAACTATCCCGGCACACCCCGCACGGGTGATCTCATTACCGGCATTCCGGCCGCACAAAAAGATTGTGTCACGTTCCATGCCGGCTCTACCCTGCAAAACGACCAACTGCTCACCTCGGGTGGTCGGGTACTGTGTGTAACCGCCCTGGGCGACACGGTACAACAGGCACGCGAAACCGCCTATGCAACCGTTAAACAAATCAAGTTTGACGGCCAGCAGTATCGTAGCGATATTGCCTGGAGGGCTTTAAAGTAATATGCAGCATATTCCCCTGGACCAGGTCAGCCAGTATTTCCGCTCACTGCAGTCGTCCATTGTCGATGCGCTCGAAAAAGAAGGCGGCCTTGCCTTTTCACAAGACGCCTGGGAGCGCCCTGAAGGTGGCGGTGGCCTGTCTCGCTATATAGAGGGCGGCCATGTTTTTGAACGCGGTGCCGTGCTGTTCAGCCACGTCATGGGGGAAAAACTGCCACCTTCGGCCAGCGCACACCGTCCGGAACTGGCTGGCCGTTCCTGGGAAGCCATGGGGGTTTCACTGGTCTTGCACCCGCGCAACCCCTATATTCCCACCACGCACATGAACGTCAGGATGTTCGTGGCCAAAGCTGGCCAGCCTGCTGAGAAGGATGTTTTCTGGTTTGGCGGCGGCATGGACCTGACCCCTTACTATGCCTTCGAAAGCGATGCCCGGCATTTCCACCAGACATGTCACGACGCCCTTGAGCCGTTTGGCAACACACGCTACCAGGAATACAAGGAATGGTGTGACCGCTATTTTTTCCTGAAACATCGTAATGAAACCCGTGGCGTGGGCGGCATATTTTTTGATGACTTGAACGACCTGGGGTTTGAACAATCCTTTGCCCTCGTCCAGGCCACCGGTAATGCCTTCACACAGGCCTACTTGCCAATTGTGCAAAAACGCAAAAACCTGGCATTCAGTCAAAAAGAACGTGATTTCCAGGCCTATCGCCGTGGACGCTATGTAGAATTCAACCTGGTGTGGGACAGGGGTACCCTGTTTGGCCTGCAGTCAGGCGGGCGCACCGAATCCATCCTGCTGTCCATGCCGCCTACCGCAAGCTGGCGCTACGACTGGACACCCGAGCCCGGTTCGGCTGAGGCCCGGCTTTACGATTTCCTGACGCCCCGAGATTGGCTTTGATGAAAAAAATCGGCCTCTTGGGCGGAAGCTTCAACCCTGTTCACAACGCACATCTTGCCTTGGCCCAAACCGCCCTTGAAGCACTTTCGTTTGACGAGGTACAACTTATCCCTGCCGGCAATCCCTGGCAAAAGCAAGCACTGCCAGTCAGTGGCCAAGACCGTCTGGAAATGCTCGCATTGGCCATTGCCGGTCATCCCGGCATGGTTATCAACGATATTGAAATTACCCGCGAAGGCCCCACCTACACCATAGACACCCTGAAAGCCTTGCCGGCCAGTGCCAGCTACTACTGGCTGCTGGGCACCGACCAGCTGGCCAATTTTTGCACCTGGCACCAATGGGAAGAAATTCTCGATCATGTCACCCTGGTGGTCGCCCAAAGAAACACCCATCCCTTTGAAGTCCCTCAGTTACTGGCGGAAAAACTGCAACAAAAAGGCAAAAAACTGATTACACTGTCATTTAAAGCCATGGATATTTCCTCAACCGATATCCGCCAGCGTCTTGCAAACCAACAGGACGTCAGCCGGTTCCTGCCAAAACCGGTCCTTGCCTACATCAGGCAACATAAACTTTATATTTGAATCATTAAGATTATTACTACAGAACTATTATGGAATTACAAAAACTTCAACGCCTTGTGATTGATGCCCTGGAAGACGTCAAAGCCCAGGACATCAAGGTATTCAATACCACCCACCTCACCAGCCTGTTTGATCGTGTCATTATTGCCAGCGGCACCTCAAACCGCCAAACCCGCTCTTTGGCACAAAGTGTCGCTGATGCCGTACGCAAGCATGGCATCCAGATTATCGCGTATGAAGGCACTGATACCGGCGAATGGGTATTGCTTGATATTGGCGATATCGTGATTCATTGCATGCAACCGGCTATCCGTCAGTACTACAACCTTGAAGCAGTTTGGGGTGACAAACCGGTACACGTCAAGTTGCTGCCACAATCCACCCAGGTTCCCCCAGTCATTTCTCCCGATCAGGCCTACGACCCCAACATCTAGAGCCAACATCATGAAGTTGATTGTGATCGCTGTGGGCACAAGAATGCCGGCCTGGGTAGAAACCGCCTGGGAAGATTATGCCAAGCGCATGCCGGCCGATTGCGCCATAGAATTGAAAGAGATCAAACCCGAACCCCGCACCACGGGGAAAACACCGCAGCAAATGATGCAGGCGGAAGCCAGGCGCATAGAATCCGCCATCCCGGCTTCGGCATTGCGCATCGCCCTGGATGAACATGGCAAAGACCTGACCACCATGGATCTGTCTTCCCGCCTGGACCAATGGCGTAGCGGTGGTCAGGATGTGGCCTTCCTGATTGGCGGCCCCGATGGCCTGGACAGCGAATTGAAAAAAAGCTGTTCCGGCATGATACGGCTCTCTTCCTTGACCCTTCCTCACCCTATGGTACGCATTGTCCTGGCCGAACAGCTCTACCGTGCCTGGGCAATCCTGGTTAACCACCCCTATCACAGGGCCTGATTTCCTTTATTTGATATGCTTCCCGGAATGCCTCCTTCGCTTTACCTGGCCTCTGCCAGTCCGCGCCGTCATGAACTGTTGAACCAAATTGGCGTAAACCATGAAATCCTGCGTGTACCCACACCACCGGGTGAAGATGAACCGCAACACCCGGGCGAACCGGCCCATCTCTATGTGCAGCGTACCGCCATGGAAAAAGCAATGCGTGCCTGCGATTTTATTAAAGACCGGAAACTTGCCCCAAAACCTGTTTTGAGCGCCGACACCTGCGTCATTCTTGACGGCCAGGTATTGGGCAAACCGGTAGATGATGCAGATACCCGCAGGATACTGGGCCTGCTGTCAGGTTCAACCCATGAGGTCCATACGGCCATTGTGGTGGCCTGGCAAGGGCAATACTTTAACGATGTCTCTATTACCCAGGTCCGCATGAAACCGCTGGAAGAAGAGGAAATCATTGCCTACTGCGCCAGCGGGGAAGCGAATGGAAAAGCCGGGGCCTATGGAATACAGGGCCTGGCTTCCGTATTTATTGAACACATCTCGGGAAGTTACAGTGGCGTGATGGGACTGCCACTGTTTGAAACCTGCCGCTTGCTGCGGCGAGCTTACTCGGCGTCAGCCTGATTGGCCGGTGCCGCCTTGATAAAAGCCTCTTCCTTGTTGCACGCCGCATCAATGCGCACAATGCTGGGATAAGGGCTCAGGTCCAGGTTGAACCGACGGGCATTGGCCACTTGAGGCACCAGGCAGATATCAGCCAGGGTCGGTGTATCACCGTGACAGAATTTACCGGTCTGGCTGGATGAGGCCAGCATTTTTTCCAGCGAGTCAAAACCTTCGCGCACCCAGTGCAAATACCATTCATTTTTGGCTTCTTCACTGGCACCCAGCGTGCGGGTCAAATATTTCAGGACACGCAAATTGTTTAAAGGATGAATATCGCAGGCAATGAACTGCGCCAATGAACGCACCCTGGCCCGTGCCGCATAGGTGTCAGGCAATAGCCGGAAGGTGGCCGGATAGGCCTCTTCCAGATACTCGATAATCGCCAGCGACTGGCCAATGCTGACATTGTCGTCAGTGAAAGTGGGCACCAGTGCGGTGGGGTTCAACTCCCGGTAAGTATGGCTTAATTGCTGGCCGCCGTCTTTTAGCAAGTGAACCGGCACGGTGTCATATTCCAGCCCTTTCAGGTTAAGCGCAATCCTGACGCGATAGGCAGCCGAACTGCGATAATAGCCATATAACTTCATCCTAAAAATCTCCTGATTATTTTTTACGTGATAATTCTTTGGGCAAAGGAAACGAAACATTTTCCTCGGCACCCTGTATTTTTCTGACCGAAACTGCACCAAGCTCCCGCAAACGGGCAATCACTTCCTGGACCAGCACTTCGGGCGCAGAGGCTCCTGCCGTAATACCGATATGCCGCGCATTGTCCAGCCATTCCGGCTGGATTGCCTCGGCGCCGTCAATCAGGTAAGCAGGGCAAGACAAACGCTCGGCCACTTCCCTGAGGCGGTTTGAGTTTGAACTGTTTACACTGCCCACCACAAAAAACACATCGCACTCTGGGGCAATGATTTTAACGGCATCCTGACGGTTTTGCGTCGCATAGCAAATATCCGCTTTCTTGGGGGCCACAATATTGGGGAAACGCTTGCGCAAGGCATCGGCAACCACAGCAGCATCATCCACAGACAGGGTGGTCTGGGTAACAAAAGCCAGGTTATCGGGATTTTCCACCACCAGGCTTTCTACGTCCTCGGGTGTTTCCACCAAATACATATGTCCCTTGGCTTGCCCCAATGTACCTTCGACTTCAGGGTGACCCTTGTGCCCGATCATGATGATTTCCCGGCCTTCGGCATGCATTTTACTGACTTCAACATGCACCTTCGTTACCAGTGGACAAGTCGCATCAAATACCTTCAAGCCACGGTCCTGGGCTTCCTGGCGCACTGCCTTGGAGACCCCATGTGCCGAAAACACGACAATTGCGCCAGCAGGCGCTTCATCCAGTTCGTCAATGAAAATGGCGCCCTGCTTGCGCAGGCTTTCCACCACAAAACGGTTATGCACGATTTCATGCCTGACATAGATGGGAGCACCGTGCAACTCAAGGGCACGCACCACAATATCAATGGCCCGATCAACACCGGCACAAAACCCCCTGGGGTCAGCCAGAAGAATTTCCATTCCTGCTGTCATTACATGACTCCCAACAAGGACACATCCACTTTCAAGTCAATGCCTGCCAGGGGATGATTGAAATCGAACAGCGCCCAGGTATCGCCCCACTCCTTGAAAATACCTGAGTAACGCCCCCCATTGGGCGCCGTGAATTCAACCATGTCACCACTTTCGAAAGTGGCGTTTTCACCCGCATGTTCAGCCAGCAAGGCTTTGGTAACCCTCTGCAAAAGCTCGGGGTTTCTTTCTCCATAAGCCTGTGCAGCCGTAAGGGTAAAGCTGAATTCATCACCCTCTTGTTTGCCCAACAAGGGCTCTTCCATGGCGGGCAACCACTGATTGGACCCCATCAGAAGCGTGGCAGGGTTACCGGTAAAGGTATCCATAAATACAGAACCCGCCCCCGGACCAGAAGCCAGGGTAATACGGTAATGCAGGGTTAAATAAGAATTGGCATGGACAATATGATTCACTTTCTCTGACTTCCCGATCAAAATCTGTCACCTTAATGGTGTCTGAAAATTACCATTTTAACTGTTATGTCAACTTACCGCTTTATTTCCGACCAGGAACGCCCAAGAGAGCGCCTGATCAGTCATGGCCCCGAAGTGTTAACCACGCCAGAACTACTGGCCATTGTGCTGCGAACCGGCACCAGCGGCTGCGATGCGGTTAATTTTGGCGCCAGGCTGCTAAACGAATTTGGCGGACTGCGCAACCTGCTGGCCGCGGATATTGCCCTGCTACAGCGGGTAAAAGGCATGGGCAATGCCAAAACCTGCCAACTGCTAGCCATTCATGAGCTGGCCAAACGTTCCCTTGAAGAAGAACTGCAATCGCGCAACGCCCTGGATCACCCCCACAAGGTCAAGGCCTATTGCAGCAGCAAGCTCGCCCACCTTCAGGTTGAGCACTGCATGGCCATTTACCTGGACACCCGCTACCGCCTTATTTGCAGCGAAGAAATATCACAAGGCACCCTTTCCCAGGCTTCGGTATACCCCAGGGAACTGGTCAAGTCATCCCTGAAGCACCATGCGGCGGCGGTTATTATTGCCCACAACCACCCCTCAGGCGTTCCGGAACCCAGCATGGCCGACATTTCCCTGACCAAGCACATTCAAAAAGCGCTTCAGCTGGTGGATATCAAGCTGCTGGACCACCTGATCGTGGCAGCAGAAAAAGCCATTTCCCTGGCAGAAAAAGGCCACCTTTAAATTTATGCTGCCTAAAAACCGCTCATGACCCATTCATCACAATCATTAACGGACTAATTGTCATTCACATGACGGTTAAACTCATATATAGTGACTATGGTTAATCATTTATTTTTAACTGACATAAATCGTGAGAGATCAATATGCGCTGTGATGTGACCTTTATTTTTAGCCCAAAAGAATCTCTGGAAATCAATACCAGTATTGAGCACGGCCCCGAGAACATGGAAAAATCCCGTGAATGGATTGCCAACAAATGGGAAGAACTGGGTTGCGAACCCTTAAGACCCAGTGGCAAGGTACTTTTGCTGGATCGCATTCTGGCCATTACCGATGCCCTTGGCCACGAATGGTTAAGCGACAACGAAGAACAGGCTGAAGAGTTGGCCCGCCATTTCGCCCTGGCGCTTGACTCGATGCGTGTAGTGGTAGACTTGCCCGGCCTGTCCATCCACTCTTCCTGACCCCTGACTGTTGCAAATTCACTACTTGATTACGCCCCATGACCGGGCAGCAACTTGCCTGGATTGGGCAAAAAAGCGGGTAATCAAGAAAACTGTGGTAAAATTTGCTCCTGATTTTTTGGATACGTTGCTTTCAGTTTAATTGCCGCTTTTCAAACGGTCTTGCCTTATGTATAAAGACTGTTGTTTACCGGCGATTAGCCCGATTTTTCATCACCCCTGAGAGCTGGCGACCCGTTTAACCAAGGAAACCCCATGAAAGAAGGTATTCACCCAGACTACCGCGAAGTCGTTTTTGTCGACTTGCAAACCGGTTCTAAATTCATCACACGTTCAACTGTTAACACTCGTGAAACTATTGAACTTGATGGCAAAACATACCCATTGTTCAAATGTGACGTTACATCAGAATCTCACCCATTCTATACAGGCGCACAAACACGTATTGTTGAAACCGGCCGCGTTGAAAAATTCCGTGCCCGTTTTGCCCGTACAGCAGGTACATTGAAAAAATCTTCTTGATAATCACGGCAAATTTATTTGCCCAAGCAGATTTTCTTCAAAAAAAGCAGCCTTTATAGAAGGCTGCTTTTTTTATGGTTTAATAGGCCTCAATCCGATTGCTAAATCCAACACTACTAATATTCTGCATTCCGTGTCCTCATACCAACAAACCACCCCTGCCCGCCTGACCGAACCAGCCACACGCAAACTTCCCCGAATCGCCCTGCTCATCGTGGGAGTATTGTATATTTTTGCCGGACTTTTTTTTCGTGATCCCTGGAAAACCAATGACCTGACTGGTATGGCCACCATGATGGATGCCTATCGCGAATCGGCTTGGTTATTGCCCCAGATCGGCAATTTTGCCTTTGCCCAGGAAGGACCGCTCACCACCTGGATGGGCGCCCTTTCCATTGGCCTCTTCAGCCCCTTATTTGGCGTGTTCACTGATCCTTTAACTGCCCAGATCACTGCTGCCCGCCTGCCCACCATCCTGTATTTCTTCCTGCTATTGTGGGGGGTATGGCATGGTACCTACTTGCTGGCCCGTCGTCCCGAGTGCCAGCCCCTCCCCCTGCCCTTTGGCGGTGAACCACACCCGCGCGATTATGGACGCATGCTTGCCGATGTTGCTTTTTTGTTCATCCTTGCAACCATTGGCATTATTATTCCCATTCACGAAACCTCCTCTTTTCCGCTGCTGCTGGCCTTGTTTTCAATTGCGTTTTATGGTCTGGCCAGAATGCTGGACCACCCTGTCCAGGGCAGCATTATTCTTGGCCTGGCCCTGGCAGGCTCCCTGCTTACCCACGGTTTTATTGGCGCCACCCCCATTCTATTTATGGTTGCCTGCGCGCTGGTTTCCAGGGTATTCACAAGTCACGACAAACTGACCTTCCTGATTACCCTTTTCCTGGGCGCTGGCTGCTTTTTGGCCTGGTTCATTCCCGCACAAGCCACTAACCCTTACTGGACATCCAGCTGGCTCCACTGGAATTACTCATCATTTGGCTTCAGCAACCCCCAACTCTTCCTCAAGTCACTCAGGGACCTGCTTTGGTTTACCTGGCCAACCTGGCCATTTGCCCTGATCGCGCTGTGGAATTGGCGCAAATGGCTTCGAGCCCCCCATATTTTCATACCAGGCACCATGGCGCTAGGCAGTTTTCTCACTATCGCCCTGGTAAAGGACGCTTTTGAACCGGAATATGCCATGCTCACCGTTCCCTTTGCGGTTTTGGCTGCCATGTCCATTCCCACCCTGCGCCGCAATATTATCAATACCCAAGACTGGTTCTCCATCATGATCCTTTCCCTGTCCATGATTACCGTCTGGCTTGGATGGATTGCCCTGCATTTTGGCTGGCCCCAACAAATCAACCACAACATTACCCGCCTGTTAACCGGCTATGAACCCCGCATTTCACCACTGGCGCTATTGGCCGCCATTGTCGTAAGTATTCTCTGGTATTCGATGGTGTCATGGCGCTTGCGTATCAATCCACAGGCTTTATGGCGAGGTCTGATCCTGTCTGCTGCCGGCCTGACCTGCACATGGATTTTGCTGGCCCTGCTATGGCTCCCTTCGATTAACTACAATCGCAGCTACAAACAGGTTTCCCAAGAGCTGGAACAGGCCCTTGAAACCCACGTAAAACCAGGTGAATGTGTTCGCGAACAAGGCCTTGGCATGGGGCAGCGCGCTGCCTTGCGGGTGTTTGAAAACATTACCTTTACCTACGACACAACCTGCAAACTGGTTTTGCTGCAAACCACCCGGCAACATCTGAAAGAACGGACCTTACCTTATGCTGACAACGCCCGCATCCTTTGGCAAGGTTCGCGCAAATCCGAGCGCCATGAAATTTTCCTGCTTTTGCATCTGGACAAATAATTTTCATGCCAATTGACAGCAAAATCGGACTTTCTTTTTCTGGATGTCTTAAGCATATCCTGAAACAGGCCTGGCCAATCCTGATCAGCCAATGGGCAGGTATCGCTTTTGCCGTGCTGGACAGCATGATGCTGGGACACTACAGCCCCGACTCTTTGCAGGCCATGGCACTGGCCACTTCCATTTTCCTGACTGTCAATATCGGACTGATGGGTGTGGTGCATGCACTGATCCCCATCTGCGCCCAATTGCTGGGGGCAAATAAAAAAGAAGAAATTGGCCGCTTCTGGGGCCAGGGCCTGTGGCTGTCTTGCACGCTTTCCTTATTGGGTGGACTGGTTCTGCTGTTCCCTGAAATCTGGCTATCGATGTCCGGAGACGTACCCGACAAGGTACGCCATGAGGTGGCCATTTACCTGCGCATTATTTTTATTGCCTTGCCGGCATCCCTGATGTTCCGGGCAGTTTACGCTTTATGCACGGCAGTCCAGAAACCCAAACTGGTCATGCAAATCAATCTGTTCAGTATTGTTTTAAAAGCCCTGCTGAACTGGTTGCTTATTTTTGGCCAGTTTGGCCTGCCCGCCCTGGGCAGCGCTGGCGCCAGCACGTCCACCGCCATTGTTTCATGGCTCATGTTCTTCGCCGGCCTGTGGATCCTTTTTCACACCCCCTTTTACCGCCAGTTCAATCTGACCCTAGGCCGCCCCCAGCGCAAATATCTGGCTGAAATCCTAAAACTGGGGATCCCCATGGGTGGCTCCTATCTGGTGGAAGTAAGCGCATTTACCTTTATGGCCCTGCTCGCGGCCCAGGAAGGCACCTTTGTATCGGGTGGACACCAGGTATTATCAAACCTGGCTTCCATTCTGTATATGATGCCCCTGTCACTGGGCATCGCCACCTCAGCCCTGGCAGCCAGCGCAGTCGGCAGCCGAAACTTCCGATTTGCCCACCAGATCGCCAAAAGCGGACTGTTTCTCAGCCTGATCGGTGCTGGAATCAGCATTGCCATCGTTTTAATGGGCAAACCGCTTATTATCCAGGCCTATACCTCCGATGCCCAGGTTGCCGTCATCGCAGGCGCCCTGCTAACCATTATGCCACTGCTGCATTTTGCCGATACCACGCAATGCATGATCTCCTATATCCTTCGCGCCTATAAAATTGCCACCATTCCCTTCATTTTGCAAACCGTTTTATTGCTGGGACTGGGACTGGCGGGTGGCTGGTATTTTGGTTTTGGCAACGGAACCGGTTTTTTGCAACCCCTGAATAATCTGCTCACGCCGGGTGCACCGGTGGGCGTCTCCAGTTTATGGATCATGTGCAGTTTGAGTCTGCTGATCTGCGCGTTTTTTTTACATGTCTGGTATTGGAAAGTGATCGATGAAAAAAGAAAATTTTGGTAATAAAATTCCGTTCTGGCTACTCCTGATGGCCTTGATTACTGCCCTGGGGCCCATCACCATCGATATGTACCTGCCCACATTCCCGGCCATTGCCCAGGACCTGCAAGTACCCCCACACCAGATTGAGCTCACCGTTTCATCCTATCTGATGGGCCTGTCCCTGGCACAGTTATTCATCGGCCCCATCACCGATCGCTACGGTCGAAAAAAACCCCTGCTTTTCGGACTCAGCCTGTACTTGCTGGCCACCATCAGCTGCGCACTTTCCACTTCCTTTGAAATGCTCCTGGTCGCACGCACCCTGCAGGCTTTTGGTGCCGCGTCTTGCATTGTCATTCCCAGAGCCGTCATCAGGGATCACTACAATACCCAGGATGCGGCACATGCCCTGTCCCTGTTAATGCTGATCATGGGCCTGGCCCCTGTCCTGGCACCGGTTGCCGGCAGTTTCCTGGGGCCCATCGTCGGTTGGCGCGGCCTGTTCGCCATCATGCTGGTCGTGGCTCTTCTGTTAATTGCGCTATGTGTATTGAAACTGCAAGAATCACTGCCCCCCGAAAATGCCGTCAAACTTAGCGCAAAAACCATCAGCAGCAACTATTTTGGCCTGCTGTGCCACCGTAACTTCATGGCTTTTGCCCTTTCCGGCGGTTTGGGCATGGCTGGCCTGTTTGCCTTTATTGCTTCCTCGCCCACCATTTTCATTACGCAGTTTGGTATTGCCCCGGAAAATTTCGGCTTCTTTTTCGGCCTGAATGCCGCCGGCTTAATCCTGGGCTCCCAAATAAGTGTCCGCATGCTGCGTAAACACGCTTCAATCAAGGTTCTTAAAACAGCGCTGCTACTGGGCCTGATCAGCAGCGTAACCGGTTTGCTGCTTACCCTTACCCATCTTATCAACCTGCCTTTGTTCATGATCTGCATGTTTAGCCTTAGCGCTTGCCTGGGCCTTATCAACCCCAACTCAACAGCGCTGGCCCTGAAAGAACAGGGAGCCCGATTGGGTGTAGCCTCGGCCCTGATGGGTTGCATGCAGTTTCTGTTTGGCACGCTAGCCAGCAGCCTGGTCAGCCATTGGCAAACCGGCACCGCCCTGCCCTTGTTTACCTGCCTGTGTGTGTGCATCGGAATTTCATTTATTTGTGGCAGACATATTGGCCGGGCCTGAAAATCATGAGAAACGCACATAATCGCCAGCCCCTCATCTGCCACCGAAAAGGCAAACCCGAACTAAAAACCACACATTTCCCTTTATTTATCATGGAAATACATAATAACTTGCTAACAACATGATTTTCATATTAAAATTGATGGCTTAGCTGATTGTTAAGGGCGTTTATTGAAACCGTGCATTAAAACGCATCAATAAATGCCTTTACAAAAAAGAAGCGGGAAGTGGTAAAACACAAAGCCACGCAAAGCAGTAAAAACACATAAAGCGGCAAAACCTGTCACTGATTAATTAATAATCAGTCAGTCATATTTGCCTGAAATATTTTTCAGAAGGCTGGCCCGAGCCAAAAATCCGGCCTATAACTTAACGAGGTGTTAATCATGGCTAAAGTATGCCAAGTAACCGGCAAGCGCCCCATTACCGGTAATAATGTTTCTCACGCTAACAACAAAACCAAACGTCGTTTCCTGCCTAACCTGCAGTCTCGCCGTTTCTGGGTTGAAAGCGAAAACCGTTGGGTTCGCCTGCGCGTATCCACAAATGCACTGCGCACCATTGACAAAAAAGGCATCGATGCTGTTTTGGCTGAAATGCGCGCCAACGGTCAATCTGTTTAAGCCTTGGGTGCTTAAATATTTTCTGAATTTATTCCCAGGAGCTTAAAATGGCAAAAGGTATTCGCGAGAAAATCAAACTTGAATCTACAGCTGGCACAGGTCACTT
>JBBADT010000037.1:0-28917 GCA_041656315.1 Advenella sp.
GGGTATTCGATAACCTGGACATCTTCACCGCGATTTGAAAGATAGGTATGTCCTCGGCGGTGATCGGCTCGCCGTTGCGGGTGAATCCCATGGCGTTGGCAATTGCCGCCGTCCGCGCAAAGTCGTCCGCCGGGTGGCCGTAGACCGCGTTACGATCACGCGCCGTTGCTTTGTCCGCGTCGTGCAGGATGTTTCCCATTACCGGATGTCCTTCATGTATTTGAAAATCTCACGTCCCACAACAAAGAACAGGGCAATGACTACCCACGCCCATGACTCGATTTTACCGGTCCACGCCAACCACGACGCGACCGCGAAAATAAGCCCTTTGACGCCGATAATTTTCGATATGAGCGCCGCGAATCGGGCGGGTAGTTCTTGTACAATCATCCAAAAGGTTTTGGTTTCTAATGGTCGGTCAATCATCTATTCCCCCTCATGTGCAATACAATCGCCCTGGTACGTTTTAATCGGCGTCGAGGTCTGCTATATTTGTTCGGCGTCAGGTGTAGGCGGGTTATTTGTGGCATATCACCCCCCGGAAAACCGCATAATAGCGGCAACGACGCCGGGAACACCGACCAACAGACCGACGGTCCATTTCAGGTTGTTTTCCTGTTTGTGCTTCATTTCTTCCAGCGCCTTGAGGACGGCGGTATCCCGCTTTTCTGACTCGATCTTGTAGGTCCGAAATTCCCCGCGTAACCCGTTCTGTCCTGTAACTCCGATTAAATCCACTTTGATACCCTCCAGCTCACTGCGCAACGCCGCGATGGCCTGGGAGTTGTCGTGTATTTTTTGATATTGATCTTTGTTTTGTCCGTAGAGTCGGTCTGTCTCACGTCGGTTGTAATCGTCGGCCATTGCGCGCCCCTTATAGTAATCTTTCGACGGTGTGAACCATACATGATTATAACGATAGGGGTATCTGGTGATTGTGTCAACGATAAAAAACCCTGCCGCAAGGAGGTACGGCAGGGCCGGGAAGAAAGGAAACAAGGAGGCTTTATGAGAGAAGACAACCTTATTATAAGGCACATACCTGAATATCACAACCTTAGAATGGTATAAAAGCTTTCGAGATAGCCGTTCTGGTTTGTAGGTCCAGGTATGGCGCCGTCCACAGTACGTGGATTGCCGCGATCCTCCTTCCCGCCGGTGGTGATAGTTCCCCTTCTATCATATCCCGTACACACCACCACTGTTCGGCATGTTCGGGATGTGTTCCGATAAGACCTGATACGATCTCAACTGGATCAATAATTCGATTCATTCTCCAGCTTGGGCAGTCGTGCTCAATGTTCTCTTTGTCCGTCGGTATCAATCGTGCATATACCGGACAGTATCCGAGCGCATTATTCGCGCATGTGCTACAGAGGGGCATGTTTCGGCCTCCCTGTCCTCGCCTCGGATATCGACCGCCGGAGTTCTTCCAGACCGGCGGCGTCTATCAGGTACGCCTGTCCATGTTTCGGCAGTCCGATTCGTGCAGCGTGCTTGATGATTGTTCGTCGCGCGACTCCGAGAAGCCGGGCGGCTGCGGTAGTGGTGTAGGTCATTCCCACGCCTCCGAAAACTCCTCGTCTGCAAACAGCTCCGCAAGTCCGGTGATTTGCTTCAACCGTAACACTTCGTCGGGGTCCATTCCAAGTTCTTTACCGATTTTCTTATCGCTCCAATTGCGCCGCGATAGCTCGACAACAATGTCACTCATGGCGCTGATCTGGTGCTTTCCCCGGGCGCGATTATGGCGGATCGTTGCGGCTATCCGATCCCCTCGCTCGGTAGAATCTTCGTTGATTATCACTACCGGTAAGTGTGTGAAGCCAAGTTCTTTCCCGACAATGTTCCGGTGGAAACCGTCTACGACTTCTAAGCCGTATTCAGTGCGCCATACTACGATTGGCTGTGTGTATCCGTTGGCCTCGATTGACCGACGTAGCAACTTCATTTCCGGCGGCGCAACCTTATTCGGGTTGTAGTCGTTGGCATAGACGAGTTCAGCCGATACCCATTGCACATTGCTTACCGGGTGGTTTTTTGTCCAAGCAGGCGGTACGCCTTCCATGTTTCCCTCCGTTTTCGCTGGACTTTTTTGTATCGTTCGTAGCTTTGCGCTTTCGTCTGGGAAAAGCTCAGCCCCTTCGCCCAATAATCGTTTCTCAGTAGCATTTTGCATACTCGCCTCCATGATGGTGCACGTTTCGCGGATTCCTCGTTTGGGTCCGCTTCGTCCGGGATTCCATGAGGGTACCCCCTGTCTACCCACCATTGTATAAATACCGCTATTTTGCTTTCAAAATGTTCTCGCGTTTTTTCCGGCAGACTTGACAAAAGCATTTTTGCAAATGATTCCCACGTGTGCCCCTCCGGTTTTGTTATCTTGATCTGACCGGAGCCGTTGCCGCTGTACTGCACAAACTCCGCGCCGCTATTCGCCCCGTTCACTCGTGCAACGATCTTTGACCAAGTTTCCGGCTCGATTACATGGAATAACCAAAGCCCTTTCCGCTGGTCGTCTCCATATGGCTGGCATATCCTTTGTTGGTGTATCGATAGCCCTGCTTTATGCATGAGATCGTAAAGTCGGTTATATGGCTTTATTGCTTTCCCGTAGTAACGCCACACGTCGGCGGTCCGCCAGTCGTACACGGGATAGACGTTGTACACTGTGCCGCCCGTCCATGTAGTCCATTGCTTATCAAGATATTTTGACTTCTTGCCTTTGATCGTCCGATACCTGTTTAATGATTCATCGGCGCGTATACCGACCATACAAGCGGTCAATTTATCGCCGGAGTACCATTTACCAAATTGCGGCACAAACTCTTCAAACTCCATGCCGCGCCGAAAAAACGGGAAATACGATTCGTCGGTTATGGCCTCTTTTGGTGGTTGGCGTATCCAGTCTTTCCCCGGCTCCCAACATTGCCACTTTGGTTCATAGACCGACACGGCATTTCGTAGCGCAATCGGCAGGCAGACCCAATATAGGTCAATGTTGTCACGATACAGTTCTATCATTTCGTGGATGTAGTCGATTGTCAGCCTGTATTGTCCTTCCAAATCCACGAACAACACACCAACAGTACGCCCACGCTTGACAGCTTCATCCATGACGAGGTGCATCATTACGCCGGAGTCTTTGCCGCCGGAGAATGATATGTATACCCGCTCAAAATTGTCGAACGTGTATGCTATGCGCTCACGGGCGGCGATTAAGACACTTTTACCGAGGGGGTGTTTGCCAGACACTTGAATACCTCCGATATTTCAAGGCGAAATTTGTTTCCTTGATAAAATTGCACATAATATTGATCGGTACGGCTCCACGATATCGGCTTTTTAACCTCATAAACCGGCCCGTCTTTACAAAGATAATACGCATATACGCCACGGGAACCAATGCCGTTTGACTCGGCGTAGTCTTTTTGCGCCGGTACTGGTTGCTTGATAAACGGCCCACGGGTAGATGAAAGCCCCGTTAACTCCCACACGCCGAAATCACGGCGGCGGGGTGTCCCGTCGCCGATACACTCAATTTTGATGACGTTCACGGATGATTGCTCCCGGCTTAAGCTGGTCGTAATCAGCTTTGTAGCACCCGATAAACACAGCTTTGTTTGCGCGGTTGATGGTCTGCGCGGTTGTCGTGTTGCCCGGCACATTGCTAATTACATACGTCGCCTCGGTCCCGTCGGCGTTCATTCCGGCGGGAAGGTCACGCGGTTGCAATTGAAACATCCCGTCGCTTTTATCGGTGGTTCTTAGTTTAATCGTCGTCATCTCTCTACCTCCAAAAAATGTTTGGCTTCCGCCGACCAACTATTAGGCATTTCCCAATAGTTGGTTCGCCCGGGTGCCACCCGGGCTCATCAGGGCGGTAGTTACCAAGTAATAACGCCGTCTTTAATAGCCTTCACAATTTTGCTTGCTGTCATGCTTGCCTTCGTTCCATTTTGGTCAAACTCAACTCCAAGCCCGCTTCCGTTGCTCAGGCGATATACGCGGGTCAAAACAGCTTTGTTTTCCGGCACGCCGATTGTTACTACGGTTCCGATTGCTGGCAGGGTAGCTACTTCGGTGCGATACATTGCCGACATCCAATCTTCCCACGCATTACCAATGCTTTCTTTTGCGCTTTCCATTGTCATAACGTTTCCTCCGTTCTTGATCATGTACTAATTATACCACACTTAGCACACTTTGCAACCACTATCAGCAAAAAAGTTTGCGAAATACGGCATTATTTCAAATAAAAACTACTACACAGAAGCCCACTCACGACCGATTACCCGCTTATACTTGCCGTCCCGGGTCCATATTACCTTACGGGGTGGATCGGCATTACGGATATCCTCCATAAAATCAGCTATGTCACGGTATCTGGTCCAGTCGATACCGGCTCCATTACATATCTCATTCAGCGCCTGCCGTCCTTTCTGACCGGCGAAGTTTTCCGCCCATATCAACAGGTACTCCCTGAGCGGCTGACTTCCGATGTCGCCGTAGTAGGACACGACTATCATCGGGTTACCTGCCTTGCTCTCCTTTTCCTCCCATCGCCATGACCACACTTCAATCTCTGGCGGTTCATCGCCCATGATATCATCATTCCGCAACATCATCGACTCCGGTTCCGGCTCGGGAAACTCATACAGGCAATCTGGATTGATACAATTTTTGACCGACGCCGGAACGATCCAATGGCATTCCGGGCACTCTTTCCCCGGAGGAATTCCGTCTCCCTCTCCGGCCTTACTCGGCGGTTCCACGGCGGTAATCGGTCCATGTTGCGCAATCACTCCGGCAAAATCCAGAACCAAACAATGATCGGTATGTGACTTAATCCGAAAACCACGTCCGACCATCTGCATGTACAATCCAGGTGACATAGTAGGACGGAGTAGTGCTATCAGGTCTATATCGGGATAGTCAAAGCCAGTTGTAAGAACATTGGCGTTTGTTATCGCCCTGATCTCTCCGGCCTTATACCTCACAAGTAAATCGTCCCGCTCTCCGTCTGGCGTCTTTCCGGTGATCGTCTCTGCGGTAATTCCAAGCTCCCGGAGTTGATCTCGCATATGATAGGCATGATCGACACCGGTGCAAAAGAGCAACCAGGCTCTCCGGTCTCCGGCAATCTCTACGATCTCCCGGGCGACTGCTGCGTTTTGGTCGGCAGTATCTACCCGCTCTTGCAGCTCCTTTTCGATGTACTCTCCGCCTCGTTTTTTTATCCCATCAGTGGTATACCTCTCATGAGTGGCTCGGCTGACAAGGGGGGCAAGGTATCCACCGTATACCAATTCACGGATCGACACCGGCTCTATCAGATCGTCAAACAGAGCTTCACCCTCGTCGATTCTGCCATGGCCGAGTCTCCACGGAGTAGCGGTCAGGCCGATGACACGCATGCCGGGATTGATCTCCCGGAGTGATTTTATCAACTCCCGGTATCCACCCTCATCTTTGTGACTGATCGTGTGCGCCTCATCAACGATACAAAGATTGATATGACCCAGGATCTCCGGTTTCTTTCTCACCGACTGGATACCTGCAAAAGTGATTCGGGAAACCTCACGGCTTTTCAGGCCGGCCGAATACACTCCAGCCGGGGCATTTGGCCATATCTGTAGCAACTGCCGAAAGTCCTGCGCTACCAACTCCTTGACATGAGAGATAACCACTACCCGGGTTTCCGGGTAGTTTTTGATAGCCGACTCAACAAAGGATGCAATGATGACTGATTTACCACTTCCAGTCGGCGCCACGATGCACGGATCACCGGAGTTTGAGCGGAGCCAGTCATACAGTGCATCCAAGGTGGTTTGTTGGTAGGGGCGGAGGGTCATAGCAACTCCCTATACTCCATACTTCACCTCTCTCCCCTTCCATTCATACGTTGCCGTCCATCCATCCGCCTCGATTATCTCTCCCGGGTGCATATCGGGGTGCGGTACATACGCCTGACACCCCTCCTCAATGATATGATCCGGTATCAGCTTCCCCCATCGCTCACACATCCAGCCGTCATCCACCGGCGTAGAGTGTGCGCACGTTCGGCAATTCTTTTCGGCTGCCTCCTCTTTGTAGCAGATCGAGGCAAACGGGCAAAACTTACACTCGTACCAACTCGGATCGTCTTTTATCCTGAGCGGCGCTTCCGGGGCGGACACGATCATGTCGGCCCTGGCTTTAATCTTTCCAGCCATCTCCTGGTCAAAATAGACACGCTCGATATGTAGTGAGTCGTCATCCTTGCAGACGCCGACATATAGACAACGGTCGATCTTTGCCGCTCCCATACAGCCCTGCATCTGTGCCATGTGTCTGTGAGGGATACCCTCTTTCTGGAGCTTGGCAAAACTCTTTGTGTTGTGCGTCTTGATCTCCAATAGGTGCCGTGTCTCCGGTGCCTCGGGCAATCCAGATTCGATCACACCGTCAGGGTAGCCTACAACGTGCGGACCTATCTTCAATTCGAGTTGGTCGCTCCCGGTATGAGTGAGTACACACCCAATATCCCGTAGATCCTGGACGACCGTTTCTTCCTCCCGGCTTCCCCGGCGAAACAGCCGGAGCATGCGCCCGGAAAAGCTTTCCTGTTTTGCCCATCGGAAATGATACCAGATGCGACGGCTACAGCTTTCGCCGATAGTCGACATCCCGAGACGGCGGCTACGCCGCCTCGGTTGTGACTCATGGTATCGGTCTATAGCAGCCCGCGTTGTGTGCTGGCCGAGTTCGTTTACCATGTTATTCCTCTTTTACCACGGAGGATTATTCCCCGGCTGAGAAGTACCAACACCCGGTAACTGACTCTGCTGCTGCGGAGCCGACTGAGTAGGTACTGTCTGAGACGGTGAGGTTTGAGGCATCTGACTTCCGGCCATCGCCTTCCATCCTTTGATTTCATTCTTGTACCCCTGAGAGTCGCCATACTCTTTGTCCTCTTTCCGAGATACTTTAATGATTACCCTGCGTCCAGCAAACTGTTGTAAGTCCTGCGGAGCACGGAGCGCGTAGACTCCGGTGGCACCCTGCAACTCGTTGAGTTGCTGCCTACCAATGCTTTCTGCTGCCTGGCTCGGATTGCTGATATTGATGTTGGCAAAGATTACCCGCCCTTGATGTGACGGACCGATGATATCATGTCGGAGTTTGACATACTCTCCCCGTCCGTCTTTGGTCGGTTTCAGTTCCACCTCTTTGATGTCGGCCTCATAATCTCCCGCAGGTATAGAATCCGGGGTAGTCGTTGGCATGTTCGGGTCATACTGCTGTCCGCCTTGGTCAAAAAATCCCATGTGTTTACTCCTGTTCGATTTTAGTTATAGTAACCGCCGGCTTGCCGGGCTTACTCTCGATTGCGGCTACAAACGGACCGGTTAGAGCCGGGTCCGTAGATTTCCACGCCTTGGCGTCGATCTCGGCTTTCCATCTGAACAGCCGGGAAAGTTGATCGTCAAGGCCCTTCTCAATTGCTATCTCACGCGCTTTGTCGGCGTCTACCTTGCGCGTAATCCGTCCGGTAATTTTTATCTTGTATCCGTTGTCCTCCTTTGTAGTGGTCCCCTCCTTGGTTTCGTCGAATCCGTGCGCCGCTACAATCTGCCGCTCGATCTCCGTACGGCGCTTTCGTGCATCATTTTCGGTTGATTTTGCATTTATCCACTCTTGATAGAGGGATGTGATTATGGCGATGGTCATTCCTTACCTCCCTGCAGCTTCCCGATAATCGCTCCCATGTCCGGGGCCTCATACGGTAACAGCCGCGTGGCGTCGGTCGTCCGGGCTTTGGCCGTCCACAATCCATCGGTGTCGGTCATCAGTGCCCGCTGTGTTACCCCTTCCTGATCTCTTTCCGCCCGGAGGGCAAGAACGATATCGAAGAAAAAAGGCAAAGCCTGAGGGAGTTTGTTTCCCGGCATGGATGGCCCGTACAATACCCGGCCTTGTTCGTCCTGGGTCTTCTCGATCTTGGCGGTAAAAAGTACGTGCTTTCCCTCGATGTCCCGAAATGCCCGGATCATCTCACCCATGACATCCTGCAAAGCTCCATATGCCTGCCGGGGATCTTTGGCCGTTGCCTTCTCGGCATGCAGTACAACATCCCCGATTTCGGAGATTGAATCCAGCGCGACGCTCGCGTGCTCGGAATCCCTGACGTACGCAAACGCCTCCCTGAGATCCTCCATCGTAGCGACCTCGATAAACGGGATGTCCATATCAGACAGCGACAATAAACCACCCTCAGCCGATATGATAATCGGATCGGGCAAAGTCTTGATAAGCGTCGTCTTACCGACACCAGACGCTCCGTATACCAGAGCCTTTACGCCATTGGCGTGCACTTCCCGCGTGCTCCTCAACTTGATAGCCATCTTGCTACCTCCTGTGTTTTTGTCCCGGATTATCCCGCCCCGGGTGCGTATTGACATAGTAGTATTGTTAGCGGATAGTGTCAATAGATTATTTTGAATAAGGGGTAACAATGAAAAACGAACACGATACGAAAATGGAAGTCCGAAAGATCGGCGTACGGAAGGTGTCGGAACAATCCGGCGTGCATCATCAGACACTTTACCGGTGGTTAAAAGGTAACTTATCTCCTACACTGAATACCTACGCTAAGATCGTCGATGCAGTGGAGGAATTGAAAAGTGAACAATCCGTTTGAAAAACCATTTATCTACCAGCCACCGGAGAAAACTCCCGCTCCGGTTCAAGTTAGGAATGCAATGCTATCGGAGGGGATCGAGCCTCCCGGGGAACTACTTATGGATGGTGAGATACACCGGTTCCCGCTTGGCTCGTCCCGGGACGCCGGATGGTATGTTATCTACTCCGATGGTTTTCCGGCAGGCGCTTTCGGTGACTGGCGATCAGGAGAGGCGACAACCTGGCGGGCGCAACGATCTAAACCGCTCTCCTTGGAAGAAGAAATCGCCCTCAAGAATAATCTTGACCGGGCACGCAAAGCACGGGAAGAACAGAGACAACAGAAGGCGGAGAGAGCAGCCGAAACAGTCGCGTATATCTGGGACAATGCCGGTCTTGCCTCAGAAGACCACCCCTACCTGAAACGCAAACAGATCCAGCCGCACGGAATCAGAATCACCGGTGATGGGCGCTTGATCGTCCCGATGTTTGCCGGAGGAAAGCTATCATCCGTCCAGTACATCGACAGCAACGGTGACAAGATGTATCACTCCGGGGGCATGGTCCGGGGCGCGTTTTTCGAGCTGAATGCAATCGAGTCGCCGGACAGAATCATCTTTGCCGAGGGCTTCGCAACCGCAGCATCCATCGCCGAGGCAACCCATGAGATGGTGGTTACGTGTTTTTCAGCGGCCCAGATTCCCAATGTCGTCGAAATATACCGGACGCGTTTTCCGATGGTCTCTTTTGTGATAGCAGCCGACAACGACGCAAGCGGACAGGGCGAAAGCTACGCATATCAGGCGGCTGCAAAGAGCGGGGCCCAGGTTATCATCCCCGCTCACACCGGAGATGACTTTAATGATATGGCCGTCCGTGGCGAAGATATCGCCACTCAGATTCTACAGCGTGACGATAGCTGGCTTGTATCGCTGGAGGAGTTTGTATCAAATCCGTCGCCTATACAGTGGCTTGTCAAACGATGGGTGCAACAAAACGCCTTGATGATGGCTCATGGACCGAGCGGATCAGGAAAGACATTTGTCGTCCTGGACTGGGCATTGTCAATGCTGGTAGGCCGTGACTGGATCGGTCACGCAACCACGCAAGCGGGATTCGCTTACCTCGCCGGGGAAGGTCACAAGGGATTGAAAAAACGATTTGCCGGATGGCTGGCGTATCACGGGATCTCACCAAAAGACCTTCCGGCCACAATATCAAAATCAGGCACCGACCTGGACACTCCCGCCGGGCTCGCACAGGCGGCAAATGCAATCCGTGAAATGAATCCGAGACCGGCGCTTATCATCATAGACACCTTACACCGGTTTCTTGCTGGTGACGAAAACCGGGCCCAGGACACCCGGGCAATGCTATCATCATGTTCTGCGCTGATGAATGAATTCGGGTGCTCCGTTCTGTTGGTCCACCACACCGGAAACTCCGAGAACGCACAGCAACGGGCACGTGGATCAAGCGCCTGGAAAGGAGCCCTTGATATCGAAGTATCCATCACTCAGAAATCCGGGAAGGTGAAAATACTGTGCACGAAAAGCAAGGACGATGAAGAACCGCCTCCGGTGTACGTGGAATTGAAACGTATCGACGTGCCCGGATGGACGGATGACGACGGAAATCCAGAGACAACAGCCGTCGTTATTGAGTCGGAAAAACCGAAGGCGAAGGAAGATACAGAGCTCTCAATTGCACAAGAATCGTTCCGACTTGCGTGGGAGCACACCGGGAAAGATACGCTCAATGAGGCGCCATATGTGACCCGGAAGGCGTGGCGATCTCTCCTTGTTGCCCACGAAGGTATGTCACAATCAACCGCCGCGAAGGCTCTCCAGCCGTCGGCGAACCGCGCGCCGGTGTTTCTGAAACGTCTTATTGACGAAAAAATGATTGAGCGTGAGGCAGATGGATATATTGCAATTGATCAATTTTCTCTACAATTACATAGCGGACAAACGGACAGATAACGGACAGTCCGTTCTGTCCGTTAGGGGTGAAAAATGGCGGAAAAACGGACAGACCGGACACACACCCTAGAGGGTGTCCGGTTGTCCGTCCGCTATTCGGGTAGAACGTAAAAGCATTCGGGTATAATGTTACATTGTATTAGAGATATTGAAGAAACATAAAAAGTATGGTCTTTAGCTTGATTTTTATGAGGGGTAGGGGTATGATTCTCTCAGTGATTGCGAGTCACACCGCAATTAGATTTGTTCAAGCCACTTCGGTGGTGAGGGACTGGGCTCCGGCTCAGTGTGTGACCCCTCGCCGTCAGAGTGGCTTTTTTATTTCGGAGAACGCAGTGACAACGAAAGAAATTGCAGAAGCAGTATCGAAAGATATTACCACAGTGCAGAGATGGGTTAAGAGGGTGAGCGGCAAAATGCAGTCCATCAACAGCAAAATGCAGTCCAGCACATCAACGCATCCCGCCAACTACACGGAGGAAGAAACTCTCGCAATCATCAGGGAAGGAATGGGAGAAGTGCCAGCCGGAGTGTATAAGGCGGCTACAGGCGGTAACCAACCATCAAAGCTCACGGCGACGGAGCTACAGCAACTACGGCTATCAGTCAGGGACGGACTACTGTCGATACCTGAGGCACGGAGGATGATGGGTTTCGCTCCGGCGCAGAATAACGGAAACCTCCCGGACCACATCGCCCGCCAGGTATACGCTGTTGCATCAAAGGCGTACAAGAATCATCAGAAAAAAATTGAGGATGACAGGATGAACAATGATCTTTTTGATGAGAGGCATTGAACTATGAGCGAAAAAACTGATATCACCAACGAACAGGCACCAACTATCACCGACCGCATGCAATGCGACCACGAACCGGACCCGGCAACGGTGGAATACGACGCCAAATACGGACGGCGGGCAGTGTGCCTGAAATGCGGGGCACGGCTGGTAATTACACGGAGAATCAAGCCGGGCCGAGGAAGCCATCAACTCACTGCGAAAGAGCGGCGAAGGTTGAAGAGGAAAAGGTATAAAACATCATGAGCGACAATCAAAAAGAAGTATTAGAATTGTCAAAACAAGAATTATATGAAGTTTTAGAATGTGGTATACAAATAATATTAAGAGCTTGGAAATTCAGTATTTCCGGTCACTCAACACTTAAAGGGCATATTGATTATTGTCACGGAGATAATTTTACAGATGATTTTCTCCATTGGTCGGTGAACGGTGATATTCGTAAGGAAGATAATGTACGCAGTTTCTTAATAAAGAACAAAAATCTCGTTGAGAAGTTGTTATATAATACCGGACAATGGCCAAGATTATGAACCACGATGAATCCAAAATACAAGCCGAAATAGTTCAACAACTGCAGGCCGGGGGATTCGTGTTCTTCTCGGTGCCGAATGAAGCCAGCCTATCAGCCCGGAGGATGATGTTTTTCAAGACGCTCGGATTGAAAAGGGGGGTGGCTGACTTGGTAGTGGTCCTACCATTTAAAATACTTTTCATGGAAGTCAAAACTCCAACCGGCACACAATCACAGCCACAAAAAGACTTCCAGCAACAAGTCCAGAACCTCGGCCACACCTATGTAATCGTTCGGAGTGTTGCAGAAGCTATGGATGCAGTGGTAGATTAGTGGTATGGCTGGTGGAAGACCGACACGATATAACAAAGATATTCATCCTCAGAGAGCATATGACCTGTGTTTAATGGGTGCTACCGACGCAGAAATGGCAGATGAGTTCGGAGTTACCGAACAAACAATCAATAACTGGAAGAAAGCACACCCTAAGTTTTTTGAGTCCCTAAGCGCAGGCAAGCGAAAGGCAGACGGCAAGGTTGCTCGAACTTTGTACCAGATGGCCATCGGAGGAAAGCGCATTACTGAGAAGCCGATGGTAGTATCACACGGAGGAAATGCGGGATCGTCTGTCGAGATTGTTCAGTATGAAGAATGGGTAGACCCTGTGCCTTCTGCTGTAATCTTCTGGCTCAAGAATCGCCGACCGAATGAGTGGAGAGATAAGCAAGACCACGAGCATAGTGGAAGTATGCATGTCTCAATAGAGTTTATAGATGGCAAAGATTCAAGCGATTAAAGCGCACCGACCACTATTCACATCTGATAGCCGGTACATACTGGACTACGGCGGACGGGGGAGTGGTAAATCAGTAGGCGCCTCCCAGGCGGTTATAGCAAGGTGTCTGAATCGAAAAGGTAGGTTTCTTGCAATCCGGAAAGTTGCCCGGACGTTACGTCTATCGGTGTTCCCTCGGATACGTTCCGAGCTTGCTGATTTCGGGATACTTGATAAATGCCAAGTGCATAAACAGGATATGACATTCATCCTGCCGAATGGATCTGAGATAAATTGCATCGGTCTGGATGATCCGGAGAAAATCAAGTCCATCGAGGATCCATGGGGCGCGTGGATCGAAGAGGCTGACGCACTTACCGAGAATGATTTTGATGCAGTAGATTTCATTCTTCGCCAGGGTGGTGATACAGTAATCATGACCTTCAACCCGCCTCCAATGATCCCTGGTGTTTCGCATTGGATTAAAGATCGGTTCATTGACAACGCTGATGATGACGCAACTGTTATTAAAACCACATGGCGTGACAATCCATTCCTGCCTCAAAAATATATTGATCGACTCGAAAAGCTGAAATCATCTAACCCGGAGCTGTACCGGATGTGGGCGCTCGGAGAGTTTGTCGGCCTCTCTGGTGCGATCTTTACCAATTGGGGCGTAGTAGATACGATACCAAATGATGCAGAATTTATTGGATATGGCCTTGATTTCGGGTTTTCAATCGACCCGGCTGCGCTTATCGCATCCTACCGCTACAACGGCGAGTTCTATCACCGAGAAGTAATTTACCAGACCGACCTAACCAACCGCGATCTGGCCGGGCTCATGCGCGAGTATGGAGTATCATTCAAGGATGAAATCAGAGCTGATAGTGCAGAGCCAAAGAGCATTGAAGAATTACGCCGTGAAGGGTTTTTTGTCACTCCGGCCACAAAGGGCCCAGATAGTGTGCGGGCTGGGCTCGACTACATGCGGGGGTTTCGTCACAACATCGAGCGAGGCAGTACAGGGCTTGTCAAGGAATTCGGATCGTATTGCTGGAAGACCGATAAGGACGGTAAGCAGAAACCACAGCCCATTGATGACTTCAATCATGGTATTGATGCAATCCGTTACCGGCTATTTGACGGCCCAAGAAAACAGGCGTTCATCGGGAGGGCATCGTAATGGGATTATTCAACCGTAAACAACCCGCGCCTATCGCGCAGAAAAGCTATACCACATATCAACTCATGCCGAAGGTCGGGTGGACGCCCAAGTTCCGCCTGTTCTCCGCGCGCCAGGCGATTCAGGAAGGCTTCCGCCGGTCAACGTGGGTGTACTCATGCGTGCGCCTTCGGGCTGCCAACATCGCATCGGTGCCGTGGGTAGTCGAGCGCCGGTCGCCGGAGGGGTGGGAGGAGCTGGAAGACCATCCTTTGAAGCGGCTCATAGACCGTCCTAACCCCATGTTTGACTGGTCAGAGATCATGCGCCGCGCGGTGTACTCTATGGACCTGTCCGGCGATGGATACGGTACGATCATCCGTAACGGCGACGGTGAGCCCCGCGAGATATGGCCGCTGATACCGGACAATATGAATATTGTCCCGGGCCTGGATGCGGTTGTTGCTGAGTACGAATACAAGAAGGGATCGATCACCAAGCGTATCCCGGCGGAGGATGTGCTCCATCTCAAGTACGTGCACCCCGATGATCTGTACTACGGGCTGGCTCCGCTGGAAGCCGCGGCCCGCGCGGTGGACATCGACGAAGAGGCGGAGAAGTGGCAAAAGAAAACCCTTGAGAATATGGGTGTTCCCCCAGGTGTATTCTCTTTTGAAAATATCAGCCAGCAAGAATATGAGCAGGCAAAACAATGGGTTGCTGAGCAGTCCGGGGCTGAGAATGCCAGAAAACCATGGGTGCTCGGTAATGGTAAATACTCGCAGATGTCACAGAATGCCGTTGATATGGATTTTATCAATGGCAGAAAGATGAGTCGGGAAGAAATATGCGCAGTGTATTCCGTACCACCTCCGCTGGTGGGAATCTATGAGAATGCCACGCTCGCCAACATCGAAACCGCGCGCCAGATCCTATGGCGTGAGGGGCTCATACCGGCTCTGGATGAGATCGAGGGACAGCTAAACATCCAGCTGGTACGCCAATACGGTACGGACATCAGGCTCCGGTATGATCTGAGCAACGTGGAAGCCCTGGCTGAGAATTACACCGAGAAGGTGACCAACGCCAGACAACTCTGGGGTATGGGCGTACCGCTTGATGAGATTAACCGTCGTCTGGAGATGGGCCTTAATACTGATGATATCGTCGGATCTGATCTCGGATATCTGCCGAGCGGACTGCTGCCGACAGACTTTGATTTGGGTACTCCCGAGCCTGGCGGGAATGCAGCGGCCCAGGCTGCTGGTATGGCCGGAGACGAGGGCGATGAGGAGTCTTAACCGCAGCGCCGAAGCAGAACGGCGGATACAGGATAGGATTGAAACAGTGATATCCCGTAAGCATGAAAGCCGTATGCGTATTGCTTTGATGGCCATGTATCGCGGTGCTGCTGATGCATACAGATCCGGATCAATTACCGACAGCGCAATAATGGCAGAGCGGGATCGGATAGACAGGACTTTACGCGGTATCTGGGAGACGGCTTACACGTCGATATCTGACAGAGTGGCCGGACAGATTGCAGACGCTATCGGAAAGAGCTTTTCTCCAGAGCGTAAACAGATGTCAGAAGTAAGGCGTCGAGCTCTTGAACTTTTTATACAGCAATGGTCCGCGCGGAAAGTAACTCAAGTTACGTCCACCACAATGACCGAGATAGGGCAGATCATAAAGCGAGGGATAGAGGACGGCCTGTCAGTCGATGAGCTTGCCGGGCAGATCATGCAGACTGGTAAGATTTATGCTGCATATCGCGCACCATTAATAGCCCGTACTGAAACTCATGCAGCAGCACAATACGGGAGTCTTCAGGCGGTGGAGGAATCCGGGGTTGTCGAAATGAAAGAGTGGATATCGGTTGAGGACAGCCGGACGCGTGGTATGGATAATGAAGATTATGACCATGTGAATGTGGATTCGGTACCGGTGAAAGAGCCGTTTATCGTGAGCGGTGAAGAGTTAATGTATCCAGGAGATCCGGCAGGGAGCCCCGGGAATGTTATCAATTGCCGTTGTGCTATGGGGTACTTGATAGAATGATTGATGTAGGTCTATCCTATACAGGAGGTGGCAATCATGGAATTTAAGCGCACAAAAATAGCAGATGTGAAAGCGGAAGGGCGCACCATCGTCGGATATGCCGCCGCGTTCGGGAACATTGACCGCGTGAGAGATGTAATAGAGCCTGGGGCTTTTGCCAAAACCATCCGAGAAGGAAAGCCGAAAGTGGGGTACAATCATATGTACATGATCGGCAAGCCCATGAGCATGGAGGAAGATAGCAAAGGGCTTTTGACCGAAAGTTACATATCAGATACTCCTCGTGGAAATGAGGTGCTACAGCTCGTTAAGGACGGTGTGATTGATGCTATGTCGATAGCGTATGAGGTAATCAAGTCTGAGGATGATTACGATAAAGAGATCCGCCATCTGAAAGAGCTTAAACTATATGAGTATGGACCCGTTGATTTCCCGGCAAATGAAAACGCAGTGATCAACGGGGTGAAGCAATTTGCGTACGACCTGGAGCATGGGCAGTCGTTGACTCCCGGTGCAATCCAGACTGTAAAAGTCAGTCTCAAGAATCTATTACAGGCACTTGAAGCTACTGAGCCGGATGAATCCACTCAGACAGATGAGCCGACGACCGTCACTCAGCTGAAACTTGTACCGCCTGAATGGCTGAATGAGATTGCAGAATCAATGAAAACACGACAGGAGAAATACCATGGCTGATGAAAACGAGACTGCCGAAATACAAGCTCAGCTTGAAGCGGCAACCAAACCCCTGCACGAACTGCTTAAAAAGCAGGATGCGGAAATCAAACAGTACGGCGAAACCTCTAAGGAAACCCGGACTGAGCTTAAAGTGGTAGAAGAGAAGTATATCGCTCTCGAAAAGCAACTCAAGGAAAAGACCGATGAACTTGCCGCAAAGATGGCCCGCCCGAACTACGGCGGACAGCCAGAAGGAAAGGCTCTCACTCCTGGGCAGCGGTTCATTGATTCTGAGGAAGTGAAGAGCGCCATGAAGTCAGGGCGCCTGGAAACTGATGCAATCGAAATCGGCAATCTGTTTCGGAAAGCTGTCGTTGCCAATTCCACCGTTGGTGATGGTTCCGACCGCGCCCCAGTGTACTCCGAGCGAGTGCAGGAGCTGTTTTTCGATCCGGGTCAGCGTGAACTTACTATCCGTGACATCATGAACGTGGTCCCAACGACCTCGAATGCCATCGAGTACTTTGAGGAAACCGACGCTTTTGAATCTGGATCCGCCGCGTCTCAGGACGGGGAGACCAATACAAAAGGCCAGATGGAGATCAACTTCGAGAAGAAAACCGCCACGGTCGAAACCATTGCGGCATGGGTACCAGCATCCCGCCAGGTGCTCGCCGACGCTCCCGCTCTTCAGAGCCATATTGACAGCCGGCTGCTGTACAAGGTGCTCAAGGAGATGGAAGACCAGGTGATTTTCGGAGACGGAACCAGCGGCAACCTCCTTGGTATCCACAACACCACCGGCGTACAGACCATGAGCGCCCCGGCTGGAACTGATACTGTCCTCGATCATATCAGAAAAGCCTTTGCGGCGGTCCGGGTTAACGAGTACATGGCAACTGCAATTATCCTTCATCCGAACGATTGGGCGGATATCGAGCTACTCAAGGGTGACGATGACCATTATATCTGGACCACAGTCCCGAATGGTGGCGTTCCGCGACTCTGGAGAGTCCCGGTTGTTGAGTCTACCGTGATGGAAGAGAGCCGCTTTCTGACCGGCGCTTTCGGAATCGGCGCGCAGCTCTGGGACCGTGAACAGGCTACTATCCGGATCAGTGAGCACCACAGTGATTACTTCGTACGGAATGCGGTTGCGATCCTCGCAGAAATGCGGCTGGCTCTCACCGTGTACCGACCGAAGGCCTTTATCAAGGGCACCTTCTCAGCGGACGTATCCACCTGATGGATACCCTCTACATCTTGACACGTAGTAGCGGCAGGGCGGAGTTTTTCCGCCGCTGCCGTGAATCGGTGAAAGCTTTGACCTACCCGGGACCGGTTATACACATCGTGCATACTGATGATCCACGGGATAGGTATGTAGAGGGTGATATTATTGTACAGGGTGAGGCTCACGGCCCGAATATGGGCAGTGGGCCTTATAATCTCTATCAAAACAGATTGATCCAGGCGATACCTGGAGATGGATGGGTACACTTCCTGGACGATGACGATGAGTATACCAGGCCGGATGTGTTTGATTGGTTGCCTGATGCGGACCCGAAGATGATGCACATATGCAAGGTACAACGTGGTGGGGATACGGTTTGGCCGAATAAGTGGAAACACCAGACCAGTTTCCAAACGGAATGTTTCATTGTCCGGCAAAAGTTAGCGAAGCAGGGTAAATGGTGGGCTGACAAAGGCGGAGACCATTACTACACTCGGCAACTTACAAAAAAGGTAAAACTTGACTGGCATGATATACTGATTGTCAAGGCTCAGGAGGGCAAAGGCCACGGGGCCCGCGTCGATATTGGAGGTGTTGAGCCTGATTATACAAAGGCATATCGCGCAAGTGAAGTTGTGCCATTCAAAATGTTCCGGCATAAAGGCCAACGCCAGGGCGGCAAGCTTACTGATGTACCGTACGGTGAGGCATTGGTTCTCGAAAAGCACGGATTCGGCAGGGTAACTTTCCGAGGGGTAACAGTATGTTGAATATGTTCGGATCACAAACAGAGAATGGGCGCACGTATCAAAGAACTGATCCTGGGCTGCCGGGTGCAAGCGTTGAGGAGCTCAGGGAATTACTCAGGCTTGAAGATGATAGCGGGGAGTACACCGTTGACACGTATCTTGACGGTCTGTTGTTGACTGCTACCGAGTACGCCTCTCGATATCTCAATCGCTCATTGATTACTACCGAATGGACGCGTCAATTTGATCTTGCCATGCAAACCGGATTGCATCTTGAGTACAAACGAGAGCGTGGATTGTATCTACCGTTCGGCCCGGTTGATAGTGTTGATCGGGTGTACTGGATATCAACCGACGGCACGGAGAACACTATTGAAAGTACAGCATACTATATTGATTTACTCGGCGATCCTGCCCGGGTCTATCTCCGGCAATGGGTGGCAGGAAGAGAAATAGCTATGCTGAGAATCGAATATACCGCTGGATATGGCGAGTCCTATGCAGAGGTACCGCGTCTGATACAACAGGGGATTTTGCAGCATGCTGCATATCTTTATGAGCACCGAGGGGACTGCGGAGCCGATGAAGCTGCCAAGCTATCGGGGGCTCACAGTGTTTATGGTAGTTACCGGGTGTCGCCGATATGAAAAAACGTAGACGGTGGGATGTAATAATTGACTGCATGCCGAAGAATAGAGATATAGTTGGTGTTGAGCTTGGAGTATATCAAGGCAAGATGTCAGGATATCTCCTTGAGGCTCTTCCGAATCTCACTCTATATATGGTGGATCGGTGGTCTGAATATACAGAAGAAGAGCGCAAGACATCGACTGGCAGGATGCCGAAAGACAGCCAGGATGTATTTGATACAGCATATGCAATGTCTGTTTCGGTGGCTCATAAATACGGCAGACGCGCTGTGATCGTGAGGGCATCTACGGAAGACGCTCTTGATTACGTACCTCATAGCCTTGATTTCGTGTTCATCGACGCTGATCACAGCTATGATGCTTGTAGAAACGATATACTTAACTGGCGCGACTGCGTGAAACCAGGCGGTATTCTATCTGGGCATGATTATGGAAAGATGTCACATCCGGGAGTTACAAAGGCGGTTGATGAGGTATTCCCGGGCGGTATAGAGACTGATGTCAATGGTGTATGGATGGTGAGGATGTGAGAATTATAGTCAGGACGGTTGGAGAACGTACTGCCGATGAATGCATACGCCGGGCAAGCCTTGAGGGTGATGTTGATGTAATCAGCGGATGTACACCATTTTTCAGGGTGCTGGAAGAGACCTACAAACTCGGGTCCACCTACGATCAAGAGTGGGTGCCGGTGGTGGACGGGGATGTACTGTTGACGGAAGGCAAGATAACGGCGGCGGTGAAAGTGTTATCCGAGATGAATGGTGTATTTTGCCTTGATGGCAAGACAGACGATAAGATATTGAATATGAAGCGCCGGGCAGGAATCCACATTTATCGACGTGATTTAATGGAGGCGGCATTACAATATGTGACTGAATCCATAAAGCCTGAGACGCGCGCCAGGCAGGCGATGGAATTGAATCATGCAGCTCGTACGTATGTAGGTGATATCGTGTTTGGACTGCATGATTATGAGCAATACTATCGTGACCTATATCGCAAGGCGTATCTACAAGTAAAGAAACTCGGCGGAAAGATCGGACGCGTAAAAAAGAAATACCCTATGTGGGCGCAGAATGATGACGACTATAAAGCTATTCTGGCCGGCCACATTGCCGGAACAGAGAGACGATATAAACACGTATTTGACGCCGCTCAGTATTACGGAGCTGATGATGCAATAGCGAGACTCGGATTACGGGAGAAGGCACCATATGAAACAGTATAAATACGGATCATATAAAGAGTACGTCAAGGCACAGCGCAAAGGATACCAGAAGAAAAAGGACCGCGTATGGGCTCGGGAAGAGAACATCAAAGCAATTGCTGACTATTTGAAAGACCATGGTGTAATGTCTGGTATTTGTCACGGCGTGCGCGGTGGTCAGGAGGTTGACTGGTTTAGATTGCATCTTGACGCCCAGGTTATTGGAACGGAGATCGGCGATGCCGAAGGCAATTACATCGTACAATGGGATTTCAATAGGCCGAACGAGAAATGGTTGAGGGAATTTGACTTTGTGTACTCGAATGCCTTTGACCACTCATTTGACCCTCGAATGACTCTTGCCGTTTGGCTGGATCAGCTCAAGCCGGGTGGCGTATTGATCATCGAAACTGATGAACGTAATGAGCACACTGGAGATATCAGTAAACCCGTAAATCCGACCGACCCGACTGGATTGACCCTGGGTGAGTTGGTACAGTTGATGAGAGATGTATCCGGAAGTGAGGTTACAATCATCGACTTACCTGTGATAACCTTTGGATACCGGAAGGCGGTGGCGGTGGAAGTATGAAATGTTGTGATATCGAATCCGGAAAACTCAGACACAAAGTAAGTGTTCAGAGATTGAACAGGATTGATGCAGGTGGTGGGAGTTACAACGTTGAATGGGAGACATTTGCAAGCCCGTACGCCTGGATCAAACCGCTGTCCGGTACTGAATCACTTTTCGGAATGCAGCTCGAAGACACCATTACTCACGATATCATAATCAGATACAAAGCGAGCCGAACGATTACGCCAGAGAATCGTATCAAATTCGGTAGCCGTCTGTTTAACATCCGCTCAGTGATCAACGTCGAAGAACGCAATCGATGGCTACAGATCAGGGCGGAAGAAGGGGTCGCACAATGAGCAGAGGTATTACCATGTCCATTGAAGGGCTCGATGAGTTCAAACGCGCGATAGAAGAGGCGAAGAAGGAAGTCAGGGACAAGGCAGAAAAGGCTGTGCACCGATCCACGCTCAGGGTGCAGACTGCGGCGGTAAAAAGGATACAGAGGGGGCCGAAGACAGGGCGCATCTATGAGCGCGGAGACACGTACCGCGGGAACAAGCCAACCCACCAAGCGTCCGCGCCAGGACAGCCCCCGGCGTCAGATAGCGGAAGGCTTGCATCAAGCATCGAACACACGGTTCAGGGACTGAGTGGTTGGGTGTTTACCCGGGTCGATTATGGGCTCGGGCTTGAGATAGGCACGACGAAGATCAAGCCCAGGCCGTGGCTACTCCCATCCGTAGAAGAGGATGCGCCTCGCTTCCGGGCTGAACTCATGGAGATACTACAATGAGGCAATGGGAAATCCAGAAGTCAATATATCAAGCTCTCAAAGATGATGTAGATATCACGGCTGTGGTAACCGGCGTATATGATGAGGTGCCGCAGGGAACCAAGTATCCCTACATTGTAATTGGAGAAGATACCGCATTACAGTGGGATACCGGAAGCTCTGTAGGCGCAGAGTCTACGTTGACCATCCATGTGTGGAGCCGTGATTACGGTCGTAAAGAGTGCAAGGAGATAATGAGCCTTGTATATGATGTACTGCATGAGGCAGAATTGAGTATAGATGATGCTCATGAAGTGTTTTGCTACTGGGAGTTTGCAGAGACATTCCTTGACACCGATGGCAAGACACGCCACGGCGTCATGAGGTTTAGGACATTGACGGAGGATATGGCAGGGTGACATTGACCCTGAAAAATTATACACTTGATTATGGAGGTGCCACATGAGTGCACAGAGCGGACGAAAACTTTTGATTAAGAGGGGCGCTACCGTCATAGCCGGTGTACGCACCAAGGGTGTCACGATCAATCGTGAGCCTATCGACATCACCAATGACGACGACGATGGATGGCGAGGGATCCTGGCAGAACCCGGGGAAAAGCAAATTGACTTGTCTGTAGGTGGTGTCACAAAGGATGACACGCTACGGGCAGTTGCGTTTACTGATCCGGCAGTATTCGAGGAAATGACGCTGGAGTTTCCGGACGGATCGGTAATCGAGGGTGATTTCTTCATCTCTTCCTACAACGAATCCGGCGATTACAATGACGCAATTACTTTTGATGCAACATTCCAGAGTAGCGGAGTGATTGAATATACCCCGGCGAGCCCTTGAGGTGAAGAATGAAGCGTAAGCTGACAATCGAATTTGGCGGGGAGAGCTATGAAGTCTCCCCTAATTTTGACGTTATAGAGAGGATCGAACAGCGGTTTGATCTGTACTCTTTCATGAGGTCGATATCCACGATGCAGAGCCGTACCCGTGATATTGCATGGGTCATATTCTGCGCGCTATCGGAAGCTGGAGAAGATGTCATGTACAAAGATATCGGAGAGATTGTATTGCAGGACATCGGCCAGGCTACCAACGCGGCGGCAGAGATTGTATCATCTGCAATATCCGGAGGCCCTGAAAAACTCCCTAAAAAAAAATCAACGAACACGCAGAACGAGAAGGTGGATGGCGGGGAGTAAGTGAGTATTACCGGGTGGCCGTCGGTCTGTGGGGCATACAGCCATCTGAGTTCTGGAAAATGACGATGGCTGAATGGTGGTGGGTGTATGACTCAAAGGTAGGTGAACCTAAATATGGATCACTTACTCAAAGCGAAGTAGAAGAACTGTATGAGGATCTGAACAATGGCGGATTTGGGCGAACTTAGAGCAAAGATCAGCGCAGAAATAGATGAGTTTGAGCGCGGTCTTGACTCAGCGTCCAAGAAGGCCGACGGCTTTGGGAAGACAACCGAGAAAGCTGGAAGGGATGGTGCCAAAGGATTGCAGGCCTCAGACCGTGCAATGCGCGCGCTATCAGTCGCATCAAAGGCAGCGGCAGCAGCTGTTGCCGCCGCTGCTGCTGCGATGGTAACGGCAACAGCCAGAGCCATGACGGCAGCCGATGAACATGCCAAACTTGCCCGTGCAATGGGTATCACAAACACTGAACTTGCGGTACTCAAGCGTGCAGCTGATCTATCCGGCGTATCTATCGGAGAGCTCGAATCGAATACCCGCCGAATGGCTCGCGCGCTTACTGAGGCAGCAGACGGTACCGGAGCATCAGCGGAGGCTTTTGAAAAACTCGGATTGAACGCCGAAGATATCATTGATCTTGACATGGAAGAACAGCTCGTCGCTCTTGGTGATGCGTTTGAAGGTGTAACCAACCGATCGGAGAGAGCGGCTATTGCTCAAGATATTTTCGGCCGGTCTGGCATGGGTATGCTTAATGTCCTTGAGGATGCTCGTGGTACTTTTGCCCGTGCAAATGATGAGGTTGAACGGTTTGGCCTTGCGTTGTCCGAGACAGAATCAAGACAGATAGAGGCTGCCAATGATGCAATATCGACTCTCAAGGCTGCAATGGGGAGTTTTGCAACTCAGATGGCTGCTCAGGTTGCGCCATCAGTGCAGACGGTAGCCGACAAACTCACTGGATTTGTAGAGGGATTGATAGAGTCTCGAAGAGAGTCTAAGGCGTTTATAGATTTCCAGAAAGGCATAACCGACGAAACTGCTACAGCTGCCGAACGTCTTGAAGCTCTCACCGATGCTCGCGCAGGAGCCGAACGACGATTGGATGCATCTCTGAAGGGACGGGGAGTACTTGCAATAGCCATCCGAGAAGAGATAGCCGCGATAGATGAGGAGATTGCCGCCCAAGAGAGAGCTGTTGAAGCCCGTCGTCAGGCAGACAACTACGTCCAAACGTTGCAGGCACGCGGCCAAGCAGTGACGGAAGAAAACAAAAGGCAGCTCGAAGAAGAGGCGGAAGCACGGGAAGCGGCAGCCGAACGGGCAGCATACCGGCAGGGGCGACTGAATGAGGCGTACGCCGCGACTCTTGACGGACAGATAGCAGCTACCGAAGCAAGCATTGCCTTTTTTAAAACCTTTGAGCCACAGGGGCCGAAGGCAACCGCGATACTGGAACAACTCAATGAACAACTCGAACAACTTAATGAGTTGAAGAGTGGCGGTGGTGAAGAAGATGACGGAGGGGTACCAGAGCAAGACTACACCGATCAGATTGCGCGCCTCGAAGAATTTCTCATGTCGGAAGAAGAAGCTATCCAGGCATCACATGAACGCCGGGTCGCGATTGCCATGGAGGCGATTGAGGATGAGAATGAACGCCGTGCGATGATTGAACAGCTTGAATCAAAGCATCAGGACAACCTTACAGAGATCCACCGACGCGCACAGCAACAGCGCATCCAAATGGCAATGCAGACCGGAGGAAGCATTGCAAACAATCTTATATCTGCCTATCAGAACATGGGCGAGGCAACAACAAAGAATGAGAAGAAATTGTTTGAGAACCGCAAGCGTGCTGCGATTTCTCAAGCCCTTGTAAATACCGCTCTCGGAATTACCGGCGCGCTATCGTCCGGCAAGCCCTGGGCATGGATGGAGGCTACCGCTTTTGCGGCTGCTGGAGCTGCGCAAGTTGCAGCGATCAGGGCCCAGAAGTTTAACGGCGGTGGAAGCTCTACGGCACCAAGCCCAGCATCACCGTCTACATCAACTTCTGATGGTGGCGGAGGCGGCCCATCTCGATCATTGTTGATTCAAGGGGATTTTGACAGTAACAGCCTCTTCACCGGCGAGGCGGTACGAAGTCTCATGGACAGGATAGCGGAGGCGCAAGAGGATGGTTACACGGTGGTGATGTCATGAGTATTTATATCAGTAATAGCCTTGTTCTGTCTCAACAGACAGACACTCTCCGCCCGAATGCAGGACGGCTGTGCTGGCGTAATATTGTTTCGGAATCGGTGGTAACTGCGACCAGTGAAGAAGACGCTAACCCAGTGACCAATCTCGCCAATCCATCAACGGCGTTTGTGTGGGAGGCAACATCAACAGCTGATCAAAACATTGACATTGGCATTGGAACAGTTATCGACTACATCGGTATTGCCCGGCACAACCTGGAGCAGATTGCAGAGATTCGGATACAGTTTCTTGTGGGGGCATCATACGTTACCATATTCGATTGGGACAATGTGCCGGATAGGCAAGTACTCTTGTACTTCATTAATGAGGCGGAGCCAGACGGAATACGAATATCAATACGCAACAATCCGAACCCGCCGACAATCGCAGTTGTATATGCCGGTGTATCGACCGAGCTTGAGCGTAATATTTACGTTGGACATACTCCGGTAACGCTTGGCCGTGATGTTACGACCATCGGCGGGTATTCCGAGAACGGTCAGTATCTTGGTGAGGTAGTGAGGCGTGAAGGCAGATCTACATCAGTAACGTTATCAAACCTCACTCCTGGGTGGTATCGCGATAGTCTCGATCCATTTATTGCGCAACGTCCTCGGAAGCCTGCGTTTTTTGCATGGCGCCCAGGGGACTACCCGAATGAGGTAGGGTATGTCTGGCTGACTGGATCTCCGAGGCCGAGCAATCAGAGGCCGAACGGAATGATGGAAATATCTATGGATTTTGAGGCGCTGGCATGAATGAGAGAGTAAGTTATATCGAGATAGATTTGCCGGTATGCTCCCTCACTTATGGGCAGTCTCCATGCGCTGCGGCTATCGGAGTGACTGGTGATCACAAATGTTTTAACACGCGTAAGACGTGTCAGGACACTGCAAATTATTATGAGAAGGTAGAGACGATCAGGTTTGCAGAGCCTACACTTGCAATTGATCCGGGTATAATTGCAATACCGAATATCTCAAGCGTAAGCTACACGCCGTCTCGGCTTGCTCTTGGTGAGTCTATAGGGGCACGTTCTGTACTGAATGTGACTTTTTTTGATCATCCATTCCCGGACACCGGCCCGGGTGGAGACCCATATCGGGATGACAGATCATACATCCCGTATCATCAAGGTACGTTCTGGGGAAAGTTCCGTGCGCGACAGCCATGGCTCCGAGGACGTGAGTTACGATGGTATACCGGGACTGCAAACCAAACTATCGGAGGCATGGAAAAACGCACCTTTGTAATAGATGCTGTTTCCGGTCCTGATAGCTCAGGCCGGGTAACGATCAAGGCCAAAGACCCGCTCACCTTGATAGATGACAAACGCGCCCAGGCTCCACGTCTGAGCAATGGAACCATATCAAACACTGGCGGTATATCTGACAGCGCTACGTCATTAACGTTGCAGCCGACTGGAATAGGTAACGCGGAGTATCCCGCGTCTGGGCATGTGGCGATTGGTGGTAATGAGATCGTATCTTTTACCCGCTCTGGTGACGTATTGACTATCACCCGGGGACAGTTTAACACCGAAACACAGGAGCACGATGAAGACGACCGAGTACAGCTCTGCCTTGAGTACTCCGGGGAAGACCCTGGAGATATCATATATGATCTTATTACTGAGTACAGCAATGTGCCTGCATCTTTTATTAGCCTTGAAAACTGGAATTCTGAAACTAGCGAGTTCCTGGGGCGGGTATACACTGCCCTGATTGCTGAGCCTACACCGGTAAAAGACCTGGTGAATGAGATATTGGAGCAAGCCGGATTGACTGTTTGGTGGGATGAGATCGGAGAGCGGGTTGAGCTACAGGTCTTACGGAATGTTTCGGCGGGTGCATTTGTCTATGACGATAACTTTATGCTTGCCGGATCATTCCAGCAAAGCGACAATTCCGGTAAGCGAGTCTCTCAAGTTTGGACCTACTACGGTCAGATTAACCCGCTTGAGCGGCAAAACGACCCGAAGAATTACCGGAATACACTCGCTACCGTGAGCATTGAGAGCGAGACCAACCACGGCAGCCCGGCATACAAAACGATATACTCCCGGTGGATGCCGCAGTTCTCTTTTTCGAATGCTGAGCGGCTGAACGAACTGATTCTTGCGCGTTATGCGGAGCCGCCGAAGACGTTCAGGTTTGGTCTGCTCCGAGATAGCGGAGTACCTACTCCGAGCCTTGCCGATGGTACGAGAGTAGAATCATTTATACTGCAAGATGCTTTCGGTGATCCGGTAATAACTCCTGCACAAATTGTACAGTTGAATTCGATGGTTGCCAGATGGGAAGTTATGGCAGAAGAGCTGACAGCGGGGGCCCTTGATATAGACGACCCGACTACAAAAATCGTTCCGATAGCATTCCCCGGTCTCAATTTTAACTTCAGGGATACTTACAATAACATTTATTCGGAGGCGCAAAGTGGAGACACTGTTATATGTGAGGTCCGCGCAGGCGTGATTGTTGGCAGCGCCACAGCATCGCAATACGCATGGCGTACAGGTACCGGATGGCCTGCCGGAGTGACACTCAAGCTCAGGATACTCGCCGGAGCGTATATTGTCGGCAAGGGTGGTGATGGGGGGAGTGCTTTTGTAGATTCAAATAATAATACATATTCAAGTTCTCCCGGACAGAATGGAGGGCCCGGTATACTCATCGAAACTGCTATTGAAATTGTAAACGATGGCATCATTGGTGGTGGTGGTGGCGGTGGAGGCGGTGTGGCATTACCATCATCGCAAGTTACATATGCTATTGGTGGAGGCGGTGGGGCAGGATCAGAAAAAGGAACAGGTGGTCAGGCTACAAATCTTTCCGGTTTTTCCGGCACAACAGAGGAAGGTGGCGAAGCAAGATCACGGTCTTTTTCTGGCGGCGGAACGTTTAATTCATGGACAACTAATATCACTGGGGGCGCTGGTGGGGATTTGGCACAATCGGGAACAAATGCAAATATATTTACTCTTGGACCTGGACCAGTTGCTCCATTCGGTGCAGCAAAGCCAGGCGGCTCACCCGGAAACGCTGTAAACGGCGACAGCCTTGCAACATGGACGACTCTTGGCGATATACGTGGCAATCGAGTAGGATGATTTATAGGAGATGTAATTATGGCTTTACCAGTCTGGCAGAGGACAATAGTAACAGAAGAGGGAGACGTTGTATTAGGGGCAGAGATTCATGTAGTCGTAGAGGCTACCGGTCTTGATGCGACGATATACTCTGATCGTACCGGAAGTACAGGACTATCCAACCCGTTTTTCACTGGTTCTGATGGATTTGCTCAGTTTTATGCTGCCTCCGGATCGTATCGGATTACGGCTACCGGTCCAAGCGGATCGATTACATGGCGGTATGAGGTGTTGATCGACCCGACGACTGACACCACCATTGCCGGAGAACTTACACTAACCGGCGGTGCTGATCTTGATGGACAGACTGTTGATGGGGATGTGACATATACCGGCAACAACGAATATACCGGCAACAACGAATATACCGGAGACCTGATCTGTGGCAAATGGGTAAACGGCGGCTACGTCGGCGATGTAGTCCCGGTAATCGGTAATGTGCAGGAACCATCTGCCGACCGTCCACGGCTGTGTCTAACAGAC
>JBBADT010000038.1:0-28724 GCA_041656315.1 Advenella sp.
TGTGGCGTGCCGTTGGTTTGAATGTTGAGCTTCAAATGAAAGAAAACTGGCAGCAGATTTTTGAAAAAACCAACCGGGGCGTTCGTGACTGGTCCAATTCGGCCCCTTACAGCGATCCGGTGAGTTCTTTGGTGAACCAGCACGGCCCTAACGGTCAGCAACAGCAGAATGGCGAATGGTCAAATGACGAGTTCAACCAACTGTCCCTGGTGCTTGAAACATCGGTTGACCCCGCTGAGCGCAAGGCCGCTTTCCAGCGCATGCTGGAGATCAGCGAGCGTGAAGACCCGGCTTATACCGTGTTGCACAGTAATGCCTTGTTTTACGGCAAGCGCAAGGACATTGACTGGAAGTGGGCACCCAACTTCATGATGGATTTCCGCGCTGAAAACGTCAAGTTCAAGTAAAGCATCGGGCCTGAATAATCATGCAATTGCCTCTTCCACTTCCAGAAGCCCAAGCTGCTGACAAGGTCCATGACAGGCGGCAGCAGGAGATCCTGCTACACCCGCGAGCCGGTCTGCATGCCATCCATGGCGTGGCTGCACCGGCCAATCAGGAGACCATTCTTGGCATACGCAACCTGAAAGTGGCATTTGAACAGAATGAACGTATCGTGCAGGCGCTGCACGGTATTGACCTGGATATCCTGCCGGGTGAAACGGTTGGGATCGTGGGCGAATCCGGTTGCGGAAAATCCACCACGGCCAAAATGGTGCTTGGCCTGCTGGCCCCCAGCCAGGGCACTATCCGCTTTGAAGGTAATGAGGTTCCGCACCGGCGCACGGCACAATGGCGGGCGCTCAGAAAACGCATGCAAATGATTTATCAGGATCCGCTGGCCGTGCTGGACCGCCGTTTGCCGATTATTGACCAGGTGATCGAGCCATTAACGGTACAGGGTAACGGCTCAAGAGAATTCAATTATCGCAAAGCCGCCAATAGTCTCGAGGCGGTCGGCCTCATGCCGCATATGTTTGACCGTTACCCGCACGAGCTCTCGGGGGGCTAGCGTCAGCGTGTGGTGCTGGCCCGTGCCCTGGTGCTTGAGCCCAGCCTGCTGGTGTGCGATGAGCCCATATCGGCACTGGATGTTTCGATTCAGGCGCAAGTCATCAGTTTGCTTGAAGATTTGCAGCAGGAAAGAAAGGTGGCGATTCTGTTCATTAGCCACGACTTGAAGGTGGTTCGGCATATTTGCGATGAAGTGGCTGTGATGTATCTGGGCCGGATTGTGGAGCAGGGCAATACCCAAGAGGTCTTTGGCAAGCCCGCGCATCCGTATACGCAGGCCCTGGTGTCGGCGATTCCGGTGATCAAGCAGGAGGGGCAGTCTTCGCGGCGGATTATTTTGCAGGGTGAGCCACCCAATCCGATTAATGTGCCTACGGGTTGCGCCTTTCACCCGCGCTGCCAGCATGCCATGTCGCGATGCCGACAAGAGCGGCCAGAACTGGTCCAGCTTGATGCGCAACGCAAGGTGGCCTGTCACCTGCACCGGGCTGATGTTGTTGCGGGCCAAACCACTGCGGCAGGAGAATGACCATGCTGCCTTATTTCGCTTCCCGCCTTTTTCCAGTTTGATCCGGGGCGAGTTTGGCGTTTCCATGCGTGATGGCCAATCAGCCATGGCCCTGGTGCTGGATGCCGTGCCGGCCACCTTGTACATTGCGTTTCCTTCCTTTGTGTTCCAGCTGCTGCTGGGGGTGCCGATGGGTATCCTGGCGGCCCTTAATCGCAATTCGTTTCTTGATCGTTTTGTCATGAGCCTGTCGGTGGCCGGGCATACCCTGCCCAGTTTTGTGTTGGGTCTGCTGCTGGTACTGATCTTTGCCGTTAGTCTGGGCTGGTTTCCCAGTGGTGGCTATGAGTCGGCGCAATCGGCCATTTTGCCTATTCTTACCTTAACCGTTGGGGGGGCGGCCGTCCTTGCCCGGTTTACCCGTTCAGCCATGCTTGAAGTGCTGGGCCAGCCCTGCTGTTGATTACGATTAGCATGGTAACGGCCAACCTGCTGGTGGATGCCATTTATTGTCTGGTTGACCCTAAACTCAGACATGGCCATGCCGGCACCGGGAGTTAATATGCAAAAGTATTCGTCTGTCAGTACCTTGCCGGTAGCAGCACCAATTGTTGTTGAAACTAACGTTGAACCGATAGCCGCCAGTCCGCGCCTTAGCCTGGCCAGACGCTGGATGAAAACCTGTCCTCCGCTGGTGATGGCCGGTCTAGGCTGGATTGCGCTGATGCTGTTCGTAGCGGTGTTTGCCGATTTCCTGGCGCCTTAGACGTATAGCGCTTTGGACCTTAAGGCCCGTTTGCCACCGCTGTTCTTCGATTTGGAGCAAGATCCGCATCAACTGGTTAATCAGGCCGGGAATCCCGCCTATGACAGTGCAAGGCTTGCCATGGCAGAGAAAATGCTGAACTGGCGCCTGCGTCATGCCGATCGAGCCTTGACTGGCTATGCCGCCAGCCCGGAAGGCTTGCAGTCGCGACTATAATCTGAAGTTTATATAACCATTTGCAGGGTACCAGATGTTATCCGGTACCCTGTTGCAGGAAACCGCAATGAACGATGCAGGAATTTACATCCACCTTTCCAGCATCCCGATTATCCCGGCAAAGGCCAGATACGGCCCAAACCGGATCATGCCGCCTGCGTTGCGCTTGCCGCGCAGGCGCTGCACCAGCACCACAATCAAAGAGAGCCCGGTGGCAACAATCAGCAGCAGGGGCAGGAACATCCAGCCAAACCAGGCTCCCAGGGCGGCGACTAGCTTGAAGTCGCCAAACCCCATGCCTTCGGTTTGGGTAATGCGTAAAAATATCTGGTAAAGCAGCCAGAGGCTTAGATAGCCGCTTGCGGCACCCAGCACGGCATGTTCAAGTGGCACGAAAGTATCATTAATGTTGACCAGCAAACCGGCCCACAACAGGGAAAGGGTCAGGTGGTCGGGCAACAGGCTTGTTTCGGCATCAATCCAGGCCAGGCTTAGCAAAACCAGCATGAAGCCAATACTGGCCAAGGCGGCAAAACTACTGCCAAAAAACCAGCAGAACAATGCGGCAACTAGTGGGCCGAGCACCATGAACTGGCTGCGCAACCGAAAATGCCAGGCAGGCACTTGCAGCGGAAGGTCCGGATCAATCGTGCGTGGCAGGATATAGGCGGCCCGGCTAAGCCAGAAACAGGCGGCCAGAGCAAGCAGGGCAGCCACTAACATGGCAAGCAGGGGGTTATTGATCAGATTGGTCCACATCTCTCATTTCCGTTTTGGTGTTTGGCCACAAGGTATCGGGCAGCAAGTGTTGATTTTAACGGATTTGTCGTTGTATGCAGGAAACAGCCCGGGCCAGATTTGCCCTATCCGGTGAATCAGGCAATGGGGGGCGGTGTTAAATGGGGTAACATTCTGTTTGCCCTGGTGAATTGGCCTGTGAATAGACGGTTTGGCAGGATATTTGGAATTTTGAAAACATAGAAAAAGAGGAGACGACATGTTTCAACTGAAAAAAACCACGCTTTGCATGGCACTGTCATTGGGTATCTTGTCAGCATCACAGGCGGCCGAGCCCATCAAGGTGGGCGTGGCGCTGGATATTTCCGGCCCCTTTGCGGCAATTGGGGTGGAAACCCGTGATGGGATCGAGCTGGCGATTGAAAAACTGGGTGGCAAGCTGGGTGGCATAGATGCCGAGTTCCTGCAAACCGATTTTGCCGGCAACCCCCAGCAGGCCAATCAATTGGCCAACCGGTTTATCCAGAAAGACAAGATTGATTTCTTCACCGGTCCGGTCGCTTCCAATGCGGCACTGGCGGTTGGCCCGGCCCTGTTTGCCGCCAAAGTGCCTTTTCTTTCCAGCAACCCCGGCCCCAGCCAGTTTGCCGGCAAGCAATGCAATCCGTATTTTTTTGGTGTTTACCAAAACGACACCTATGATGAAGCGGCAGGGGTGCTGGCCAACGAGGCCGGCTATAAAAACGCCGTTATCATTGCGCCCAATTATCCGGCCGGCAAAGATCACCTGGGTGGCTTCAAGCGCACTTATAAGGGTGAAATAAAAGAAGAAATCTATACCAAGGTGGGCCAAATTGATTACGCCGCTGAAATTGCCCGGATCCGTTCTGAAAAACCCGATGCGGTTTACCTGTTTCTGCCGGGGGCCATGGGTATTAATTTTGTTAAACAATTTGTGGGCGCGGGCCTGAAGGATATTCCGCTGGTGGCACCAGGCTTTTCTGCCGACCAGGACGTGATTGCCGCGGTGGGCGATGCGGTGGAAAACATGCAAAACACGGCGCATTGGGCGCATGACCTGGACAATGCAGCCAACAAGGAGTTTGTCCAGGCCTTCCGTGACAAGTACAAGCGCTACCCAACCGTGTATGCCGCCCAGTCTTATGATGTGGTCATGGCCATGGATGCCGCGGTTCGTGATGTCAAAGGTAATGTCCAGGATCGTGAGGCCCTGGTGGCTGCCCTGAAAAACGCCAACTTCAACTCGGTGCGTGGCGAGTTTAAGTATGGGGCTAACAATTACCCCATCCAGAATTACTATGTGCGCAAAATTGGCAAGAATGCCAACGGCGAATTAACCAATATTCTGGTGAAAACCATTTTGCCAAACCATCAGGATGCCTATGTGGCTGAATGCAAGATGTAAGTTGTGTTCAGTTTATAAACGGAAGTATTGATGGATGTGATTTTTGTTTTCGAGCAACTGCTTAACGGTGTGGGTTACGGCCTGATGCTGTTTTTGCTGGCCGCCGGGCTGACCTTGGTGTTTGGCATCATGGATACGCTTAACCTGGCACATGGTTCGCTGTACATGGTGGGTGCCTATCTGGCTGCCCGCGTACACGAGGCCAGTGGCAGTTTCCTGCTAGCTATTGTGGTGGCGGTTGCGGGTACAAAAATACTGGCTCTGCTGGTGGAAGTGCTGGTAATGCGGCGGCTTTACCGGCGCGATCATCTTTCCCAGGTGTTAGCCACCATTGGCCTGATCATGATTGCTGATGATGCAGTACGGGCCATTTGGGGGCCTTCCCCCATCATGGCACCCACACCGGCCTGGCTGTCGGGGCCAGTGACGCTGTTGGGTAGCCTGCCTTACCCGTCATACCGGCTGATGCTGATTGTGGCAGGGTTGCTGGTGGCGCTGGGGTTGTATCTTTTGGTCAATCATACCCGTCTTGGCATGATTGTGCGGGCAGGGGCCTCCAATCGGCGCATGGCTGAGCTGATGGGGGTGCGCGTAAATCGTGTGTTTTCTTTTGTTTTCATACTGGGGGCAGGCCTGGCTGCGCTGGCGGGTGCCCTGATGGGGCCTATTAGTGCGGTGCAAATCGGCATGGGCGATGCCATCCTGATTCCGGCATTGGTGGTGATTGTGATTGGTGGTATTGGTTCAGTCAGGGGCGCCTTTGTGGCTGCATTGCTGGTAGGCCTGATAGACACTGCCGGCCGGGCATTTCTGCCGCCTTTGCTGCATGTGATGTTGCCGCCTGCGTTGGCGGCAGACCTGGGTTCGGGGCTGGCCAGTATTGCCATGTATATCCTGATGGCTACTGTATTGGCACTCAAGCCATCCGGTCTTTTTCCGGCAAGAGGCTAAGCAATGCAAAACAATAATCACGCCATGATGCCTGCGGTGCCGCTTCCGTTCAAGTCACGGCAGGAAAGCGGTTGGTTTTTATTTGCCCCCTGGCTGGTGTTGGGGGTGCTGGCGGCCTTTCCGCTGGTGGCGCCCCTGCTTGGGTTGGACTATTACGTGGGTTTTGTGCAAAGGCTCATGATTTACAGTATTGCCGTCAGCAGCCTGAACTTCCTGATTGGCTATGGTGGCATGGTTGCGCTGGGACACGCCGGTTTTCTGGGCATTGGTGCCTATACGCTGGTAGCCCTGCTTGATAGCGGGCAAGATTCCGTGTGGCTGGCCTGGGGGCTGGCCATGGGGGTGTCGGCGCTGTTTGCCCTGTTGATTGGCAGTATCAGCATTCGTACCCGTGGCATGTATTTCATCATGATTACCCTGGCATTTGCCCAAATGCTGTATTACCTGGCGGTTTCATTCAGCCGCTTTGGCGGGGAAGACGGTTATGGCATTTATACCCCGTTATCTTTGGGTAGCTGGCTCGATAACGTGCCTCATGCCCTGTACTGGATCGTGTTGCTGATTGCGGCCCTAGTGTTTGCCATGGGCAGCCGGGTGGCCTGTTCCCGGTTTGGCCTTGCCTTGCAGGGCATTCGCGACAATGAAGTGCGCATGGGTGCCATGGGTTACCCGGTGTATGCCATTCGCCTGCTTGCCTTTGTGGTGGCTGGTGCGTTTGCCGGGTTGGCGGGTGCCATGCTGGCGGTCAATAATAATTTTGTCAGTCCTTCCATGATGTCGTTTGGGGAATCGGCCGGGTTGTTGGTGATGGTTATTTTAGGTGGTATGGGACATCGCTGGGGCCCGGCACTGGGGGTGGTCGTGTGGCTGACCCTGGCCGAAGTGCTTAAGCTGTATACCGATTACTGGCACTGGCCCATGGGCTTGATTTTGCTGCTGTCTGTCTTCCTGCTTCCGGCAGGCCTGGCGGGTGGCAGTCGCCGAAGGGTGATTAAATGAGTTTGCTGCAAGTACAAGGCCTGGTAAAACGGTTTGGTGGCCTGCTGGCAACCGATCATGTTGATCTTGGCGTGGAAGCGGGCGAAATTCATGCCTTGATTGGCCCGAATGGTGCCGGTAAGTCAACCTTGGTTAACCTGATATCTGGATTGCTGGCGCCTGACGAAGGCACCATAAAACTGGATGGGGTCGAGCTGGTGGGCAAGTCCATGAACCAGCGGGTACGCCATGGCCTGTCGCGCTGTTTTCAGGTAACCAGTATATTTCCCGATCAAACCGTATGGGCCAATTTAATGCTGGCGGCCCAGGCGCATGAAGGTTCAAGTTTTCGCTTTTTTGGCCGGCGTGACCATGAAACGGCGTTGCATCAGCGCGTCCTGGCATTGGCGGAAAAAACCGGGTTGGGCGATTGCCTGAACCACCTGGCCGGTACCCTGCCGCATGGTGTGCAACGCAAACTGGATGTCGCCCTGGCCCTGGCCTCGCGCCCCAAGTTGCTGCTGCTGGATGAGCCCATGGCAGGCATGGGGCCAGAAGATTCGTTGCAAATGATTGCCTTGATTCGCAGCCTGCGACAGGATTGCGCTATTTTGCTGATTGAGCACGACATGGATGCCGTTTTTCAGCTGGCTGACCGGATATCCGTGCTGGTGTATGGGCGTGTTTTAACTTCAGGCAATGCTGCCCATATCCAGGGCCATCCACAAGTGCAGGCGGTTTATCTGGGTACCGGAGAACAGGCATGAGCGAAACGGCTTTGCTGAGTTGTAAACACCTGAATGCAGGTTATGGTGCAAGCCAGGTTCTGTTTGATGTGGGTTTTGAGATTCATTCAGGCGAAACCATTACCTTGTTAGGCCGCAATGGCATGGGTAAAAGCACCACCATTAAATCCATTATTGGTGACATTCGCAGCAAGTCGGGTGAGATTCACTTTATGGGCCGGCCGGTGCAGGCCCTGAAGGCAGATGCGATTGCCCGCATGGGGATTGCGATTGTGCCGGAAGGCCGCTTGTGTTTTCCGAATCTGACCGTCCGCGAGCATTTGCTGGCTTTTGCCGACCAGCGCAACGGGCGGGCCGATGGCTGGGACATTGAGCGCATCTATGCGCTGTTCCCCCGGCTGAAAGAGCGGTCTTCACATATGGGCAACCAACTTTCGGGGGGCGAGCAGCAAATGCTGGCGATTGGACGGGCCCTGTCCACCAATCCGCGCCTGTTGATTCTGGATGAGGCGACCGAAGGGCTGGCCCCGGTTATCCGGGATGAAATTTGGGCTTGTCTTGCCAAATTGCGGCAAGAGGGTCAAACTACAATCATTGTAGATAAATACCTTGAAAAACTGCTGGCCCTGGCTGATCGCCATGTGATTCTGGAACGTGGCCGTGTGGTATGGGAAGGCTCGTCTGCCAGCCTGGCCAACGATCGCAGCCTCTGGGCACGCTATCTGGGTGTATAAATCCTTAAGTATTCAAAGGACGGCGCTGTCGTCCATGCTATTCATCCCCGCCCTGAACGGCGAGGTTTTTCGCTCAATCCGGTAAACACAAGGAGCACTTATGGTTTTAACATCAATGGTGCAGTTGCTGGAAAAGGTGCGGGCCTGTAAGGTCTGTGAACCTCATCTTCCGCTTGGCGCAAAGCCAATTCTGGCCGCGTCTTCCAAAAGCCGTATTCTGTTAATTGGACAGGCCCCGGGCCGCAAAGTGCATGAAACCGGGATTGCCTGGAATGATCCCAGTGGCGACAACCTGCGCAGCTGGCTGGGACTGGATAAAGAACAGTTTTATAATCCTGAGCTGGTGGCGATTGTGCCCATGGGGTTTTGTTATCCGGGTTCGGGTAAGTCTGGTGATCTGCCGCCGCGCCCCGAATGCGCGCCCCTGTGGCACGCAAAACTGCTTGAAAAAATGCCTAACTTGGCCTTAACGGTTTTGATTGGCCGCTATGCCCAGGGCTATTACCTGAAAGACAGGGCCTATAAAACCCTGACCGAAACCGTGCAGCATTATAAAGAATACCTGCCGCAGTATTTGCCCCTGCCACATCCCTCGCCCCGCAACCGCATCTGGCAGCGGCGTAATCCCTGGTTTGAAGAAGAGGTCTTGCCGGAACTGAAACGGCGCGTACAACTTGCGTTGAAATAAATACTGACACCGAAATGTGTAGCACAAGTGATTCCACGAAGAAGGAAAATTCCCCTCCGTTGAACTGCACCCCAAAAGTTGGACACCAATCCAACCTTTGGGGGTCAGTTCACTCCTCCTGCGTGGGAATGCATAGGTGACATTGCTTGTACAATGGTCTCCCTTTCATGGTTCGTCAATCTAATGAAATCGTTTTCAGAAAACGATTTCATTTTAGAAGCAAGCTATTATGGGTTTATGACCAGAAGACGGTTTTAAGTGTTGATTGAATCGGCAGGCGCAAGCTTGCGTATGCTAACGGTTGCAATACGCTGCTCTTTAATGCTTGCAACCCGGAACTCGAATTGGTTATGGATCAGGGTTTCGCCCTCTCGGGGCAGGTGGCCGAAACGGCTAATCATATAACCCCCCAGAGAGGCGTAATTACTCTCAAGGTTAACCAGGCCTTCTGTCTGAAGGGCGATTTCCAGCTGGTGCAGGTCTGCGCTGCCCGCCACCATCCATTGTTCAGGTCCGGTTACCTGAATTTCCATGGTTTCGTCTTCATCGGGGAACTCGCCAGCGATGGCTTCAAGGATGTCGATAGGTGAGACAATGCCCATGAGTTCACCAAACTCATCACTGACAAGAACGATTTGCCCTTTGGCTCTGCGCAAGGTTTCAATCAGGTTAATGGCCGAGATGGATTCAGGCACAAAGATCGGGGTGCGCAAACTGTTTTTCTCGTCAATTTTGCCATCCCGGATCAGGTTGCTTAGCAGGTCTTTCACGCGGGCCACACCGATGACGTTATCAATCGAGCCGCGGCAAACAGGGAAGTATCCATGGGGTACATCAAGCAGTTTTTCCCGGATTTGTTCGGGGGCCTCGTTCAGGTCTACCCATGAAATATCTGAACGGTGCGTCATGATAGAGCGCACATTGCGCTCTGCCAAAGTCAAGATGCCGCTTACCATGCTGCGTTCTTCCGGAGCAAAAGCGGCAGCTTGCATGGTTTGTGCAATGTCTGCGGGCTCACCGGTGTAATTTTGCTGTGCCTGACGTCCGCCAAGCAGGCGAAGCACCGCTTTTGAGGTGCGTTCACGCATGGGAAAACGGGCCTGTTCTTTGGCCATATTGCGTCGGGCCAGCTGGTTCAGGGCCTCTATCATAATAGAGAAGCCAATGGCCGCATACAGGTAGCCTTTGGGCATATGGAAGCCAAGACCTTCGGCAAACAGGCTTAAGCCAATCATAAGCAGAAAGCTTAGGCACAGCACTACAACAGTGGGATGCGCATTCACAAAGCGGGTTAGCGGTTTGGAGGCCACCAGCATGACGCCAATGGAAATAATGACCGCCGCCATCATGATCGGTAGCTGATCTACCATGCCAACAGCGGTAATGACGGCGTCTAAAGAAAATACCGCATCCAGCACCACGATTTGTGTAACAACTACCCCAAAACTGGCGTATCCACCGGAAGCCGAACCTTTGTGGGAGACGCCTTCAAGACGTTCAACGGCAATTGCCCGGAACGGAAAAATCCGAAGCGGGCCATTAGGGTAACGGGGTATGCACTGCAAAAATTAAGCGAAAGTTGGCTGGCGTAGACCAGCGCCGTACTGGGGGATTCTATGTCAGAATCCATAGGGGATTTGTAATTGAAATATATACCAGAGAAATTGTTGGAAAGATTTTTATGATCTTGCATGATCCTAGCACGAGAATAAGACAATCACAAGTCTGAATTCAGCTGGTCTAGCCGAAATTTATGGATTTTAAGCGTAGCCTGTTTCAAAAATGGAATTGTCTTTTCCATTATTGCAATTGATAATGATTCTCATCAAGGTTAAATTGTAAATGAATGAGAACGACCAGCCCCATGCTGATTAATGAACGAGATTTGAAATGACACAAAATATCCTTGATACCAAGAAGTTGCAACATCCTATCAAAATGCGTTTGCTGCAAGTCAAGCGCATTACACCGTTAAGCCCGTCGATTCGGCGTATTACCTTAAGCGGAGATGATTTGAACGGGTTTTTATCGGCCTCTTTTGATGACCACATTAAACTGTTCTTGCCCGAATCTCCCGGGAAAAAACCCAATCTGCCCGTGGTGGGAGAAAAGGGGGTGGAGTTTGATGAGAGCTTGCCCAAGCCCCTTACCCGTGATTACACGCCGCGCCGTTACAATCCTGACACCAATGAGCTGGATATTGATTTTGTTTTAAATCATGAGGGTCCGGCAAGCAGTTGGGCAAGCCAGGCCGATGTGGGGCATTACCTGGGTGTGGCCGGACCACGCGGTTCTTTTGTGATTCCTGCCGGTTTTGACTGGCATTTGCTGATGGGTGACGAAACCGCTATTCCGGCCATTGCCCGCAGGCTTGAAGAGTTACCCGCTTCCAGTAAGGCGATTGTAATTATCAAGATTGCCAGTGAAGGCAGTAAAATAGCGTTACAGGGCTCATGCGATATTGATGTGCGCTGGGTGCTGCAAGACAGGGATGCCTTGCCCGAGGACGAAGCAGAAGCCCTGGCCGCCAGTTTGGGTGAACTTGTTTTGCCTGCCGGTGAAGGTTATGTGTGGGTGGCAGGGGAATACAGCGATATCAAGGCCTTGCGTGAATACATTATTGATAAATTCAAGATTGATAAAAAACGTATTCGGGCCAGCAGTTACTGGCGTAAATCACTGGCTGCCACGCATACTAATTTTGAATAGATGAACTCCGGCAATAATGGAAAAAGAGAGGGCTTCGGGAACAAGCGCCATATTATTGTATGGTGCCTTTTTTAGCTTGTTCGTCATGAAACGGTTTTGGGCTTTCAGATGAAGTTGATTTATCTCATTTCAAACATAATCTCTTCCTGAGGGCAGGGAGATGAATGTGATATAGTTCCGGTCGTGCGTATTTTTCACTCTCCATCTCGATATAAAATGATCCACGTCTGGCAAGTTCTTTTTTGCCTGACGGTTTTGTTGTTTTTGTGCCGGGCGCTGATTCCGGTGGGGTATATGCCGGATTTTTCCGGCGCGCGCGAGGGAACATTCTCCATTACCATTTGTACCACCAGTGGCACCAGCACCATTTTGGTGGACGCAAACGGCCAGGCTGTTGAGCCTTCGTCCGGCGACCACACTGACAATCAGGAATGTTCATTCTGTCTTGCTGCATCACAGACATTAATGCCCGCAGGGCAAGTGCCCGCGCTGGTAATGTCTGTTGCTCATCGTACTGTCCCGTTATTGCATGGTAACCATGCATTGCCCCCACTACCCGCTTTAGGCCCGCCGCTGGGCTCTCGCGCTCCTCCCTCAAACCTCGGATAAGTTTTCGTTTGTGATCGTTCCTGTACGGATCACTTTTTAACGGCAATTTCCCGAGGTTTTTTTACGCCCGGACTTTGTTACGCATAAATATAAATAGATATATAAATTTACAAATGACATATCCAAAAACTATTGTCCTTTCACGCCATCGCTTGTCTGCGCTAGCCTGTTCAATAGCTGCCGGCACCGTTTTCGGTACAGCCTGGGCCAACACCAACACCAGCACCGATAGCATCACACAGCTGGACTCCATTGTTGTAACGGCATCGGCCAGCGAGCGCTTGCTGGCAGATGCGCCAGCCAGTGTCACGGTGCTGGATGGAAATGAATTGCGCCGCCGGCCGATCTATGACTTGACCGATGCCATTGAAGGGTCACCCGGCGTTGCGTTGAGCAGTGTCGGAATTAACGGCAAGGGCATTTCAATTCGCGGCATGAAAACAGACCATACCCTGGTTCTATATGACGGCATGCGTATTAACCAGTCGGGCCCGCTTATTTACGGTTCGGATTTTGAGCACGGCTGGATGCCTGCTGAAGCCATTGAGCGTATTGAAATTGTACGTGGTCCCATGTCGTCCCTGTACGGCTCAGAGGCGCTTGGTGGCGTGGTGAACGTGATATCGCGACGTGCCACCGATGAATGGGTCAATGCTTTTTCTGTTGATGGTGTTTTTTCTGACAATAGCCGTGGCGGAGATCGCCACCGTTTGGGGGCTTACGTTTCCGGTCCTCTTATCCAGAATGTGCTTGGCCTGACCGTGTCTGGACAATATCAACACCAGCAAGCTTTATACGCGCCCGAAAGCAACCCGCCCACTGCTTTTCATGAGACTTCCATAGGGTATAGAAAAGACATGCTGGGATCGGTGGGACTGACCTGGACACCCGATGACAGGCAACGAATAGACGCTACGGTCAGTGTTGGCAAAGAAGACCGTTGGCGCAACAGCACCACTTATCTTTCGAAGGACGACATCCGCCGGCAACGCCTTTCCCTGTCCCATACTGGAGACTGGGCGTGGGGAAAAAGCGAGATCAAGCTGTACCGTTCCAATCTTAAGCGCGTTAATGACCGGTCAGACGGCGGCAGTACCGGCCCGCACCAGTTCACCGATAAAGTCCTGAATGGCATGGTGAGCTTTGAACCCTTGTCCGGGCATACGGTTACGCTGGGTGGCGAACTGCGCAAAGAAACCCTGGAAGATCCTACCGTGAACGCGGATGGACGTGAAAATGCCACCCATAAGGCCTTGTTCCTGCAAGATGAAATGAAGTTTGGTGACAATTGGGAGCTGCTGCTGGGCAGCCGTTTTGACCATCATCCCAATTATGGCTGGCAAACCAGCCCGCGTGCTTATCTGCTTTATCATGCCAGCGATGAACTGGTCTTTAAGGGTGGTGTGGGCAAGGGTTTTCGTGCGCCCACGCTTAAACAGCTGTCGCCCGGTTATCGCGGTACATGGGGCCGGAATTCCCAGATCTTTGGCAACCCCGATTTGAAGCCGGAAACCTCGGTTTCCTATGAGGCAGGTTTTGATTATACCGGTGACAGCTGGCAAGCCAATGCCATGCTGTTCCTGAACCAGGTTGAAGACCTGATTGACAGCAACTGTACGGCGGGGTGTGCGGGCAGAACCAAAACGTACGAGTACGTTAACATTAACAAGGCCCGCATTCGTGGCCTGGAACTGGGCTTTGGCGTGGAGCTACCCTGGCAGCTTCAGCTGAATGCCAACTATACCTATCTGGATGCCATAGACCGTACAACCGACACCCGACTGACCGACCGTTCCCGCCATGCCGCCAATGCCACCTTGAATTGGCAGCCGGCACAGAACTGGAATGCCAGCCTTAAATGGCAGTATGTGGGTTCCCAGCGCACGACTTCTGCCTCGGGTTATCAGCCGGCTTATTCAATTCTTTCCCTGTATGGCAGCTACGATATCAGCCAGAACATGACTTTGCGTGCGGGCATAGAGAACCTGACTGACAAGCGTCTGGCCGATGAGTCTGTTGATTATGCGTTCACCGATGAAGGCCGTCGCCTGTTTGTTGGTATGGAAATAAGGTTCTGATCTTATGCGTAAACTAATGCTTAAATTATGGATGCTGTTAGGGTGTCTGGGTGTTTTGGGGCTGGTGCAGGCCCAGACGGCAACGCAGGATGCGGCGCCGCTTGTTAAAGTGGTTACCAACCGCACGGTGCTGCCGGCAAAATTTCAGGTGCTGGCGCCCTTTGCCGAACGCGCCGGGGTGCGGCTGGAGCATGTGGATGTGGGCACCATTGGCAAACCTGCCGAGCAATGGCTGCAGGGCGCCAGCCTGGTCGTGCTGGATACGCCACGTCCCAGTGCGCGTGCTGAAGTGGATGGCGTGATTGGCGAGCGCTTGCGGGCAGGCACGATTCCGTGGCTTAGGGCAGATGAACGTGTTGAAGACTTTGGGGGCATGCAGGCTGAACAGGCCCGGCAATTATCTGGCTATTACACGAATGGGGGCGCCGGTAACTTTGGCTTGTTTTTTCAGGCAGCTAAAGACTTTGCTGAAGGCCGTTCCATTGCGGCGTTGCCAGCTGCCGAGCCCGTGCCTGAAACCGGCTTTTATCATCCGGCCGCCTCGCATGTTTTTGAGTTGCTTGACAGTTATCTGGCATGGGCGCGGGCACGCATGCCCCAGGCTGTGGGCAGTGTTGCTTTCCTGATTCACAACGGCGTGGTCAGTGATATGCAGACGGCGGTGATTGATGCCCTGATTGCTGCCGCTGAAGCCAGAAACATCATGCCCATTGCGTTCTGGTATGACAGTAACGATCCCAAGGCGCTGACCAAGGTTGCCAAGCCCGCCGGTGCCGATGCTATTGTTAACCTTCGCATGACGCAAAACAGTGCCGAGCGTGCCGCCGAGCTGGCGGAATTGGGCATTCCCGCAATCCAGACGTTAACCTATCGGGATGGTGATGAGGCGCATTGGCTGGCGTCGTCAAGCGGTGCCTTGCAAAGTTTGGTGCCGATCTTTATTGCCATTCCTGAAACCTGGGGCATGAGCGACCCCATGGTGCTTTCTGCCCTGCAAGACGGTGCCGCCGTTCCGATGGCGGCGCAGGTAGATGGTTTGCTGAACAAACTGCGCAAGCTGATCGCATTGCGCCGTAAACCTGCCCAAGACAAGCAGCTGGCCTTGATGTTCTGGAACTATCCTGCGGGTGAAAGGAACTTTGGTGCCTCGCACCTGAACGTGCCGGTTTCCATAGAAAACATTACCCTGGCGCTGAAGCAGGCCGGTTATGAGGTTGATCCCATTGATGAAGCGGGCATGATCAGGCAGGGACAGGCCATGTTGGCCATGCTTTATAGAAAGAGTTCGCCTGAAAATCTGCTGGCCAATAATCTTGCGGCAGCGCTGCCGGTTTCACAATACCAGGCATGGCTGGACAAGCTGCCCCCTGAACAACGCAAGGGCATGGACAATTGGGGAGACCCGTTGGTTCATTGGGCTGTGCGTACGGTAGATGGCGTGCCCGCGTTTGTGATTCCCAGACTGCAGCTGGGTAAACTGGTTGTGATGCCGCAAATGCCCCGAGCCGCAGAAGTGGGCAGCAATTACCACGATACGTCTTTGGCTCCCGACCATTTGTACATGGCCTCTTACTTGTGGCTACGTGAATCTTTGGGTGCTGACGCGCTGATCCATCTTGGCACGCACGGTTCATTGGAATGGCTGCCGGGCAAGGACAGGGGGCTGTCCATGCGCGACTATCCTTTTCTGGCGCTGGGCGACTTGCCGGTTTTTTATCCGTATATTCAGGACAACGTGGGCGAGGCGCTGCAAACGCGACGCAGGGGAAGGGCGGTTTCCATTAGCCATCAAACCCCTCCTTTTGCACCGGCAGGGCTTTATGACGAGTTGCGCGACATGCTGGCCTTAATAGAAGAGTATGAACAGTTGGATGAAGGGGCCGTGCAGCAGGCGGTCATGGAGAAAATTCTGACCGCCACGCAGGCCTCTGGCATGATTCAGGACCTGGACTGGCAAGAGAGCCAGGCGCGTGACGATTTTTCCGGGTTTTTGCAGGTTTTGCATGACCATTTGCATGAATTGGCCCAAACCGCCATGCCACTGGGATTGCACCGCTTTGGCCAGCCTTCTGCGCCAGAGCACCGGCTTTCCGTGGTGATGCAACAGCTGGGACAGCCTTTTTATGAGGCGCTGGGTTCACCAGATAATCTTTTTGCTGAAGATTTCACCAAGCTGCAGGCAAGCGCGCCTTATCAAACTTTGCACCGCTATTTGCGGGAAGGCGAAGACCTTGCCACAGCGCCACCTGAACTGAAAACACACTTGCAGCAAGCGCGGGAACTGGATGAGGGCCTGGCCCATACCGGTGAGATGGAAGCGTTGCTGAGCGGGCTGTCGGGCGGTTTCGTGTTGCCCGGCCCGGGCGGAGACCCTATACGCAGCCCCGGTTTGGCCAGTGGCCGTAACCTGTATGCGCTAGAGGCAGACAAATTGCCCACGCCTTCCGCTTATGAAAGCGGTGGCACGGCGCTGATGCAACTGGTGGATACTTATCGCAGCGAGCACCAGGGTGCCTGGCCAAAACGTCTGGCATTCAGCTTGTGGGCAGGCGAGGCAGTGCGTCATCAAGGCATTACCGAAGGGCAGATTTTGCAAGCGCTGGGCCTGAAACCGGTGTGGGGGCGTAATGGCCGGATTTCCCGTTTGGAGATTATTCCTGCCGCCACTTTAGGCAGGCCGCGCATAGACGTGGTTATTCAGGCAACGGGCGTTTATCGTGACCAGTTTGACAGTTTCATGCGCCTGCTTTCCGAGGCCATGAGCCAATTGGCAGCGCTGGACGAGCCGGATAATCCCGTTGCGGCCAACACGAAACGGATTGTGGCCGAGCTGCAGGCAACGGGCATGCCTGCAGAAGACGCCGCACAGGCTGCCCGTTACCGGATCTTCAGCAGTGCGCCCGGCAACTATGGCACGGGCCTGCCCGGCATGATGCGGCAATCCACCCAATGGGAAGGCGATGCGGCTCTGGCCGAACAGTTTCTGGGGCGCATGCAGTATGCCTATGGCAATGAGGGGTGGGCCATTAAGCCTGCTTCCGCCAACTTGCTGGCCACACAGCTAAAAGGCACTGATGCGGCGGTCATGTCGCGTTCCTCAAACATTCATGGCGTGCTTTCCACTGACCACCCTTTCGAGTTTCTGGGCGGGCTGTCTGTGGCCATCCGGCATCTGGATGGTAAAAGCCCGCCACTGTACATTTCTGATTTGCGCAAAAAAGAACCCGGGACAGCCTCTATGCAAGCCTTTCTTTCTAACGAAATGCGGGTTAGATACTTGAATCCTCAATGGATACAAGGCATGCAAAATGAAGGTTATGCCGGCACTTTGGAAGTTGTGGACACCGTTAACAACCTGTTTGGCTGGCAGGCCGTCGATCCCGCTACCGTTCGGGCCGACCAATGGCAGGCCATATTTGATACTTATATTGACGACACGCGCCAGTTGGGTACGAACGAGTGGTTTGAACAGTACAACCCCACCGCGCAGGCACAGGTACTGGAGCGCATGGCGGAAGCCATTCGCAAGGGTTACTGGGATGCGCCGGAAGCCACACGGCGGGCGTTGGCAGAGCGCTGGAGTGAGCTGGAACAACAATTTAATGCCACCGCAGGGGAACTCCTGACGCGGGAATTCGTGGCGGACATGGCCCGGGGCTTTGGTCTGGCGCAAGCTGCCCCGGATGCGCTTGCAGAAGCCAGTGCAGAGGCCAGCACGCAGGCGAATGCTGGGGAACCGGCAACTTCTGCACCGCAGGTTCAGGCAGAGGTGCAGACGCCGGTAAGTGGCCAGGTCATGCAGCAGGTGGAATCTGCCCCAACGCCTTTTCCCTGGATGCTGCTTGTTTCGCTGGCCCTGCTGTTGGCCACCACGCTGTATGGCGCTGTTCGCCAATGGCGCAGGGCGGGCGCATAAGCGGCATATGCCTAATTTTTTTCTGGAGTATTTTGATGAACTATCTTGAATCTGGCCTGTACGAACTTGCCCGCCTTTTTCTGGCCCCCGTGCTGATACTGATTTTGCTTTGCCTGTTGTATTCGTTTGCCGCACTGGGTGGTTTTGCCGTTGAGTGTTGGCAAAGGCGCAAACAACGCGCGCAATCTGCCCTGCGCCAGCAACATGCCAGGTATGGCGGCAACGCTGATGATCTGGAACTATGGATTATGCGCCGCCTGGAGTTGCTGCGCGTGGTGTCGCGTACCGCACCCATGCTGGGTTTAATTGCCACCATGATTCCTATGGGGCCTGCCTTGCTGGCGCTGGGCGGGGGCAATGCCGCTGGCGTTGGAGAGAATATGGTAACCGCATTTTCAGCGGTTATTCTAGCGCTTATAGCGGCAAGCATTACCTTTTTTATATTGACGATACGGCGGCGCTGGCTCTTGCAGGAACTGCGCGACCTTGAGCGTCAGGGCCTGCTGGCACAGGAGGGGTGAACATGCGATTTCTGGAATCTGACGATGCCGACGACCCGATTCTTTCCGTGGTTAACCTGATTGACCTGTTTCTTGTGGTGATTGGGATCTTGATGGTGGTGGTGGCACTGAACCCGCTTAATCCCTATGCGGCACAGGATGTGATCGTTATTGAAAACCCCGGCAAGGCCAATATGGCCATGACGATAAAACAGGGGGAGGAACTGACCCGTTATGAATCCAACGGTGAAATCGGCCAGGGCCAGGGCACCAAGGCCGGCATTACCTACCGGCTGGATGACGGGCGCATGATTTATGTGCCCGAGGTGGTAGAGTAGGAGCGCCTTTGTTGGCAAACGTGTTGTATGATCTTGAGTTTGCTGAAGTAAAGGGAACGGGTATTCGCACTATGCGCCGTCTGTTAAAAGAGGCAGGACTAGAGGCACCGGTGTTTTTAAATAGCGTAGTGGATAATCAATTTAAGTCTATTTATTTGCTGCATCAGTTAATGGGGGAGGAACAGTTGGCATGGTTAGGTCAGTTCGCTACCCTGTGCCTTAATCATGACGAGGCTAAAGCGTTGATTCTTGCCTATGAAATTGGTGCGGTTGATAACGCAGCAATACGCGCAATTAGTGATTTAGATACTAATTCAGCCAGCCAAGTACTTAGAAAACTTCACCATGGATTGGGGTTGCTAGTAAAGGGCGGAGCAGGTTCAGCGACTTATTATCAACTTAATTATGAGAAAATTGATGCTCAGATTGATGTAAATCGGACTGGCCTCGATACAAATGCGAGCGACCTCGATACAAATGCGAGTGACCTGAAATTACCACTAGCTTTGCAAGAAGCAATAAAAGGATTGTCATCGAAGCCAAGAAAAGAAATTTTATGGCCTGTTATTTTGCAGTTATGTAACTTATCGCCTATGACTTCCCAAGGATTGGCTACGATTTTTAATCGTAGAGAAGATCATTTAAAAACCAATCATTTATCAAAAATGCGTAGAGAAGGCCTGCTAAATTATTTCTATCCTGAAGTTATTAATCATCCAGATCAAGCTTATGTTATTACTGAGCAGGGTAAAGCTTGGCTAAAAAATAAAGGGTTTTTGGCTAATGCTTAAAGGAATCATACCAGCCAGCCACACCCATGCTGGTTTGGTCTTTTGCTCTCCGCTTCTTAATATGGGTTATGGCTTCAAAACCATCCATCTCATTCTTAATGGATATCCTTGAGTATTGGCGTAAGCTTACCGTCGCTGGTCAACAGGCATTGAGGACCAACGCCCGCATGCGGTGCATCCTTCACCAGCCCATGCGCTGACGCCAGAAGAACGCCAGACCATTCTGGATGCCTGTCACCGTCCCGAGTTTGCCAGTCTGCCACCCGCGCAGATCGTGGCCCGGCTGCTGGATGAAGAACAATGCTATCTGGCTTCCGAGTCCAGTTTCTACCGCGTCCTGCGTCAGGCGGGTGAACAGCATCGCCGTGGACGCGCAGCAGCACCACGCCATAAAGGTCCGCCCCGTCGCCATTGTGCTGATGAGCCCAATGTTTGCTGGAGTTGGGATGTGACTTATCTGCCGACCACAATACGCGGACAATTTTTTTATCTGTACCTGATTATGGATATTTACAGCCGCAAAATAGTGGGCCATGAAGTCTTTGAGGCTGAAAATATGAATAACAGTGCCACCCTTATTCAACGGACGGTACTGCGTGAAAAATGTGCGCATAAGCCGCTGGTATTACATGCGGACAATGGTTCTGCCATGAAAGGCTCCACCCTGTATGCCAAACTGGACAGTTTAGGCATTACGCCTTCGCATAGCCGCCCTCGCGTATCCAATGACAATGCGTATTCAGAATCGCTATTCCGAACCTGCAAATATCATCCACGGTTTCCAACCAATGGCTTTAACCAGATTGAAGATGCCCGGCAATGGGTTCATCAGTTTGTGCGATGGTATAACGAAGAACATCGTCATAGCCAAATCCGCTATGTCACACCTGCTCAGCGCCATGCAGGCCAGGATGAGGACATCCTAAGGACTCGGCACGAACTGTACCAACAGGCTCAACGTGCCAATCCCGCCCGTTGGTCAGGTCAGACACGTAACTGGCAACCGATTGGAGAAGTATGGCTTAATCCCGATAAAAACATGGAGATCATTCAACAGGAAAAAACGTTAGAGGCTGCATGATTCACGTTCCAACTAGGTTGACAAACACCGATTCACGTTCCAACTAGGTTGACAAACACCGGAGGATAGCATCAGCGATTATGTATAACCCAGGCGGTTACACAGAATTATTTACACCCTCGCTGATTATTTTATCTGTCTTAATATGTGAGGGCGACCTATTCTACCGTCACGCTCTTGGCCAAATTCCTTGGCTTATCCACATCTGTCCCCCGCGCACAAGCCGTATGATACGACAGCAGTTGCAACGGAATAGTATGCAATATGGGCGACAGTTTCCCATAGTGCTCCGGCATGCGGATCACATGCGTGCCTTCGCTGGCGGCAATTTTGGAATCATTGTCGGCAAACACATATAACTCGCCGCCCCGTGCCCGCACTTCCTGCATATTGGATTTGAGCTTTTCAATCAATTCGTCTTTGGGGGCAATGGTAACCACCGGCATGTGCTCGGTAACCAGGGCCAGCGGGCCGTGTTTCAGTTCACCAGCAGGATACGCCTCAGCGTGAATATAACTGATTTCCTTTAATTTTAAAGCACCTTCCAGGGCGATGGGATAGTGCATGCCACGGCCAAGGAAAAGGGCGTTTTCTTTGCTGGCGAAGCGGTCGGCCCAGCCCATGATTTGCGGCTCCAGTGCCAGTACGGCGCTGATGGCGGTGGGCAGGTGGCGCAGCTGTTTCAGGTAGGCGGCTTCTTTTTCTTCGCTGATGCGTTCTTTTACTTGTGCCAAGGCCAGTGTGAGCAGGAACAGGCCAACCAGCTGGGTGGTGAAGGCTTTGGTAGAGGCAACGCCAATTTCCACACCGGCGCGGGTAATGAAATTAAGCTTGCACTCGCGTACCATGGCACTGGTTTGTACGTTGCAAATGGTTAGCGTGTGTTCCATGCCCAGTGAACGGGCGTGCTTCAGGGCAGCCAGAGTGTCGGCGGTTTCACCTGATTGGGAAATGGTAACCACCAGGGATTTGGGGTTGGGTACGCTGTCGCGATAGCGGTATTCGCTGGCAATTTCCACGTTCACGGGGATTTTGGCAATGGATTCAATCCAGTACTTGGCAGTAAGGCTGGCGTAATAACTGGTGCCGCAGGCCAGGATCAGGACGTTGTCTATTTCCTTGAAAATCTTGTAAGCCTGGTTACCGAACAGGTCAGGTGTGATGTTATCAATATCCTGCAGGGTATCGCCAACCGCACGGGGCTGTTCAAAAATTTCTTTTTGCATGTAGTGGCGGTAGGGGCCTAAATCGGCGGCTGCGGTATGGGTCTGAACGGTGTGAACCGTGCGTTCCACCGGCTTGCCGGTGCTGTCTACAATCCATACTTTGGACAGTTGCAGGTCAATAATGTCGCCATCTTCAAGGTAAATGATCTGGTCGGTGGTGCCAGCCAGTGCAAGGGCATCTGAAGCCAGGAAGTTCTCGTTATTGCCCAGGCCTGCCACCAAGGGGGAGCCTTGGCGCGCACCCACCACGCGGTGCGGTTCATCGCGGCAGAAAACCGCTAGTGCGTAGGCGCCTTCCAGGCGGCGTACGGCCTGTTGCAGGGTTTCAAAAAGGTCGCCGTTATACAGGTGGTTAATTAAGTGGGCGATGACTTCGGTGTCGGTCTGGCTTTCAAAGGTGTAGCCCAGGGTCTTAAGTTCATCGCGCAGTTCGTCGTGGTTTTCTATGATGCCGTTGTGAACCAGGGCAATGCGGGGCTCGCCTTTGTCCTGGCCGGAAAAGTGCGGGTGGGCGTTATGGGTGGCAGGGGCGCCGTGGGTAGCCCAACGGGTGTGGGCAATGCCGGTGAAGCCGCTGAGCCTGTCTTCCTTGATTTGTGTTTCCAGTTCGGCCACGCGCTGGGTGCTGCGGGTGCGTTTAAGTTGCCCGTTGATATGCAGGGCAACACCGCAGGAGTCATAGCCGCGGTATTCCAGACGTTTCAGGCCTTCAACCAGGACAGGGGTAATATCTCTTTGCGCAACAGCACCAACGATTCCACACATGTGAACAGCTCCGTTTGGATAAGTAAAATTGTATTTTGCACGTATAATCAAGAAATTAAATTTCTAAATTAATTTATAAATAACATAATATTTCATTATTATTTTGTTTTTATTAAAAATTTCATTTTTAATATGAATTTGAAATATTTATTCAAAAAAGTGAGCCATGATTATCTTGGATGAGTTGGATAAAAGAATTTTGCAACTGCTGCAACGGGACAGTTCCATTACAAATCAGGCGTTGGCAGAAAAGGTGCATGCTTCGGCTCCTACCTGCCTAAGGCGGGTACGCCATTTGCAGGAAAGTGGGGTTATCCAGAAGCAGGTAGCCATTCTTGATCCGCAGAAAATTGCCAGTACGTTAACGGCCATCGTTGAAGTTACGCTGGATGTGCAAACGGCAGAAGCCAATACGGCGTTTGAGCAAGAAGTCAATCATGAAACGGCTGTTTTGCAGTGTTACCGTGTATCAACCGGACCTGATTTTGTATTGGTAATTCAGGTGGCTGATATGCCTGCTTACCATGAATTGGTGCATCGTTTGTTTACGGCCAAAAAAAATGTTCGTAACGTACGCACGTTTTTTTCGGTTAACCGCAGCAAGTTTGAAACGTATGTGAATGTTTTGTAGGGGTTTGGGTGTGTTGGGTGTCCCGCGAGATTTAGCATGTTTTGCTACTCGTTCCCACGCGGGAGTGAACTGACCCCCAAAGGTTGGATTGGTGTCCAACTTTTGGGGTGCAGTTCACGTTGGAGGGGTGTCAGGCAAAGCCTGACGGGGTGGTTGCCCCGCCAACTGGCTTAAACTTCAGCCCTGTAGGCTTTGTCGGCCTCTTCAAATTTCTTCACAACCGCTTTGGGTGGTTCACCGCCAAACAGGGACACCAGAATAATGGTGGCAAAGCAGGCAATAAAACCGGGTACGATTTCGTACAGGTCGATGCCGGAGTTTTTCCATAACACCACCACAATTGCCCCTACAATCATGCCAGCCAGGGCACCTTTGCCCGTCATGCGTTTCCAGAAAACAGACAAGATGATAACGGGACCAAAGGCTGCACCAAAACCGGCCCAGGCGTAAGCAACCAGGCCCAGTACCAGGCTGTTGGGGTTGCTGGCCAGCCAGATGGCAATTAAGGCAATCAGCAGGACCATGAAACGACCAATCCAGACCAGTTCTTTCTGCGATGCGTATGGACGCAGGAAACCCTTGTAGAAGTCTTCGGTAATGGCGCTGGAGCAAACCAGCAATTGGCAGCTTAGGGTACTCATCACGGCGGCCAGGATGGCGGACAGGATAATGCCGGCAATCCAGGGGTTGAACAGGATGGCGGCCAGTTCAATGAAAATGCGCTCGTGGTTTTGAGTCACGGGGCCAGCCAGTTCGGGGTGTGCCTGGAAGTAGGCAATACCGAAATAGCCAACGGCCACGGCACCGGCCAGGCACAGGATCATCCAGGTCATACCAATGCGGCGCGCGTTTTTCATGGCGCTAGCGCTTTCGGCGGCCATGAAGCGGGCCAGGATATGGGGCTGGCCAAAATAACCCAGACCCCATGCCGCGGTGCTGACAATACCCAGGAAAGTGGTACCGGCAAACAGGCTGGAATATTCCTTGCCGGCCGTGGTGGCGGCAACCTGAATGGATGCCATGGCCTGTTGCCAGTCGCCCAGGCCGATCAGGACCATGATGGGAGTCAGGATAAGCGCGAAAATCATCAGGCTGGCCTGAATGGTGTCGGTCCAGCTCACGGCCAGGAAACCGCCAATAAAAGTGTAGATAATGGTGGCGCCTGCACCCAGCCAAAGGGCAGTGCCGTATTCCACATGAAACAGGCTTTCAAACAGACGGGCACCCGCCACAATACCCGAGGCGCAGTAAATGGTGAAAAAGAAAAGAATGATGGTGGCGGCCACAATTTTGATAAGGCGGTTTTCGGATCCGAACCGGTTGTGGAAATAGTCGGGCAGGGTCAGGGCGTTGTTATTGTATTCGGTGTGAACACGCAAACGTCCGGCAATGAGCAGCCAGTTCAGGTAGGCACCCACGGTCAGCCCAATGGCAATCCAGGACTCGGTTAAACCACTTAGGTAAATGGCACCAGGCAGGCCCATTAGCAACCAGCCCGACATGTCCGAGGCACCGGCTGACAGGGCGGTCACAAAACTGCCCAGGCTGCGGCCACCCAGAATGTAATCGTCAAAATTCCGTGTGGAAAAATACGCGATGAACCCTATCGCAATAACCACGATAAGGTAAATGGCGAAAGTAATAATCATAGGGTTTAAATTGCCCATGTTCTTCCTTTTTCTGTTTTTGAAAATGCCTGCTAGGTTACCGATTTTTATTTTGTAAATATATTGGGGTTAACCATTGTTATGAGTGGTTAACCTGATAAAAATCAATTATTTAGTTTAAGAATGGGGTGGTTGTTTTATTTTATTATTTATACGGGTTAACCCTTTGAGTGTATTGATTTAATTTTCTGGATGTTGCTTAATTGACCTATTGGTGCTGCCGTGTATTTGCGTAGTGAAAACACGTAGTTACATATTGCGCCAGCTCAGATAGAATGGCCTGATTTGTTTTATTCTTGAAGGAGTCGTGTAGTGTCGGGGTGTTTTTTTTGGGTTCGGTCAAGCGTTTGCCAAGGTATCCAGGCTCTCAGGTTTTAAATTTAAATATTAATTCAAGGAATCCAGAATGAAATTCAGTGCCCTGATAAAGGCATTTTCATTATTTTTTGCAGCCATGGCCTGTTTATCTGCTACGGGTGCCCAGGCCAATAATTATAAACCGGAATACAAGCTGTCCATTGTCGTGAATGCGAAATCACCCTGGGAGCAGGGGGCGCAAATCTGGTCGGATCTGGTCAGGGAAAGAACCGAAGGCCGGATCAATATCAAGATCTATCAGGGAGCCTCACTGGTGCAGGGAGAGCAAACCCGTGAATTCACCGCCATTCGCCAGGGGGTGATTGATATGGCCGTAGGTTCAACCATTAACTGGTCACCCCAAATCCGCCAGCTGAATATTTTTTCCATGCCATTCCTGATGCCCGATGATGCGGCACTGGATGCCCTGGTGCAGGGCGAGGTGGGCAAGCAGTTGTTCGCGCTAATTGATAAAGCCGGTGTGGTGCCACTGGCCTGGGGTGAAAACGGCTTTCGCCAAATCAGTAATGCCAGACAAGCCATCCAATCGCCAGAAGACATGAAAGGGCTGAAGCTGCGTGTGGTGGGGTCACCGCTGCATATGGATACATTGACCGCATTGGGCGCCAGTCCGGTGCCCATGAGCTGGGCCGAGGCGCAACCTGCGCTGGCCAATGGTGCGGTAGACGGGCAAGAAAACCCCCTGTCCATTTACTTGGGTTCCAAGCTTTATAATGCCGGCCAAAAATACCTGACACTGTGGAATTATATGAATGATCCGCTGGTGTTTGTGGTGAATAAAAACATTTGGAACAGCTGGACTGAACAGGACAGGGAAATTGTCCGTCAGGCCGCACTGGATGCCGCTACACAGGAAATTGCCATTGCACGTAAAGGGGTTACGCCTGAAGATGATTCATTATTAAAGGAAATTGCCGGTCACGGTGTAGAGATAACCAGCCTGACACCCGAGCAACATAATGCCTTCGTCAAGGCAACCCTTCCCGTTTTTGACAAATGGAAAGAACGAATCGGGGTGGAACTGCTTGACCAGGCACTGAAAGATATTGAAAACCGCAAGCAGTAATTGAACCGGCTCCAGGTGGTTTTTTAGTGCAAGCGCTGCTGGTGCTTGGTTTTAAGTGCGCCAATGTTTGGCCCGGCAACGCAAAAGGCCCTGCTAAAACGGAATATTATCAATTTCAGCAAGGCCTTTTATTTGCTTATTACCCAATTGTCATCAGGCTGGCATTGCCACCTGCTGCTGCGGTATTGGTACTGATGCTTTGCTCATGAACCAGGCCCAGCCAGGGGTATTGTTTGCCCTGAATGATTTCTTCCGGGCTTAACCCATAGGCAATCATAATGGGTCCCTTGCGCTGGCTCAGCCGCAGGTTCAGATTGCGCAGGTCGTCGCTGTCCCCTTCAAACAAAACGGCATCAAAGGCTGCTTCGTCAAGCTGGCTATCGTTAATCAGGCTAGCCTGTTCACGCAGGCCTGCCTCTGCCTTGTCAAGCCATTGGCGGGTATCGGGCGAATCAATAAACAGTGCCCGGTTGCCGGTGGTGCCAATCTGGTGCAGCTGGGTGGTAAAGCCCTGTTCGCTTTGTGCAAACGCCAGCACCGTACCACGGGGCACCAGGCGGTACACGTTTGATTCTCCGGTGGGGCCAGGCAGCGATAGCGTCAGGCTCTCGGGCTGGCCCGGATTGAAGGGGGCGGGCAGTTGGTCGTTACCCTGGGACAGCAGGCGGAACAAATACAGAGGGCCGCCCGCTTTCGGTCCGGTGCCCGACAGGCCCTGGCCACCAAAGGGTTGTACGCCAACCACTGCACCTACAATATTGCGGTTGACATAAATGTTGCCGGCATGAATGCGGTTGGAGAGGTGGGTAATGGTTTCATCAATCCGGGAATGGATGCCAAAGGTCAGGCCATAACCGGTATGGTTGATGGCATCGACCAGGGTATCCAGATTCTGCCGCTGGTAACGAACCACGTGCAGGACAGGTCCAAACACCTCACGCTCCAGCTCTGCAATATCATTGATTTCAATCAGGGCGGGCGCAACGAAGGTGCCAAACTCGGTGTTTTTGTCCAGTAAAATCTGTTCAACCTGGTGGCCGGCCTGACGCATTTTTTCAATATGGCGTTCAATAATCGCTTTGGCTTCCTGGTCAATCACGGGGCCCACATCGGCAGATAGCAAGTCGGGCCGGCTAACCGAGAGTTCTTTCATGGCTCCCTTGAGCATGGTCAGGATATGGTCGGCGGCATCTTCCTGCAGGCACAAAATACGCAGAGCCGAACAACGCTGGCCAGCGGAATCAAAGGCCGAACTCAGGACATCAAATACCACCTGCTCGGACAGGGCCGATGAATCGACAATTAAGGCGTTCTGGCCACCGGTTTCGGCAATCAGGGGAATGGCGTGGCCGTGTGGATCAAGCCTGCCGGCGAGTTTGCCGGCAAGAATGCGGGCCACTTCGGTTGAGCCGGTAAACATCACGCCACGGATGGCTTCATGTGAAACCAGCTGGTCACCCACGGTTTCACCCTGGCCGGGCATGAGTTGTACGGCTTCACGTGGAATACCGGCAGCATGCAAAATGGCCACTGCCTGAGCGGCAATCAAGGGAGTTTGTTCAGCAGGTTTGGCCAATACTGTATTGCCGGCGGCCAGGGCTGCGCTGACCTGGCCGGTGAAAATGGCCAGCGGGAAGTTCCAGGGGCTGATGCAAACCACCGGCCCCAACGGGCGATGGATGTCTTCCTTGAAGTGCAGTTCAATCTGTTCGGCGTAATAACGCAAAAAGTCGACGGCCTCACGGACTTCGGCAATTGCATTAGGCAGGGATTTTCCCGCTTCACGGATAATCAGGCCCAGCAGCACCTGCATATTGTTTTCCATGAGTTGGGCGGCGGTACGCAGGCAGTGGGCGCGTTCTTTAATTGGGGTAGCCTGCCAGATGGGTGCCATATTCACCGATGCCTCAACTGCCAGGCGGACGTCATCCTCGTTGGCCTCGATCACCTTGCCCACTTCATCACGATGATCGGCTGGGTTCAGGCAGGCAATAGCGCGCTCGTCGTTCCAGTCTTCTTCTGGCAGAAGGGTGGGCGCTGCCCGCCAAGCCTGGGTGGCGCTGTTCAGCAAGGCGGCAGACAGGGATCCAAGGCGATGTTCGTTGCTTAAATCAATGCCCGCTGAATTCTGGCGTTTGCTGTCAAGGCCGGGTTTGCTGGAGTAATAAATGTCCAGCGGCAGGGGGATTTTTTCATGGGGGGCA
>JBBADT010000039.1:0-28557 GCA_041656315.1 Advenella sp.
ATACAGCTATAATAAACCGCTTTTAGCGGTTGCGCTATCCTTCACCGACCAAGTTCGACGGCTTCGCCTAAAGGTTGCTACGCAACCCAATCACTTGGAAGAGGTTTGCCGCGCATCCTGATCAAAGAAACGGATCTGGAAAACAGACTCGCCTGTCGGTGAATAGACCGTTCGCTCCTCAAGCGCATAAGAAGTATTTGCTGCGCAAACAAAAGGAATTGTCAGGGCAAGCATCTTGAATTTGTTCATCGAGTTTCTCTGCTGGGTTTAACATCATCATCTAAATTCCAAAAGATTTTTACCATAAGAAAAAAAACTCTACCACTTATTTCTATTGTTATTTGATGCTACAGAAAAATCAATTTACCAACTCTCTGTTCAAACCTAACAAGCCATCCGAGATTGGGCTGTTTGCAGAAAATTCGCTATCAACGGGGAGTTTTTGCGTTCTACCCGACAAATCAGGCGAGTGAAGGTGTGGGCATCAAAGCCTTCAACGTCCAGAGTCACCAGGCCGGGGCCGGGTTGATAGGCCGTGTTGGCCACAACGCCCAACCCGAGCCCTTGAATAACAGCCTCGCGCACCGCTTCGCGACTTCGCATTTCAACGCTTGTTTTAATTGTGATGCTTTTGGATTTCAGAGTATCTTCAAAAGCTTTGCGAGTACCTGAACCTTGCTCCCGCATCACAAATTCTTCTCCGTTCAGGTCGTTGATATGTATTGCTTTTCTTTTGACAAGAGGGTGCGAAGCCGAGGCAAAAATAACCAGCTTTTGCGCACGATAAGGCATACAAAAAATTTGGGGGTCAGTGATTTCGTTCAATACCAGCCCAATGTCACCCTCATAATTCAAAATGCGCTTCGTGATGGATTGCGAGTCACCAACAGTAACACTGATATGTACACCGGGGTATTGCTCCCGATAGGCTTTGATAATAGGCGTGATGTTGTGTGGTCCGATAGCATGCAGGTTCAGGTTCCCACTGTAATGGGTCTTTGCAGCCAGCAGCAATAACTGTGCATCTTGTTCCGCACTGAATAACCGCTGAGTGTGCTCCAGCAATGCATTGCCAAATTGCGTCAACTCTAAACGCCGGCCTTTCCTATAAAACAACTCGACCCCGTATTCAGACTCTAAACGAATGATATGTGCCGATACCGTTGGCTGGCGCAGCCCTAGCTGGCGTGCCGCCGTCGTGATAGTGCCTGCGCGGGCAGTAGCGTCAAAGGCTTTGAGGGCTGAAATTAAAGAAGTTACTGACATAGATGAAATCTATAGATTGAGCAATTATTTAATGTAAAACGTACATAGGAGCGAAATAGCACCTGATTATACTGGCAACCAATGTCTTTGAACACCGCCGCTGATCAGCCATAGCCCGGTGTGCAGATCAACGTAATAAAAGGTGACTTTAATGATTGCTTCTTCATCGTCCTCATGGCTCTTGCAGACTAAGAATCTTGCAGTGACCTATCAAAATGGCCATCAGGCCCTACTACCTACTTCCTTGACAATTCGTCCAGGTGAATTTTTAGTTCTGCTGGGTGCATCGGGTGCAGGCAAATCAACGTTGCTGCGCAGCTTGAACAGTCTGGTGAAACCGACTGCAGGTGAATTGCTGCTGAATGATATCAACCAGCCCCTATCAGGCGGAAAAGCCTTGCGCGAACATCGCCGCCGCACCGGCATGGTGTTTCAGCAACACCATCTAATCGGACGCCAGACTGTATTGGCAAACGTACTGATGGGGCTGCTGGCAACCCGCAGCAGTTTGCAGTCTTTATTGCCTTGGTCAAAAGAAGACAAGCAACTGGCGCTAAGTGCCATTGACCGCGTTAGATTAATTGAAAAGGCACTGACACGGGCCGATGCTTTGTCAGGTGGACAACAACAGCGTGTTGGGATTGCACGAGCATTAATTCAGCAACCCCGCCTGATGCTGGCCGATGAACCAGTTGCCAGCCTGGATCCACATACCGCCGAGAGCGTTTTGCAATTACTGCATGACATCTGCAAAACAGACCACTTAACTGCGGTCGTGAGTTTGCACCAGATTGATTTTGCCAAGCGTTTTGCTGACCGGATTGTCGGCTTGAGTCAAGGGAAGGTCGTTTTTGACGGCAAGCCGGGTGCATTGACTGAGGCCGATATCCAAAGACTTTACACCGGAGGTGTCAGCAAAGACGCCTCCGAATCCAATTTAGACATCCCTGCACTGTGTGCAGCTTAAATTTCCAGGAGTTTGTTATGTTGACACGTCGTCATGTTTTGAAATCGGTGGTAGCGGGCCTGTTTGCGGTTGCCCTACCTTTGGCTGCGGCTGCGCAGGCCAAGAACCCAGACCGCTTACGCGTTGCCCTCTTACCCGATGAAAATGCTGCCACACTGATTCAAAACGCGGAACCCCTCAAGCAATACTTGCAAAAAACGTTGAATAAAGACATCGAACTGATCGTGACAACCGATTATTCGTCAATGATTGAAGCGATGCGTTTTGGCCGTATAGAAGTGGCGTACTTCGGCCCGTTCTCTTATGTGCTGGCAAAGAGTAAAGCCCCAGGCATCGAACCCTTTGCCGTTGGCGTGGAGCGTGGCTCGCCTACATACCAATCGGTAATGATTGCCAATGCCGACGGCCCTGTGAAAAGTCTGGAAGATATTCGTGGCCAGTCATTTGGTTTTGGCGACCAAGCGTCGACATCCAGCCATCTGGCACCCCGTGCCCATATCCTGAAAAAAACAGGACTGGATGGTGAAAAAGATTATCGCCCTGTGCACTTAGGAGCACATGATGCCGTAGCGCGTGCCGTACAGGCCGGGCAGGTACCCGCTGGTGGCTTGTCTAAACCCATCCTGGATACCTTGATCAAGAAGGGTACGATTGACCCATCAAAGGTCATCGAACTGGACTTAAGTGCACCCATTCCTAACTACCCCATGGTGATGCAAGACAATCTGGCACCAGAACTCAAGGAGCAGATTCGTAAAGCCTTTCTTGAGATGAAAGATCCCGAAGTGCTGACGACTTTTCGTGTTGAGGCGTTTGCCCCAACCGATGACAAAGCCTATGACGTCCTGCGTGATACCGCTACGATCCTCAATCTTGATATCGGGAAAATGAAGTGACAACTAACACACTGAAATACGCGCCTTTGCTGGAAGCTGATCGCCAGCGCAACCTGCGACATGTATTGTTAACGGCATTCATTGTGTTTTGCTGTTTAGTGGCACTGAGTATCACGGGTTTTTTTGATATCCAACGTTTTATTGATGGTGGACCTGCCATGAAACAGTTGGGATCGGAAATGATTCCACCTGACTTTACCCGTTGGCAGCACTGGATCATCCCATTGCGTGACACCTTGGCAATGTCGGTGGCAGGCACTGCCTTGACCGTGATTCTGTCGTTACCACTCGCGATCTTGGCGGCCCCCAATACCACACCCCATCCGTTGGTGGGACGTATACTGCGCGTCATACTGGCAGCATTCCGTTCAGTGCCTGAAATTATTTTAGGCATTATATTTGTGGCGGCAGTAGGTTTTGGCGCGCTTCCAGGGGTATTGGCACTGGCGTTGCATTCAACAGGCATGGTGGGAAAATTTTATGCCGAGGCCATTGAGCACGTTGACCCGAAACCCATGGAAGCAGCGGCTGCGGCAGGGGCCAGCCGGTTCCAGGTAATAACCCACGCGGTATTGCCACAAGTTTTGCCTCAGTTGGCGGACATCACCATTTATCGTTGGGAGTACCACTTCCGTGCATCGGCGGTACTGGGAATTGTGGGTGCCGGCGGTATTGGCTTTGAACTGATGGCAGCCCTGCGTCTCATCAAGTACTCCGAAGTGTCGGCAATCTTGCTGTCGATATTGGCCTGCGTAATTGTGGTCGATAGCTTGGGCGGCTGGTTACGCAAAAACCTGAAGTAACTCTTTAGGCCGGCCCTGTTGCGCAATAAAGCAGGGCCGGTTATTAATTTGATCAAGAAAAGAATCCTGTTATGTCAAAAAAAATTGTAGTGACTCAGCCGATTCATGCTGAGGTTTTACACACACTGCAAAGTGTGGCTAATGTAGTCATGAATTCCGGGCCAGCGCCCTGGAGCCAGGCTGAACTGTACCAGCAACTAGCCGATGCAGACGCGTTGATGGCGTTTATGCCAGATCGCGTTGATGCAACGGTCTTACACAATGCGCCACGCCTGAAGACGATAGCCTGCGCTTTGAAAGGCTATGACAATTTTGATTTGCTGGCATGTGAAGAGGCTGGGGTTATCGTATCGTTCGTACCCGATTTATTGACTGAGCCGACAGCAGAGCTAGCCATAGGCTTGGCGATAGCAGCCGCACGAAACGTGAAATTGGGTGATGATTACATGCGAACAGGCCAATATCAAGGCTGGCGTCCAATTTTATATGGCACAGGTTTGCACCAATCAGTAGTGGCAGTGGTGGGCTTGGGTGCTGTAGGTCGTGCAATTGTGGATCGTTTATCAGGCTTCGGGTGCGCACGGATTTTGGGCGTTGATCCGGTTAATCATGATCCCCGTGTAACTCTTACAGACCTGTTGAGCGCCATTTCGCAGGCCGATTACCTGATTCTGGCTGTACCGCTGACAAACAGTAGTCGTTATCTGATCGACGATACCCTATTAGCCAAGGCCAAGCCCGGGCAAATCATGGTAAATATCGGACGTGGGTCTGTTGTTAACGAGGCGGCAGTAGCCCGTGCATTACAAAGCGGCCAATTAGGTGCTTACGCTGCAGATGTCTACGAAATGGAAGACTGGCTGTTAGCCGACAGGCCAGAAAGCATTAACCCGGCGTTGCTGGCATCCAAAAATACAGTGTTAACGCCGCATATTGGTTCGGCGGTGGCACGTGTTCGATTGGCTATTGAACGTCGCGCGGCAAATAACTTGATTCAAGTATTGTCAGGGCATATGCCAGCCGATGTTGTAAATCTGGAAAACGTAAACGTACAGGAATCACGTACCGAAAGCGAGTATGCAAAAATAAAAGGCAACAGCCAGAAAAGCAGGGAAGATGTTAAACAAGAACTGGCCACTTTCCGTCAAGCACAGCCGAACCAATTCATTAATAGCTAATACCTGCCCATAAACCTGGTCATAAAATATTCAGGCTTTTTTATTTATGCATCCAGAATAATCACAAAAAAAGCCAGTTATTTATTAACTGGCTTTTATAAATTTTGGCGGGTTGGGGGGGATTCGAACCCCCGAAACGTTTCCGTTTACACGCTTTCCAAGCGTGCGCCTTCAGCCACTCGGCCACCGACCCTTTTTTGTAAAGCTGGCTTTGCACCAACCATACCTGTAATGCTGCCTTAAACAAACAGCATCAACTTAATCGATTATTTTAGCATCCTTTCCACATATCGTGCAATCATATCCACTTCCAAATTCACTTTATCACCGGCTTTGGTGTTGCGAAGTGTTGTATTCTGGATGGTATGGGGAATAATATTGATGCTAATGATGCAACCGCTGTCATTATCGCTCACGCTGTTGACTGTCAGGCTAATGCCATTAACGGTAATAGAACCTTTATAGGCCAGGAATTTGGCCAGTTCCAGCGGCACCTGGATTTTAAGTTCATGAGACTCGCCCACCGCATCAAATGACACAACCGACCCCAGGCCATCCACATGGCCTGAAACAATATGCCCATCCAATGAGTCACCCATTTTAAGGGCATGTTCAAGATTGACTTCACCCGTGGCATCCAGCCCAACCGTACGGTTCAGGCTTTCGCGGGACACATCCACTTCAAACGCCTGTCCGGCAAACTTTACCACCGTCATGCAGGCCCCCTGAATGGCAATCGAGTCACCCAGTTTGGTTTTTTCCATATTAAAGCCTGGTGCCTGGATGGTTAAATGCACGCCATCCTGGCCGGTGCTTCCCAATGGTTCAACATTTGTGATTTTGCCCACAGCGGCAACAATTCCGGTAAACATATTTTTTCCTTGATGATCTTACTTGTGTAGAACGCTGCTCAAGAGCGTGTTCCAGCGGTTTTGCAAACGCGCACGCAAACGCAAGTCGGGCGCAAAGGTTTGGGTTTCAAAAAAATCAAACTGGTAAGCCTGATCCAATGCATTCAAGACAGGCAAACGGAACAGGCCATGGGCGTCACCCAGTATTTTAGGGGCCATATATAGCAGCAGTTCATCTAGCAAACCTGCCTGCAACAAGGCACCATTAAGTCCGGGTCCGGCTTCTACATGTACTTCGTTAATTTGCTGCCCGCCCATCCAGTCAAGCACAGCATCCAGATCAACATGGCCATTTTTTTCGGGCATGGCAATTGCCTGCACGTTTTTGGCTTGCAGACGGGCCGCCTTGGCTTCATCCAAATGAGTGGTAAACACCCATACCAGATCGCCATTGAATATCCGGGCAGTTTCCGGAACTACAAACCGGCTGTCGATAATGGCGCGAACAGGCTGGCGTGGGGTAGCGATTGAACGCACGGTCATGAGCGGATCATCATGCAAGACGGTACCCAGACCGGTTAACACCACACAACTTCTGGCACGCCAGTAATGCCCGTCGGCACGGGCCGCTGCACTGGTAATCCATTGTGATTGCCCATTGTACAAGGCCATGCGTCCGTCCAGTGAAGACGCCAGTTTGGTCCACACCCAGGGACGGCCAGTTGTCATGCGCGAAATAAACCCGGGGTTGAGTGCCAGTGCCTGTTCGGCTAGCAGGTTACTGGCAACCTCTATGCCTGCTGCCTGCAATTTGGCAATCCCCCTGCCCCCCACCAAAGGATTGGGGTCTGCCATGGCAATGACCACGCGGGCTGGTTTGGCCGCAATAATGGCATCCACACAAGGTGGGGTTTTGCCATAATGACTGCAGGGTTCTAGGGTTACATAAAAAGTGCTGCCAGCCAGGTCATGCGCTTTTTCCTGTGCATCACGAATGGCACAGACTTCGGCATGCGGGCCACCCGTTTTTTGGGTTGCGCCCTGCCCCAGCAATTGCTGGTTTTTAACAATCACACAACCCACCCGGGGGTTGGGGGTGGTAACGAACATGACCGAAGCAGCTTGCTCCAGTGCCTTGTTCATCCAGTAAAAATCATCAGGCTGGGTCAAAACAGATCCTTTCCTATTTCTTTTCCAGCTTGCTGGCGTTTACCGGCACCTGCATTTCCTGAATGGCCTTTACAAACTCGCCAATATCTTCAAAACTTTTATAAACCGAGGCAAAACGCACATAGGCAACCTGATCCAGTTGCTTGAGCTCATTCATAACCAGTTCACCAATGTGTCCGGTAGAAACTTCCTTGCCTGGTGTATTCAGCAAGGCCTCCTGAATGCGGGCAACGGCGGCCTCAAGAGCTTCGGTGGACACCGGCCGTTTACGTAAGGCCAGCTTCAGGCTGGCATGCAATTTTTTAATATCAAACTCTACGCGCGTTCCGTTTCTTTTGACGATGGTTGGCATGGACAGTTCCACCCGCTCATAGGTGGTAAAACGCCTGTCGCAATCCAGACAGCGGCGGCGCCGGCGTATGGTATCACCGTCTTCGGAAACCCGGGAATCCACCACCTGGGTTTCAGAGTGAGCACAGAACGGACATTTCATCTGAAAGAAACCTTAAAGTAAAACGCCTGCCGAAGCAGGCGCTGCTTGTCAGCAAATTATTTATAAACCGGGAACTGTGCTGTCAATTGATTGACTTTTTCACGAACAGCCGCAATATTGGCAGCATCACGTGGATTGTCGAGGACATCGGCAATCAGGTTGGCGGTCAGTTCGGCTTCTTTTTCGGTAAAGCCACGGGTTGTCATGGCAGGTGTACCCAAACGGATACCGCTGGTCACGAATGGTTTTTCAGGATCATTCGGGATGGCGTTTTTGTTAACCGTGATATGGGCATCACCCAGAACAGCCTCGGCCTCTTTACCGGTAATGCCCTTGGCACGCAGGTCTACCAGCATGACGTGGCTTTCGGTACGGCCAGACACAATACGCAAACCACGTTTTACCAGGGTTTCCGCCAAGACTTTGGCATTCAGGGCAACCTGTTTGGCATAGTCTTTGAACTCAGGCGCCAGGGCTTCTTTGAAGGCAACGGCCTTGCCTGCAATCACGTGCATCAACGGACCACCCTGAATACCAGGGAAAATCGCTGAATTGATGATTTTCTCGTATTCGGCTTTCATCATGATCACGCCGCCACGTGGACCACGCAGTGATTTGTGAGTCGTGGACGTGACAAAATCAGCATGTGGCACGGGGTTGGGGTATTCGCCACCGGCTACCAGGCCTGCATAGTGGGCGATGTCAACCATGAACAGGGCGCCGTTGTCGTGGGCAATTTTAGCCATGCGCTCGAAGTCGATACGCAGTGAGTAAGCAGAAGCACCGGCAACGATCAGTTTTGGCTTGTGCTCTTTGGCCAGTTGTTCTACTTGTGCGTAGTTCAGCTCTTCGTTTTCATCCAGTCCGTAAGGAATGAAGTTGTACAGTTTGCCAGAGGCGTTAACGGAAGCGCCGTGTGTCAGGTGACCACCTTCGGCCAGGCTCATGCCCAGAACGGTATCGCCCGGTTTCAGGACAGCCATGTAAACACCCTGGTTAGCTTGTGAACCGGAATTGGGCTGAACGTTGGCGGCTTCAGCACCAAACAGTTCTTTCAGGCGGTCGATGGCCAATTGCTCTGCAATATCTACAAACTCGCAACCACCGTAGTAACGCTTGCCTGGATAGCCTTCGGCATACTTGTTGGTAAGCTGTGTGCCCTGTGCCTGCATAACAGCAGGACTGGTGTAGTTTTCAGAGGCGATCAGCTCGATATGCTGTTCCTGACGTACGGTTTCTTTCTGGATGGCATCCCACAATTCGGGATCGACTTTGTCCAGGGTTAGGGAACGATCAAACATGTGTTTTCCTAAATTTATAAAAAGCAAAAAAAGTTAAATGGTCACTTTAGGATTAAGTGTATACAGGCCGGTAATGCTGTCGCTGGCCAATATATGCGTATTGATGACTTTAAGGACATCTTCGGCACTAAACCGGCCTTCCAGTGGAACCGTTTCTATATCAAGGGCATAAAGCGTGAATTCATAACGATGGACCAGCGCATCATTGAAAGGAGGACATGGGCCATCATAGCCGTAGTAATCGCCTTTCATATCGTGGTCATTGGCAAACCAGGCAGTGTAGTCATTAATGCCCTGGCGCATGTTGCGTGGTGCCATTGGACCGTTCTTGCCCTTGGGCGTTACTTCTTTGGAGAACTCGCCTTCGTCAATGGACGTCACGCTGGCAGGAATATCAACCAGCACCCAATGATAGAAATTGACACGGGGCAAATCGGCCGGCACTTCACGGTCTTCCTGATTGACATCGTCAGGCTTGCTGGGGACATCCGGATCACGGCATATCAATACGAAAGACCGGGTGCCTTCAGGCGCGCCTTCCCATGAGAAGTGCGGATTCAAATTATCGGACAGTGCAATATGTGCCGCTGCATCTTGTTTGCCAAAAGCATAGCGAGGGTGAATGGCCTGGCCGTTGACGATTGACTGACTGAGTAATTTCATAGATCCCCCAATAAAACCTGATGTTAATAGATGGAATACAATTAATTGACAGTAATGCGGGCAAATTTGCGTTTGCCTACCTGCACGACATAAGTACCTGCGGCTAACTGCAGGGATTTATCTTCAACCCGCTGGCCATCAACCCGTACACCACCCTGCTCGATATTGCGCTGGGCTTCGGAGCCGGAACTGGACAGACCCGATTCCCTGAGCACCTTGACAATACCCAATGGGCCACCCGGCAACTGGATTTCAGGCATGTCATCGGGGATGGCACCATCACGGAAGCGGGCTTCAAAATTAGCCAGTGCCTCTTGGGCCGCCTTGGCTGAATGGAAACGGGTAATAATTTCCTGAGCCAGCATGACCTTGATATCACGCGGATTGCGCCCTTCTTCGGTTTGTTGTTTAAGGCCGGCAATTTCTTCCATGGAAAGGAAAGAAAGCAACTCGTAGTAGCTCCACATAAGCGTGTCTGAAATGGACATGAGCTTGCCAAACATGGAGTCGGGGGCTTCGGTAATGCCAATGTAATTGTTCTTGGATTTGGACATTTTATCGACGCCATCAAGACCCACCAGCAAGGGCATGGTTAGCACACACTGCGGCTCTTGACCATATTCTTTTTGCAACTCACGACCCACCAACAGGTTGAATTTCTGATCGGTGCCCCCCAACTCCAGGTCGGACTTGAGCACGACAGAATCGTAGCCTTGCAGCAAGGGATATAAAAATTCGTGTACGGCAATAGGTACGCCGCCCTTGAAGCGCTTGGTAAAATCATCGCGCTCCATCATGCGGGCCACCGTATAGCGTGAGGCCAGCTGGATAATACCACTGGCACCCAGCTGTTCGCACCAGTCGGCGTTGTAGCGGATTTCGGTACGCTCGGGGTCTAGCACCATGCTGGCCTGGGCGTAATAGGTTTTTGCGTTCTCTTCGACCTGTTCTTTGGTCAGTGGCGGACGGGTTGCATTGCGCCCGCTAGGATCACCAATCATCGAGGTAAAATTGCCAATCAGGAAAATGACATTATGCCCAAGGTCTTGCAACTGACGCATTTTGTTAAGGACAACGGTATGACCCAGGTGAATGTCAGGAGCGGTGGGATCCAGGCCCAGCTTGATACGCAAAGGCGTATTGGTATCACGGCTCTTTTGCAGCTTTTTGACAAACTCTGACTCTACCAGCAGCTCATCGCACCCGCGCAAGACAATACGCAAGTCATTTTGTACTTCTGGTGAAACAGGTGATTCGGAAGATGACATAAAAAACTTTATCCAATGCAAAACATAAACATCCCGGAGACAAAATGTAACCAGGATGATAATCAGGTAGACCTGCTATTATCGCTTTTTTCCTGCGATTCAGTGCTAAATTATACCTTTTTATCCAAATTCAAATTGCATATGCCTGCCATACAGGATACTCAATATTTCATCGGGCTCATGTCCGGTACCAGCACCGATGGTGTTGATGGCGTGATTGCCGCTTTTTCGCCAACACAACGCCCCCACATTTTTGCCCAGGCCAGCCTGCCCATGCCAGCTTCGTTAAGACATCTTTTTCTTGAACTGAATGCGCCCGTACACAATGAATTGGAAAAATCCTGTCTGGCGGCCAATAAGCTGGCGCATTTATATGCCGGGGTTTGCAAACAGTTACTGGAACAGGCGCAATTGGCGCCGGAACACATCACGGCAATTGGCGCCCACGGACAAACCGTGCGCCATCGTCCCGAACTGGGCTACACCCTGCAACTGAATGCACCCGCCTTATTAAGTGAACTTGCACAAATTGCGGTAGTGGCCGACTTTCGCAGCAAGGACATTGCCGCCGGTGGCCAGGGAGCACCATTGGTACCCGCGTTTCACAAAGCCTTGTTTAACGCTGATCGGCCCGTTACCGTCCTGAACCTGGGGGGCATGGCCAATATCAGTATTTTGCATCCTGAAAAAGAAGTGACCGGGTTTGATACCGGCCCGGCCAATGTCCTGATGGATTTATGGTGTCAGCGCCATACCGGCAACGAATATGACAAGGATGGCCAATGGGGCGCAAGTGGTACGGTCAATGAAGTGTTGCTGAATTACTTGCTGGAAGCTGAACCCTGGTTTGCACTGCCTCCGCCCAAATCAACCGGCCGGGACCTGTTCAACCCGAACTGGCTAGACACCCTGCTTGGCGGCTTCAAACAAAACATTAGCGCCCCTGACATCCAGGCCAGCCTGCGCGCGCTAACCGCCCAAACCATTGCCAGTGCCATCCATGCCTATGCCCCTGAAACACAGGAAATCATTGCCTGTGGCGGTGGCGCATTCAATGGCCCCTTGCTGCAGGAGCTTGCGCAACGGGCGCGCCTGCCGGTAAGCCGCTGTGAAAATTACGGGATTCCTGGCCAATCCATGGAAGCCCTGGCTTTTGCCTGGCTGGCCTGGGCCCATTGCAACCGGGTACCCGCAGGCACGCCGTCCGTCAGCGGTGCCCGGCGCAAAACCATTCTGGGCTGTTACTACCCGGCCTGAACACCTTGTTTATACGCTGAAGTTACTGACGCATCCAGTTGATATGACTCCGCTTGAAAATGCGAAAAGGGGTATTGCTCCTCTCTGGGGTTGCGATTCTGCCCGCAGGGCGGTTGGAGCAACACCAGAGAGGAGCAATACCCCGCTGTATAACGAAGCCACTATCCTATCCCACCCCATTGCTTATTTTATTTGCGGCAGCTTGCTACCCGCCAGAATATTTTCCAGCAAAACATGATCTTTAAATTTATACAGCCGGGCTGGCCTGCCACGGTCCTGGGCAGTCATTTTGCCAGTTTCTTCCACCAGATCCTGATGCTGTATCATGCGACGAAAGTTCTGCTTGTGCAGTTCCACGCCAGCCAGCCCTTCTATGCTTTTTTGCAGTTGAAACAGGGTGAATTCTGCCGGCATCAGTTCGGCAATAACAGGACGGTATTTGATTTTCGCCCGCAGTCGTGACATGGCCGTAGCCAGAACCCGGCGATGATCCCGCTGCATGGGAATCCCGATTTCACCAGACCCCAGGCCAATACTGACATAATTGGGCGCTTCAGGAATCAGTCCAGCTTCATACATCAGCTCATAACGCAGCAGGACATGCTCCTCCACCCAGTCAAATCCGTTCAGGCCCCAGCACATATCAACCCGTCGCTGCCGGTTCATGCGGACAGTGGAGTCACTTTTCTGATTGACCCAATCCTGCAATGGCGGCAAGAGTGTTTGCGTCACCCAGGGAACCAGCCCATTCCGATGATCTTCCCAGGGAAAATAATAGTACCAGTCTTGCCAGCTGGCATGCGCCTCAAGCTGGCTTTCATCAATTTCCTTAACCAGTCCCAAATAACTGACATACAACACCGGGTGCCCCGATAAACGGGTTCGGGTGGTGTCTACAAACGTATACAGCTGCTCTACATAGCCCATCGGCTGCCTGGTTTGGGTTTTTACCCACTGCCTAACCCCCGACTGCAAAGAACGGTGAACCGGTGACAAGGCCCCAAAAGGCAGGGAGTGACCATCCAGTACCGTTAAGACACGGGCGGAGAACCGGGTAATGGCAATTAAAACGGCAACCAGCTCACTGGCGCCCTCGTTCTGACTGGGAGAGGTATCTGATGCCGACATTTTGATGGTTATTGGTGATTGGATATTGGCATAGGCATTGTATATGGAAGTGTCCAGCCGGGCAAAACTATTTGCAACAGCGGCCATGACAACTAAACGTCCATTCATAAAAATGTTTTGCCTTTTATGCTCATAAGGAGCATAATTTGATTTTTTAAAAAATACTATTTGAAAAACCATGGGACACACAGAACAGAAAGCATTTGAATTTGATCAACCCTTATTGCACAGCGCCAGCCTTAACGGGCAAGCCTGCATGACGTCAATTCTTCCGGAAAGCGCTAATGCCCAAGCGGTCGGCAAAGCCTGGGCCAAGATACCCGCCCCCCTGTCAAGCGAACAGGAACAGCAATACATCCAGGAAATAAAGCAACTCATGCAAAGCAGGAATGCCGTGCTGGTGGCCCATTATTATGTTGATCCCATCTTGCAGGACCTGGCACTTGAAACCAATGGCTGCGTGGGTGACTCGCTTGAAATGGCACGCTTTGGCCGCGACCATGAAGCCTCTACCCTGATTGTGGCAGGGGTTCGCTTCATGGGTGAAACCGCCAAAATGCTGAGCCCTGAGAAAAAGGTGCTGATGCCAACCCTGGAAGCCGAATGCTCACTGGACCTGGGCTGCCCTGCCGACCAGTTCAGTGCTTTCTGTGATGCCCACCCAGACCGGACCGTGGTCGTTTATGCCAACACCAGCGCCGAAGTAAAAGCGCGTGCCGATTGGGTGGTCACCTCTTCAATTGCGCTGGAAATCGTGACTTACCTGCATGAAAAAGGTGAAAAAATTATCTGGGGCCCTGATCGTCACCTTGGCCAATATATTCAAAACAACACCGGTGCCGACATGCTGTTATGGCAAGGCTCCTGTCTGGTTCATAATGAATTCAAGGCAGCCGAACTGGTCAGCCTGAAAAAACAATACCCTGATGCCAAAGTTCTGGTGCACCCCGAATCACCAGCGGGCGTGGCGGCACTGGCCGATGTGACCGGCTCTACCAGCAAGCTGATTCAGGCCGCGGTTGATTTACCGGCCCAAACATTCATTGTGGCCACCGATGCCGGCATTATGCACGAAATGCAAAAAAGGGCACCCGGCAAAACCTTCATTTCAGCCCCCACTTCCGGCAATAGTGCAACCTGCAAAAGCTGTGCCTTTTGCCCGTGGATGGCCATGAACGGATTGGCCGGCATCAAGCAATGCCTGACAAACGGCTCTGGCGAAGTCTTGCTGGATAAAGACATGGCCGAACGTGCCCGCCTGCCACTTGACCGGATGCTGCAATTTGCCGAAGCCCATAAAAAATCGGTCAAGGCCAGCGGCGACCTGGTTCAGGACATGAAACTGTTCCAGCATATAGGGGCCGCTTAAGCATCATGACGCGTCAGTTTGACACCATTATTATTGGCAGTGGCCTGGCCGGATTATCGGTGGCCCTGTCATTGCCGGCCAATCAGCGCATTGCCATACTTAGCAAAGACGCGCTTATCAATACCGCCAGCGACAAGGCACAAGGCGGGATTGCCGCCGTCTGGGACAGCCAGGACTCATTCGAGCGGCACATTAACGACACCCTGATTGCCGGGGCTGGCTTATGCGAAAAAGAAGCGGTGGCACACATTGTTGAACACTCGTCCGACGCCCTGAAATGGCTACTGGAGCACCAAGTCAAATTCACGTGCAACGATACTGACCAGCAGCTGCATTTAACCCTTGAAGGCGGCCATTCCTGGCGCCGGATTGCCCATGCCTCGGACAAAACAGGGCATGTCATTACGCATACCCTGCAATCCCTGCTGGGCAAGTACCCCAATATCCAGGTTTTTGAGCAGTGGGCCTCGGTTGAATTGCTGATTGATGAGGCAAAACATTCCCAATGCCTGGGAGTAAAGACACTTAACCGGCAATCCGGCAAGATGGAAACCTTTCTTGCGCCCAATACCGTACTGGCCACCGGTGGCACCGGACAGCTTTTTACCCACACCACCAACCCGGCCATTGCCACCGGTGATGGCATTGCCATGGCCTGGCGTGCAGGCTGCAGGGTTGCCAATATGGAGTTCATCCAGTTTCACCCAACCGCGCTTGCATTACCCAATGCCCCCACCTTTTTGATTTCCGAGGCAGTAAGGGGCGAAGGCGGTGTTTTACGACGGCCAGACGGCAGCCGTTTCATGCCCGACTATGACGCACGCGCTGAACTGGCACCACGCGATATTGTGGCCCGGGCCATTGAGACCGAAATGAAAGAAAATGGCACCCGCCATGTCTTGCTGGATATCTCACATAAGCCAAGGGATGAAATTTTGCATCATTTCCCCACGATTCATAAATTCTGCCTGGCACATGGACTGGATATTTGCAGCAGCCCCATTCCAGTGGCTCCGGCCGCCCACTATACCTGCGGCGGTGTCGTGATTAACCACGCAGGACAAACAGACCTGAAAGGGCTTTACTGTGCCGGCGAAACCGCTTATACCGGCCTGCATGGAGCCAACCGGTTGGCCAGTAACTCCTTGCTGGAATGCATAGTGACCGGCAGAAATATTGCCCGCAACATTGTGGCCAGCCTGCCTTGGGAAACACCGGCCGCTTATGACAACACCCGTTGCATTAACCCAGTGACAGGCAATAGCAAGCAACCGGCACAAGATAGCGCCCTTGACGCTAACAGCCTAAGGCAACTGATGAGCCAATGCTTTGGCATTGTACGCAATCATGCCGGCATGCAGGCAGCCCTGCAGCAGCTGAATGCATGGAAAGCCCAACTTCATTCAGGCACCGGCCAACAAGCCATCAGTCTGAATGACATAGAACTGGGAAACATGCTGGACGTTGCCAGCCTGATGCTGCAATGCGGACTGGCCCGCAAGGAAAGCCGGGGCCTGCATTACACCACCGACTACCCTGACACGGCAAAAACCGCCATACCTACCGTGCTGACACCGCTGTTATCCTAAGTTACAAAAAAACATGTCCGTGTATAAAATACACGGACCTGTTTTGGTTTGGTTTACCTGGTGTTATGCCATTGCGGACAAAAAGCACCACTTACTGTTTACGGCCATTACACCGTAAAAGAAGAACCACAGCCACAAGTTGTTTGGGCATTCGGGTTACGAATAACAAACTGTGAGCCCTCAATATCTTCTTTGTAATCAATTTCAGCGCCAACCAGGTACTGGAAACTCATGGGGTCTACCAACAACTGAACGCCATCTTTATCGATAGCGGTATCGTCGTCGTTAACGACCTCATCAAACGTGAAGCCGTACTGGAAACCCGAACAGCCACCGCCCTGCACAAACACGCGCAGTTTGAGGTCGGGATTACCTTCATCGATTAACAAATCCTTGACTTTAGCCGCAGCCGCATCGGTGAAAACCAATGGCACTGGAGGAGCCTGCAAGTCTACTGACTCTAAAACGCTACTCATATACTTACTCCTGGTGAGATACAGTCACCCAAATAAAACAGGCAGACACGCCTATAACAAAACTATTTTAACATAACAACAAACTAAGACTTGAGCTTTAACGTTCGCGTCACGCGTGTATTTTTACCTTCCACCACTTTCAGGGTTACGCTTTCAGGTATAAAACCGTCGGGAATAACCAGCAAACCCTGCGCCAACTCGATTCTGCTGAACTTTAAATTCAGGGCACCATTGCCCGCCTTTTCTGTTGCAGGTGTGCCATTTTCCGCACTCTTGTCAACGGGCTCGGGTTTAAGGACCACGGTGGTGGCCTTTCCATTCATTTTTCCCTTGGCCTCAAAGTGCAAACGGCCACTAAAAACGGCAGGCTGTTTCTGGGTACGTGTCAGCAATACCTTATAGCGGATCCGGGCCCCTTCCTTGACAGCATCAAACTCCCTGACACTCACGTGCATATTGCTTTTAGAGGGAATAAGCTGCTCGTAACGGAGCAACTCCTCGGTGCTTCTGCTAATTTCGTCCTGCAGTTTTGAGACCTGTCGGTTGAATTCAACAATCGCGCTCTTGTCGATTACCATTTGCGCGTTGGCCGCATCCAGTTTGCCTTGCAGTGACTGGATTTGCAATTCTCCCTGTTTGACCTTGTCAGCAAGCAGTGTGATCTGTTCATTTTCAATTCCCAGCATTTTGCGCTGCACTACATTTTGGGTAATGTAGTAACTGCCGGTTGCACCAACCACTATACCAACGGCCAAAAGAAAAATACGTGCTGCCATCGTTAGCTGGCCCCTTAAGGGAGAATAGCCACTTGATTCAGACCTGTTTGCTCAGCCAAACCAAATAACACATTCATGTTTTGTACTGCCTGACCGGCAGCGCCTTTCACCAGATTGTCCTGCACCACTACCACAATCAGGGTATCGCCATTACCTGGACGGTGCAGGGCAATACGCAGCTGGTTAGACGCCCGAACCGAACGGGTTTCTGGCAGGCTGCCGGCAGGCATGACATCGATAAACGCTTCATTCTGGTAACGTTGCTCATACAGCGCCTGAAAATCGGTATCCAGGGCCTCGGGTTTGATTTTTACGTAAATGGTGGACAGCATACCCCGGATCATGGGTACCAAATGAGGCACAAAAGTAAGACCTACCGGCTGGCCGGCAATTTTACCCAGCTGCTCGGCAATTTCAGGGTGATGACGATGACCCGAAACGGCATAAGCCTTGAAGTTGTCACTGGCTTCGGAGAACAGGCTACCCACTTCGGTTTTACGACCGGCCCCTGACACACCCGATTTGCAATCGGCAATGATATTGTCCAGGTTGATCAGACCCTTTTCCAACAAGGGGGTAAGCCCAAGAATAACAGTAGTGGGATAACAACCCGGGTTGCCAATAACCTGCGCCCCCGCCACTTTTTCACGGTTCAGTTCCACCAAACCATAAACGCTGTCTTTTAATACATCCGGACAGGCGTGAGGCATCTTGTACCATTTTTCAAAAACCGCGGTGTCTTGTAAACGAAAATCGGCCGCCAGGTCAATTACCTTTACGCCGGCTTCAATCAGGGCACGGGCCTGCCCCATGGCAACGCCATGAGGTGTCGCAAAGAAAACCACATCGCACTCAGACAGCGCCGCATTTTCAGGGGCGGAAAAAGCCAGATCCACATGCTTGCGCAAATTGGGGAACATGTCCGCAACCGGCATGCCTTCTTCTTTACGTGAGGTAATTGCATGAAGCTTTGCATTGGGATGCGCCGATAACAGACGCAACAATTCCACACCGGTATAGCCGGTACCGCCAACGATGCCAACCTTGATCTGGGCCGAAGAAGATGCCATTGTTAAATCCTTTGTTAATAGAATGGATGTATAAACGTTTTCAAAACGACTATTGCACCACATTATGAGAGTTTTTACACGTGTTTTGGTTCAACTTGCCTGAAATTTAAACACTGGTTTTGCTTCACTGTGTTTCAAAACGCCATTAACAGGCCAAAAACAAAAAAGACCGCAAATGCGGTCTTTTTTGGCTCGAAAACAGATTAGCGTTTGCTGAACTGTTTGCGACGACGGGCTTTGTGGAAACCGACTTTTTTACGCTCGACTTCACGTGCGTCACGGGTTACATAGCCTGCTTTGGACAGTGATGATTTCAATGTTTCATCATAGTCAATAAGGGCACGGGTAATGCCATGACGGATTGCGCCAGCCTGGCCGCTTTCGCCACCACCGTGTACATTGACGTGAAAGTCAAAGGCTTCGGTGAGTTCTGTGAGGACCAAAGGCTGACGAACAACCATGCGGCCTGTTTCACGGGCAAAATATTCATCAACAGGTTTACCGTTAACAACGATAGCGCCTGTACCTTTTTTCAAGAAAACACGGGCCACTGAAGTTTTGCGGCGACCTGTTCCATAATTCCAATTACCGATCATGATTTATCCTTAGAAATCCAGCTGTTTAGGCTGCTGGGCAGTATGAGGATGTTCGGCACCAGCATACACCTTGAGTTTTTTAATCATGGCGTAGCCCAGTGGACCTTTGGGCAGCATACCTTTAACGGCTTTTTCAAGTGCACGGCCTGGAAAGCGCTCTTGCATCTTTTTAAAGTTCGTTTCATAAATACCGCCTGGGTAACCAGAGTGACGGAAGTATTTTTTGTCTTCAGTCTTGTTACCGGTAACAACGATATCGGCAGCATTGATAATTACAATATAATCGCCGGTGTCAACGTGAGGGGTGAACTCGGGTTTATGTTTACCGCGCAAACGGCGTGCAACTTCGCTGGCTACACGACCAAGGACCTTGCCTTTTGCATCGATAACAAACCAGTCACGTTTGACTTCATGCGGCTTTGCCACAAAGGTCTTCATGATAGTTATTCCTAAATAAAAATTAATAGAGCCGGCTTGTGCCGTGCCCGTTACGCCCAATTTCCGTTTTATATGCCAGTTATTAAAAAGACATAAACACCGGACGCTGCCAGGCTGTTATTGTAAACAAGTAAAACCTTACTTTTCAGCCGTACAGTTCTGGGTTAGCCGGTAATGTTAACACCATGCTTTTGTTTTTTCAATAAAAACAATGAAATAGAGCCCAAATTTGAGCAAAACCACCCGTACAAGCCTTGCTTTTTGTTGTATTTTGTACGGGCGGCTGCTGTGCTTATGCCAGCTTAAGCTTTACGGCTTTGTGAAATCGCATAGGCCAGATAGCGGGTATACGAACCCTCAACCAAGTTGAACCATGGTGCCAGATCATCACGGAAAGCCATGTAATCGTCATGGATTTTCTTGAACATCGGGTCTTTGTCCGAGAATTCTTTATACAACTGTACAGATGCCTTGTAACCGGCATCCAGCACTTCCTTGGGGAATTCCTTCAGCACGGCACCACCGGCAATCAGTCTGCGCAGCGCAGCCGCATTATGGGCATCATAAACCGCAGTCATATTGGCCGTTGCATACATACATGCCGCTTCCACAATAGCCTGGTAATTCTTGGGCAATTTCGCGAACTCATCCTTGTTCATGTACGCTGAAACCTGTGGACCACCTTCCCAGAATCCGGGGTAGTAGTAGTATTTGGCCACTTTGTTAAAGCCCAGTTTTTCATCATCGAAAGGACCTACAAACTCAACCGCGTCAAGCGTCCCCTTTTCAAGGGACGGGTAAATATCGCCACCGGCAATTTGCTGGGGAATCACGCCCAAACGTGACAACACTTCACCGGCAAAACCGGAAGTACGCATTTTCAGGCCTTTCAGGTCTTCAAGTGAACTGATTTCCTTACGGTACCAGCCACCCATTTGCACACCGGTATTACCCAGCGGGAAGTTGACAATATTGATGGGATCAAACAATTCACGCAGCAATGCCTTGCCGTTGCCTTCAAGAATCCAGGCCATCATCTGGCGGGCGGTCAGGCCAAAAGGAACGGCTGTATCAAAGCAGTAGGCCGGGCTTTTGCCAAAATAATAATAACCGCAGGTATGACCAGCCTGGACGGTACCGTTGGAAACGGCATCCATCACCTGCAGGGCTGGCACAATTTCACCGGCCGGGAATACATCAATCACGAATTGGCCACCAGAGGCTTCCTTGACATAGTTGACGAATTTCTCGGAGGTACCGAACAAGGCGGGAAGACTACGTGGAAAACTGGAAGCCATGCGCCACTTGATGCTTGGATTTTCCTGGGCCAGCGCCGGGGCACCCACCGCTGCCGTACCAGCCACCATACCCATACCGGCTTTTTTTAGAAACGAACGACGTTGCATATGTTTATTTCTCCAAACTTATTTTAAATGCTAAAAATTTTATACGATAAATAATAACCCACAGGCCTAGCTTCATGCGGCAACCGTAGTTAGTGGTTTTCCCTAAAGCCGGCATAAAGGCAGCCAGGCGCTTAGCTGCCTGCCACCGCCATGCTTTCAATTAAGATTGACCCCGATGTTTTGGCCCCACGCGTAATGACATCATTACCCACTGCCACCATTTGCATGAACATGTCTTTAAGGTTGCCCGCAATGGTTATTTCCTGAACGGCATGCTGGATTTGTCCGTTTTCCACCCAATAACCGAATGCGCCACGGGAATAATCGCCAGTGACATAGTTAACCCCCTGTCCGATCAGCTCGGTAACCAGCAGGCCGGTACCCATTTTTTTCAGCATGACATCAAGATCGTCACTGGCTTCGGTTAACGAGGATGTGAGCAGCAGATTATGCGAACCACCTGCATTGCCAGTGCTTTGCATACCCAGTTTACGGGCGGTGTAGCTTGACAGCAAATAACCCTGCAAAATCCCGTCTTGCACCAGATCGCGGGCATGGGTTTGGACGCCTTCATCATCGAAAGCGGAACTGCCCATGGCGCCCGGAATGTAGGGGTCTTCGTTAATTTGAATATGATCAGCCATCACCGGCTTGCCAAGGGAGTCAAGCAGAAAACTGGACTTGCGATAAAGCGCACCACCACTAATTGCCTGGGTTAGTGCCCCAATCAACCCCAAGGCCAGGGGTGCCTCGAACAGGACCGGGTATTTTCCGGTAGGAATTTTACGGGCCGACAAACGGGATAAGGCACGCTGGGCAGCGTACACACCCACATCATGCCCCTTGGCCAGTCTTTCGGGGTAACGGCTGGAGGTATACCAGTAATCCCTTTGCATGCGATCACCCTTGCCAGCAATGGCTGCCACCGAAAGCCCGTGGCGCGAATACGGATAGCCACCCATAAACCCCAGTGAATTGGCAAATACGAAACGCCCTTCACTAACATCAATGGAAGCACCTTCGGAATTGGTGATTTCCTTGCTGTAGCCCAGAGCTCCCTGCTCGGCCTCGATGGCCAGCGCAACGGCTTCATCTGCAGAAATGTCCCAGCTTTTATGCAAGGCCAGATCGGGCAAATGGGTCGCCAGCAATTCGGGCTCCGGCAAACCGGCCGCCGGATCGGCCGCTGTATATTTAGCAATATTCCAGGCCGCCTCTACCGTTTCGGCAATCGCTTTGGCAGACAAATCCGAGGTGGAGGCAGAACCCCTGCTTTGTCCTGCGTAAACAGTCACACCCAGGGAACGGTCATTGGTTTGTTCAACCGTTTCAACACTTCCCTTGCGAACGGAGACGGCAAGTCCGCTAGACTCGGAGACCTCGGCAGCGGCACTGCTTGCGCCGAGCTTGCCGGCATGTTTCAGCGCCAGCTGAACCAGCTCTTCAAAATTAGACTGACTATTAGGATTCATAGATAAAAAATATAAGTGGTTGTTCTGTTCATTATGACTGTAATCGCATACACGGTTATGATATCCAAATATCAACCATTTTTCGATTTTATTTATGCATACCGACCAAACAGATCAGGACGACAACGATTTTTACGACCGGCCCAGCAAATCACAAGTCAAAAGAGAGCTGCATGCCATTCTGGATCTGGGCAAGCAAGTTATTGAGCTACCTTATGACAAAGTCAAGCAGTTACCTCTTGATGACAAACTGCTGGATGCCATTAAAACAGCCCAAAAAATTAGCGGCAGGGAAGGCAAACGCCGCCAGATCCATTATGTCGGCAAGTTAATGCGCACGGCAGACATTGAAGCCATTCGCCAGCAACTGGATGTCTGGGAAAATGGCTCCCGGGAAATCACAGCACATATGCACCGGCTGGAAACCCTGCGTGACCGCCTGATTGCCAGCGATGAAGAGTTAACCATACTCCTTGCCGAGTATCCCCTGGTGGATATTCAGCACCTTAGGGCACTGATTCGCGCTGCCCGCAAGGAACAGGCTGCCAACGATGCCCTGACCGAAACCCAGGAACCGCAAAAAAAACATTACCGTGCCCTGTTCCAGGCACTCAAGTCTATTTTATCAACCGGGGAATAGTTAAATTATGTCAGATCAAGTACTGCTCGATTGTGTTGAAATCAATACGGGCAACCACATCACGCACTCAATTATCTGGATGCACGGCCTGGGTGCCGATGCCAACGATTTCGTACCGGTCGTTCCCGAACTGAGGTTACCCAAACCATCAGGCATCCGTTTTGTTTTCCCCAATGCACCGGTGCGTCCGGTTACCCTGAACAATGGCATCGCCATGCCTGCCTGGTTTGATATTATTTCCCTTGACCGCATCAACGGTCCGGAAGACGAACCTGGCCTAAGGGAAGCACAACAGGCGATTGAAGCCCTGATTGCCCGTGAAAACGAGCGCGGCATTCCTGCTGAAAATATTTTCCTGGCCGGTTTTTCGCAAGGCTGCGCCATGGCCCTGTTAACCGGACTGCGCCACCCCCAAAAACTGGCCGGCCTGATCTGCCTGTCTGGCTTTCTGCCACTGGCGGCCAAAACCGAGGCCGAACGCAGCCAGGCAAACATGGACATTCCCATTTTCATGGCACATGGCACCCAGGACCCGGTGGTAGTACCCGAACGTGCACTTAACAGCAAGGCCAAACTGGAAGAGCTGGGCTACCAAAACCTGCAGTGGCACACTTACCCCATGCAGCATTCGGTATGCCTGGAGGAAATCCGGGATATCTCGGCCTTCATCCAGAAAAACCTGGCTTAATTAATCCGCTTGTTTCAACGGCATCCAGACCCTTCGCATTGAAGGGTCTTCTTCATCCGGGTCATTTTTCAGGCCCAGGCTGGTCATTAAATGCAGCATCGGTTTATTGCTGGCCAGCACAACCCCTTCTATGTAAGCAAGCTCCTGTTTGCGGGCCGCCTGTATCAGCTTGCTCATAAGGGTTCTGCCCAGACCACGCTTTTGCCATCCGTCACCAATCACCAGGGCATATTCGGCGCCCACGCCATCGGCGTTGCGCAGATAGTGCGCCAGGCCAATAATTTCTTCCCGCGGCAACCCACGGTTGGCCTCGTTGGGTACCTGGATGGTGGCCACCAGTGCCAGCTCACGATGGTAGTCCACATAGGTATATCGGCTTAACATCTTAGGCGTCAATTCGCGCATCATTGAAACAAATCTCATGTAGCGCGACTTCTCGGACAGGCCCCTGATAAAAGTCTGAAGCGCCTCAGCGTCTTCAGGACGGATGGGCCGCAACACCCATTCCATATCGTCATCAAAGCGCCTGTTTTCAGTCAAATAATATGGATACGGGAAGATGGCCATATGCTCATAGCCGGACTCACGTGGTGAAACACCCGCCGCCTCGTTATCAAGAACAATCCTGACATCCCTGGCATGGACTTCACGATAACCAAGAATGATCGGGTTAATTTCAAGCATTTGAATGCAGGGAAACTCGCTGACCAAATCAGCAACCGACTCCAGAATACGCTGCAACTTTACGAATATGTGGGGCTCTACATAGGTTTCCAATTCCTGGCGCCAGACCCGGCTGCGCTTGATGAGCTGGCCTGCCAGATAAGCATTCAGGGGCGGCAAATCAAGCCCCTTGTCGCGGGACGAAAACACCACCTTGTGCCCGCCCTCGCCAAAACGAATCCATGGCCCAAAGATGGGGTCGCTCTGAACCTGTATCATGACGGCCGGCACCCCATCCTCAACAGAAAACTGTTCATCCTGTTGATCTTCCTCCCAGGAAACCCCCACATGGAAGCAGTCCAGCAAGCGCATGGCTTCCCGGGTTTCAAGCGTGCCACGTTTTTCTTTCAGCGCGGCATCAAGCAGGGTACGGGCAGCCGGAATATCAGCAGGCCGGGAATCAGGCTGCGGGATCCTGAGCTGATGCAACAGTTGCTGGTTATAGTAGTAGTCACACAGCGACATCATGGCACCCAGCGCCGTTTCGGGAGTTCTGAATGCTGGCATGCCAGCCCGGTTAAGCAACCTGCGAAACGGTCGCATGGTGGCCTCGCCCAGAATGCTGGTCACAATGGGTTTGGGTGCCTTGCGGGCATAAGCCGCCAACTGCTCAACCACCTTCTGCATGTCGACCAGCTCATCAGGGGCCAGCATAACCATGACGGCATCAACCCCGGCATCATCCACCATTACTTTCAGGCTCTCGATAAGCTGCTCACCGGTTAGGGGGGCATAACTGATCGCCGGATTACCCACAATGGCGCCACGCCCCAGAATACGTCTGAGTTCGCGAAGACTGCCTGAAGACAACGATGCCTTGGATAAGGCGCTACTGGTGTCCATCGCATCAAACGTCAAAGAGGTTGAGCCACGGCTGTTGCCAAAAACCACAATCCGCCCGCCTTTGGGACGCCGGGCATAAGACAGCGCTTTCAGGGCCGCAAACAGCTCGACAAAATAATCAACCCGGACCGCCCCGGCACGCCGGATAGCGGCCTCAAACACGGCATCATCACCTTTAAGTTCGGGGCTTGCCCGTCCGGCACGCAAGACCAAAACCGGCTTGACGCTGGAGGCCATGCGAATGGCGCTCATCAGCTCCCGTCCGGAACCCAGCTTGTCCATGTACAGGGCAATACTATCGGTACGGGTATCCGTGGCCAGGTATTCAATTATTTCAGGCAGGTCTACATCAATGACCTCTCCCAGGGAAATCGCCGCAGACAAGCCAAGATCGACATCATTGGCCCAATCCATGATGGACATTAGCAGCAGCCTGGATTGCGACACCACCGCCACCCGGCCCTGATGCGACAGGATGGGGTGTTTGCTGAGATTCAAATTCAGGTGGGGCCGCTGAATACCAAAAGCACGTGGGCCCAGCAGCAGGCAATTGTTGCGCCTGGCCCAATCCAGCACAAACTGCCTGATTTCCAGCGGGTCGTCATCAATGGTTTGGGTAGGCAACAGAATCATGGCCCGGGGCGGCTTGCGCTCTAGAAACGACAACACCATTTCCAGCCTGTCTGGCTGCACGCACAGCACGGCCAGATCTTTTCTTTCTTCATTTTCAATGGATTCTTTGGCTGATAGCTGTACAAATGACTCTGCCGAATCAAACGGCATGAGTGTGGTATTACGCACCAAGTAGGCCGGAACTGATTCGCATACCGGCAAAGAGACATCTGAAATCACGATTAACGATCTTGGCTCAAAGATGGAAGCCAGGCGATGACGCAGCATATATCCACTCACAAAAATGTTAAGCTAAAATGAAGTTTTTCTGAAGCCTGCCCAGTCATTGTAAACTGTCTTGCCTCTTCTTTTAATCACTTAATTGTTTTACTATCCATGATTTCCTCTTCTGTTAGAACCCGTTTTGCCCCATCCCCAACCGGCTATCTTCATTTGGGTGGCGCTCGCACGGCACTTTTTTCATGGGCATTTGCCCGTCATCACCAAGGCACTTTTGTGTTGCGTATTGAAGATACCGACCTAGAGCGCTCCACCCCTGAAGCGGTACAGGCCATTCTTGATGGCATGCAATGGCTGTCACTGGAGGCAGATGAAGGCCCTTTCTACCAAATGCAGCGCGCCGGGCGCCACAAGGAAGTGATTGCCAAAATGCTGGCTGAGGGCACGGCTTATTACTGCTACAGCACACCGGAAGAAGTTGAACAAATGCGCGAAAGCGCCAAGGCCAAAGGCCTTAAACCCAAGTACGACGGCACCTGGCGCCCCGAGCCCGGCAAAACACTGCCACCGGTTCCCGAGGGCCGCAAGCCGGTTGTCCGCTTCAAAAACCCCACTGAAGGCGCCGTTTCCTGGGATGACATGCTCAAGGGCACCATCACCATTGAAAACGCCGAGCTAGATGACCTGATCATTGCCCGTCCCGACGGCACGCCCACCTACAATTTCTGCGTAGTGGTTGATGACTGGGACATGCAAATCAGCCATGTTATTCGTGGTGATGACCATATCAACAACACGCCGCGCCAGATCAATATCCTGAAGGCCCTTGGCGCCCCCCTTCCCGAATACGGACATGTACCCATGATTCTGGGTCCCGATGGCCAGAAGCTGTCAAAGCGCCATGGTGCTGTCAGCATTATGGATTATGAAAAACAGGGATATCTACCCGAAGCCATGATCAACTATCTGGCCCGCCTTGGCTGGAGCCATGGTGATGATGAAATTTTCTCGCGTGAACAGCTGGTTGAGTGGTTTGATACCCGTAACCTGTCCAAGTCGGCAGCCCAATGGGACCCCAAAAAACTCAATTGGGTCAATGCACATTATATCAAGGCGTTAAGCGACAGCGAGCTGCTGGATCATGTCTTGCCGCGCATTCACGCCCGTGGCGGCCACACCCAAGACCTGGACATGCCTGCCGTGCTTAACCTGTTCAAGGATCGCGCAGAAACACTGGAACAACTGGCCGAAAACGCCATGCTGTTCTGCGCCCCTTTCCAGCCTGCTTCCGAAGAACTGCAAACCCAATTCCTGACCGAGGATGCCAAACGTATTCTGGCCGGTTTTGCCCAAAACGCCAGCAAGCTGGAAGCCTGGACCAGTGAAGCTTTGGATGCCCTGATCAAGGAAACCTTAAGCGAACATGGCATCAAAATGCCCATGCTGGGCATTCCCTTGCGCCTTGCCGTCACCGGCCAGAAACAAACACCATCCATTGGTGCCGTGCTGGCTATTATTGGTAAAACAACCGTACTTGAACGACTGCAAAACGCCATATAGCGATCTTTCAGGCCACCACACCCTTAAAAAACCGCCTTGTCTCACGCCATAAGCAATCCCTGCTCATGACTTTGGGGCAAAGCGGTTTTTTATGCATGTGGCAAAAATACCGAACCGTTTTGTTGGTTTTTCGCCAATGGTTTTTTTATACTTCAAACAAAGCGGCAAAGGTTTTTTGCTTCAGCAAAACGAAAAAAAACCGGCGGCGGCTACAACATCAAAACACCGTTGCAACGGCTCGCCATGCCAATGCCATTTAACGCGCACAATATCATGTTTGCAAACCGCAAAAAGAAAGAAAAAAACCAATATCGCGCCACAAGCCTTTATTTTCAATGCTTTTGAAGAACAAGGATAATCCATGACAGATCTGCCAACATAAAAAAACAGCTTATTCAACCTTGATTGGTTTTACTAAAACATGCGCCAGCAATGGCTCTCTGCCTGAATCAAGCTGAAAAATCTTATTTTCCAACGTTTCAAAATTGTTTTTTTCACAGGCTTATTAACTGCTAAGTTATTAATATTGATAACAATTATTTTATTTCCATTGACCTTTATTTCAAAAGTATTTCGTGCGTTCCATGACGTAATGAGTTACCCTTGCGGTTATAAAGGTAAATAAAATAATTTGCCTTTATAACCATTTGGAATGTTTCGCACTGAAAGCGGGGAATATATCAAATGGTGCTACAAAGGAAGTAGAGTTATCCGTTGCCGGATTTATACTTTGACCTTGAAATTATATCTGTACAGATGTATTTAATTTTTTTCATATCCGGACCCTTTCCCAAGGAGTATTGCCATGGCAACAGCAG
>JBBADT010000040.1:0-28175 GCA_041656315.1 Advenella sp.
GAAGCGACGCAATGCAGCCTCGAATGGCTCATTCTCTTTTAATCTTACTTGTGGCATGTATATGAAAGCAATTAAGCTCAGTTAATGGTAAATAAAAATTAGCCCGGTAAATAAATAAAATCACATAACGCTTGTTGACCAGCTATGCCAAGTTTGGGATTTCGCTGTATCAACTTCACGCCATGGTTATGATCTTATCTATTCCCAACTAAAACCTTGCGTTTCATTAGCCTTGCCGTTTTCCGGCTAGACCAACTAAAAACTGAAGTAATCCAGGATTATAACATAAATTAGTTATTTTCCACACCTTTTCTAACCCAAGCTTCCAATTGGTGTGGCCTTAAACTGTCATAATCCTCGAAAGGCTGGTGAATCCAGGGGTTTGTAGGCAATTTATCAACATAGTAGTCGGGTTCAACCTTAGCGTGACCTTTCCACCACAAAACCGCCGAACGCAATTCGATAATGCTGGGAAACTGCTTTAGCAAATGCTCTTGCACCTTGCTAAAAGTAAGCCCCGTGTCCACCATATCATCCACCAGCAAAACACGCCCCTCAAGGGTGCCTTTCGTGATGGTGATAAATTGGGCGATATCCAGCTGCCCCTGAACCGTACCAGCAGCCTCGCGGTAACTGCTGGTGGCCAAAATACCCAAAGGAACATCAAACACACGGGAAAGCACATCACCCACGCGTACACCACCGCGAGCAAGACAAACAATACTATCAAATTTCCAGCCTGATTTGTATACAATCAGACCCAGCCTTTCAACCAGATGATGATACTCATCCCAACTGACCCATAAATCGCTATCTGTACTTGCTGGCAATGACATATATTCACCTGTATTGGTTAGTCCTGGAATGGGTGACGACGAAGAATGGTTTCCATACGATCGGGACCGGTTGAAATCATATCAATAGGCACTTCGCAAATCTCAGCAACACGATCAAGGAAACGACGGGCATTTTCAGGCAACTGCCCGTACTCTTTGACACCAACTGTTGAGTCATTCCAGCCCGGCATCATTTCAATGACAGGCTCAGCCTTGGCAACTTTATGCGCTCCGTAAGGAAGGAGATCCACTCTTTGGCCATCAATATGATAGCCCACACACAAACCAATGCTTTCGATACCATCAAGAACATCAAGTTTGGTAACGCATAAACCGGATATACCGTTAACAATAACCGAACGCTTGAGGGCTGCCCCGTCAAACCAGCCACAACGGCGTGGACGACCGGTTACCGCACCAAATTCGTTACCGACTTTGGCAATGTGGGCACCTATCTCATTATTAAGTTCGGTTGGGAAAGGACCTGAACCCACACGGGTTGTGTATGCTTTGGTAATACCCAGAACATAATTCAGGCGCTGCGGACCCACACCCGCCCCCGCTGAGGCTGCACCAGCCAGACAGTTGCTGCTGGTAACAAAAGGATAAGTACCATGATCAATATCCAGCAAGGCACCTTGAGCACCTTCAAACAGCAGCCTTTGGCCTTCTTTTTGAGCCTGATACAGCAAAGCAGAAACATCCGCAACCATTGGCTCGATAATGGGAGCCAGGGCCATGGCCTGTGCCTTGACCTCATCAAAAGAGATCGGCTCCGCACCCAGATGCTGGGTCAGAATGAAGTTATGATATTCAAGCACCTCGTGCAATTTTGCATCGAACAGGGCAGGATTATAAAGATCCTGTACACGCAATGCACGACGGGCAACTTTGTCCTCATACGCAGGACCGATACCACGGCCGGTTGTGCCAATCTTGTTCTCGCCTTTTTTCGCTTCACGTGCCTGATCAACAGCAACGTGATAAGGCAGGATCAAAGGACATGCTTCTGAAATTTTCAGGCGTGAACGAACATCCAGACCTGCGCTTTCCAACTCTTCGATTTCTTTTAGCAAAGCCTCGGGAGACAGCACGACACCATTACCGATATAACACGTAACGCTGGGATGCATAATGCCGGATGGAATCAGACGCAAAACAGTTTTTTTACCATTAATCCACAAGGTATGACCTGCATTGTGACCACCCTGGAAACGCACAACGCCTTGCGCAGATTCGGCCAGCCAGTCAACAATTTTTCCCTTGCCTTCATCACCCCATTGGGTACCGATAACAACTACGTTCTTGCTCATATTAAATCATATAAATAAAAATACATCGTTCGTCACTTGCCGGCAGAAATGCCCCCGTCAAGACCTAGTTTTACTGAATACTTTCCAGGACCCAGTCACCCTCGCTGTAAACCAACTCACTTTCAAAAATGAATTCATCAACACTTTGCGTACTGTTTGGAAAAATCTGCACTACCACATGCCCCTGATTTCGCAATTCGCGAATCCGCTCGACCAGATCCACATCGAGTCCCCATGGCGCCCTGATGGCCCTTGAGGGCTGAGCAGGCGAAAGACCGGCAGAAACCTTGCGCAAATCGAGACTGAAACCGGTTGCAGGACGCGCCCTGCCAAAAACCTTGCCTACGTTATCATAACGACCACCCCGCACGATGGCATCATGCCAGCCCGGTGCAAAAATGGCAAAACTGACACCTGAGTGATAATCGTAACCACGAACATCAGCCAAATCAATACCCACACAAGCATTATCCAGAGCCCCAACCAGTTCACGCAAAGACTGTAGCGCCTGACTGATTCCTGGCAAATCGGGCAGGCATTCCTGAGCCTCATCAAGCACATTAACCGAGCCATACAAGCTTGGCAACAAAATTAACGCATTAGCTATGTCTTGCGGCACATCCTGACAACCCTCAAGCAACTCTTTCAAGCTTGGTACATCTTTGTCATTGAGCAAAGAAAAAATCTCGCTGGCCCGCTCGGAAAGAGATGGAACCGAATCCACCAGAACACGGGAAACATTGGGATGATTCAGGTCAATGCGCGGCTTTTGAACACCGGCCATTTCAAGACTCTCAAGGGCCAATTGAATAATTTGCAAGTCTGCCTCAAAACCGGCGTGCCCATAAATTTCCGCCCCAATTTGCAGCAGCTCACGATCAGACAGCAAACCGGATGGGCGAGCGTGAATGACACTACCACAATAGCAAAGGCGCGTAACGCCTTCGCGATTTAGCAAGTGCGCATCAATGCGGGTTACCTGTGGTGTCATATCTGCCCGCAAACCCATTGTGCGGCCAGATAACTGATCTACCAGTTTGCAGGTGCGCAATTGCAAATCAAGACCTTTGGCAGCCAAGAGTGAATCGGTATATTCAATTAATGGCGGCGCAACCATTTCAAAACCGAAGGTACGGTAAAGATCTAGCAATTTACGTCGCAGCTCTTCAATACGCCGCGCCTCTGCCGGGAGAATATCCGACAAGTGTTCGGGCAATAACCAGTTACTTGTTGTCATGGCAATTTATCAAATAAAAATGCGGCTCGTTGCGTAAGCAATGCGAGCCGCATTTAGGAATAGTTTCTGAACTTACACGGCATTGTACAACTAATTAAGCATAAGTTCAGCAAATAAACCGGTTTTTAAATTTATTGTGCACTGGTCGACACATTTCCATCTGATTGCTTGAAGAAGCGGAAGAAATCAGAGTTCGGATCAACAACCAGCAAATCTTTTTTAGAGCCGAAGATTGATTTATAGGCATTCATGCTGTTGTAAAAGCTGTAGAAATCAGAATTTTTTCCATAAGCATCAGCATAAATGGCTGCCGCTTGCGCATCACCCTCACCACGAATGGCCTGGGCCTTGGCATTGGCCTGAGCCAGCTCTTCCTGAACTTTACGATCAGCCTCGGCGCGAATTTTCTCGCTTTCAGCAGCACCATTTGCTCTCAAGCTGTTTGCCTCTTGCTTACGTTCTGCCTGCATTCTTGAGTACACGGAATCAGACACTTCCTGTGAAAACTCGATACGTTTCAGACGGACATCAACCACCTGAATACCTAAAGGCTTGGCTCGCTCTTCCACATTATTCAGAATCTCGGCCATTACCACATCACGCTCCTGAGATATAACAGCGCGAACGGTACGAGTGTTGACCGATGCATTCAGTGCATCACGAATTTGCGCACCCAAACGATTCTGCGCAGCAAAAGTGCTGTCTCCGAAAGATACATAGAATTGCAATGGATTTGAAATACGCCACTTGATATAAGAGTCAATAATCAGGTTTTTCTTTTCTGATGTCTGAATTCTTTCAGTATCCCCGGATTCGATAGTCTGGATCCGCTTGTCAAGATAAACCACGTTTTCGAGCGGCGTTGGAAGCTTGAAGTAAAGACCAGGCTCCTGGATGGTACGCTGCCATTCACCCAACTTGAAAACCAGGGCATAGTTTCGCTCAGAAACAACAAAAATTGATGATGACAGCAAAAGGGCCGCCACAAAAAGTACGATACCTACTACAGTATTACGATTCATTATATCCACCTCCTAGCGACGATCAAAGTTATCACGGGTCAGACGATTCCGTGATGCTGCACTGGCATCACTGCCAGAGGTTGACGCAGTACTGCTGGAGGAAGTAATGGCACTGGATGACGCCGATGTTGAAGCCGGTACTGATGTTGAGCTTGATGTCTGCTCAATCAGTTTGTCGATGGGCAGATACATCATATTATTGCCACCCTCAGTATCGACCATCACTTTGGATGCGTTTTTAAAGACATCTTCCAATGTTGAAATATACATACGTTCACGCGTAATTTCCGGTGCTTTTGCATATTCCTTTTCTATGCTTTCAAAACGAGCCGCCTGACCCTGGGCCTGACCCACTACCGTTGCACGATAACCCTCGGCATCTTGCAACATACGGGAAGCCTGACCACGCGCCTCGGGAATAACCTTGCTGGCATAGGCGTTACCTTCGTTTTTCTGACGTTCGTTATCCTGACCGGCCTTGATAGCATCCTCGAATGCAGCCTGGACCTGCTCGGGAGGCTGCACGTTTTGAATAGCCACCGTGGTGACTTCTATACCAGATTGATAGCGATCAAGAATTTGCTGCATTAACTTCATGACATCCATGGCAGCGGCCGTACGGCTTTCATACAGGATTTTATTCATTGACTGTTTGCCAACCACTTCACGCATGGCCGTTTCTGCCGCCTGACGCACCGACTCATCCGGAGAAACCAGACGGAAGATATAGTCAGCAGCAGGACTGTAGTCACCGGCCTCAAGCGGCATTTCTGCCTTAAGACGGTACTGGACATCAAACTGCACATCAACGATATTCTCGTCTTCAGTCAGCATTAAGGCCTCAGGCAAGACTTTATTGCGGGAATTGTCGCGATAACCAACCGAAAAAGAACGAACACTCGCGATATCAACCAATTCAACGCCTTGCACAGGCCGAGGAATATGCCATTGAAAACCAGGCTGAACCGTTTTCAGGTATTTTCCAAATTGCGTTACCACACCTACCTGACCTTCGCGAACGATATAAAAGCCGCTGGCCAGCCAAAGTAACAAGGCAACGATAATAATAAAAACAATGCCGAATTTGGCCGCTTTGGGGGAAGGATTGAAGCCCCCGGCACGAGGAGGCTTGCCAAAGCCGCCGCCACCGCTTTTTTTATTACCAAAAACACTCTTGATTCGATTATTGAAATCCGCCCAGACCTGATCAAGATCGGGCGGCCCGTCACCCTGATTGGAGGGACGCTTTGGCGGCTCATTCTGACCTGAACCATTTTGATTACCACGACCCCAACCCGGATCGTTCAAATTAAATATTTTTGAGACTCGCAACATTATTTCCTATTTTTTCTTTGGCTTCAGCGATTGCCCCGCGCAATCCGTCCAAGCCGGTTCGATCTAATGCACTGACAAAAACGCGGACTATTCTGCCCTCTTCGTTTCGTTCAATTTTTGGTTCATAACCCACAGCATCAATCTTATTGTAAACAAGAATGCATGGTATGTCTTTAGCACCGATCTCTTCAAGCACTTTATTCACTTCCAGAATCTGTTCATCGCGCTGCGGACTGGAAGCATCTATAACATGCAAGAGTAGATCGGCCTGAACTGTTTCTTCGAGGGTTGCCTTGAAGGCGGCAATTAAGGTGGTGGGCAAATCGCGAATAAAGCCCACCGTATCCGAAACAACCACCTGCCCGGCACCTTCAATCCATATTCTTCGTGTTGTTGTATCAAGCGTGGCAAACAACTGGTCAGCTGCATAGGCTCCTGCACGGGTTAAGGCATTAAACAACGTAGACTTGCCTGCGTTGGTATACCCCACCAGAGACACCGACATGGTACCTCCCCTTGCCCTTGAGCGACGTTGAGTGGTGCGCTGGCGTTCGACCTTACTTAGCCGCTCTCGCAACACCTTGACCTTATCCCCAATCATCCGCTTGTCCATTTCCAGCTGGGCTTCACCTGGACCACGCATGCCTATTCCGCCACGTTGACGTTCAAGGTGAGTCCACATGCGTGTAAGCCGGGTCATGAGATGTTGTAATTGCGCCAGTTCAACCTGAAGCTTGCCTTCATGACTTTTGGCACGCAAGGCAAATATATCAAGAATAAGTGCCACACGATCAACGACCCTTAAATTAAATGCCCTTTCAAGGTTTCTCTGCTGGGCCGGGCTAAGCGCCTGATCGAATAAAATGATATCCACATCGGAAGACTGGGCTAGCAGAACTGCCTCTTCAAGCTTTCCTGAGCCGATAAAATATGCCGCATCGGGTTTATCCCGTTTGGCCACGACCGTTGCCACAACCTCTGCCCCGGCACCTTTAGCCAACATTTCAAACTCTTCGGCATGTGCCTGGTAATCGGGTTTACCGAAATTTACACTGATAATTAATGCGCGCATACACCCCTAAAAAGGAAAATGCCCGCACAGGCTAACCTGGCGGGCCATGTTTCTGCGAAAAGATTGTTTTTCTTATTCAGCAGGAACATCAACCTGAAAACTGACAGCACGAGCTGGAACCACAGTGGAAATAGCGTGTTTGTAAACCATTTGGGTAACGGTATTTCTTAGTAAAACCACATATTGGTCGAAAGATTCGATTTGTCCTTGTAGTTTGATCCCGTTGACCAGATAAATAGATACGGGAACATGCTCTTTACGCAGTGCATTTAAGAAAGGATCTTGTAGTGATTGCCCTTTAGTGCTCATTGGCGAGGCTCCATTTTAATGTTATGAATAGGTGAATTTTATAAAAATAGTACTTTACCGACATTTTAAACAACTTACCACCTAATAAGTAAATTCCAATATTTTCGGTAATTTTTTTTATTCAGAACCAATATTAGTTGAAGTTAATATTTCAGACAATGTTTTTATTAATACTTCACATTGTTTTCTGGTTCCTATAGTAATTCTCAAGTATTGAGAAATACGATTCTGGTCAAAATGCCGAACCAAAACAAGATGCTGACGCAACTGCGCACTTAGCACAGCCGCATCAATCCGAGGGTGCGAAACAAACACAAAATTGGTTTTTGAAGGTAAAACCACGAAACCCAGGCTACCCAGTTCCTGGCTGACAAACTCACGTGACGAGATGATCTCTTGCCGGGTTTGTTCAAAATAGGCATCATCTTCAAAAGCGGCAATCGCACCCACTTGCGCCAACCTGTCTAGTGGATAAGAATTAAAACTGTTTTTAACCCTGACAAGGGCTTGCAACAAATGAGGCTGCGCCATGGCAAAACCAACCCGCAAACCTGCCAATGAACGTGATTTGGACAAGGTTTGCAACACAATCAGGTTATCGTATTTTTCCAGTAACCTAACGGCTGAATCTGCGCCGAAATCCACATAAGCTTCGTCAATAGCCACCACAATATCAGGCTGTGCCTGCAGTAATTCTTCTATTTTTTCCAGGCTGACTGCAATCCCGGTAGGCGCATTCGGATTGGGAAAAATAATACCACAAACATCTTCTGAAGAAACATTGATGTAGTCATTGATATCAATTTCAAATTGGCTGTTTAATGCAACAGCTTCAAAATTAAGATCATACAATTTGGCATACACCCGATAAAAACTGTATGTAATATCAGGAAACAGGACTTTTTTGCCCCTGTGCTTGAACAAGGCATAGAACAAATGTGCCAGCACCTCATCAGAGCCGTTACCCGGAAAGACAAAGTCTGCAGGAATATCGTAATAACGTCCAATTGCCTCACGCAATTTATCTGACTCGGGGTCTGGATACAAACGCAGGTTTTCCTCGACTTCCTGCCGGATCGCATCGATGACGACCGGAGATGGATCAAATGGTGACTCATTGGTATTAAGCTTTATGTACTCACCGTCTTTAGGCTGCTCTCCGGGAACATAAGGCTTCAGTTCCTGAACAAAATCGCTCCAGAATTTACTCACGCTTTACTCCGCCTGTTTATATGGATTTTTAGAAGATTTGAACTCTATTCGTAAAGGCGTTCCGGACAAATTGAAAGCCTTTCGCATTCTGGATTCCAGATATCGCTTGTATGAATCGGGCACGGCATCAAGGGCATTACCATGAACAATGATAAGCGGTGGGTTTTGCCCACCTTGATGCGCATAACGCATTTTAGGCCTGAAAATCCCTTTACGTGGTGGCTGCTGCTGTTCTACCGCAGCATGCAACTCTCGGGTAAGCTTGGGCGTTGACAACTTGATGAAGGCAGCTGCATGTGCCTCGTTAACCGATTTAAGTACCGCATTGACCCCTGCCCCCTTAAGGGCAGAAATAGTATGCATTTTTGCAAACGATAAAAAACGCAACTTACGTTCAAATTCCCGCTGTATCCATTCACGTTTGTCGGCATCAAGACCATCCCACTTATTGATAGCCACCACTAACGCACGACCTGATTCAAGAATGAATCCGGCAATATGGGCATCCTGTTCGGAAATTTCGGTTTGGGCATCAAGCATCAACAATACAACGTTACTGGCTTCAATTGCCTGCAATGTTTTAATGACCGAAAATTTCTCTACCGATTCAAACACTTTGCCACGCTTACGCAAACCTGCAGTATCAATTAAGGTATATTTTTTGCCATTGCGCTCAAAGTCAATTTCAATGGCATCACGTGTGGTACCAGGCATATCGAAAGCAATCACCCGTTCCTCACCCATCAGGGTATTGATAAGTGTGGATTTACCCACATTGGGGCGACCGACAATGGCAAGCTTGATACGGTGATCGGTAAAAACTTCCTCTTCCGGCTCTTCCTGGAGCGATTCTTCCTGCTCCAGATCAGGCTCGGGAACATCTTCATCCTGTGCTTCTGACACAGACTGGATATAAGGATTATCCAATTGCGACAGCGCCTCTTCGATCAGGTCAACAACCCCGTCTCCGTGAGCCGATGAAATGGGATGGGGAGTCCCCAGGCCAAGCTCATGGAACTCGGCACTGGCCTGTCCGCTGTTCATGCCTTCGGCCTTATTAACCGCAAGCACTACCTTCGGGCCGGCACGACGCAGCATGCGCGCAATTTCATGATCATGCGCATTTACACCAGCGCGTGCGTCTACCAGAAAAATAACCACATCAGACTCGGCAATTGCCTGTTCTGTTTGACGGGCCATTTCCTTGAGGATACCTGTTTTGGCAACCGGCTCAAAACCACCGGTATCAATAACCAGGAAAGGATAATCACCCACACGGCCTTCGCCATAGTGGCGATCACGAGTGAGGCCGGAATAGTCCGCCACTAGCGCTGCCCGCGAACGGGTCAGACGATTAAAAAGAGTAGACTTACCAACGTTGGGTCGCCCTACCAGGGCAACTACGGGTTTAAACTGAATACTGTTCACTTAACACCAAGCATTACTAAATTACCCGAACCATTCTGCACCAAAATACCGATATTGGTTGCCGTCATGGGAGAAACGATGGAATCTCCGCTACCGGCGGAAACACGCCCCAGTAACGAGCCATCAGCGGCTGAATAGAAATGCACATAACCTTCATAATCACCCATGGCAACCACGTTGCCATAAACAACCGGATTGGTCAAACCACGGTTGGTTAATGTCTGGTCAGACCATAATTCCTGACCATTGGTGATATTGTATGCGCGTACTTCGCCATGGACACTGGCTGCATACAATGAGCTACCGGCAGATCCAACGCCCACTGCACTTGAAAACGGTTGATTCCAGACCGGTTCCGCGCCCCTGGCGGAGATCGCGTAACATCCTACCCGGCCCTGATACGTGGCAAGGCATAAACCATTACCCGACAACAAAGGTTGCCCTACGACATCGGTGACACTATCAAGATCTGTTGGCCCCTGAATGGTTGCCGCCAGAATATCCCACCGCGGTGTACCCGTTTGCAAATCAAGTGAAACCAGCCTGCCGGTTGGAACACCTACCAGAACCTGATTGCCATCGATTAACATGCGAGAGTTTGCTTTAAGCGCCATTTCGGGGTTCGTTCTGAGATAGCTCCATTGCAATTCGCCATTTTGCGCATTGAAGGCCTGCACGCGATAATCATCGGCACGCACCACCACCAAGCCACCCCCGATAGCAGGAGGCGTAGAGGCAACGGTGGAAGCGTTGGCACTCCAGAGCATTTTGCCAGACGAATCCAGGGCAATGACCTTTCCTTTTGTAGTGGTGACAACCACAATATTGCCGTCAGTCCCTACTCCGGCAGCCAACGCATCATCAAGTTTTGTTTTCCACTGGATTGCTCCATTAGTGAGGCTTGCCTTGACAACAGAACCGTCAGGGGTGGCCGCATAAACCGAATCACCCACCAACGCCGGAGCAAAGCCATAACCACTGCCGGAACCAATATTGGCAGACCAAACAGTAAAGCCGCTAACCTGTTGTTGATACTCTGTAAGTGCAACCGGTTCAAAACGTGACTCGTTGCTAAACAGGGAGCAGCCTCCCATTGCAGCAACAGCAAGTGCAAGCATTGACCCTGACAAGATTCGATGACATGTTTTTTTCATAAATTATTCCCCTCCCAGCACACTTAGTTTCAATTCAACGGCACGAATAAATTCAGCGGCCAGATTTGGCTGTTCAAGCGCGGCTTTCCATTGCTGTACAGCCTCTTGTTTTTTTCCCTGCGCTACCAGAACATCACCTGCACGATCCAGAAATACGGCTTTAAAAGCCTCTGGCGGATTGGCCAACTGCAACAATGCTGCATCATACTTTTCCTGATCTGCCAATAGGGACGCCATTCTTAAACGCGCAACCGGCACCAGATCCGGAAAGGTCTCGGCCTGCCCGATAAGCCACTCAAGCTGGGCTTGGGCGGCTTCAGGCTGGTTGTTGTTTGCCAGGAAATTGGCTGCCAGCAACACTGCCCTGCCTGCATAAGGCGTTTTGGCGTAATCTTTCTGTAAAATCGCGCTTGCCTCATGCACACGAGTTGCCGCTGCCTTGTCATCGTTGACCGAGGCACTTTGGATCACTTCAAAGTATCCCAAGGCCTGCCGAGACTGGTTGGATTGATACCATTGCCATCCATACCAAGCCAAAAAAGCCAGCATGATAATGGTAACCAGCGACATAATAGGTGTACCCCAGCGATCCCACCAGGCTCTCAGGGCATCGATTTTTTCCTGTTCTTCTAAGTCAAAAGCCATACTTCTGTTTAAATCCTATTTTTTAATTCATTAATGAATGTTGCCAAAGGTACCGTAACCTGAGGTGCAATATTACCACCTTCAGCGGCTCGCAACGATTTGATGCCAATAGTGCCGTTTTTCACTTCATCTTCACCCAGAATGGCGGCAACCTGTGCCCCACTGCTGTCTGCTCGCTTGAACTGCGCTTTAAAGGATGTGGCCCCGGCATGCACAATGACACGAATGCCTTCATCCCGGCATTGCTCGGCCAATACCTGCGCCTGGCGTGAGGCTTGTGGACCCTGGTGGATGAAATATACATCACATTCAGCCGGTTTAACCAGTTCTTTATCTTGCAACACCAGCGCAAGCAGACGCTCGATACCAATACCAAAACCAATCGCAGGAGCCGGCTTGCCACCCAGTAAAGACAACAAGCCATCATATCGACCACCACCACATACGGTTCCCTGAGCACCCAGACGATCGGTGACCCACTCAAAAACGGTCAGGTTGTAGTAATCAAGCCCACGTACCAGACGCGGATTAATGGTATAAACAATACCAGCCTCATCAAGGCGGGCTCTTATTTCATTGAAATGGGCCAATGACTCCTCTTTCAGGAAGTCAAACAGTTTAGGCGCATTATTGGCCATGTCCTGCATGGCCGGATTCTTGGTATCAAGGACGCGTAAAGGATTGCTGTACATGCGGCGCAAACCGTCTTCGTCAAGCAATTCCTTATGTTTTTCCAGATGAGCCACCAGCGCCTCCCGGTGCGCCTGACGCTCTTCGGGTTGCCCCAGAGAGTTCAACTCAAGACGAACATCTGTAAGACCCAACATTTTCCACAGCCTGGCCAACATGATGATTTGTTCGGCATCAATATCGGGGCCGGCATAGCCCATGGCTTCTACGGAAACCTGGTGAAACTGGCGATAACGACCCTTTTGCGGACGCTCATGACGAAAAACAGGCCCCATTGAAAAAAGGCGCTGGGGTGCATCATAAAGCAAATTATGTTCAATGACCGCACGTACGATACCAGCCGTAAACTCTGGGCGCATCGTCAGCATTTCGCCAACATCGGTTTTATCTTTTGACATGCTGAAGGTATACATTTCCTTCTCAACGATGTCGGTCACTTCACCAATGCCGCGGGCAAACAAACGTGTTTGCTCCAGAATGGGGGTACGTACATTGTTATAACCATATTGGGCCAGCCATTGACGAATGGTTGCTTCCAGATTTTCCCAAAGCCAGCTTTCGGCCGGCAAAATATCATTCATTCCACGTATTGCAGAAACTTTTTGGAATGTTTTAGTCATACAAACGGATCTCTTTATTCAGATAATTTATTTTTTTACTGTACGCTTATGAACGGGCGCCGTAGCGACGTTCTACATAGTTACGGACAATTTCATGAAACTCGGCTGCAATATTATCACCCTTAAGGGTCACTGTGCGCTCTCCATCAATAAAAACCGGTGCGGAAGGCACTTCACCGGTACCAGGCAGACTGATGCCAATGTCGGCATGACGGCTTTCTCCGGGACCATTGACCACACACCCCATCACTGCCACGTTCATGTTTTCAACGCCGGGATATTGGGTTTTCCAGACCGGCATTTGATTGCGCAAATATGTCTGGATGCTATCAGCCAGTTCCTGAAATACTGTACTACTGGTGCGACCACAACCAGGACAAGCCACCACCATGGGGGTAAACGCCCGTAACCCCAGGCTTTGCAATATTTCCTGGGCCACCACCACTTCTTTGCAACGATCACCACCCGGCTCTGGCGTTAGTGAGATACGAATGGTATCGCCGATTCCTTCCTGCATGAGCACTGAAAGGGCTGCCGTAGAAGCCACGATACCTTTGCTGCCCATGCCTGCTTCTGTAAGCCCAAGATGCAAGGGATAATTGCAACGCCCGGCCAGATTCCGGTAAACAGAAATCAGATCCTGGACATGGCTGACCTTGCAGGAAAGAATAATCGCATCACCTGGCATGCCCAACTGCTCAGCCCGCTGTGCATTACTGATAGCCGAAACGACCAATGCCTCACGCATAAGGGATTGCGCATCCCATGGCTCGGGCTTGGCATTGTTTTCATCCATCATGCGAGCCATTAGCTCGTGATCCAGGCTACCCCAGTTCACACCAATACGAACCGGTTTTTCATATTTACAGGCAACCTCAATCATTTGGGCAAAATTATCATCACGTTTTTTGCCTCCCCCCATATTACCGGGGTTGATGCGATATTTGGACAGCGCCTGTGCACATTCGGGATATTGGGTTAACAATTTATGGCCGTTGTAATGAAAATCCCCCACCAACGGTACCAGCACACCCATTTTATCAAGTTGTTCACGAATGGCTGGCACGGCCTGTGCAGCCTCGGGGGTGTTGACGGTAATACGCACCATCTCGGAACCGGCCATGGCGAGCTCTTTAACCTGGATAGCTGTAGCAATATGATCGGCCGTATCGGTATTGGTCATTGACTGAACAACAATAGGTGCACTGGAGCCAATGGGCACAACCGTAGAACCCCAGGCAACATTAACCAGGCGGGTCTGGTGGCGGACCGCAGGTCCGACAGGAAATGGGTTTTGGCAAATGGACATAATTAATTAAATAAATTCCTGAAATTTTCCAAGCCGATTTCTTCAAGCGTAAACCACTCACGGCTATATCCATAAACAGCGATGATGACCAGGATCAGGAAAATAATAAAAATCCATGTTCCCGTACCTGAACGCTGTGATTCATACCCTTCATGGGTACTGAAATCAGTCGTTGACTGCAGACTTTTCAATTCCTGCCTGTTGACATTGGCACCGCTTTGTCTGGCCAGAAGATCAAGCATTTGCTGCTCATCTGCCCCAAGAAGGCGAGCATATTTGCGCACCAAACCTTTTAACACAAAACCTTGCGGCAACGCAGGCCAGTTCTGTGCCTCTAGCGAATTGATTTGTCCCGATGAAAACTTGATCTGATTTGAAACATCACTAACTGACAAACCTTTTTTCTCACGCAATCCTTTTAACAACATACCCAGGTTTTTATCTTCCAGGGAATCTGAACCGGACACTTCACTCGTACCTGAATTTAATTGCGTCACTACTGCACCTCGATGATGGGAATGGATTTTCTGGCCTGCATAAGAGCGCTGATTTTTGTTTTATCCTTGACATCGCCAGCCAACTGGCCACAGGCAGCATCAATATCATCTCCCCTGGTTTTACGCACGGTCGTAATAACCCCGGCGTCCATTAACAGGCTGGCGAATATACGCACCCGGGCAGACTTGGAGCGTTTCAGACCCGACTCAGGAAAGGGATTGAAAGGAATAAGATTCAGTTTACAACGGACCTGTTTGGTAATTTCAATTAACTGACGTGCATGCTCATCGGTATCGTTGACGCCATCAAGCATGACATATTCAAAAGTGATAAAGTCACGGGGGGCAAATTCCAGATAACGGTTGCATGAAGCAATTAATTCGGCCAGCGGGTATTTTTTGTTTAATGGTACCAGTTGGTCACGCAAGGCATCATTGGGCGCATGAAGCGAAACCGCCAGCGCCACAGGACAATCTTGTGACAGGCGATCCATCATGGGCACCACGCCAGATGTGGATACCGTAACACGACGGCGTGACAAACCATAAGCATTGTCGTCAAGCATAAGCTGAAGGGCCGGTACGACCTGATCATAATTAAGCAAGGGTTCTCCCATGCCCATCATGACAACATTGCTGATGACTCGTGATATATCTTCAGGGGCTTCGGCATTGCCAATACGCGCAGACAACAGGTCTTCCTGGATAACCCGGCGGGCGTGCCACAACTGGCCAACAATTTCCGCGGTTGTCAAATTGCGGTTAAAACCCTGATGCCCGGTAGAGCAAAACCGGCAGGCAACCGTACAACCGGCCTGGCTTGAAATGCATAAAGTACCGCGATCATCTTCAGGGATAAAGACCGTTTCAATGGCATTATTATTGCCCACATCGAACAGCCACTTACGGGTACCGTCAGACGATATTTTTTGCGTAATGACCGGCGGTGCCTGTATGCAACAGGACTCAGCAAGCCGGGCACGAAAATCTTTGGCAAGATCACTCATTTGCCCGAACTCGCTGACTCCACGCTGGTGAACCCAGCGCTGAAGCTGCTTTGCACGAAAGGGCTTACTCCCCCACTGACCAACAAGGTCAATGAGGGCATCGGTAGGGATACCCAGGAGATTAATTTGGTCAGTCATGGAATAAGCCTTATTCAATATCAAAACTATAAATCGTAAAACTACCGATTACTTGCCAAAAAAATAGGCAATTTCAACAGCTGCTGTTTCTGGGGCGTCAGAGCCATGCACTGCGTTTGCGTCGATGCTTTCAGCAAAATCGGCACGAATGGTACCGGGTTCTGCTTTTTTAGGATCGGTAGCGCCCATCAGGTCACGGTTTTTCTGGATGGCATTTTCGCCTTCCAGGGCCTGGATAAACACAGGACCGGAAATCATGAAGCTGACCAGATCATTGAAGAAAGGACGCTCTTTGTGAACAGCGTAAAAACCTTCGGCTTCTTCACGGGTTAATTGTTGCATACGTGCCTCAACGACTTTCAGACCAGCTTTTTCAAAGCGGGTAATGATCTCGCCAATAACGTTTTTTGCAACCGCGTCGGGTTTGATGATAGACAATGTGCGTTCAACAGCCATTTAATACTCCAAAATTTCAATAAAAACAATAACTTCAAGTAAGTTTTACTCAACTTGGCATTTTAACATGCAAAAAGTACCTTCTACACCTTAAAATAAGGGTTTTCGCGAACAAAATAACCAAACCGTCGGAATCAGAATCATAATGAACCAAGAATCTAACAGTATTGACACCAAAGAACTCTCCAAGAGCTTCGAACCCAAAGACCTTGAAGCGCACTGGTATCAGGAGTGGAACAAGCAAGGCATTTTCGCTGCAGGACAATACACCACAACCGCCTCTGAAGAATGTGGCCAACCCTTTACCATTCAGTTTCCACCACCAAACGTGACCGGCACACTGCATATGGGCCACGCTTTTAACCAAACCATCATGGATGGCTTGATTCGTTACCATCGCATGCTGGGCAATGACACCGTTTTTGTTCCGGGCACCGACCATGCCGGCATTGCCACACAAATCGTGGTTGAACGCCAGCTGGATGCACAAAATATTTCCCGCCACGATCTGGGCCGCGAAAAATTTCTTGAAAAAGTGTGGGAATGGAAAGAACTTTCCGGCAATACCATTACCAGCCAGGTGCGTCGCCTGGGTGCTTCGGCCGATTGGCCACGCGAGTATTTCACCATGGATGAACAGATGTCCAAAGGTGTTATTGAAACCTTTGTACGCCTTCATGAACAGGGCCTTATTTATCGTGGCAAACGCCTGGTCAACTGGGATCCTGTGCTGGGCACGGCGGTTTCCGATCTTGAAGTTGAAAGCTGTGAAGAGCAAGGCAGCCTTTGGCATATTCGCTACCCGCTAAGCAAACCGTCGGGCGACCTGACCCATTTAACCGTTGCCACCACTCGTCCTGAAACCATGTTGGGTGACGTTGCAGTAATGGTACACCCTGAAGACGAACGGTATATGCACCTGATTGGGCAAACCGTCATCCTGCCACTGGTGAATCGCGAAATCCCGATTATTGCCGATGATTATGTTGACCGGGAATTTGGCACTGGAGTAGTAAAAGTAACTCCCGCCCATGATTTCAATGACTACGCCGTAGGGCAACGTCACGGCTTGTCTTTTGCCAGCATTCTTACGCTTGACGCCAAAATTGTCGATGACGCGCCCGAGGCTTACCGCGGCATGGACCGTTTTGAGGCCCGCGAAAAAATCGTGACTGATCTTCAGACCCTTGAGTTGCTGGAAAGCGTCAAACCCCATACTTTAATGGTTCCGCGTGGCGACCGCACAAAAACTGTTATTGAGCCTATGCTGACCGACCAGTGGTTTGTAGCCATGAGCAAACCCGCTCCTGAAGGCACCTACAACCCCGGCAAAAGCATTACCGAAACAGCGCTTGATGTTGTGCGCTCGGGTGAAATCAAATTCTACCCCGAAAACTGGACAAATACCTATTACCAGTGGCTGGAAAACATTCAGGACTGGTGTATTTCCCGTCAACTGTGGTGGGGCCACCAAATTCCGGCCTGGTACAGCGAAGATGGCCAGATTTTTGTTGCCCGTGACGAACAGGAAGCCCAGCAAAAAGCCCGTGCCGCCGGCGTTACCGGCCCCTTGCGCCGTGACGATGACGTCTTGGACACCTGGTTCTCTTCCGCGCTGGTTCCCTTTACCACCATGGGTTGGCCTGAAGAAACCCCAGACTACAAGCGTTACCTGCCCTCTAGCGTACTGGTAACCGGTTTTGACATCATCTTCTTCTGGGTTGCCCGCATGATCATGATGAGCATGCACCTGACCGGTCAGATTCCCTTCAAGTTTGTTTATGTGCATGGCCTTATCCTTGATGCCAACGGCCAGAAAATGAGCAAATCCAAAGGCAACACGCTTGACCCGGTTGACCTGATTGATGGCATTGAACTTGAACCCCTGGTTGCCAAACGCACCACCGGTTTGATGAACCCCAAGCAGGCCTCCAAGATTGAAAAAGAAACCCGCAAGGAATTTCCGGATGGAATTGAAGCATACGGTGCCGATGCCCTGCGCTTCACCATGGCTGCTTATGCCACGCTTGGCCGCAATATGAATTTCGATCTCAAGCGCTGTGGCGGCTATCGCAACTTCTGCAACAAATTATGGAATGCTTCCCGCTTTGTGCTGATGAACGTGGAAGGCCATGACCTTTCTGGCAAAGACGGCGTTGAACTTTCCTTTGCAGATCGCTGGATTCTTTCCCGCCTTCAACAAACCCTGGTTGAAGCCGAAAAAGGCTTCAATGATTTCCGCTTTGACAATATCGCCAACGCCATCTACCACTTTGTATGGGATGAATACTGCGACTGGTATGTTGAGCTGGCCAAGGTGCAAATCCAGCGAGGCACACCGGCACAACAATGCGGCACCCGCCAAACATTAATCAACGTTCTGGAAACCATCCTGCGCCTGGCACACCCAATTATTCCCTTCATTACCGAGGAATTATGGCAAAAAGTAGCGCTTGTCGCCGGCAAACGCAAGGCGAATGAAACTACTTCTATCAGCATCCAGCCCTATCCCTTGCCTGATGCCAGCCAGTTTGATGAAGCAGCCGAAGCCTCATTAAATCAACTCAAGGCACAAGTAGAGGCCGTACGTGCCCTGCGTGGTGAAATGAACCTGTCTCCGGCACAGAAAGTTCCCTTGTATGCACAGGGCGATGCTTCCTTGCTTGCCCTTAACGCGCCTTACCTGCAGGCACTGGGCAAACTGAGCCAGGTTGACATCGTCAATGAACTGCCTGACTTAGGTGCTCCGGTGCAAATTCTTGAAAGCACCCATCTGATGCTGAACGTTGAAATTGACGTAGAAGCCGAACTGGCCCGCCTTGACAAGGAAGCCAAACGCCTGGAAACCGAAATACAAAAGGCCAATGGCAAATTGGGCAATGAGAAATTTGTGGCTCGCGCCCCTGCTGCCGTCATTGAGCAGGAAAAAGAAAGACTGGCCAACTTTAGCGAACTGCTGGCTAAAATCAACGAGCAAAAAAACCGTCTTGCAAAGTAAAACCATAGTCAGCAAAATGCCCGCCAGGGCATTGATTTGACCTATTAAAAAGCCCCAAGAAACCGGATAGCATTCGGTTTCTTGGGGCTAATTCAATAAAATCCAACCGCCTGTTAAAATTTACAGACTATTAATTTGCGCCTTTTGCAAATCTTTCCGCACTGGCCACAATCTCGGCTTTGGCGGCTTCAACACCTTCCCAACCTTTAACCTTGACCCATTTGCCCGGCTCCAGATCTTTGTAGTGCTCAAAGAAATGCTGAATACGCTTCAACTCTTGTTCAGGAAGATCGGCAGACGACTGGATATTACTGTATACAGGATACAGTTTGTCTACGGGAACAGCCAGCAATTTAGCATCACCACCGCCTTCGTCATCCATTTGCAACACACCAATAGCGCGGCATTTGATAACGGCACCTACCTGAATCGGGAATGGTGTCATGACCAGCACGTCAACCGGATCACCATCATCAGAAATGGTTTGTGGAATATAGCCATAGTTGCATGGATAATGCATGGCCGTCATCATGAAGCGGTCTACAAAAACAGCTCCTGTGTCTTTATCCACTTCATATTTTACTGGGTCAGAATTCATCGGGATTTCAATAACTACGTTGAATTCGTCTGGCAAATTTGAACCAGCTGGCACACGATCTAAACTCATAAAATGACCTTTAAAGATTAAAAGAAATATTAACTATTTTCTGCCTTGTTTTTCGGCTTCATAACCCGGTATGGGCGCAGTATCGAAGTATTCATCCACCTGATAATCGGCATTGGCATCAGCCGTAATTTTGGTTGACATTATACGGTCATCCAGATTATCAAGCTTTTTCCTATCAGGCGGACCATCCGGATCTTCGGTAGTATCTGCTGCCGGTAGAATACTATCATTATTTAACACTGGTAATGCCGAAGTAGCGGCCGACGCAATACGCCAATGCCTGATGGCATCTTGCGCACGCCCAAGTCGGTCATACAGGGTCCCCAGCAATGCATGAGTCTGGGCCTCATCCCGAGACACCACGACCTCCTGGCCAGCCTCTGGCGCAGCCGTTTCACTGCGAATAGCCAGGCTGCGGGTCAGGTAACGTTCTGCCTGCCCCCACAATTGCCCCTTCAGGCACAAATACCCCAAGGCCGTTAACAATTCAGGGTTATTGCTATCTTTTTTCAGCCAGCTCTGCGCCATCGCCAACCGATCCTGAACCGACGCACCGGCAGTTTGCACATAGGCTTTAAGCAAACGGGCATCTTTTGTAACAGCCAAGGCATCTTCAAGCGCCTTGCCTGCATTTTTACTATCACCTTTGGCCTCAAAGCGCCCAGCCGCCGCCAATGCCACCAATGGCATTGTTTTCTCATCACTACTCAGGCTTTTCCAGAAATATTGCCACTCTTCAGGGGCTGCATGATTAATATTGCCCGCTGCGGCATGTTCTATCAGCCTTAGTGCCTCAAAACGGTCAACCCGTTCTTTTTTAAGCATAATACGGGCCAGAGGCAACAGCTTTTCATTGCTGCCTGTTTGCTTGTAAGCCCGCAACAACAGTTTCTGGATATGTTCCTGGTTACTGCCATTGGCCGTATCCAGTGCTTCGAGCAAAGCCTGGGCCTGCTTGGACTCTCCTTGCTCCAGAAGCAACTCGGCCTTGACCGTAGCTGTTGCCTCGGCAAGACGAGGAAAATGCCTAGACTTATTTTCAGCCAGCAGCAACAACTTGTCGCGTTGCTCATGATGCCCTGACATATGTGCCGCCTTGGCTGCAGCCAAACTAGCAATTGCCTGTCGTGAAGGATTGTGACTATGATTAAAAAGACGGGTAAAGTCTTTTTCAGCGGAACCCGCCCGACCCTCGATCAATTCAAGCCAGCCTTTTTCAAGCAAGCTGACATCTTTGCTGGTATGACGCTTAAGTCGCCATTGTTTGAAGCTGGCCGGTGAATTGCTTAAGGTGGCAATCAAGCGAACCAGCAAATAAGCAAACACAAAAGCGATAATCAGTAGAAAAACGCCGGTAGTCAGGGAAACCGTACGACGCTCGTCGCCAGTTACAAGCATAAAATAGCCGCTTGAATCTTTGATAATCAGTGCAAAACCCACAGCAAGCGCGAGCAGCACAAGTAATTTTAAACCTGTCCTCATGGCTTACTCCTGCGGTTTACCCAGATTGATAATCTGGCTTCTGGTTTCCTCAATAGCTTTTACACTATGTGTAATTTGTGGCAATTGAGGCCTTACGGGTATTGCCAGCAAGGTGCGGGTCTGTTCCAGTGCCTGCCGTGTCTCTGGTGCATCTTGATTATAGTATTTAAGCAAGGCGGCCTGTACTGACTCAAGAGAGCTAGTCCAGATTCCCTGCTGGGCATTCAGCAAACCCTGTTGTGCAAATCGCAAATCAAGCTTGAGATTGTTTTTAAGCGCTGCAGCCTGTCCAGCTGAAATCAGGGCCACCGTTGGATCATCAAGTTTCTCGACGCGAACCAGCCCGCCCAAATCGGATTTCAGTAAACCCATGGCCTGTGAAGGCCAGGATTTAATCTCTTCCCAGGCTTTTTCATGCCAGCTCAAATCCTGGCTGGCAGTTGCCTGGCCATCTGACTCACCCGGAAGAGCATTAGTATGCACTGACAAAACAGTAGACAGATGATCGACCCGATCAGGTGAAATGAGCGGTGCCTGATCAAGCAACTCGATTAATTTTCCGACTTCCTTGAAAAGGGTATCCTCGTTCATGACCGGTGCTGATTTAAGCATCACGATATCGGAAGAAATGGCACCGGCAAGCCCGGCCAGGATCGGACTGTTTGCACGTCGTATGGTTTGCTGCGCCATTTCCAATGCACGAATGGCATTAGGCAAATTACCGGCAATACTTAACTCGTTGTCAGCCGATTGCACCAGGCGGGAAACATCATTGACAACAAACAGGCTAACATCAACATCAGCCCTATTTAGCCGTTGCTCCAGTAACTCAGCATACTGTGTCTGTATTTGCTGCAACTCGGTTTTCAGCTGATTAATCTGTTCGGTTTGCAGGTCGAGTTGTGCCTTAACCACGCCCGCCGTCTCGCTTTCATTACCAGCCTCTGCACCTGAATGTACCGGCTCGGCTTCAGTGACTGAAGAGTCGGCAGTGGCGGCACCGCTGTGGGCTGCATTTTGCGTGCTTTCAGCCAAAGTAATTTCTTCTGAATCAGTGGATTTTGCCTGCTGCGTCGTACTTTCCTCAACCGCTGCCGTTTCTTCAGTGGCTGACTGAACCAAGGTACCATCTTGAGCGGTTACAGCAGACGGCGCAGATTCTGTATCTGCCGTTACCGCCGCATTATTCGCGCTATCAGTTTGCACCTGGTTTGTCTCTGCCTGCACACTGCCTTGGGGCGCTTCTGGCGCTGAAACATTGGAAATTGGTTCTGACTGATCGGAAAGCGGTGCCGTGCGCGAAGCTGAATTACCGCTTGACCACATGCCTCCGGTTTGGGATTGCTGCGTCATGTAAACCGCCCCACCCACTACCGCTGCCACAACAACGGCAGCTGCACCAAGCACTTTTTTATTAATGCCAGACTTTTGCCCTGAAGCCGAAGCTGGCGATGCAGACTTTTCAGCAGACATAGATTGTTCGTGCTCGACGCCATCGGAGGCTGCCGCAGGTGTTACCTTATCTTTATGGTTGTGATTCTGATTTTCCTCTGGCACATTCAATTCTTTAGGGTCTGAAGATTGAATATTTTCCTGTTTTTTTTCATCCATGTTTTTTGATCCCTTGCTGAGACTATGGTTTTTGGAATGTGAAGTATGGCGTGTTAGCTTCTTTCTCATAATCGCATTGTAGTGGAAGATGACGACCATTTTACTTAAGGCATGGTTAACATCTCAAATATTGAGGCATCGCTTGGTTGACATATATTAATAACAACCTCCTTTTCAGGCAAATTACACTGAACCATAGCCTCTTTTAAATGCTCATGAATCTGTGCCGCAATTCTTGGATGGGTTACCAAAAAATGATGGTCCAGACAATATTGAACAAGCCCATATCGCTTTAACTCATTGAATACGCTATCAACACTTTCCTTACTGGTTAACAGCCAGCTTATTTTTTTACTTGATTGCAGCAGCGCTATTATTGCTTTACTTTCAGATAGCGTCCATACCCGGGACTTTCTTTCATACACCGGCAAAAAAGCAACCCGTACATTTAATGACTGAAGTTTTTCAGCAAGCCATTGACGACCGGCCTGACCACGAACCACTAGAACCCGGGTAAATTTATCAAGGCCTTTTTTAAACAATTCATCAAAAAAAGCTTCCGAGTCCTGGTTTTCAGCTTCAGGACCCGGATGAATGATTTGACTGGCAGGAACACCCTGCTCTTGCAAGGCATTGGCAGTTGCCATGCCAACAGCACCGGCATAAAGGCCTTCTGGCCAAGTGCTGTGATATTGTGCCATCATTTCAAAAAAAACCTGCACCGCATAGCCACTAACAAAAAAAACCAGATTATAACTGGCAAGATTGGGAAGCTCCCCTGCCTTTAAAGGCAGGGGAAAGCGTTCAATGGCGGGAAGTTCTGTAACCGGATAACCTGCCGCGACAAGCAGAGATTGTAATGATGCGTTTTTTCCTGCCGGACGGGTAAGAATAATATGTCTGTTCATGTTTTCTTGCCAATCAAGAAAACACAATTAATTATTCAGCAATGTAGCCAAAATTTTGTCGGCTCCCGCCTGATGCAGCTCCTTGGCCACATCTAGACCCAGTTGCCCAGCCTGCTCGACCGGACCACTGCTTTGAGCGCGCAATACTTGGGTGCCATCTGGCAAGGCAACAAATGCCTGAATGGTAAGATTTTGACCATTGATGACAGCATGAGCAGCCAAAGGCACTTGACAAGAACCGCCCAGGAATGATGAAACCGCTCTTTCTGCCGTTACACATGCCAGTGTTTCAGGGCAAGACAACGGTTGTAAAGCGGCCAGCACATCGGAACGGGATTCCAGAATTTCTATACCCAGCGCCCCCTGCCCGGCAGCTGGCAGGCTGTCCTGGATGGACAGGCAACTGCGGATTCTTTCCTGCAAACCAAGGCGTTGCAAGCCGGCTGCCGCCAGGATAATCGCATCGTATTCGCCATTATCAAGCTTGCCAAGACGGGTATCAAGGTTGCCACGCAGGGGTTTTACAACCAGTTGCGGAAAATTGGCCCTGATTTGCGATTCGCGTCGCAGGCTGGAAGTTCCTACTACAGCCCCTTCGGGCAAATCAGCCAGCTTTTCGTATTTATTGGATACAAATGCGTCACGTGGGTCTGCCCGATCCATGACAACCGCCAGCTGGAAGGGAGAACCAAGATCCATGGGTACATCTTTAAGGGAATGTACAGCCAGATCGGCCCGGCCATCCAGCAAGGCAGTTTCAAGTTCCTTGACGAACAGACCCTTGCCACCCACTTTTGACAGGGTACGATCAAGAATCTGATCGCCCCTGGTCGTCATAGTCAGAAGCTCAACACGGCAGGCTGGGTACAATGCCTGCAACTTAGCCTGCACAAATTCGGCCTGCCATAATGCCAAACGACTGGCACGTGTAGCGATAATCAATTTTTCAGGTTGTACTGACATTGCAGGTTCCTATTTAAAATAATTGGCAAGGACAGCAATAACAATACCGATAACCGCCAGGACAAACAAAAGTTGCAACAGGGTAAGTTTTGGTTTTTGTGACATATTTTTTACTGACTATCCTAAAAATAAATACGGGCTATTCAGCCTTTTCGCTGGCTTCAGCGGCTTTTCGTGAAGCAATCAGCTTGCCCACGATCATGACAAACAAGGCGCAACCTATCTCGGCCGTATACTTGACTGTAGCAGCTGACTCGGCACCACCGAAGAAGGTGTTTTGAATATACACATCGCCAACAAACATACCACCTGCCAACCAGCCCAGCAAACCGGCGCCAAACAGGATAACCAGCGGGAACTTGTCAATGATCTTGAGAACGATGGTACTACCCCAAATAATAATGGGCACACTGACCAACAAACCGAAAATAACATAAGCAGTCTGGTGATCGACATGTGCGTTACCTGCGGCACCGGCAATTGCAATCACGTTATCCAGACTCATGACAAAGTCGGCGATAAGAATGGTTTTCACTGCACCCCAAACACTGCTGCTGGCCTGAATACCTTCTCCATGATCTTCCTCGGGAATGAGCAACTTGATACCAATCCAGATAAGCAAGGCACCACCAACAAGCCTGAGGAATGGTATTTTCAGCATTTCCATGGCAAATAAAATAAGCACCACACGCATACCAATAGCACCGACCGTACCCCAAAGAATACCTTTGATACGCTGCGCCTTTTGCAGATTTCGACACGCCAGGGCGATAATAATGGCATTATCTCCCCCCAGAAGAATATCGATCAGAATAATTTGGCCAATCGCGGCCCAATGGATCTGTTGAAAAAACTCTAACATCTTTTTACCTATTTTCTTGTTAAGAAGACACTTGATGAACAGGTAGCATTTTACAACCTGCCCAAAATAGCCTTAATGGCCAATTGCTGCCCGTATTGAATCATGTATTGACTGCGTTTCCAAGGAAAACAGCAAATTATAATTCAGTGCAAGGTAGTTTTGATTTTGAATCGAAAAAGCCAACCTTATAAGCCTGACAAACCAGCCTGCGTTGCAGGTCAGGCTTTCTCTTGCCAACATGACAAGTGCCCGCTTACTATAGCGGCCTTTACTTCAAGCAAAAAACCGCCCATCAAAAACATTGATTGTGGCGGTTTTTTGTTGTACTAAGACATATTACAGAATGGATTTCAGCAATTTACCCATTTCAGAAGGATTGCGGGTTGTACGAATACCGCAAGCTTCCATTACTTCAAGTTTGGCATCTGCCGTATCGGCACCACCGGAAATCAGGGCACCAGCGTGACCCATGCGTTTTCCTGGAGGCGCTGTAACGCCAGCAATAAAGCCAACGATTGGTTTATTCATATTGTCTTTGGCCCACAATGCAGCATTAACTTCATCGGGTCCACCAATTTCACCAATCATGATAACCGCTTCAGTTTCAGGGTCATCGTTAAACATTTTCAGGATATCGATGTGCTTCAGGCCATTGATGGGGTCACCACCAATACCGACCGCTGCAGACTGGCCCATACCCAATTCGGAAACCTGTGCAACGGCTTCATAGGTTAATGTACCGGAACGGCTAACGATACCGATTTTACCTTTACGGTGAATATGGCCAGGCATAATACCAATCTTGATTTCATCAGGAATGGTCAAGCCGGGGCAGTTAGGGCCCAACAACAGGGTTTTCTTGTTTTCGGCGCGCATGCGGTTACGTAGCTCAAGCATGTCACGAACAGGAATACCTTCTGTAATACAGATAGCCAGATCCAGGTCAGCCTCGGCAGCTTCCCAGATGGCGGCGGCAGCACCTGCTGGTGGTACATAAATAACCGAAACGGTAGCGCCGGTTTCTTCCTTGGCTTCTTTGACAGAAGCGTAGATGGGCACACCTTCGAAATCTTCGCCAGCACGTTTGGGGTTTACGCCAGCGACAAAGGCTTCTTTACCATTGCCATATTCACGGCACATACGTGTGTGAAACTGACCGGTTTTACCTGTGATACCCTGGGTAATGACTTTTGTGTCTTTATTGATAAGAATAGACATTGATGAGTTCCTTCCTTACTTGGCAGCTTCAACAACTTTGGTTGCTGCTTCGGCCATTGTGTCAGCACTGATAATAGGCAGACCTGAATCTTTCAGCATTTGCTTGCCCAGTTCCTCGTTAGTTCCTTTCATGCGAACAACCAGAGGCACATTCAGGTTTACCGCACGGCATGCGGCAATAACGCCTTCAGCGATCACATCGCAACGCATGATACCACCGAAAATATTAACCAGGATGGCTTTAACACCTTCGTTTTTCAGCATGATCTTGAATGCTTCGGTTACTTTCTCTGCAGTAGCACCACCACCTACGTCAAGGAAGTTGGCGGGTTCGCCACCAAACAGCTTGATGGTATCCATAGTCGCCATGGCCAGGCCGGCACCGTTTACCAGGCAACCAATGTTACCGTCAAGCTGGATGTAGGCAAGATCAAACTTGCTGGCTTCGATTTCAGCTGGATCTTCTTCATCAAGGTCACGGTAAGCCACAATTTCAGGCTGACGGAACAATGCGTTTGAATCGAAATTGAATTTAGCATCAAGGGCAATGATATCGCCTGAACCGGTCAGGATCAGGGGGTTGATTTCAGCCAGGGATGAATCGGTTTCGCAATACACTTTGTACAGTTTCTGGAACTCGGCCGCTGCTTTGCCAACAGACGCTTCAGGCACACCAATACCGCGAGCCAATTCCGCCGCTTCCGCATCTGTCAGACCGGTAGCCGGATCAACAAATACTTTCAGGATTTTTTCAGGCGTTTTCTCGGCAACTTCCTCAACATCCATACCGCCTTCGCTGGATGCCATTACGCAAACACGCTGCGTAGCGCGATCGGTAACAATACCCACATAGTATTCTTTTTTAATGTCTGCACCCTCTTCGATCAGAAGACGGTTGACTTTTTGACCTTCTGGGCCAGTCTGGTGTGTAACCAGTTGCATACCCAGGATTTCAGAAGATAACTGACGCACTTCGTCGATGGAACGTGCCAGCTTTACGCCACCACCTTTACCGCGACCACCCGCGTGAATTTGAGCTTTCACAACCCAAACAGGGCCACCCAGTGTTTCTGCCGCCTTAACAGCCTCGTCAACAGAGAATGCGGGAATACCGCGAGGTACGGTAACGCCAAACTTCCTTAGAAGTTCTTTACCTTGATACTCATGGATCTTCATGTATTACCTA
>JBBADT010000041.1:0-27621 GCA_041656315.1 Advenella sp.
CGACTTTAAGACCAGACTGCGCAAGCTGCAAGGAACAACGCATACCGGCACCGCCGGCGCCTACGACCACCGCATCAAACTGGCGGCGTGGCAATGAAGAATTAATTGCGACCACGGCTTATAGACTCCAAACAATATTCGCGAAAAACAAGACTGAACCAATTAACCACAATACGGTTAATACATGCAAGGCCACACGAAGGCCTGCCGGTTTCACATAATCCATCCAAATGTCACGTACACCGATCCAGGCATGCCAGGCCAGAGAGAAAAAAGCCAGCGTGGCTGAAATTTGACCCAACGGCAAGCCAAAACAGGTAAAGGTAAAGAAACCTTTCCATGACTCATAGTTGATGGAAGTGAACAGGGCACAGATCAGGAATAAAACAGAATAAACGGCCAGTATGATCGCGGTCATACGCTGGACGAGAAAATCGAATGAGCCATAGTGTGCACCCACAACCAGGCGTTTCCTACCGATTTGTTCATGAGTTGCCATTACATAACTCCAAACAGTTTAATTGCAAAAATCAGGGTAAGGGCAATGCTTGTGCCCAAAACAATCGCTGCACTTTTCTGGGCAGATACTTTATCCATTCCGATATGCAAATCAAGGGTCAGGTACCTGATACCCGCACACAGGTGATGCATGAAGCCCCACAAAATCACCAGCAAAACAAGTTTCAGCAAAAAGCCACCAAACCCGCTTCCCAAAGCCTCAAAGCTTTCAGGTGATGCCACACTGGCGGCAAAAAGAGGAATAAGAATGATAGGTAGGCTTAAAAACAGGATTGCGCCACTGATACGATGCAAAATTGACACTTTCCCGGCAGTGGGCAGGCGGTATTTAACTGCAATAAGCTCTAAATCGAGATTGCGAAATTCCCGACGTGGCTTTGACGTAGAGTCTGACATAACGGCCTCAAAATAATGAAACGATATATAACAAAAAAAACAAACCCGGCCAATATTACTTCTTTTGAACCGGCACTAACCAAAACGGCCTCTAGTTTAAACTATTTCTGTAATGATATTGATCAGTCAGGTAAAATCCCCTGCGAATTTCCATTGGGCGATCTCCATAAGTGTAAGAGACCCGATCTACCTGCAACAAAGGAAAACCCTCTGAAACATTAAGAAAATCAGCCATTTGCGAACTTGCTGCAATAGCCCTGATTTTCTCTTCCGCCCGAATCATACTTACACCAAATTTTGTTTCAAACAAGCCATAAAGTGGCCCCTTGTTATGAGTCAATATCTCGCTGGTAAGCCCTTTGAAAACATCAGCGGGCAGCCAGATCTCATCAATAACACTTGGCCGGTTACCCAGATTCATAATACGCTTTATATATATAAGCGCATCGCCAGAGCGAATCTCGAGCATGCGAGCCATTTCCTGCGTTGCCTTTTGCCGGCTACATTCAAGTATTGTACTTTGCGCACGTTGGGTATTTTCGGGATTGTCTGGAGTAAGCCGCAAAAAGCGGTAACGAACCTGGGCTTCATGGTGAGTGGCAACAAAAGTACCTTTGCCTTGACGCCTGATCAACAGATTCTCGGCAGCCAGTTCATCGATAGCCTTGCGCACGGTTCCCTGACTGACCTGAAACCGTGAAGCAAGGTCAAGTTCACTGGGAATGCTTTCACCGGGCTTCCATTCACCGGCATGCAAACTTTGTACAAGCAAGGCTTTGATTTGCTTGTACAAAGGACTGAAAGCGGCGCCACTAATGGCTGCCCCCTTGCCGATAGAAGATGATGAAACTGACATATTTACAGAATAATGAAAACCTGAATTAACGTGCAGCATTATTTCACACCCAAGGGTTTCTGTCTATTCTTATATAAGATATAAGTTATAAGACAATTTGACGAAAAGCGGATTTTATTCTAAGATTATTGGCATTTATCAATAAGAGTTTTCATGAATAATCCGGTGCCAATCCTGGTTTGCCGCATACGCTCTTAAGGCTCTTATCTCTTACGTTCATACCTATTTTGGAGAAACATTTATGTCCAAGCCAGCCCTGCGCGTTGCTGTTACTGGTGCTGCCGGTCAAATCGGTTACGCATTGCTATTTCGTATTGCCTCAGGCGAAATGTTAGGCAAAGACCAGCCGGTTATTTTGCAATTGCTTGAAATCCCAGACGAAAAAGCACAAAAAGCGCTCAAAGGCGTGATGATGGAACTGGACGATTGTGCATTCCCTCTGCTGCAGGAAATGACTGCTCATAGTGACCCAATGACTGCATTTAAAGATGCTGACGTTGCCCTGCTGGTGGGTGCACGCCCCCGTGGCCCAGGCATGGAGCGTAAAGACTTGCTGCAAGTCAACGCCCAAATCTTCACAGCCCAAGGCAAAGCCCTTAACGCTGTTGCAAGCCGCGATGTAAAAGTACTGGTAGTCGGCAACCCCGCCAACACCAATGCTTATATTGCCATGAAATCCGCTCCAGACCTGCCTGCCAAAAACTTCACCGCCATGTTGCGCCTGGATCACAACCGTGCGCTTACCCAACTGGCCCAGAAATCCGGCAAAGCAGTTAAAGACATCGAAAACCTCATCGTTTGGGGCAACCACTCTCCAACCATGTACCCAGACACCCGTTTTGCTACTGTAAATGGCGAGTCACTGGACAAACTCATCAACGACGAAGCCTGGAATCGCGACACATTCATTCCAACCGTTGGCAAACGTGGCGCCGCAATTATCGAAGCACGTGGCCTGTCTTCCGCAGCTTCTGCCGCTAACGCTGCCATCGACCACATTCGTGACTGGGTGCTCGGCTCAAACGGCAAATGGGTCACCATGGGTGTTCCTTCTGACGGCTCTTATGGTATTCCTGAAGGCATTATCTATGGCGTGCCTGTTACCACCGAAAACGGTGAGTACAAACGTGTGGAAGGCCTGGAAATCGACGCATTCTCTCGTGAGCGCATGGATTTCACCCTTAACGAATTGCTTGAAGAGCGTGATGGCGTAGCTGATCTGCTCAAATAATTCCGATAAAAAATAGCCACCTAACCGTGGCTATTTTTTTAAGCTTTAAGATTATTGATTAAAGCATTCTTGAGGTTTCTCTTCAAAAAACTGGCAATTCAGGGCTAAATTACCCTTAGCACTACGAATACAGGCCAATGGCCAGATCCCGAAATTTGATTGTGGCAATAGAGACAGTATTTTTTTGATATACCAACGCAAAACCGATGCGGCTAATGCCAGACTCATCCTGTAATTTCAAATAAGCCAGATTCTTTTTTAATTTTGTTTTCATGACGACAGATGGCACCAAGGCTATGCCAACGCCACTTTCCACCAAGGCAAGAACGGTATCCACCTGAATCGCTATTTGGGCGACTTGCGGAATAAAACCAGCTTCCTGGCAGGCTGACATGACAGCATGATGCAACCCCCGGGCATAATCCGGCGAATACATGATAAATGGATAAGCTGCCAGCTCTTTCAAACTAACCGCATGGCCTTCAAGCTCGTGCCCCTTGAGGACAGCCAAAACAAAGCCATCCTTTTCCAATTGAATCATTTCTACATTCGTGCTATCCAGCACAGGCGTACGAATCAGCCCAACATCCAGTTGCCCAGCTTCCACATCCTGCACAATTCGGCTGGAAATCCCTTCAGTAAAGTTAAGTTCAACATTTTTGTATTTACCCCTGAAAGCCGGCACCAGGCTTTGCAACAAGCCTTGTGTGACCGAACCCACGAAACCAATATGCAAAACGCCTCTGGTTCCTTCCCTGATTTCATCTGCCGTTTGCTGCAATTGCTCGGCATACTGCAACAGCCTAATGGCATCCCCACGGATCTGCCTTCCTTCTGAAGTCAAGGATACGCCTTTGGACGTACGCTCAAATAAACGCACTCCCAGCTCCGTTTCAAGCTTTTGTATCGAAACCGACAAAGGTGGTTGGGCAATATGCAGTTTTTCTGCCGCCTTATGAAAATTCAAGGTCTCAGCCAATACAACAAAATAACGGATCCGGCGCAAGTCCATATTAATCCCTGTTATCAAGACTCTTTACTGATACCTGAATGATATCAAAGCAAAATCCACTAATATATTAAAATCATCGAAAAAATGAAGCAATGAAATAAAAAACCGACCAAATACAACTCAGGCCGGTTTGACTGTCATTCATCTGAAATTTAAATAAAGCAGGATGCCTGACCCTGAAAAAATTATTATCCCGGGCAAAGCTCCCCGGTTAACATTGAAAGTACCGTCTCACCCTCCTGCCCCAAGACATGCTGACCCAACTTTTTGGCCCAGTATATTTGGGTTCCTGCCTCACTCTTGAACTCCCTGACTCGGCTGGTGTAAAAATGCAGCGCATATTCTTCGGTAATCCCAATCGCACCATGAACCGCATGGGAAATGTCAGCTACCTGATCAGATACGAAGCTGACCTGATATCTGGCAATTGCCAGTAAATTGGGATCTGGCCGGTTATTACCGCTATTGCACGCTATTTGTGCCGCCATCCGCGCTGCCCAAACCTGTTCAGCCAATACACTGATCTGGTGTTGTATTGCCTGAAACTTGCTTAAGGGACGCCCAAATTGTTGGCGCTGGTTGGCATATTCCAGTGTCATTTCAAATATCCGTTCCATAGCACCCACACTTGGCACCAATGCAGCCAACGCTGCAAGGTTGTGCAGATCGTCCAAAGCCTGCGCAGACACATCAAGCCGAATGGCATCGCCCAGATTCCAGCGCACACTGGCAAACAGGCCGGCGTGGTAAATCTCATTAAGCACTGCTTTTTCCCGGACCAGTAAATAGCATGACTGCTTACCCAAAACCAGAAAGTTTGCGGCCAGATGACCAAAAGGCAGTTTATTAACCACTATCTGCCCTGACCCTTCGGATACCTGCACCCCCATGCTAGCAATAACCACAGACCCTTCCGGTATGGTTTGTCCATTGCCATCCAGCCAACTACGCGCCAGCAGAGTACTGGCAAAAGGAACTGGCAAATTAAAATATCCTTCCAGCTTGAACAGATTACCCGCTTCTTGCAGACTCAGGCCAGCCCCTCCTTTTTCTTCAGGCAGCATCACATCCAGAAAACCCGAAGTGGCTATTTCTGACCAGATCTCTTCATAATCAGCAGATGACAAATTCAGGCTGTTACCGAATTTTTCTGAAATATCGGCAAACAGGCGACCAACGGCCTCATCAAAAAGATTATCCATACGTAAATTGTCCATTTTTGTCTCTTCTTATCGCAAGCCCAAACCCCGGGCAATAATGCCCCGCAATATCTCGCGGGTACCACCACGCAAGGAATAGGAAGGACATACCTGGTCCACCAAAGCCAGGGTTTTAATCAATTCCACCGAAGGTGCCCATTCAGGATGCTCACCCATGCAGTCGGCAATCAACTTGGGAATATCCTGCTCAAGTCCGGTACCATAATCCTTAACCAACGATGCTTCTACCGAAGGATTTTCTCCCTTGGCCAGTTTGCAGGTAATCGCCAAAGACATGGTTCTTAATACGGCAAGCCGGGCCACAATCCCCCCCAAGGTTGCCTGTACCTGTTCAGACTGCCAGCCTTGCTGCCGGCATTCTTTCAGGAAACACTCCACCAGCGCCATGCTGGAATAAATACGCTCGGGACCACTGCGCTCAAAGGCCAATTCGGCATTCACCTGCTCCCAGCCATCCCCTTCATTGCCAATCAAGGCGTCCTCGGCCAGCTGCACATCGGTAAAAAACACTTCTGAAAAATGCGCATCACCGGCCACATCTACAATGGGGCGCACCGTCACACCCGGCAGGCTTAAATCAATAATCAGCTGCGACAAACCTTTTTGCCGGTCATCCGGCTCACCGGAAGTACGCACTAAAGCAATCATATAGTGCGATTTATGCGCATTGGTGGTCCAGATTTTGCTGCCATTCAGCAACCAGCCCTTGTCATTTTTGACTGCCCTTGACTTGATACTGGCCAGGTCAGAACCCGAATTGGGTTCACTCATGCCAATACAGAAGAAAGCATCTCCCTGACAAATTCGGGGTAAATAAAACTGTTTTTGCGCTTCGCTACCATAGCGCAAGATCAATGGTCCGCTTTGACGGTCGGCAATCCAGTGGGCCGAAACGGGTGCTCCGGCACCCAACAGTTCTTCAGACAGGACAAAACGTGAAAAATAACCTTTTTCAGCACCACCATACTGCTTGGGCAAAGTAAGCCCTAGCCAGCCTTTGGCAGCCAGCTTTTTGCTGAATCCGGCATCAAAACCCATCCATGAACGGGCCCGTGCATAGGCATCCATTCCCTGCGTGGCCTCTTTAATAAAAGCCCGCAGCTCGCTTCGAAATTGGCTTTCTTCTTGCGGAAGATAAGCCAGATCAAGAACGTCAAGCATGATACACAACCTGTTTCATTGAAATTAAAAATTATTATTCATGTGCTGAATGATTAACGCCCTGACAACATGCGGGTAACGTCATAACTGATTACGGTTACATCATCCTGGTTCTTGATATTGATGTGCGTTGAAACGACGGCTCGGTTAAGTTTTGAAGTTGGGCGTACCTGAGTTACCTCTACCTCAGCCCATATCGTATCTCCGGCCACCACAGGTGCGAGCATTTTCTTATGCACTTCCAGCAAGGCCAGGCCAGTTCCCTGAACCATGGTTTGCATCAACATGCCTTCGATAATGCTATAAGTAAGCGCGCCGGGTACCGGCCGACCCTGAATAGCCCCTTTATTAAAAGTCTTGTCAATAAAGATGGTTTCCAGCATGCCGGTAACGCTAATAAAATTAACGATGTCGGTTTCGGTAATCGTGCGTTTGAATGTTTTGAATTTCTGGCCAACCTCCAGATCCTGCCAGTAAAAACCTTCACCCAATAATTTTGCTTCTTGTGTCATTGCCTATCTCCTGTTTTATACATTTTTCAGCAGTGATTGTACTGATGCGTTCTTGATAATATTTATAGCTACTGTGTCAGCCGTAGCTTGGCTTGTATCGAATAAAAAACAAAGGGTAATATCAATTACGATAGCTGTCTAATATTAATTTAAAATCATCTGATATTGATTGAGTATCAACCTTAAAAACAAGTTGGCAAACTTAGGTTAAAATCACTGCTTCATAACATTTCCACAAGCCAACCGAAGACTTAAGCTTTTTCCTTATGATTGAATTAATACTGACCTACGCCATTGCAATACTAATGGCCTGTTTTCTGATTGCTTCATTTTCCGGCCTCTACCTGATTTTCTTTTCCCTGAAACCCACCAATGAAATGCTTAAGCATCCTTATTTAAGCATGCAGCCGTTCAATCGGTTTTCCCTGTCCATTCGGTGCTCGATCTTGCTGGACTATTTTTTCAGGCTGTTTTTCCCCAATGTACAGTTCTGGCTGATTGGTCACGCCAACCGCATTTTGCCTCATGTCATTCCATCACAAGTACCCGTTAAAATTAAATGGCCTTTGCTTGGGCTGTGGGGCTGTTGTTTTATTGGCATTCTTTGCATGTGCGTAGTGTGGGGTATTTTGCTTACCCGCTAAAAACCGTATAAACCCTTGCAGCAATAAGCATTTCTTGGCTTGCCGCTGCGTAAAGTATTATCATGTAATTGTCCTCATCAACCACAAAGCAAACCCATGAACCTGTCGATCCAGCACCTTCCCGAACAATCACGTTTCCAAACCGTTATTGATGGCCACACCTGCTTAATTGATTACCGACTTGACAACAATGTGATGCATGTACTGCATACCCTGGTTCCCCCAGAGGTCGGCGGTCGCGGCATCGCTGCGGAAATTACCCGTTTTGCCCTGGAAACCGCCAGCCATAATAACTGGAAGGTTCACCCTGTCTGCTCGTACACCGTTGCCTACCTTAAGCGGCACCCTGAATACACCAATGTACTTTAAACACTGTGCTTGTGACAGCAAAGAAAAAAGCGTTCAGGGTTGAACGCTTTTTTTCATGCAGGCTTAAGATCGTACTATTTCTTAATTCTTCAATTCAATATTCAGGTTTTGAAAAAGCTGATTGAGATTAGCCCCTCCCCTGCCAGACAACAACTGAACAACCGACATGATCTCAAAAGGAGGGTTCGGATTCATCGCAAATGAAAGACTGTTTTTCTGGTTGGTCACGTACTTATAAACCGCATCACAAGAAGCTTCTGTCTTGTTTTCACCAAAAACAACTGCCCCCTGCTTCATGCAGGCCTCTTTTTGCTGAAGCATTTTTGCTTCATAGGTAGCGTCTTGTGCTGGCGTAGGCTGCTCACCGAAAGCCACCCCTTTCTCTTTGGCAATAACCCTTTTTACAAGACCTTTGTCATCAATATTAAATGACAGGGAATTAATGCTGACTGGCGCCAGAAATGGAAGTACAGCCATGGGGTTTTGCTGTACCGCTTCAGCATTGGTACGTACTTGTTCAAGTAAACCGGCAATTTTATTGGCATCAAGTTTGACGCCAAAATTGGCCACTTCGGGTTGATCGATACTAATTTCATACGAAGACCGATCTGTACTGCTGTCCAAACTGACCTTCAGACTACCATTGACTTCCGGCAACTCTGTATAGCCCAGATCGGCCAATCGGCTATCTGAAACTTTGCCTATGGGGCTTTTACCGGTTTCATCAGCAAAACCCTGAAAAGAAATATCTATTTTCTGGACTTTGTCAGTGTTCTCAAGATCATTCAGAATCACTTTGCGAAAAGTGAAATAATGCGCGGGATTTTGTTTGTCGATAATTTTGACATTGCTCATGGATCCTGTGCCACTCACATTGGCATCCAGACTTTCCCACAACACATTATCCTGCAAATTGTTTTTTACCAAAAAAGCCTTCAGCTCTTCCTCTACTTTGCCTTGAGCCAGTTTATTACCACCATACCAGGCTGCACCCGCAGCAACAACCAGAACCCCTGCCGTTGCAATAGCAAGCTTCTTCTTAGAAGACATACGTTTCCTTTTGCTTGTAATTAATTGAAAATGTAACGGCAACACTATACATGACGTTAGCAACAGTGCAAATATAATTGACTATAAAAGTCATGAATAAAGCCGTAAAAAGACAATAAAACAGATAGCCTGATTATAACCCGTTGGGCGCTGCAACAAAGTACCCGAAACCCGCCACTATCGGAACTTTCATGTACCGGAAAGAAACAAAAAAACACGCAGGCGTGTAAAATTCAGCCTGAGCCTGCATTGCCTTCATTTTCCCAACAAGCACCCGAGTCCCCTTGGGTACAAAATGTTACGCCTATTTTTGGAAAATATGTTGCTGCAAACAGTCAACTCTTATATAAGACATAAGACTTTTTTTCAAAAAAGCCTTATAATGGTCATGTTGTCTCTAATATTTTTTAAGGTCACGTCATGTTGGAATCATATCGTCAACACGTTGCCGAGCGCGCTGCGCTGGGCATCCCTCCTCTGCCTTTATCAGCCAAACAAACGGCTGAATTAATCGAATTGCTCAAAGCTCCTCCCGCTGGAGAAGAAAACTATCTGGTAGATCTGATTACCCACCGTGTACCCGCAGGTGTGGATGATGCCGCCAAAGTCAAGGCTTCTTACCTGGCCGCCGTTGCTTTCGGCACCGAAAAATGCCCCCTGATCACCCCTGAAAAAGCCACCGAATTGCTGGGCACCATGCTGGGCGGTTTCAACATCAGCCCGCTCATCGACTTGCTCGACAACCCAACACTGGGTTCCATCGCTGCCGATGCCCTGAAAAAAACACTGCTCATGTTTGACGCCTTCCACGATGTGAAGGAAAAAGCAGACAAAGGCAATGAAAACGCAAAAGCCGTTATTCAAAGCTGGGCCGACGCCGAATGGTTTACCAGCCGCCCTGAAGTACCAGAAAGCCTCACTGTAACGGTTTTCAAAGTCAGCGGCGAAACCAATACCGACGACCTGTCGCCCGCCCCCGATGCCACAACACGTCCAGATATCCCCCTGCACGCGTTGGCAATGCTGAAAAACAAACGTGAAGGCGCTGCCTTCGAACCTGAAGAAGACGGCAAACGCGGTCCCGTTAAATTCATTGAATCCCTCAAAGAAAAAGGCAATCTGGTTGCCTACGTGGGTGACGTTGTCGGTACCGGCTCTTCACGCAAATCCGCCACCAACTCTGTATTGTGGTTCACGGGTGAAGACATTCCTTTCGTACCCAACAAACGCTTCGGCGGCGTCTGCCTGGGTGGCAAAATTGCTCCCATCTTCTACAACACCATGGAAGACGCCGGTGCATTGCCCATTGAGCTGGACGTTTCCCAAATGGACATGGGAGATGTGGTTGAACTGCGCCCTTATGAAGGCAAAGCCCTGAAAAACGGTGAAGTCATTGCCGAATTCCAGGTCAAATCAGATGTCCTGTTTGACGAAGTGCGTGCCGGTGGCCGTATCCCCCTGATTATTGGTCGTGGCCTTACCGCCAAAGCCCGCGAAGCACTGGGTCTGCCCGCATCAACCCTGTTCCGCCTGCCTACCGAACCTGTTGACTCAGGCAAAGGCTACACCCTGGCACAAAAAATGGTTGGCCGTGCCTGTGGCTTGCCCGAAGGCAAAGGCGTTCGTCCAGGTACTTACTGCGAACCCAAAATGACTTCTGTCGGTAGCCAGGACACCACTGGCCCAATGACTCGTGACGAGCTGAAAGACCTGGCTTGCCTGGGCTTCTCTGCTGACCTGGTCATGCAGTCTTTCTGCCATACTGCTGCCTATCCAAAACCCGTAGACGTCAAAACCCACCACGAACTGCCAGACTTTATCAGTACCCGTGGCGGTATTGCCCTGCGTCCTGGTGACGGTGTTATTCACTCATGGCTTAACCGCATGTTGCTGCCTGATACCGTTGGTACCGGTGGTGACTCCCACACCCGTTTCCCAATCGGCATCAGCTTCCCTGCCGGTTCAGGCCTGGTTGCTTTTGCAGCAGCTACCGGTGTAATGCCCCTGGATATGCCAGAATCCATTCTGGTTCGCTTCAAAGGCAAAATGCAGCCTGGCGTTACCCTGCGTGACCTGGTTAATGCCATTCCGCTGTACGCTATCAAGAGCGGCGAACTGACCGTTGCCAAACAAGGCAAGAAAAACGTTTTCTCCGGTCGCATCCTTGAAATCGAAGGTTTGCCAGACCTGAAAGTCGAACAGGCATTCGAACTGTCTGACGCTTCTGCCGAACGCTCTGCCGCCGGTTGTACCGTCCGCCTGAACAAAGAGCCCATCATCGAATACCTCAACAGCAACATCACCCTCTTGAAATGGATGATTGCCAACGGCTACGAAGACGAGCGCTCACTGGCCCGCCGCATCAAGGCCATGGAAGCCTGGTTGGCCAACCCTCAACTGCTTGAGCCCGATGCCGATGCCGAATATGCAAGCATCATCGAAATTGACCTGGCCGACATCCACGAACCTATCGTGGCATGCCCTAACGACCCAGACGATGTGAAAACACTGTCTGACGTTGCCGGCGAGAAAATCGACGAAGTGTTTATTGGTAGCTGCATGACCAACATCGGTCACTTCCGTGCCGCTTCCAAACTGCTTGAAGGCAAACGCGACATCCCGGTCAAACTGTGGGTTGCTCCTCCAACCAAAATGGATCAAAAGCAACTTACCGAAGAAGGCCACTATGGCGTTCTGGGCGTAGCTGGTGCCCGTATGGAAATGCCAGGTTGTTCTTTGTGCATGGGTAACCAGGCACAGGTTCGCGAAGGCGCTACCGTCATGTCAACCAGTACCCGCAACTTCCCTAACCGTTTGGGTAAAAACACCAACGTTTACCTGGGTTCTGCAGAACTGGCTGCCATTTGCTCTCGCCTGGGTCGCATCCCAACCCGCGAAGAGTACATGGCTGACATCGGCATCATCGACCAAAACAGCGACCAGATCTATCGCTACATGAACTTTGACCAAATCGAAGACTTCAAGGAAATTGCAGATACCGTTGGTATCTAAATAAGTGAAGTCAACGCCGCTCCAAACGGAACGGCTTGGTTGAATGTTAAAACAGGCCTTGAAAAAGGCCTGTTTTTTTTAATTTGTCGCTGCTACCAATGCAAAAACCGTCAATGTATTGCAAACTTGCTTAAATCCGGCAAGCAAACACCTTCCACCTAATGCTATCATTGGAAACAAACAATCAAAATCTACTCCATCAACCCCAATATTCTTTTGCCGATCAATTCAAACAGCGAGGTTGCCATGCCTTTTTCCAGCACTGTAAAAACACTCACGGTCAATAATAAAACCAGGAAATACTATTCCCTGCCTGCCCTGGGTAAAAAACTGGATGTCAAAATTAACAAACTGCCCGTTTCCATCCGAATCGTACTTGAATCGGTCTTGCGTAACTGTGATGGCAATAAAGTTACCGAAGCGCATGTGCGTCAGCTGGCCAACTGGCAACCCAACGCCAAACGAGAAGAGGAAATCCCTTTTGTAGTGGCTCGCGTGGTCTTGCAAGACTTTACCGGTGTTCCTTTACTAGCAGACCTGGCAGCCATGCGCTCAGTAGCAAATAAAATGGGCAAAAACCCAAAGTCCATCGAGCCACTGGTCCCTGTAGACCTGGTGGTTGACCACTCTGTCATGATTGACTACTTTGGCACTGAGGATGCGCTTGACCTGAACATGAAGGTTGAATTCCAACGTAACAAAGAGCGTTACCAATTCATGAAGTGGGGCATGCAGGCTTTCAACACCTTTGGTGTCGTCCCTCCAGGCTTTGGTATTGTTCACCAGGTTAACCTGGAATATCTGGCACGTGGTGTCCACAAAGACGCCAATGATGTTTACTACCCCGACACACTGGTGGGCACCGACAGTCACACCACCATGATTAACGGCATTGGTGTTGTGGGCTGGGGTGTGGGTGGCATTGAAGCCGAAGCGGCCATGCTGGGGCAACCCTATTACATGCTTACCCCCGATGTGATCGGTGTTGAGCTGACCGGCCAATTACGCGGTGGCGTTACCGCCACTGATTTGGTGCTTACGATTACCGAAATGCTGCGCAAGGAAAAAGTGGTCGGCAAGTTTGTAGAATTTTGTGGCCCGGGCACGTCAAGCTTAAGCGTGACCGACCGTGCCACCATTTCAAACATGGCGCCCGAATACGGAGCAACCATGGGCTTTTTCCCGGTTGATGAACATACTCTTGATTACTTCAGGGGCACCGGCCGCACCGAAGAGGAAATTGAAGCCCTGGAAACCTATTTCAAGGCTCAAAAAATGTTTGGCATTCCCAAAGCCAAAGACATCAACTACACCAAAGTCCTGAAGCTGGATCTGAAAACCGTTTCTCCCTCCCTGGCTGGCCCCAAACGTCCTCAAGACCGGGTTGAGCTGGGTAATGTCAAAAGAACTTTTGCCAATCTGTTTACTGCTCCCCCCGAGAAAAACGGCTTCAATCAGCCGGCAGAAAAATTCAATGCTGCTTACGAAACACCCAGTGGCGTCACACTTAAAAACGGTGACATCCTGATTGCCGCGATCACCTCTTGCACCAACACCTCAAATCCAAGTGTCCTGCTGGCAGCTGGCTTGTTAGCCAAAAAAGCGGTCAAGGCAGGTTTAACTGTTCAAAAGCATATCAAAACCTCATTGGCACCCGGCTCCAGGGTCGTAACCGAGTATTTGTCCAAAACAGGCTTGCTGCCCTACCTGGAGCAACTGGGCTTTGATGTGGCAGCCTACGGCTGCACCACCTGTATCGGCAATGCCGGTGACTTGCTACCCGAGTTCAATGAAGCGATTATCAAAAACGATTTGATCTGCGCTGCTGTCCTGTCAGGTAACCGCAACTTCGAGGCACGCATTCACCCTAACATTAAAGCCAACTACCTGGCCTCGCCACCCTTGGTGGTGGCCTATGCCCTGGCGGGCACATTAAATATTGATTTAATGACCCAACCGGTTGGCAAAGGCAAAAAAGGAGACGTCTGGCTGGGCGATATCTGGCCAAGCGATGAAGAGGTTGAAAAACTGCTGGGCAAAGCCATGAACCCGAAGGCTTACCGCAACAACTATGCCCAGGTCAAATCCAATCCAGGCGATTTGTGGAAAAAAATCAAGGGCGTATCAGGTGAAGTTTACAACTGGCCAACGTCCACCTATATTGCAGAACCGCCTTTCTTTGCAGACTTCAGCATGACACCGGCCGCCATCCAGCCTATCAAACAGGCACGCGCGCTGGGTATTTTTGGTGACTCGGTCACCACCGACCATATTTCACCGGCCGGCTCCATCAAGGACACCTCACCGGCAGGCAAGTGGCTACTGGCACATGATGTCATGAAACCCGATTTCAACAGCTATGGCTCACGCCGTGGCAATCATGAGATCATGATGCGTGGCACCTTTGCCAACGTTCGCATCAAGAACCTCATGATTCCTGCCCTGCCTAATGGCAGCCGCTTTGAAGGGGGTGAAACCATTCACAAACCCAGTCAAGAGCAACTGCCCATTTACGATGCAGCCATGCAATATATTGCCAGTGGTACACCAACGGTCGTCTTTGGGGGTGAAGAATATGGCACAGGCTCTTCCCGTGACTGGGCAGCCAAAGGCACCCAGCTGTTAGGGGTAAAAGCGGTTATTGCCCGCAGCTTTGAGCGCATTCACCGAAGCAATCTGGTGGGCATGGGTGTCTTGCCCCTGCAATTCAAGGGCAATGACTCCGCACAGTCCCTGGGTATTACCGGAGATGAAACCTATGACATCAGCGGTCTGGAAGATGGCATCAAGCCACAACAGGATGTCGTGCTCACCGTGCATCGCCCCGATGGCAGCAAGCAGGACATTCCTGTTTTGCTGCGCATTGATACACCGGTCGAAGTGGAATACTACCAGCACGGTGGTATTCTTCCCTTCGTTCTTCGACAACTTTTATCTTAATTAAACCCGGCTCCTTTCATCATCGTCCATGAAAGGAGCCAACCGAAATATGAGCAAAACCGCATTCACAAAGTTAAGCAAGGCAAGCCAAGCCCTAGTTGACGCTTGCAAAGCCTTAAAACAGTCCGGCTGCATTATTGAAGACCGCTACTGGGAAAACCTGATTGATCACAAAGTAGTCGATATTTTTAACAGCAATAAAAAAAACCAGGTAGACCGTGCGCTTGATTTCCTGGCTTCCACCGACACCGAAACCCATGATATATTGCTGGAACATGCGGAAACCATGTCCGAGTCCTGTACGCTTGAAAAAGACGGTGTGTATTTTGACTGCCTGTTCATCGTGATTCCTGTGGTAGCCTGGACCCGGTTCCAAATCCCATCCCCCACCCTCAACCTGAAAACACAAACCGCGCTTGTCAATCTATTAAAAAAACATATTAGTGCCACTTCGGTGGAAATAGCCATTCATCCGCAACTGTGTTCGGTAGACCAAATGCCAAAATCCTTTGATCAAACCCATCTGTGGTGCGATGCGCTGGCCAGGCAGGCACTGAATCTACCCGTCAACCCGCTTTCCAGTCCCAAGCCTCCTGCCGAAGACGCCCACATGCTGGCCGATACCCGCTACATCATGGCCGCTTTTTGTGTGGCCCAAAACCAGCCTATTTTCAAATGGCAACAGGCCAGTGAGCACTTTGCCGAACAACGGCAACGCTGCCTGCAACACTGGCAAGAGGAAGCCCTGCCCTTGTTCAGGGAACTGTTACCCGCCTGTGGCCTGGAACTGCCCCTGCCCGATGCGTTTTATATCGGCAATCGCGAAGCTGACAAACGGATCCGTTTCGCCGCCCTGAGCGCTTCCGTCCAATGGTTGCAAAACACCCTGAATATCCCTGCCGAATCCTTCCGTGCCACCATTGCCGGCATCGGAGAGGACCAAATCAAGGAATACCGTATTGGCTTTACCTTCCTGGATTCCCATCAGGTTATTTATGGCTGCATGTGGCCACTCTTCAGTGAGGAGCAGGAAGAAACGATCCCTGAAACCATTACCGAATCGGTACAGGTTCTTAACATCATTGAGCAGCTGCAGGACAATGGCATCAAACACATCATTTGTATCAATGAAATGCTCAAGCCTGGCCGGCACGAAGAAACCGATGAGCCACTTTTTCCAAACCCTGCCGGAGAACTGACTTATATTAGCGCTCCAGATGATTTTGATGATGCAGACATTTCCAGTGAACAGTTCCATTAAACCTGACTTCCCAAAAAGCATAGATATTTTCTGTAAGGTGATTGACAACTACGGGGATATTGGCGTGTGCTGGCGCCTGGCACGTGATTTGAAAACACAAAGCCAGGCTACCATTCGCCTGTGGGTTGATGAACTTCGCAGCTTTGGAAAAATCGCCCCCGAGCTGGACCCTACCCTTGACAAACAAATCGTTCAGGGCATTCATGTGCATCATTGGGCCAGCGATAACGCTTTCAACGGGCAACCTGCAGAAATCGTTATTGAAGCCTTTGCCTGCGATCCACCACCCGCCTATGTACAGACAATGAAAGGCCATACGCGCTTATGGCTGAACCTGGAATACCTGTCGGCCGAACCCTGGGTGGAAAATTTTCATGCCCAACCATCACCACAAACCAACGGCTTGGTAAAGCATTTCTTCTTCCCTGGCTTTACCAACAAAACAGGCGGTTTGCTGCTCGAAAAAAACCTGCTGCAAGATCGTGACCAGTGGCAAAATGACCGGCAAGCACAAGAAAAATTCCTGGCCCCGTTTTTAAATACCCGGCAACTGGCGCTTTGGCAACAGGGTGCACCCATCATTAATTTATTTTGCTATGCCAGCGCCCCAGTGCATGAACTGGCCCAAGCCCTTGTCAAGGCTAATCAGGCAGTTCTGTTACTGGTTCCCGAAGGTGTGGCACCTTCGCTAGAGGCAGAGGTGGCCAGGCTTGGTGCTTTCGCTTCCACCCCATCCTGGCTGCATATTATCCGTTTACCCTTTATAGACCAGCGCGACTATGACCGCTTGCTTTGGCTGGGCTCACTTAATTTTGTTCGTGGTGAAGACAGCTTTGTCAGGGCGATATGGGCCGCCAGGCCATTTATCTGGCAAATTTATGAGCAACAGGAAAATGCACACTTGGTTAAACTGGATGCCTGGCTTGCCAGCAGCAAAACCAGCCCCACTGTTGCCAACCTAATGCGAGCCTGGAACAATGCAGCCGTGCCGGGCTCGTTTGCCACGCTTTTTCAGGATCTTTTCTTCCAGCCGGCCAATCGTAAGCAATGGATACAAGAGGCGAACCAATACTGCCAAAATCTATCTAAAAACAAGACTTTATCCTTATCTATTTTAGATATTCATCATAAAATGGCGCAAAAAGTATAAAATAAGCGTTTTCCGATTTTATCGGTTTATATTACTGTAGAAATACACTACCTATTTATTCCTGGAGTTATTATTAATGAAGACCGCACAAGAACTGCGCGTAGGCAATGTAGTCATGGTTGGCTCAGAACCTTTGGTTGTACAAAAAGCTGATTACAATAAATCTGGCCGAAACTCTGCTGTTGTCAAACTGAAATTCAAAAACCTGTTAACAGGCTCCGGCAGTGAATTGGTTTACAAAGCCGACGAAAAATTTGAAGTGGTCATGCTCGACAAAAAAGAATGTACCTACTCTTACTTTGCCGACCCCATGTATGTGTTCATGGACGAAGAATACAACCAGCACGAAGTTGAAGCCGACAGCATGGGTGATTCACTGAACTACCTGGAAGAAGGTATGACCGTTGAAGTGGTTTTCTACGAAGGCCGCGCCATTTCCGTCGAATTGCCAACCATTATTGTTCGTGAAATTACCTATACCGAACCCGCTGTTAAAGGCGATACCTCCGGTAAAGTGCTGAAACCAGCCAAAATCAACACTGGTTTTGAAATTGCAGTTCCACTGTTCTGCAATATTGGCGACAACATTGAAATTGACACACGCACTAACGAATACCGTAGCCGTGTCATGTAATTCCAATGGAATCCAACCATAGAAAACAAAAAAACCTGATGCTATTGCGTCAGGTTTTTTTTAGGGCGCTGGTTTCATCTGATCTGATACGCGACAAACCTATCCCTTCAGAGGATCCCAAGACCTTACTTGTTAACCAGGGAATATTTAAACGTCCCTACTGCTGTTGCCAGCAGCAAATCATCATCAAGCCATACCTCTGAACGGGCAAAAAATATGCTACGTCCTTTTTTTTCCACAAAACCCCTGGCCTTTAACATGGCGCCATCACCCGCACCAATGAAATTGGTGGTTAATGACAAGGTAAGCGCCTTTAACTCGGGCTCTCCGGGTGCGGAATAAATACCACTGTAACCGGCAACCGAATCAAGCAAGGTACACAACACTCCTCCTTGCACACGACCCGTACGATTGCCCAGATTAGGTCCCATGGGCAAATGCATTTGCGCATACCCTTCAGACCAGTCACTTAAAGTGATACCCATCCATTCCAGGAACGGATTATTGATGGGATGAACCGAGATACAAGCATCCACAATTTAGTCCCTGAAGTTATTGAAAGCCAGTGGTGCGTCTACCACCTCTTTTTTCAGCAAGGCAATGACATCTTGCAATGTATCCCGTTTTGCACCGCTAACACGCACGGTGTCGCCCTGTATGCTTGCCTGCACCTTAAGCTTGCTGTCTTTAATGGTTTTAACGATTTTTTTGGCTAGATCTCCGGTAATACCTTTGCGAATAGTGGCATATTGCTTAAGTTTGTCGCCAGACATCTTTTCTTTTTTACCATATTCAAGGAAACGCAAATCCACCCCTCGCTTGGACAATTTGTTAATCAGCACATCCTGAACCTGCCCAACCTTGAACTCATCATCGGCAAAGATAGTCAGTTCCAGTTCTTTTTGTTCGATCCGGGCGTCCGAGCCCTTAAAGTCAAAACGAGTTGAAATTTCTTTATTGGCCTGCTCAACCGCATTCCTGACTTCAATCATGTCCGCTTCACTCACGACATCAAATGATGGCATTTTTTCTTTCCTTTTACTTATCACATTAATAATCTGCATAAAGATTAGCATATTTTAACCGCTCTGGCTGATAGGCTCAGGGCATCAGGCCTGTCTTTTGTTAAGACTGACTTAAGACAAATTTAAGGCAAATGCAAGCCATCTCTGGCCATTCACAATTGTTAGCAATTAATTCATGCAACCCGCCATTGATTTCATTAAAATCGTTGGGTATTGCGCCAAATGGTAACCGTACAGACAAACAAACAAGATCGGTGGCTGCTTTACAGGCAACGGACAACTCATTAAATCTGGAGAAAACCATGAGTGCACTCAATATTCTTGAAACATTGCTGGGCGCTGGCAAAGACCTAATCGCACAAGCCGGCAATACGGCAAGAGATGCAACAACTGGCAGTCATCCACTCATTACCGATAAAGACAAAACCACTCTTGGGGCAGGTGCTTTGGCCGTGTTACTGGGCAAGAAAACCGACTCCAGTCTGGCTACTTACGGAGGACTGGCTGCTTTAGGCACGGTTGCCTACAAAGCCTTCAAACGCTGGCAGGAAAGCCAGGCAGAATTGACCGCCCAGGGCGCCAATATCGCTGCGGACATTCCCATGCCACAACCCATCAACCAAATGTCAGCAGAAAAAACAGAGGCCACCAGCCGGGCACTGCTGATGGCCATGATAACCGCTGCCAAGGCGGACGGGCATATTCATGAAGAAGAAAAAACCCAGCTGGATGCCCATTTTGCTAAAATTTCCAACCCCCAGGAAAGGGCCTGGCTACAAACAGAAATGAACAAACCCGTAGACCCGGCTGCCGTAGCAAGTCTGGCTGTGAATGACCCTCACCTGGCATCGCAAATTTATGCACTTAGCGTGGCCATGGTTGATGACGCCAATTTCATGGAGCGCTCATATCTGGATGAACTGGCAAAACAACTAAACCTGGACCACAGTCTGAAACACGAACTGGAAGCCCAGGTCAAGCAACAGGTATAACTGTTTTTTTACCTGAATCGGTTGGGGGAAACCAGCGCCGGATCGACTTTTTCTTTAAGCAAAGTCTCTGACAGGGGCTGGTTCAGGATTAATGCGCTGGCCAACTCGGAAACACCGGCAGATGATTGTATCCCGTAACCGCCCTGCCCGGCCAACCAGAAAAATCCTTCAGCGGTCTGGTCAAAACCCACCACCAAATCCCCATCTTTAACGAATGAACGCAAACCTGCCCAAACATGATTGGGGCGACGAATCTTGAAGGTAGTGGCCTCTTCAATATAGTAAATCCCGGTGGCCACGTCCAGTTCCTCGGCCACCACATCCTGTGCATCTACCGGATCGGCATTGGCAGGTGAACCCAGCACCTGTCCGGCATCGGGTTTGAAATAATATTGTTCGCCAATATCCACAACCATAGGTAAGGTAAGCAGATCCAGCCCTTCAGGCGCATCAAAAGTAAAAGCGGTACGACGGCATGGTTGCAGCCCTACTGGTGCAACTTGACTTAAACGGGCAATGTGATCAGCCCAGGCACCGGCTGCATTAACCAGTGTTTTGCACCAAAAGCTTTCGCCATTAGCCAAACTCACCTGCCATTTGTCTTCGATGCGCTGGCATTGAACCACTTCGGCATTGTTTTTCAGTGCTGCACCGTTTTTTCTCATACCCTTAAGATAACCCTGATGCAGGACATCAACATCAATATCTTCCGCATTACGTTCAAGTACCCCACCATACAGCAACTCTTTTTTCATGCAGGGCGCCATATCGACAATTTTGTCCGGATCAATAAACTCGACATTGGGAGACAGGGCCAGCGCTTGGGCATACATGGTATCCAGCTCTTCTTTTTGATCAGGCCGTGCCACGTAAATACAACCACGAGGATGCAGAACCGGCTGTTCGGTAAACCCGCTTGACTGGGCCTGCTCAAAAAACCCGCGTCCGGCACGGGTTAGCGCCTGTATTTGGGGTGTGCCATAGGTTTCCATAAACATCGCGGCAGAACGGCCGGTTGAATGGTAACCCGGCTGCGATTCCCGCTCAAGCACCATTACGCGCACTTGTGTGGACAGACGATACGCAACTGAAGCACCGGCTATACCGGCACCGATAACGATCACATCAAATTCATTTGCACTACTCATGCTTTGAGCTCCAGAACAGGAAGGGTTATTTTTAATGTTGGTTTATTGATTCTGTTTTTCATTATACCTATACGAAATTTTATACCGTATAGGAAAAACACTTATTGAAGCTGATTTTCATCCAGAAAGTCGGGAATTGGCAGCACTTCAATTCCTTCTTCCTGCAAGGCTTGTCGTTGCTCAGGAGTGGCATTGCCACGAATCGCTCTTTCCTCTGCCTCACCATAATGAATGCGTCTTGCCTCTGAGGTGAATTGATCGCCCACATCTTCGGTTTGTTTGACATAAGCTCTCAACTGCTGCATCGCTGCTGCCTGAATTTTAGCCAGTTCTTTATCGTTGAGGTTTGCCATCGCTTCTGCCACAGGAGCCTGTGATATCGGCTGCGGCTGCTTTTCTTTTTTAAGATGGGAAACATTCAGATGCGGAGCCGACAGCATTTTACTGATATTGGCGTTACCGCAGATAGGGCAGGTTAAAAGCCCTCTTTCCTGTTGTGAATCATAATCCTCGTGGGATGAGAACCAGCCCTCAAATATATGATGTGCCTCACATTGAAGGTCAAAAACTTTCAAAGCCATAATTACCCGGTTAAAAATATACTTGCCTGCATACCTGACATGATAACGCTTATTCTGAAAACGTGTATCTATCCGGGGGCCTGAAGCCATGCATTGCCACTAGGACAAACCTGTTTTTCCTAAAGCCAGCCGGCTTTTTTGAAGCGCCAGTACAGGTAACCGCAAGCACCAAACATAAGTGCCAACACAAAAGGATAGCCAAAAGCCCAGTCCAGCTCTGGCATTTCCTTGAAGTTCATTCCATAAATACCTGCAATAGCCGTGGGCACCGCCAAAATCGCTGCCCAGGCAGCCAGCCTTTTGGCAATGTCCGTTTGGTGATTTTGCCCAATCATCATACCGGCCTCAAAGGCAAACGCCAGGGCCTCGCGCAAGGAGTTGATCTGCTCCACCAAACGGGCCACCCGATCTGAGACGATACTGAAATTTGAACGGGAATCCATTTCCACCACATCTATCCGTACCAGCGACAGTTTGCGGCAAATTTCTATCATGGGAGCAATAGCCGTATGAACCCTTAGCAAATCACGCCGCTGTTTATACAGCTTGCGAATATCGCTTTCCTTAAGCCCTTGCAGCAGCATTTGGTGCTCTGACTGGTCAACTTCATATTCCAGCCTGGCCGTTAAATGAGTATAGCTGTCAGCCAGCACATCCAGAATTTCAGCCGCCACATAATCACTTCCCCGGGCAATCAGGTCGGGCCATCCTTCCAGCCTTTCCCGAAGGGAACTGTTGGACAGGGCGTCTCCACGCCTGACGGTTAGCAGAAAACCAATTCCGAAAATAATCTGTATTTCGCCAAAAACCGGTTTTTTACTGTTTTCTTTACTAACAGTCATGGCCACAATCTGGATATATTCCCCATAATCAATCATTTTGGGACGCACATGTTTTTTAATGATTTCTTCTGTAGCATCCGTGCTAAGTGACAGCTGCCTGCAAATATGCTCCAACTCGGCTTTGGTGGGGTCTTTCAGGCCAACCCACAACAGGCGGGTGGACTCTTTCTTATAACCCGCAATCTGATCTATCGTCATTTCCCCACGTCGCCTGCCATGCACATATTCAACCGAGGCAATTACAGATGCGTCCGCTGATTTTTCAGTGGGTTTTGAATCAGCTTTTGCGGCAGATTTTGAATCAGTTTTAACGCCTTCCATCTCTGCAACAGATTTTGTTGACTCTTTCACTTTTTTTTCAACAGTCATGACTCCCTCCTGTGACATGCAGAAGGGATCATACCATTCGCCCGGCCCCTTAACCCTGGTAATTAACCAGACTGCGGGCAATCAGCATGCGCTGGATCTCGCTGGTGCCTTCATAAATTTGCGTGATACGCGCATCACGGTAATAGCGCTGGACCGGATAATCTTCCAGATAGCCGTAACCGCCATGCACCTGAATGGCCATTGAGCAGACTTTCTCTGCCATTTCAGAGGCCATCAGCTTGGCCTGGGCCGCTTCATTAAGGCAAGGAATACCACGATCTTTAAGCGAAGCGGCATTAAGGACCATTAAGCGGGCAGCATTGATTTGGGTATGCATATCTGCCAGCATATTGGCAATACTTTGGTGGGCCAAAAGGTTTTTGCCAAACTGCTCCCGTTCCTGCGCATATTTAAGGGAAGCCTCAAAAGCGGCACGGGCAATGCCCACGGCCTGTGCCCCTATACCAATCCGGCCATTTTCAAGATTGGACAGGGCAATAGACAGGCCCTTACCCCTTTCGCCCAACAAATGATTTTCTGGAATGGTGCAATTTTCAAGGGTAATGGCACAGGTGTCTGAAGCCCGGATACCCATTTTGTGCTCTACCCGACTGACGATGAAGCCGGGGGTATGGGTGGGCACCAGAAAGGCGGAAAGTCCTTTTTTGCCCAGGTCAGGATCGGTCACGGCAAAAATAATGGCTATCTTGGCGCGCTTACCATTGGTGACGAATTGTTTGGCGCCATTCAAGACCCATTTCCCATCTTGCAGTATGGCACGGGTTTTCAGATTATGGGCTTCTGAACCGGCCTGTGGTTCGGTAAGGCAAAAACTGCCGATTGCACGGCCCGATGCCATTTCTGGCAGCCATTGCTTTTTCTGCTCATTGTTACCCGCATTCAACAAGGTGCCACAACCTACCGAATTATGCACGCTCATCATGGTACCGGTTGCCGCATCTGCCGCAGAAATTTCCTCAATCGCCAGTGCATAAGAAACGTAATCGGAAAATGAGCCTCCCCATTCTTCGGGCACCACCATCCCCATCAGGCCCAACTCACCCATTTTCTCAATCATGGCATCGTCTATCCAGCCCTCTTTTTCCCACAGTTCTGCTCTGGGTGCAATTTCATTTTGCGCAAAATCGCGAGCCATGTCACGAATCATGCTTTGCTCTTCGCTTAATGCGGTATTAAACATTGCCATTTATTCCTTACTGTTATATTGCCGTCACCGTTTCTGATCAAACCCTGACACCTGTTCTGTTTACTTATCGGAAAAAAGCTTGATAATGCCTGAAAAATCCAGTTTCCCATGCCCCTGGGAGCTGAATGTTTGATACAACTGCTGGGCTGCAGCTCCCATAACCACCGGCACTTTGGCCGCCCGGGCAGCCTCGGTGGCAAGCCCCAGGTCCTTAAGCATTAAATCAGCACCAAACCCGCCCGCATATCCCTTTGAGGCCGGTGCCGTTTCCACTACGCCCGGATAAGGGTTGTAAACCTCGGTGCTCCAGCAACGGCCCGAAGAAGTATTGATAATGCCAGCCAGCACTTTAGGGTCCATCCCCAAAGAAACCCCCAGATTCATGGCTTCGGCTGCACCAACCATGGAAATACCCAACAACATGTTATTGGCCACCTTGGCCACCTGGCCATTGCCAGCACCACCACAAAATACAATATTTTTCCCCATGGCCTGCAACACTGGCTGCGCTCTTTCAAACACGGCTTCATCACCGCCAACCATGAAAGTCAAGGTGCCCGCCTGCGCCCCTCCCGTGCCACCGGATACTGGGGCATCCAGCATGTCATTGCCCTGGGCAGCCGCCTGGGCAGCCACTTCACGGGCGGTTTGCGGATCTATGGTGGAAGAGTCTATGAGCAACACCTGTTTGCCAACGGCAGCAAGCACCCCGTCTTCGCCCAGATAAACCTGTTTTACATGAACTGAAGCCGGCAACATGGTTATTAATATATCGATTTCCTGCCTGGCTACCTGTGCAGGCGAACTTTCACGGCTGGCTCCTGCCGCTTCCAGCGTTTGCACTGCTGCCTCTACCAGATCATAAACATATACTTTATGTCCTGCTTTCAGCAAATTAAGCGCCATGGGGGCACCCATGTTGCCCAGACCAATAAATCCGATATTCATGTAAGTCTCCGTGTATTACTGTTTTATTTTTGAATAAATGAAGTATGACAACCATACTGAGAATATGCTTTACAGACTGTCATTTTAAAGACGTTTTTCAATCATTTCGAAAAACCTGACAGCTTGCGGGAAAGCACCAATCCAGGTGCCCGTTCCCACGCAGAAGAGCATGGGTACGTGGTTTTTTCTTACTTAAACTTTCCAGCCGGTGCTTCCCACACACCCAATCACACCACCCTGCTCAGCATCTTCCCCTCATGGAAAAAACCATCCAGGTTATCAATCACGCGTTGCGACATACGCGCACGGGTTTCCACCGTGGCACTGCCCACGTGCGGCATTAGCACCACATTGTCCATCTTAAGCAAGGCCTCGGGGACATAAGGTTCGTTTTCAAAAACATCCAGTGCGGCAGCGCCCAGGCGCCCTTCCTGCAAGGCCTTGACCATCGCTGCTTCATCAATAACGGTTCCGCGCGAAACGTTAATCAGCAAGCCTTTCGGCCCCAGCGCCGTCATGATTTCATCGTTAACCAGATGGTGCGTGGTTGGTCCGCCAATGCACATAATGAACAGAAAATCGCTCCATTGCGCCAGCGCTTTCAAAGAAGATTCATAGCGATAAGGCACGCCCTGCTTTTCTGAACGGTTATGATAGCGGATCTCACAATCAAACCCGCTTAAACGTTTAGCAATAACCTGGCCAATATTGCCCAGGCCTACAATCCCCGCTTTTTTACCCGACACACTATGGGTTAGCGGAAACTCTTCTGTTGGCCACCGGCCTTCACGCACAAAACGATCGGCCCGAACCAGCCCGCGTGCCGCCCCCAGTAATAGGGTCATGGCGGTGTCGGCCACGCAATCATTCAGGACATCAGGGGTATTGCCCAATTGAATGCCACGCCGTTGCAGCTCGGCGGCATCAATAGAGTCATAACCCACCCCAAAACTGCTAAGCACTTTTAATTGCGGCAAGTAATCCAGCCACTCATTCCTGAACCCATACTTGGCAGAGGTTACGGCACCCACGCAGCCCTGTCCGTGCGCTTTCAGGGCCTCAAGGGCGTTTTCCTGCTCCCACAACCTGAAGACATCATAATTATTCTCAAGATGCCGGCTAACCAGCGCTGGCGCTGGTCCAACCTGTAACACGCGATGCTTTGTCATTTTTACTGTCTCCTGTTTATCTTGCTAATCACCCATAAAACGGGGCAAATTCCAATTATTTCTATATGAAAAATACCGGATCAGGAATGTCACTAAAGCGCCCGCCAGCATCACAAAAAATTCCTGTAGACCCAAATAATTGCCTGCTACCACAATACATGCACCCACAATGGCTGCCGAAGCATAAATTTCTTTTTCAAGCACAATGGGGGCGCGGTTTAAAAACACATCGCGCAGCAAGCCGCCGCCAACGGCCGTAGTGACCCCAAGAATAATCGCGGTCTCGTATGCTCCGGTATAATGCAGGGCCTTGCTCGCACCGGTTACCGCAAAAATACCCAGACCGATGGCATCAAACAAGAAAATAGGATATTCCAGTTTTTTAATCCAGTTTTTAAACACCAAGGTAAAAAACACCGCCAGCAGCGCAATGAATAAATAACGCCAGCTGGAAAGGCTGGCCGGTGGCGTTATACCCAAGCAAAGATCCCTGATAATACCGCCACCGCATGCCGTAATAAAGGCAATAAAAATAACCCCAAACAAATCCAGGTTTCGATGACGGGCCGCAATCACTCCGCTAACAGCGAAAGCAAACGTACCTAAAACATCCAGTGTGGGCAATAATAAATCATTCATTTTAAAAAAAATATAACAATTCAGGTAACTCGTTGTAGAATATCAGGTTTTAGGCCCAATTCAGGGCAAACTTACTTCAATCATCAAGATGTCTCTATTCGTCCATAAATACGGTGGCACCTCTATGGGTTCCATCGAACGCATTCAAAATGTTGCGAAACGTGTCGCCAAATGGCATGCAGAAGGCCATCAGGTAGTTGTGGTTCCTTCAGCCATGTCGGGCGAAACCAACCGTTTGCTTGGCCTGGCCAAGGAACTGTCAGAAACCCCCGATCCTCGTGAAGTGGATATGCTTGCCTCTACAGGCGAGCAGGCAAGCAGCGCCTTGCTGGCCATGGCACTACAGGCACAAGGGGTACCTGCACGCAGCTATACCGGCTGGCAGGTTGCCGTAAAAACAGACAGCGCCTTCGGCAAGGCCCGTATTACCTCTATCGATGATCAGCGCGTTCGCGCAGACCTGGACGCTGGCAAAGTGGTTATCGTGACCGGTTTTCAGGGTATAGACCCTGAAGGCCATATTACGACGCTGGGACGTGGTGGTTCAGATACCTCTGCTGTCGCCATGGCTGCTGCCCTTAAAGCTGATGAATGCCTGATTTTCACAGACGTGGATGGTGTTTATACAACAGATCCGCGTGTTGTTCCCGAAGCGCGCCGCATGAATGTGGTGTCATTCGAAGAAATGCTTGAAATGGCATCACTGGGCTCAAAAGTACTCCAGATCCGCTCTG
>JBBADT010000042.1:0-25371 GCA_041656315.1 Advenella sp.
TACTGAAGCGGCAAACATCCAGTACTCGTTATCAATGGGTTTTCTCAGGGGCACGGCAATCGCATCAATTTCGCGATGGAAGTCGCGGTGCCCGCGGCAGAAACCCAGTTTTTCAAGGTCATTGGCGGCATCTTGCAGGCGCTCTTCAAACCATGCCCGTTGGCCTGGATATTTTTTTTCAAGGTCTATCAGGTAGCGTTCGCGAAACTCTGGTGAAATTGAATTGATATAGGCACGGCCAGTGGATGTTTTTGAAATGGACATGCGTACGCCTACTTCCGGGCGATATATTTTGCTATTGGCACCTTGTGCGATTTCCACATAACACATCTTGCTTTTACTGCCCATAACCAGTTGAACCTGCCCCGAAATATAGTCGGCCAGTTCCTGCATGAGTGGTCGTGCGATTTGGCGAATGGTCATGCGTTGCAGCACAGGGGCTGACAGGTTCAATAAACCGGCTCCCGGTACATATTTGGACAGGCGATCGGAGTAACGGATCAAGCCGTATTCACTAAGCGTCTCGAGCAACCGGAACAGGGTGGGTTTGGGCAGGCCTGTTTTTTCACCAATTTCCTTGGCACTTAACTCATATTGAACCGGCGAGAAACAGTTGAGGATATTAATGCCTCTGGCAAGCGCGCTAACCAGTTTGCTCTCATCCGGGGTTTCTGAAGTAGACATGGTTTGTTCTCTTTATTTATTAAATTATTTGCGATCTAATAAAATTATGATACATTAATATCAAAATATCAATTAAATAATATAAATAATGAGACAAAAGTTTCATTTTAAGGAGATGAAATGGAAGAAGCAGTTATTGTCGATGCCATCAGAAGCCCGATTGGCCGTTCCAAGGCCGGTGGTGCCTTTACCCAAATGCATCCCACCGATTTATTGGCGCAGTTACTAAAAGGGATTGTAGAGCGCAACAAACTGGATCCCGCCCTGGTGGATGACGTGATTACCGGTTGTGTCAGCCAGGTGGGTGAGCAATCTGGCACACCGGGACGGGTCGCATGGCTTGCTGCCGGCTTTCCCGAGCATGTGCCTTCCACCACGATTGACCGTAAATGCGGTTCCAGTCAGCAGGCGGTGCATTTCGCCGCCCAGGGCATCATGGCGGGAGCTTATGATATTGTGATTGCCTGCGGTATTGAATCCATGAGTCATGTACCCATGGGGGTGTCCCGGCTTGATCAAAATCCCTATGGTGAAGCATTCCTCAAGCGTTACGAGCCAGGCCTGGTTTCGCAGGGCGTGTCAGCCGAACTGGTGGCTGCAAAATGGGGTATCTCCCGGCAAGAGCTGGATGAATACAGTGCCCGTTCCCATGAGCGTGCGCATCTGGCACGCGAAGCCGGTTTGTTCAGGCGGGAAATTCTCCCCATTCAGACCATGAATGGTGCGGTGGATCAGGATGAAACCATTCGCCCAGGCACGCAGGCCAGCAAATTGGCCGAGCTGAAATCACCCTTTGAAAATGAAGCCATGTCGCAACGATTCCCGCAGATTGGCTGGCATGTTACAGCTGGCAATGCCTCGCAAATCAGTGACGGGGCGGCTGCCATGTTAATCATGAGCCGCCGCATGGCCGATAAGCTGGGCCTGAAACCGCGTGCCCGATTTGTGGCTTTTGATGTGCGTGGCGATGATCCCTTGTTAATGTTGACTGCACCCATCAGTTCAAGCCGCAAGGCCATTGATAAAAGTGGCCTGAAACTGGCAGACATCGACCACATTGAGGTGAATGAGGCCTTTGCCAGTGTGCCTTTGGCCTGGCAGCGGGAATTCCAGGTTGATGATGCCAAATTAAATCCAAGAGGAGGTGCCATTGCACTGGGGCATCCTTTGGGAGCATCCGGAGTACGGCTGATGACCACCATGTTGCATGCACTTGAGGATAATGCTCAACGCTATGGTTTGCAAACCATGTGTGAGGCAGGTGGCATGGCAAATACCACTATTATTGAAAGATTAAACTAATTAATAAAAAGTTAAAGGCAGGAGATACCTATGCAGTTGCAGGAAAATATGTCGGCAGTGGTAACCGGTGGCGCATCAGGCCTGGGCCTGGCGACCGCAGAAAAGCTGCTTGCCAAAGGAGTGCAAGTGGTTATTGCCGACCTGAGCGATAAAGGCCAGGAAGTGGCTGATCAGCTGGGAAGTAAGGCGCATTTTGTGAAGGCGGATGTTTGTGAGCCGGAGCAAATGAAAGCGGTTATTGAAAAAGCGGTTTCACTGGCGCCCTTGCGTGTCCTGGTGCATTGTGCCGGATATGGTGCACCTATCCGGGTGGTTGAAAAAGATGGCGAACCCGGCAATCTGGAAAAATTTGAAGCCATTATCCGTGTCAATGTGATTGGGACCTTTAATTCTTTGCGTCTTGCCGCGGCAGCCATGGCCAAAAATGAACCGTTGGACGGTGAGCGTGGCGCCTGCGTGTTAACCGCCTCGGTGGCGGCCTATGAGGGGCAAATCGGTCAGATTCCGTATTCTTCGGCCAAAGCCGGTATTGTGGGTATGACGCTGGTGGCGGCGCGTGATTTGGCGCAACGCCTGATCCGCGTCAATACGATTGCCCCCGGTTTGTTTGATACGCCGCTGTTATCAAAATTGCCAGAGCATGTGAAATCGGCCTTGGGGGCATCGGTGCCGCATCCGGCACGTTTGGGTTTTCCGTCAGAGTACGCCTCATTGGCGGTACAGATGCTGGAAAACGCCATGCTCAATGGTGAAACCATCCGGCTTGACGGTGCCATTCGCATGACGCCCCGTTAATCATTGCAAGTATTAACCAGTAAGACCTGCACCAACCATTAAATCAATAAGCAGTAACGGTGCAGTTTAGAAAACCGTAGCAGCATTCTGAATTTCCAGGAGACAAAAATGAAGAAGGTGACAAGACGCAGGGCAGTATCCATGTTGTGTGCAACAGTGCTTGGCATGGGTGCCTTGACGGTGGTAAATGTACAGGCCAGTACGGGTAATTATCCTGATAAAGCCATTCGTATCGTGGTTCCATACCCGCCTGGAGGGGGCACGGACACTATCGCCCGCATGATTTCACACGAACTGGCCAACGAGCTGGGCCAAACAGTATGGGTAGAGAACAAGCCGGGAGCCAGCGGAACGATTGGCAATCAGTTGGTGGCCAAGTCAGCACCCGATGGCTATACCGTATTGCTGGGCATTACGGCCTTGGTGCAGGCACCCTGGCTATATAAAAACCTGCCCTATGAGGTCAGCGAGTTGACACCTGTTTCACAGGTTGCCCTGTCATCGGATGTGTTTGTGGTAAAAAGTGATCTTCCGGTCAATACGATGGAAGAATTCATTGCACATGTGAAGAAAAACCCGGGTAAATATTCATACGGTTCTTACGGTAATGGCACTTCATCTCATTTGCACGGTGAGCAGTTCAAGGTCATTAACGGAATAGACCTGATGCATATTCCTTATCGTGGGTCAGGTCCTGAAGTGACGGCCATGTTAAGCGGTGAGCTGACCTCGGCCTTTATTGACATTACGGCCATAAGCCCACATCTCCAGTCTGATAAATTCAAGATTCTGGGTGTGACCGGTTCAAAACGACTAACCTCTTTGCCAGAGGCCAGGACATTCAGTGAAATGGGCATGGAAGGCTTCAATGCCAATGGCTGGTTTGGTTTTTTTGTGCCTGCCGCTACCCCCGGACCAATTGTGAACCTGTTAAGCGACAAAATTCAGAAAGTGATGAAAATGCCTAAAATTCATGGCCGTTTAACGGATATGGGGCTGATTCCTGTGGGTAACTCTGCCACCGAGTACGCCAAAATCGTTAAAGACGACTTGGCTGAATATGGCAAAGTGGCCAAGGAAACCGGTATCCGGATGGATTAATTCGAAAGGCATCAAGGTATGAAAGACTCATCAGGAGACAAGCAGATAATGAGCCCAATCAAGCGTAAATTCTGGCCTAAAGGTGTACCTGCCAACGGGAGTGTGCCGCATGTGACACTTCCTCATTATCTTGAAACCGCTGCGTTGCGCTATCCGGATAAAACCGCCATTATTTATAGTGGCAGACATATCAGTTACCGGGAGCTGAGGCAGCATGTCCATGCTATGGCGGGCTTTTTGCAACAGAAAATGCAGCTTGCCCGGGGTGATCGCGTGTTGCTGATGAGTCAGAACTGCCCGCAGTTTGTGATTGCGTTTTATGCAGTCTTGCAGCTGGGGGCGGTGGTGGTGCCGGTTAATGCGATGTGTACCACTTCTGAAATACAGCACTATATGGATGATAGTGGTGCCCGGTGCGCTTTTGTAGCGCAAGAGTTGTTAAAGCAGATTACTCCTTGTATGCAAGGCAACAGGGAAGGCGGGTTGCGGCATGTCATGGTGCATGCTTACCGTGATTTTGTGGAAGACCTTGCCGATCCAGATCTGCCTGACTTTGTCAGGCAGTACAGTGATCTTGCCTTATCTGATGGGATGGTGGCATTTTCTGAGGCGCTACAGGCGGGTTTGTCGGCCGAGGCGGTACAGACCTATCCGGATGATTTTTGTGTGCTGCCTTACACATCGGGCACCACCGGTAAACCCAAGGGCTGCATTCATACGCATGCAACCTTACTGGCCTCATTGGTGAATTCAGCTATCTGGCGTAATTTGCATGCTGAATCAGTCATGTTGTCGGTGGCACCCATGTTTCACATGCTGGGTATGCAAAATGGCATGAACATGCCCATCATGTTGGGGGGTACAGTTGTCATGATGCCGCGCTGGAATGCCGAATTGGCCCTGAAGTTAATGGAAAAACATCGGGTTTCCGTGTGGACGGCACCGCCTGCCATGGTGCTGGACTGCTTTTCGCAGTCCTCGGCCGATCAACGTGATTTATCCAGTCTGGCCTTGCTGTCGGGGGGTGGTGCAGCCATGCCGGAAGCGATTGCCGCCATGCTTAAAACGCGTTTTGGCATTGTTTACAATGAGGGTTACGGCATGACCGAAACCGCTTCTTTCCTGCATTGTAATCCGCTTGAACACAGTAAACGCCAGTGCCTGGGTATACCTACCCAAGGGGTTGATTCGCGTATTGTTGATCCTGGGACCTTGCAGGAGTTGCCGCAGGGTGAGGTTGGCGAGCTTATTACCAGTGGTCCGCAGGTCATGAAAGGATATTGGCAAAATGAACAGGCCAATCAGGAGTCCTTTCTGGAGCGTGACGGCCGGATTTTCTTCCGTACCGGCGATTTGGCAAGGATTGATGAAGAGGGTTATTTCTTCATGTGTGACCGTCTTAAGCGGATGATCAACGTATCCGGGTATAAAGTCTGGCCCAGCGAAGTGGAAAATACATTCTATGATCACCTTGCCATTCATGAGGTATGTATTGTAGGTATCCAGGATAGCGTCAAGGGTGAGGTCGTGAAAGCGCTGGTGGTTCTGAAGCCGGAATACGAGGGTAAATTGTCGGAACAGGATTTGATTGCCTGGGCCAGGGAAAACATGGCGGTTTACAAAGCCCCCAGACTGCTTGAATTTGTTGAGGTATTGCCAAAATCCAATACCGGTAAAATCATGTGGCGTAAATTGCAGGCAGAACAAAATGACATAACAGGAGAAAAAGTATGACGCAGATTTCAGGCGCACCACTGCAAGGAGTCAGGGTGCTGGATTTAACCCGTTTGCTGCCCGGACCGGCTTGTGCCATGCATCTGGCCGATATGGGTGCCGAGGTGGTCAAGCTGGAAGATACCGGTGCCGGTGACTACGCCTGGACTGCCTTGCGCTCTCAGGTAAACCGGAATAAACGGGGCTTGCAGCTGAATTTGAAAAAAGAGGAAGGCAAGGCCTTGTTTCTGGATCTTTGTGAAAAAGCCGATGTGGTGATCGAAGGGTTCAGGCCGGGTGTCATGAATCGCCTGGGGGTTGGCTATGAGGAGGTCAAACAGCGGAATCCGGCCATTGTGTATTGCAGCATGAGCGGCTATGGACAAACCGGCCCTTACAGTCAGGCTGCCGGTCATGATATTAACTATATTGCCAGGGCCGGTGTTGCCGACCAGATGGGTAATGGTACTGGCAAGCCGGCGTTGTCCAATCTTCCTTTGGCTGATCTGCTGGGTGGTGCCTCTACGGCATCTATCGGGATACTGGCCGCCCTGTTTGATGCCCAGCGCACCGGCAAGGGACGGTTGGTGGATATTTCCTTTTCTGATGGTATTCTGGCGTATGCCGGTTTACCAATGGCCTCATTGAATGAATTTGGGCAGGCTACCCCTGCGGGTGCTACCAAGTTAACGGGGGCGGCAGTCTATTATGGTTTCTATGAAACCGCTGATGGGCGCTATATTGCCGTTGGTGCTTTTGAGAAAAAATTCTGGGATGAGTTTTGTGAGCTGATAGGGCGTGAAGACCTGAAGCCATTTCATGACGCGCCCGATCCAGCACAGGTTAATTACGCGAAACAGGAACTAGGCCAGTTAATTGCGACCCACGACTTTGCCTGGTGGAGTGAAAAGCTGGCTGGCAGTGATTGTTGTGTCACACCTGTATTAAACATGGGTGAAACCGCCAATGATGCCCACTTTAAAGAACGGGGCATGGTTCTTGAGTCAATCAATGAACAGGGTGAAACGGTAAGGCAACTGGGTAGCCCGTTTAAAATGAGCGGCTTTGAGTTTGCCATCCGCCACCCATCGCCAACAGCTGGCCAGCATACGGTAGAAGTGTTGCGCGAATGGGGGGTCAGTGGCGAGCGTATCCGGCAATTGCTGGATGATGGGGTAGTGGTTCAAGGTTAAATTAAAATTAATTATTTCAATAAATGCCTGAATAAAAAAAGGGAATCGTGATAAAGCGATTCCCTTTAATTTACATCTTAACTAAACGGTTTGATTATGCCCAGGCGCGAGGTGCTGGTTTTTTCTTGCCGCGAGAGAAAGATTCTTTGTTGCCTTTACCAAACGGACGATCACTGCCGCGTGATGCCGGACGGCCTTCCCTGGCAGGGCGATCACCACCGAAGCCAGCACGTGCTGGGCGGTCACCAAAGCCGGCTTTGGCAGGACGATCACCAAAAGAGGGGCGATCACCGCTGAAGCCAGCACGGGCAGGACGGTCGCCATAAGAAGGACGATCACCGTTAGCCGCGCGGGCTGGGCGGTCACCAAAAGAAGGGCGCTCTGTACGGGCGGGACGGTCACCAAAAGCAGGACGTTCTGCGCGGGCAGGACGGTCACCAAATTCAGCGCGGGGTTTGTCAAAAGATCTTTCCTGATCGCCTTTTCTCATGGCAAAGCCCGAACGGGACTGGTCTTTACCTTTATTGAACCTGCGCTCACCGCCACCATTACGGCCGCCACCTTTGCCACTTTTGCGTCCGCGTGAGCTTTCTGCGGTTTTGGTGGGCTCCAGGCCTTCAATGGTTTCTGCATTAAGCGTTTGACCAATGAAGTGTTCGATACGACGGATTTTGTGTTTTTCGCTATGGGTTGCCAGTGTAAAGGCCAGACCGCTTCTGCCTGCACGACCGGTACGGCCAATGCGGTGAACGTAGTCTTCAGCCTGCATGGGCAGGTCATAGTTGATCGCGTGACTAATGCCTTGCACGTCAATACCACGTGCGGCCACATCGGTGGCGACCAGAACGCGCAGACGGCCACGTTGCAACTGTGTCAGTGTGCGGGTACGCTGGCGCTGGTTCATGTCGCCATGCAGGGCTGATGCCGAGAAGCCTTCTTCGTCAAGGCGATCAGCCAGGGCGTCCGCACCGCGTTTGGTTGCGGTGAAAACAATGGCCTGGTCAACGGAAGCATCACGCAGCAGGTGGTCAAGCAGGCGCATTTTGTGTGCAGCATCATCTGCGTACAGCAGGGTTTGTGTGATATTGGTGTGTTTTTGCTTCTGGTTTGAAATATCAATGCGTTTGGGTTCGTTCAGCATGTCTGCGGCCAGGCGGGCAACCGAACCTTCGAATGTTGCAGAGAACATCAGGGTTTGGCGGCTGGCCGGTGTTTTGGCCACAATGCTTTCAATATCTTCAATGAAACCCATGTCCAGCATGCGATCGGCTTCGTCAAGAATCAGGGTGTGTACCTGTGACAGGTTCACGCGTTTGGCATTCAAATGATCAATTAAACGGCCAGGTGTTGCAACCAGCACGTCTACGCGACGGGAAAGCATTTTGATTTGCGCGCCATAGGGCATGCCGCCTACAACGGTGGCAATACGCAAGTCCTGAATGCCTTGGCCATAGGTTTTTGTCGCTTCAGCTACTTGCTGGGCCAACTCACGCGTTGGGGTCAGTACCAAAACCTGTACGCCTGCGCCTTTGTTGGCGGGCATGTTGGCGATGCGATTCAGGGAAGGCAGCATGAAAGCTGCTGTTTTGCCACTGCCGGTTTGGGCAGAAACAATCAGGTCATGCCCTTCCAGTGCCTGTGGAATAGAGGCGGACTGCACGGAGGTCGGTTCGGTATAACCGGATTTTTTCAGTGCAGATAAAAGAATGGGCGATAAACCAAGAGTGTCAAATGACATAAATGTCCTTAAAGTGTTAGGTAACAAGCCTGGGGATGTGTCTGTTTTGCGCAGAAACATCAAATACCACAGGCATGAACGAACACGATAAAACGCGATTCATGCTAAGTATGAATGTGTGAGCAAACAGAAAACGTAAGGGGTAAGGCCAGACGAGTTGTTGATCGGAGCATCGTGCCGACCGGATCAACCAATGGATGTATTGAAACAGCGCAGGTCAGGAGGTAGGAGCGATGATGGTTGGCATATGGGCTAAATATTAAGCCATTACATTAACTACTGAATTCACTGCTGAAGTAAAAAATGCCAATCAATTTGCAGTAAGAGTTGAATGATAAAGGGTTTTTACTAACTTGTAAAGATTAAAAGACATTAAATCAGATATTTAAGTCAAGTTGTTGTTTTTGTTTTGTATCATTGTGTGTCAGTGACCAGTTGACAGGGGGCAGTGCATTGGCTGAAAGCCATTCATTGCAGGCCTTGAAGTGGCCATTGCCAAGAAAAGGTTCAGGGGGGCGGCTGGCTGATAATGGAGAGGGATGGTTGCTTTTCAGGATAAGGTGCTTGCCCTGGCCTGCCATGATCAGGGGAATTTTGCTTTGGGCATGGGCGCCCCATAACAGGAAAACACAATGTGCCTGGTTGGCAAGATGGCTGATGACAGCATCTGTAATGCTGTGCCAGCCCAACCTTGCATGAGAGGCCGGTTGCGCGTTTTCAACGGTAAGTACCGTATTGAGCAGCATGACACCCTGGCTGACCCAGGCATTCAGGTCATTTCCTTCAATTTTGATATTGTTGTATTCTCTGGCCAGTTCCTTGAAAATATTACGCAGGCTGGGTGGTGTCCGGATCTGGTCCGGTACGGAAAAAGCCAGTCCTTGCGCCTGGCCTGGGCCATGGTAAGGGTCCTGGCCCAGGATGACGACCCGGGTATCTTCAGGCCCAAGCTGCTCGAATATTTTTAACGGTGCTGCGGGATAGATAGTTGCCCCTGCCTGCAGCCGTTCGCTCAGGAAATGGTTGATATTTTCAAGGACCGGCTTAAGCGATGGCTGGTTGAACAGGGCCTGCCATTGAGGATGGCAGCGCATGAGCTGATCAGGCAGTGAGCCGTTGAAGTTGTTTGATGCAGACATTCAGATTTCTGCCAATGCAAGGACAAGTGCTTGGTGATAGGCCGGTTTCAGGTGGTTCATTTGGCTTAAATGATCTTGCCACTCGGCCGGTGCCTCGCTATGGGTAAAGCGTGGGTTGCCCCAGGTGGAGCCAGGAAAATGCCGGTCTTGCCTGAAACGGGGAATAATATGCCAGTGCAAATGCGGTACCATGGTGCCAAATTGTGCCAGATTGATTTTGTCCGGTGTGAGCACGTGTCGCTGAACAGATTCAACACAAAAAACAAAACGCATGAATATCATTTGTTCGGCGGGGGACAGGTCAGTCATTTCCTTGACGTGCTGCTGCCAGATGACACGGGTATAGCAGGGGTAGTCCACGTCACCGGCGTCAATAACGCGAACCTGCTCATTTTGCCAAATAAGCAGTTCATCGCTGGCCCTGCATAGTACGCATGAGTCAGTCATTGAGTTATTCCCTGATGAAATCGGCCAGGGCCAAGCCTGGGTCGGGTTCTCGCATGAAGGCCTCGCCAATCAAAAAGCCATACACATGATGGTCTTTCATTTTTTGAATGTCTTCATGCGAGTGAATGCCGCTTTCAGTAATGACATAGCGGTTGTCGGGAATGAGTGGCAAAAGATCCAGCGTGTTCTGCAACGAGGTTTCAAAGGTACGCAGGTTACGGTTATTGATGCCAATGAGCGGGGTTTTAAGTTCCAGGGCCACTTCCAGTTCGTTGCGATCATGGACTTCGACCAGCACATCCATGCCCAGTTCAAACGCCAGCTTTTCAAATTCCCTGAGTTGCTCTTTGGTTAGTGCGGACACAATCAGCAAAATGCAGTCGGCACCCATGGCGCGGGCATTGATGATCTGGTAGGGGTCGATAATGAAATCCTTGCGCAATACGGGCAGCGGACAAGCAGCACGGGCCTGGCGCAGGTAATCGTTGGAACCCTGGAAAAACTGGACATCGGTTAAGACGGACAGACAGGTAGCGCCATTGGCGGCATAGCTGCGAGCGATCTCTGGTGGGTTGAAGTTTTCCCTGATAACGCCTTTGGAGGGGGAGGCTTTTTTGATTTCAGTAATAACCGCTGCCTTGCAGGCATCAATTTTTTCACGCAGGGCATTGGCAAACCCACGGACGTCCTGACGGGCCTGGGCTTCACGCAGCAAGTCCGCTTCACTGCGGATCTGTTTCTGGGAAGAAACCTCTTCTTTTTTAACGGCCAGAATATTGGCTAAAATATCGCTCATGAGTTGAATTTCCTTGTGAATGCACAGAATTCTTCCATTTTATCCCGTGCCGCGCCGGATGCAATCAATTCACGTGCCTGGTTGATGCCATCCTTGATTGAATCTGCCTTGTTACCAGTGTAAATGGCCAGGCCGGCGTTAAGGATAACAATATCCCTTGCCGCTCCTTCACGGTTATCCAGGGCTTCGCGCATTTTTTCCAGGGACTCTTCCCGGTTGGCCACTTTCAGGCTGCGGTTGGAAACCATTTGCATGCCAAAGTCTTCAGGGTGGATTTTGTATTCACTGACTTCGCCATTTTTCAGTTCGCCAACCAGGGTTGCAGCACCCAAAGAGGCTTCGTCCATGCCATCAAGGCCGTGGATGATGAGGACGTGTTTGGCGCCCAGCTGTTGCAGAACGCGAACCTGAATACCTACCAGATCGGGGTGGAAGACGCCCATGAGCTGGTTGCCGGCCTTGGCCGGGTTGGTTAGGGGGCCCAGGATATTGAACATGGTCCGAACGCCCAGCGCCTTGCGTACCGCGGCTACATTTTTCATGCTGGCATGGTGATGAGGCGCGTACATAAAGCCGATGCCGATGTTTTCAATACACTCGCGAACCTGGTCGGGCTGCAGTTCGATATTGGCACCCATGGCTTCCAGCGCATCGGCACTGCCAGAAGAGGATGAGGCGCTGCGGTTGCCGTGCTTGGCGATTTTAACGCCAGCTGCCGCGGCAACGAACATGGCCGTGGTTGAAATGTTGAAGGTGTTGCTGCCATCGCCACCGGTACCGCACATGTCCAGCAGGTCATCGGTGTTGTCAAGGTTGACCGGGGTGGCAAACTCGCGCATGACGGTTGCCGCGGCGGTCAGTTCGCCAACAGTTTCCTTTTTAACCCGCAGGCCCATCAGCAGGGCACTGGCAATGGTTTCAGGGACTTCGCCATTCATCAGCTGACGCATCAGGTGCAGCATTTCGTCATGGAAAATTTCGCGGTGTTCAATACAGCGGGTGAGCGCTTCAGTATAGGTGATTTTCATTTTTTGTTCATATCCAGAAAGTTTTGCAATAAGGCGTGTCCATGCTCGCTAAGGACCGATTCGGGGTGGAATTGCACGCCGTAAATGGGCAATGTTTTGTGGGCCACACCCATGATTTCACCGTCTGCGGTTTCGGCCGTGACGCTCAGGCAGTCGGGCAGGGTTTCGCGTTCAATGGCCAGCGAGTGATAGCGGGTAACCGTGAAGGGGGATGGCAGGCCCTTGAAAACATCGGTGCCGGTATGGGTGATGGGGGAGGTTTTGCCGTGCATGATTTGTTTGGCACGGATGATGTTCCCGCCAAAGGCGGCACCAATGGACTGGTGTCCCAGGCAAACGCCCAGGATGGGTTTTTTGCCGGCAAAGTGTTTGATCAGCTCCACGGATATGCCTGCTTCGGCGGGCGAGCAGGGGCCGGGTGAAACGCAAATCAGGTCCGGGTCCAGGGCGGCAATTTCCTCAACAGTCATCTGGTCATTGCGCACGACCTTAACGTCTTCGCCCAGTTCGCCAAAATACTGCACCAGGTTATAGGTGAATGAATCATAGTTATCAAGCATCAGCAACATGTTGTTATCCTTTTTTTGTACTGTTAAACGGGTTGATCAAGGCCGTACTGGACCTGTTCGGCCGCACGCAGCACGGCGCGTGCCTTGGCTTCGGTTTCGAGCCATTCTTTTTCGGGGTCGGAGTCGGCCACAATGCCGGCGGCGGCCTGTACGTAAAGCATGCCGTTTTTAATCACGCCGGTACGAATCGCAATGGCCACATCCATGGTGCCGTTGTAGCTTAAGTAACCGGCCGCGCCACCGTATACGCCACGGCGTACCGGTTCAAGTTCGTCGATGATTTCCATGGCCTTGACTTTGGGGGCGCCGGTCAGGGTGCCGGCAGGAAAAGAGGCGCGCAGGACATCGATGGCGCCCATGCCTGGCTTGAGTGTGCCCTTGACATTGGAAACCAGGTGCATCACGTGTGAATAGCGCTCAATATTCATCTGGTCGGAGACTTCGACCGTGCCGGTTTGTGCCACGCGGCCCACATCGTTGCGGGCCAGGTCAATCAGCATGACATGCTCGGCAATTTCCTTGGGGTCGGCCTTTAGTTCTTCAGCCAGTGCGGCATCTTCCGAGGGGGTCTCACCGCGCTTGCGGGTGCCAGCCAGCGGACGGATGGTAATGGAGGACTGTTCTTGTTTGTTTTCATCCAGGAAAACTTCCTGGCGAACCAGGGTTTCGGGTGAGGAGCCTACAACGTGGAAATCACCGAAGTTCCAGAAATACATGTACGGGGAGGGGTTCAGGGAACGCAGGGCCCGGTACAGGGAAAGGGGGGAGTCGCGGAATGGCTTGGCAATCACCTGGCCCACCTGGACCTGCATCAAATCACCGGCAGCAATATGCTCCTTGGCTTTCAGGACGGCATTGATGTAGTCCTGTTTCTTGAAGTCACGGATTTCTTCGGTGACCATGCTGGGCAGGCTATAGGGAATTTCAACCGGTTTGCGCAGCATGGTACGCAGTTTAAGAAGGCGTTTTTGGGCTTTGCTATAGCTTTCAGGTACGGACGGATCGGCATAGATCATCAGATAGGTGCGACCAATCACGTTGTCTACAATGACCAGTTCGTCAACTTGCATCAGCATGATGTCGGGGATGCCTTCTTCCTGGCCATGCGGGAAAGGTTTGACGGCAGGGCCAAGGCTGGGTTCGATGTTGCGGACGGTATCGTAGCCGAAGTAACCGGCCAGGCCACCTGCAAAACGGGGAATGCCAGGGCGGGTTGCTACCTTGAAACGTTGCTGGAAATTTTTGATGAATTCAAGTGGATCCCCTTCATGGGTTTCAACCACCTGGCCATCGGTAATGACTTCGGTGTGTTGTCCGCTTGCCTTGATGACGGTTTTGGCAGGCAAGCCAATAAATGAGTAGCGGCCAAACTGTTCTCCGCCTACCACCGACTCTAGCAGGCAGGTCATGCGGCCGGATTCTTTGCCGGTATGGGCCAGTTTGAGGTAAATCCCCAAGGTGGTATCCAGGTCTGCGTAGGTTTCCTTGACGATCGGAATGCGGTTGTAGCCTTGTGCTGCTAATGCGTTGAATTCAATTTCAGTCATCATAGTGGTCTCATTTTTTTTCAATTAGACCGGGCAGAAATAAAAAAACCCGGTCTAGCCATACAGGTTACCGGGAATTTTGTTTACTGCTTGATTGACGTTAAGGATGCGTGGACGCGCCTTTTTACTTGAAAATCCCGGAACACAAACGCCACCAGCGCCAATAATTGGCGCAATAAGAAGAAGCGAATGCATTAAAAGGAGTTTTCATGGGCGTTGCTGTTTTCCTGAATCTGTCATTGATTTGCCAGCCATTGGGCTGCGCTCGTCATGGAATCAATAATAGCATCTACTTTAAGGGTTTGTACACTGTTTCCTTCGTTATACCCATAAGGCAGGATTAAAACAGGCATGCCAGCAGCCTGTGCCGCCTGCACATCGTTAATGGAATCGCCAATAAATACGCTGTTTTCAGGCGGATGGCCCAGTTTTTCGCAGGCGTACAATAACGGTTCGGGATGTGGTTTTTTTCTTGCGCAGGTATCACCGGACACAACCGTGTCAAAAAAACCGATCAGACCGGTTTGGGTTAACAGGGGCAGGGTGAAGGCTTCGGCCTTATTGGTGACTACGGCCAGTTTAAGGCCTTGCGCCTTCATGGCTTTCAGGCCATCGATGACACCGGGGTAAACCGTACTGCCATCACCGTTAACCAGATGGTAATGCCGGACGAAAATCTCCCTGGCCTGATTGAACATTTCAGGAGGAAGTTCCTTGTTGTCAAGACTGGCATTGATGGTGCGGATAATCAGGTTGTCGATGCCTTTGCCTACAAAGCTGGCAATCACATCTTGTCCCAGGGTATGCATGCCCAGTTCCAGGCGCATGGCATTGGCGGCATGCGCAAGGTCGGGGATGCTGTCTACCAGGGTTCCGTCAAGGTCGATAAGTACGGCGTTAATGCTCATGGCCTGCCTTTATATTGAAGCGACAGCCGCAGCTTCGCCTTTGGCGATTTCACGACGCATTTCAGCGATGATGGAGGCATAATCTTTCTGGCCGAAAATGGCTGAGCCGGCCACAAAGGTGTCTGCACCGGCAGCACGGATCTGGGCAATGTTGTCGGTTTTTACGCCACCGTCAACTTCGAGTAGAATGGCTTGGCCACCTGTGTTTTGCCACTGGTCTATGCGAGCCCTGGCCTGGCGCAGTTTGTCCAGGGTGTTGGGAATGAATTTTTGTCCGCCAAAACCCGGGTTTACTGACATCAGCAGGATCACGTCCAGTTTGTCCATGACATGGTCCATGAAACCAAGCGGGGTGCCGGGATTGAAAACCAGGCCTGCCTTGCAGCCATGGTCACGGATAAGACCCAGGCTGCGGTCCAGGTGACGGGAAGCTTCAGGGTGGAAGGTGATTATGTTGGCACCTGCCTTGGCAAACATGGGGATCAGGCTGTCAACCGGTTCACACATCAGGTGGACATCAATGGGGGCGGTGGTATGAGGACGAATGGCTTCGCAAACCATTGGGCCGATGGTCAGGTTGGGGACATAATGGTTGTCCATGACATCAAAATGGATCCAGTCGGCACCGGCTTGAACGACATCGCGGACTTCTTCACCCAGACGGGCGAAATCGGCGGACAGGATGCTGGGCGCAATTCGGGTAACATGCTGTAATGACATGATGATTTTTCGTAATTTGAGATGGTGGAAGTACAATAAGAGGTTATTATTTCACATAAAATAGTGTGATAATTCATTCAGGAGAATTCTTTTGAAATCTGATAGCATCGAGGTTGAGGTCATTGCGCAATATCTGCCGGAGCAATCGGATCCTGAAAAAAGGCAGTATTTTTTTATTTACACAGTACGTATCAGGAATAACGGTTTGTTTGCGGCACAAGTCATCAGCCGGCACTGGATTATCAAGGATGGCAACGAGCAGGTCCAGGAAGTCAGGGGGCTTGGAGTGATCGGACAACAGCCGCTGATTGCCGTAGGCGATACCTTTGAGTACACCAGCGGTTGCCCGCTTAGCACGCCTTACGGCACTATGAAGGGCAGTTATCACTGTGTGGGCGAAAACGGTATCCCTTTCGATGTCGATATTCCCGAATTCGTGTTGACCGTACCCCGCACCTTACATTAAGAACGGAAAAGAATAATGATGAAACTTCGTCTTCTTGCCCTTTCAGTCAGTTCGGCTGTTTTGCTGGTTGCCTGTTCGGGCGGCACCCCTTTTGTCTCTGGCGAAGCACCCGAAGTGCCAGCCATTGATGCGCCTTTGACAGTGCCTCCGTTGTCTTCCTTTGCGCAAACCGCACCACGCAAATTGTCAGGTCAGTATACCCGGGCATCCTGGTCCGATCTGCCCGGCTGGGAACAGGCGCAGGTTGATAATCTCTGGCTGACTTTGTTAAATAACTGCCGGGGCCTGATGCGACCCATTTCCGGTTCCCTGACGATCCCCGCGCGCGCCACACCACAGGCGTGGCAGCCCGTTTGCAAGGCCGTTGCCGAATCGGGGCAACCAGCCCGCAGCAATGATGCCGTTTTTGTGAAAAATTTCCTTGAAACCCATTTGCAGCCCTGGAAGGTTTCTGGTGCAAATGGCAGTAGCAATACCGTGACCGGTTATTATGAACCGGTGGTCAGGGGCTCCCTGTCACAAGGGGGCGTCTATCAATGGCCCATGTACGCACCGCCCGCCGATTTGCTAACCATCGATCTGGGTAGTGTCTACCCTGAATTGGCAGGCAAACGCATCCGCGGAAAACGGGTAGACAATAAAGTGGTGCCTTACGATACCCGTGAGCAAATCAATGCCAGCGCCAATAAACCCCCGGTTATTGCCTGGCTCGATGACCCCGTCGAAGCATTTTTCCTGCAAATCCAGGGTTCAGGGCGTGTCCTGCTTGATAATGGTGAAACCCTGCGCCTGGCTTATGCCGATCATAACGGGCGTCCTTATACCTCAATTGGAAAATGGCTGGCGGATAAGGGTGAGTTGCCCATCAGCCAGGCATCCATGCAAAATATCAAGGCTTGGGCCAAGGCCAATCCCGATCGTGTTCATGAAATGTTGAATGCCAATCAGGCCATGGTGTTTTTCCGTCCTGAAAAAGTGACCGATGAAGCTGTTGGACCTAAAGGAGCCTATGGTATTCCTTTAATTGCCCAACGATCGGTGGCGGTTGATCCCACGTTTGTGCCACTGGGTTCTCCCCTCTTTTTATCCACCACCCGGCCGGGTTCAGCCGCGCCATTGAAAACGGTGGTTTTTGCCCAGGATACGGGGGCTGCCATCAAGGGCGCTGCACGGACTGATTTTTTCTGGGGTAGTGGCCCCGAGGCCGGCGATATGGCTGGTAAAATGAAGCAGCAGGGAGAGGTTTGGATTTTATGGCCTAAACAGGCTGGAGCACCGAGTGCAAGATGAGTAAATATGATGTAGTGGTTTGTGGGGGCGGTATTGTTGGGCTGTCCTGCGCGCTGGCCTTGGCCAGGCAAAGAGTAAATGTGTGTTTGCTGGGTCCCCGGAAAAAGCCTATGGCTAACCTGGGAGAACAGTACCATCCAAGAGTTTATGCAATTTCTTCAGCCAGTCAGCTGTTTCTGCAAGAACTGGGAGTCTGGAACTCTATCCCTGCCGAACGTATTGTGCCGGTTGAAAGCATGGAAATCCATGGGGACCGGGACGGCATGGTTGTACTGGATGCCTGGCAGGCGGCACAGGCCGAGTTGGCCTGGATCATGGAATCCGGGGAAATAGAACAGGCCCTGTTCCAGGCGGTGCAAATCTTTGGTGTGCCCTGGATTGACGACAAAATGCAAAGCTATTCGCCAGGGCAAGTGGTTACGGAAAAAGGCAAGACGGTTCAGGCCGACCTGTTCATCGGTGCCGATGGCGCCCGTTCTCCATTGCGCAAGGCGGCAGCGCTGGCGCATGAGGCCAAGCCTTATGGTGATACCGGCCTGGTCTTGCAGCTTACCACCGAAAAACCGCATTTGAATACGGCCATTCAATGGTTCAGGCCCAACGGTATCCTGGCATTCCTGCCATTACCCGATACCCGTGATGGCCATCAGGTTTCCATGGTGTGGTCATTGCGTGAAGAGCAGGCTAATGTGCTCCTGGCCATGGATCCCGAACAGCTGGCCATCGAGTTGCCCCGTAAGCTTGACGAAATTACGCAAGGCAGGTTGGGCAGGGTCAGCGTACGCAGCCCTTTGTATGGTTTTCCACTTACCCTTGAAAAAGCAAAAATGACTGCACCGGGTATTGCCCTGGTAGGGGATGCCGCTCATCGCGTGCACCCCTTGGCGGGGCAGGGCCTTAATCTTGGTCTGGTTGATGCACAGGTTTTATGCCGCATTCTGGCACAAAAGGAACCTTTCCGGTCGTTTGGCGATCTTAGGGTACTTGAGCGCTATCAAACCGAGCGCGCGGAAGCTATTCTGGCTATGCGGTTGGCCACCGATGGCCTGCACAAGCTTTTTTCTTCACCGTCATCCGGGCCTTTGGCCTTTTTGCGCAATACCGGAATGGACGTAGTGCAGCGCTTGCCGTTTGTTAAACAGCGTTTGATCGCGGCGGCCTCGGGGCTTTAATTTATCAAAGGCGGGTCAGGATCCGCCCCTCACAGGAAATTGTTGGAATGAAATTGGATTTGAATAAATGGGCAAGGCGCAAGGCGTTGACGGTTTGTTGTTTGCTGGGGCTGGTTTCGTCACCCCTGCTGGCGCAAGAGACAACAAACACCACGGACAGCATTAAAGCGGCCATTGCCTCGGCCTTTGAAGTTGAAGTAACCGCTGTAGAGCAAACCCCTTATGCGGGTATTTATGAAGTTCAGATGGGCACCAATATTGTGTACACCACTGAAAAAGCCGATTTTGTGATTGCCGGCAACCTGATTGATGCCAAGACCAAAGCCGATGTCACCAGTGAAAGGGTGGCCAAATTATCCGAAGTCCCTTTTGAAACCTTGCCAATTGAAAAGGCGGTAAAACGGGTTATTGGCAATGGCGAAAGAAAAGTGGCCATTTTTGAAGATCCCAATTGCGGCTATTGTAAAAAGCTGTATAAGGAGTTCGAGGAGGTTGATAACGTCACGGTTTATACTTTCCTGATGCCTATCCTGGCGCCGGACTCCATGGTGAAAGCCAAAAATATCTGGTGTGCCAAAGATCAGGCGCAAGCATGGGGAAACTGGATGGGCAAGAACGAGACCCCGCCAGCGGCAGAATGTGAAGAAACCCCCATCAGCGGTATTCTTGCCTTGGGCAGGGATCTGGGCGTCCAGGGAACCCCCGCCATGTTTTTTGGGGATGGCAGCCGTATCAATGGTTATATGCCAGCAAAAAACATTAATGAAGTCCTGGACAGGCAAAACCAGGTGCTTAGCCAGAATTAAACGTTAATATCTATTTCGTACCTAAAAAGGCCGGCGTATATATGCCGGCATTTTTAGGTATAAGAAAACGGGTGGCGCAAAAGCTCGTGTACCGACTTTACCCGCAGGTCAACATAAGCTGGGCGGATTATATGCTTTGAGCTGAAGGGAGTGCCGGCATTGAAGATGTGTACGGTTTTCATATGCAGCTGTTTGGCAATCTTCAGGTTTTTCAGGGTGTCTTCAACCAAGATGGTTTCGGTGGGTTTGCACTTTAGCTGGCACAGCAGCTGATGCATTAACGTGGGTGATGGTTTGGGCCGAAAGGTGCCTTGCAGGCGCATTTGGTCAATGGAACAGATGCCGGCAAAGCAATGGCGGATGCCCAAGGTGTCCAGGACCGAGCAGGCATAATTGTGCGGAGCATTGGTGAGGATGTATTTGATGCCGGGTGCATTTTGCAATAACCCTGCCAGATTTCGTTCTGGTTTGACAAAATCGGGCGCATGAAAGTCATGACTCATATGCAGGAATCGTGAGGCATTAACGCCGTGATGGCGTTCCATGCCAATCATGGTGGCGCCGTAGCGTTCCCAGTATTTTTGCCGCAGCGCGGTGGCCGGTACAAAACCGATACCCAGTGCTTTCATGATAGCCTTGGTCATGCTGACATCAATTTGGGCAAAAACGGCATGAGAGGCATCGTGCAGGGTGTTGTCCAGGTCAAAAAGCCATACACGATCGGTTTTTCGGTGTATGACTTTTGCGCTTAACGGCTTGATCAGGTTGGAACAGCGCATGCCTAGGCGGTAATCATGGTGCCTACGCCTTTATCGGTCAGGATTTCCAGCAACAGACAATGCGGAACTCGGCCATCAAGGATGTGGACGGAGTTTACACCGTTTCTGGCAGCGTCAAGGGCGGATGAAATTTTGGGTAACATGCCACCGGAGATGGTGCCATCGGCGAAAAGCTCATCAATAACTTTGGCGGAAAGACGACGCAGCAGATTACCTGATTTATCGAGCACGCCTGGTGTATTGGTCATCATCAGGAGCTTTTCAGCCAGCAGGACTTCGGCCATTTTGCCTGCCACTACGTCAGCATTGATGTTGTAAACATTACCGTCTTCGGGATCGTAACCAATGGGCGAGATTACAGGGATGAACTGGTCATCTTGCAGGGCCTTGACAACGGATGGGTCAATACTGGTGATATCACCCACAAAACCGATATCCAAAGGCTCATCGGGATTTTCCCGGTTGGGCATTAATTTTTTGCGTGCCTGAATGAGGCCGCCATCCTTGCCGGTTAGGCCAACAGCCTTGCCACCGGCTTCGTTGATCATCATGACGATGTCCTGCTGGACCTGACCGCCCAGAACCCATTCAACCACTTCCATGGTATCGGCATCAGTCACACGCATGCCCTGGATGAAGTTGCCATTTTTACCCAGACGCTTGAGGGCGCTGTCGATTTGCGGGCCACCACCGTGGATGACAATGGGGTTCAGGCCAATGAGTTTGAGCAGGACTACGTCGCGCGCAAAACTGCGTTGCAGGCTTTCCTCTATCATTGCGTTGCCACCATATTTGATAACAACGGTTTTGCCATGAAAACGGCGAATATAAGGCAGGGATTCTGAAATGATATCCGCTTTTACAGAGGGCGGAACAACATTGATATCCTGTGGCAAAATGTCGGTCATTTTTTGGTCACAATTTAAAAAAGTTAAACGGAATCAGGTTTTGGCAAGCGTATCCTGCAAGGTTTTTTCAAAGATGGCTTTATCATAATTGCCAATGTAGCGCTTCACAATATTGCCTTGCCGGTCGAGCAGGAATGAGACGGGCGTAAATTTAATATCATCAAAGGCTTTGGCAACGCTGCCATCTTTGTCAAGTGTAACCGTAAAGGGCAGCTTGTTGTCACGGGTGTAGTTCTTGACGAAAGGCTCGGGGTCGTAAGCCATGGCAACAGCGATGGTGTCGTAGCCCTGTTCTTTGTATTTGTTGTGATAGGCAATAGTGTCGGGCATTTGCTGGATGCAGGTAACACAATTGGTTGCCCAGAATTTGACCAATACCACCTTGCCTTGCAGATCGCTGGTTTGAAACTGCTTGCCCTCGAGGCTGGTAAAGGTGACATTGGGGGCGGCTTCGGTTGAGCTCAGGGTAAACCAAGCACCTATGCCGGCCAAGGCAACAATAAGGGAAACAATAAATTTTTTCATCAGTTCAAAGGATAGGTTTGAGTCGTGGACGGATTAACTTCTGTTCCAGGGACTGTCATGCTACCGCTTGATGATGTAACGGATGAATGGCTGGCAGTACCCGTATCTGAAACCAGGTCAAATACTTTGACAACCCTGTTAACGCCACTGACACCCGCTGCTGCCGAGGCGGCACGGTCTCCCTCGATGGGGGTGACCTGACCCATCAGGTAGACAACACCCCGGCTGGTGGTGATATCAATGGTACTTGATGGGACATTTTTGGTGGTGAGAAGTTCCGTTCTGACTTTGGAGGTTATCCAGCTGTCATTGGCACGGGTACTGAATGCCGCCGGCGGGGCAACCACCACTTCATTAAGCACGGTTTTTACATCGGGAACGCCCCGGGCAATGGCAGTGGCCCGTTCTTTGGCGGCAAGGGTAGAGGCTTCACCGGTTAACAGGACCCGCTGGTTGTAGGCCATGGCATTAATGCGAACTGCATCTTTAAGTTCTTCACTAATGCGGCTTTCGGTGCGAATGCCAATGTTTTTGTCGGTCAGCTGCATGCCCGAGGTGCGGCGGTCAGAGACGACCACCGCCGTTGTGGTTGCCGCACCGCCCACCAGCAAGGGGACGCACGCGGACAGCAGGGTACTGGAGCCCAGGACAACAGCAAGTAAAGCGGTAGGGCGAATAATTCGAGCTGTACGCTTTAATTTCATGAAATATCTCCTAATAAGAATGCATCAATACCATCACACAACACATGCAGCAACAAACCATGCACTTCCTGAATGCGCATGGTGCGATCGTGGGGAACACAAAGATGAACATCGAAATCGGTCAACATGCCGGCAATTGTGCCACCATTTTTTCCGGTCAGGGCGATGACTGCCATGTTCCGTTCGTGAGCGGCCTGGATTGCCTTGATGACATTGCTTGAGTTGCCGCTGGTAGACATGGCAACCAGGACATCACCGGGTTGCCCCAGTGCCTGTACCTGGCGCTCGAAAATGACATCAAAGCCATAATCGTTGCCCACTGCGGTCAGGATGGAAGTGTCTGTATTGAGGGAAATGCCTGCGAATGGAATCCGGTCGCGCTCGAATCGTCCGACCAGCTCGGCAATGAAGTGCTGGGCATCAGCGGCGGAGCCTCCGTTGCCGCAGGCCAATACTTTGGCATTGTTGCTGATTGCCTGGACCAATATATCGATACTTTGCGCAATTGGTGATATGAGCGTGGACGCGCTGTTTTCCATTGTCTGGATGGCGTCTTGAAAATGTAAATTGATTCTGGTTGAAATATCCATGACCCTGATTATCGCACGAGTGCGCAAAAATACCTGTGATTAATGCATTAAAACGTAATAGGCAATGCTGCTGTTTGCCAGAAGTGTAAGGTGATTTTATCAGGTTGATCGTGTTATGGCTCAAAATGCATGCCTGATCCATTCTATCTGTTCCTGCTCCATGCAAACGGCGTCAAACCGGCATAAAGGGGTTTTTCCTCCGAAGTATTTACGGCTGAGCAACGGCAGATAAATCGCTGCACTGGCTTGGAGGCGTTTTTGTTTGGCTACGGTAATGCTGGCGGCGGCACCCCCGAACCGCCTGCTGTTGCGTAACCGGATCTCAATAAACACCAGTGTATCTCCATCAATCATGATGCCATCAATTTCACCAAACCGGCAGTTCAGGTTTTGCGCCACTGTTTTCAGACCCTGCTTTTCAAGATATTCAATGGCTTGTTGTTCTGCCTGCAGGCCCATCGTTTGCCTGGCCGACAATTTATGGTCATAAAAAGGTTTGCGGGTGGCGGGCTTGCGTTTTCTGGTCTTTGCCCGTTTTTGCTGTGCGGCCAGTGCAAGTTCAAAAACGGTGTTGTCATGGGAAGTGGTCATTTTTTATGGGAGGCGTCTTTTTATGCAGTCAAAGGAAGTGATCAGCGATAATGTCGGATGGGATTACCTGGCAGTTATTTTGACAAAAAGAGGGCACTATGGCGATAGAAGAGGGACTTTTTCATGCAGCATGGAAAAAGGTAATGGCAGATCTTGAACAGCAAAGCTGGCCCCAGGCATGCCTGTATGTGGTGGCAACGCCAATTGGCAATCTGGCCGATATCAGTCCCCGGGCGGTTTTTGCCCTGAATCAGGCCGATGTGATTGCCGCTGAAGATACCCGCTCATCCCGAGTTCTGCTTAATGCCTGGGGAATCAATACGCCTTTAATGCCAGCGCATCGCCATAACGAAGCACGTGCGGCACAGGAAATTATCCGTCTTTTGCGAGAAGGTAAGCGGGTGGCCCTGGTATCAGATGCAGGTGCACCGGCGGTCAGTGATCCTGGTGGGCGTATCGTGCGTGAAGTCAGGGAGCAGGGCTTGCTGGTCAGGCCAATTCCAGGGGCGTCCGCGGTAATTGCGGCGCTAATGGGCAGTGGTGTCAGCAGTGATGAAAACCCGACCTTCGCGTTTGCCGGGTTTGTTCCACAAAAATCGGCAGCCAGGCAGCAATGGCTACGTAAATGGGGGCAGATGGACGCACCGGTGGTCATGTTTGAATCACCGCACCGGATTCAGGCTTTTTGCCGTGATTTGCTGCTGGTATGTGGTGCCGCTCGTCAGTTAACAGTGGCCCGTGAATTAACCAAACGCTTTGAACAGATTGTGACTCTGCCTATTGGTGAATTGGAGACCTGGTTTGCCCAAGATGCGCACCGTCAGCTGGGTGAGTTCGTGCTGATCCTTGAGGCAGCGCCAAAAGCGGATGAAGACGAGCAAATGGTGAAGGCAACCGAACTCTTGAAAATATTGCTGGAAACGGTTTCGGTTAAAGACAGTGTGAAGATTGCCGCACAAATAACCGGACTGGCGCGTGATGCTGTGTATGCACGCGCCCTTGAGCTGAAAAATGCTTAAAGCATGGTTTTGCCGGTTTTTCTGCCTTTGGCGTTGTTCTTGATGAGCTCGACCTTGACCTTGTCGCTACCTTTATTCACAATGCCCAGTTTTTTTGCCGCCCCATAAGACAGGTCAATAATGCGGTTGCCATGGAAGGGGCCGCGATCGTTGATCCGGACAGTAATGCTTTCACCGGTGGAAATGCGGGTAACCTTGACCACACTGTTCAGGGGTAACTCTTTATGGGCGGCGGTCATTAAATTCTGGTTGTATTTTTCGCCATTGGCCGTGCGTTTGCCATGAAAGCCGGGGCCGTACCATGAGGCAGTGCCCACCTGGGAAAAATCGGTAATGGTATTGGCAAACGGCACATAGCCTTTGCCCTTGATGGTATAGGCACGGGCATGGCTGCGGTGTGACGGCTGGGCCTTGAAACCGGTGCCTGATACCGGTGTCATTTCCTCTGGCTCGTTTTCTGTAAGGGCATCAATGTCAGCGGAGTTCAGGCTGCGCAGGTTTTCACCATAAGCCTTGTCATAGCTGCTTTCGGGGAAAATACCATTGGCCGTAATCCTGAAATTGCTGGTTTTCAGGTCTTTGGCAGGGTCAACCTGCGCGGTTTCTTTTGTTTCCAGGACATCTTTGGGTGAATCTTTTTCACTGGTGCCTGCATGCGTGGTGTATGAGAAAAATGTCACACATAGGGCCAGGAAAAGTTGTTGATGCGTTTTGGTCTTCATGTAAGGTTCTTTGGTACTTGTGAACGATGTCGAACGCGTATGGGTCGATGTGAACTGAAGCGCTTCGCCAGTTCTTCTGCTACGTATACAGATCGATGCTGTCCGCCGGTACAACCTAT
>JBBADT010000043.1:0-25046 GCA_041656315.1 Advenella sp.
TAACCTGATCATTATTAAGCGGTTAGTAAAGCTCGTCAGTTTAACCCAGCTAGGGGTATAACACCTGAATTTAAAACAAATCTTTGGGAAAAAGACTCTTCTCAGGCGAGGAGCGGCCAGAAACAGGGGGAACAGGATCATGACCACCTTGGCACCACGGATTACAGCGACAGATCCGGTGTGTACCCAAATACAGCCCTTTGGCTGCACCATGGGTTTCAATGGCTTCTATCATGTATTCGGAGCAGGTGGGCGTGAAACGGCAGGAACGTCCGATCCAGGGACTTAAGAAATATCGGTAGAACCGGATAGGTGCTATGAGTATTTTCTTTATCATGCCGATTTTGCCTTTGCAAAATGATGGTCGATTTCTTTCCGTATGGTTATCTTGAGTTCGGTAAGGGTACAGGGAGTAACCTTGCCATGCAGGCGAATAACGTAGTCGCAGGCAGGTAACTCATGACGGCAATGTCTGAAAGACTCACGGGCAACCCTTTTGATGGCGTTGCGGGTGGTGGCTTTGGCAGCAAACCGTTTGGCGATAACAAGCCCCAATCGGGCGATTGGTTCGGTAAGAGGGGAGACTGGTTTGGCTTTGCTAAGCGTAAACAAAGCCCCTCGAGATACACGTTTACCTTTCAGGGCATTGGTGAACTCTAAGGGGCGGTGCAGTCGCGCCGCTTTGGGATAGGAGGCGCTTGGCATGCTTAGGAATCGGGACGAGCAGATAATAAAGCCATGTGTTTAACGGGTAAACACACTTTCTGTTCAACCTGATTATTAAATTGTAATCAGCTGGGATTAAACAGCTAAACGCTTGCGGCCTTTTGCACGACGTGCGTTGATAACTGCGCGGCCGCCACGTGTTTTCATGCGAACGCGAAAGCCGTGCGTGCGTTTACGGCGTGTGACTGATGGTTGGTATGTACGTTTCATGGAAATTCCAAATATAAAGAGCTAAGAGCTTGTTCAGGACCCTTTTTAGTATTTGAAACTATCAAAGATACCCAAAAATGATCCAAACGGTGTAAAGAATTTTGTAAAGCCTTTTATTTCATCAAATAATTAGTGATTAGTCAATGGTTTAGGCTGAATTCCCGTAATTAAAACATAAAATCTGTTCTTTTTTTGAAAAGAACGCACTTTGTGGAAAATTTCCCATTAATTATTCAAGTTGTGGATAACTTTTTGCTTGTCAGGGTAAAATAGAACGTTTTTATCGTAGATCGTATATGAAAGAGTTTTGGCAATCCTGTATCCAGGCATTGGCGCAGGAACTTCCTCCCGAGCAAATGAAAGCGTGGGTGCTTCCGCTGGCTCCTCTTGGTTTTGATGAAGAACTGGGAGAGCTGCGCATTTCTGCGCCTACGCCAATCAAGCAGAACTGGGCCAAAACCAATTACACGGCACGAATTCAGGAATTGGCATCCCAGTGGTTCAATCGTCCCGATGTCAAGGTCATGTTCCAGCTGGTGCGTGCCAATCAGGTGCCACCTGTCATGTCTGGCGCAACTGCCGCGGTAGCCATGGCACCCGCACCGGCCGCCCCTGTTCAGGCAGCACCCGTTACGAATACCCAGCCGTTTGGTACAAGCCCCGAAGTCATCATAGAGTCCGCTGCGCCTAATGTGCCGGCCACCGCTTCATTTGGCAATACCGAATCCGAAGACTTCATTTACAAGCGCTCGCATATCAACCCCAACCTGACTTTCGAAAGTCTGGTGGTAGGCCGCTCAAACCAGCTGGCCAATGCCGCTTCGGCGCAAATTGTCGACAAACCGGGCGTTTCAGCTTATAACCCGTTTTTTATTTACGGCAGTACCGGCCTGGGTAAAACCCACCTGATGCACGCGATTGGCAATGCCCTGATCAAGGCGGGCAAGGTCAACCGGGTACGGTATATCCATGCCGACCAATATTATTCGGATCTGGTCAAGTCATTCCGTACCAGTACCTTTGATGAGTTCAAGCGTTATTACCATTCGCTCGACCTGCTGCTGATTGACGATATCCAGTTTTTCCGTAAAAAAGACCGTACTCAGGAAGAGTTCTTCTATCTGTACGAAACCATGGTGGCGCAAAACAAGCAAATCATCATCACGTCCGACACCTACCCGCGTGAATTGCAGGATATCAGCAACCGCCTTACCTCCCGTTTCGATTCTGGTTTAACCGTCCATATCGAACCCCCCGAGCTGGAAATGCGGGTGGCCATTTTGCTTCGCAAGGCCGAAGAAAAGCCAGGCATTATCCTGAAAGAGGAAGCCGCGTTCTTTATTGCGAAGCATTTGCGCAGCAACGTTCGTGAACTGGAAGGGGCTCTTAGTAAAGTGTCTGCCTATGCAGGTTTTCACGGGTTAAAAACCTTTACGGTTGAAGTTTGCAAGGAAGCGCTTAAAGATCTTCTGTCTGTTTCCAATGGGCAAATCACCGTTGAAAATATCCAGAAAACCGTGGCCGATTTTTATAAAATCAAGGTTCAGGAAATGTATTCCAAACGGCGTCCCGCCAATATTGCGATGCCACGGCAAATTGCCATGTATCTGGCCAAAGAGCTCACCCAGAAAAGCCTGCCCGAAATTGGCGACCTGTTTGGTGGACGGGATCACACAACCGTTCTGCATGCCGTACGAAAAATAACCGAAGCACGCGTGAAAAACGCAGAGTTGAATCACCAATTACACGTGTTAGAACAAACCTTAAAAGGATAATCATGCAATTGCTACAAGCTACCCGAGATGCTGTACTCAAGCCGCTGTCAACAGTGGCCGGTATTGTTGAACGCAGGCATACGATGCCCATTCTGGCAAATATCCTGTTGCGAAAAGAAGGTAACCGTGTTGCATTCATTGCAACCGATCTTGAGGTCCAGATCACCACGCATGCCGACTTTGGCGTAGGTGATGATGTGGAATCCACTACGGTTGCCGCACGTAAATTGCTGGATATCTTGCGGGCCCTGCCCAATACCGGAGAAGTCAAGCTGGGCCTGAACGACGGAAAAATGTCGATCAATGCCGGCAAAAGCCGCTTTGCCCTGCAAACTCTTGACGGTGCCGAATACCCAACGGTTGCCCAGCCCGAAAGCTGGAACCTGAGCCTGTCCATGCCACAAAAAACCTTGCGCAAGCTGTTTAACATGGTGCACTTTGCCATGGCCCAGCAAGACATCCGCTATTATCTGAATGGCATGCTCATGGTGTTTGAGGAAGGCATGGTTCGCACCGTCGCCACCGATGGTCACCGTTTGGCCCATGCTGCCGAAACGGTTGAAAGCATTGGCGAGCGCCACGAGGTCATTGTTCCACGTAAAACCGTTCTTGAAATGCAGCGCCTGCTTGATGAAAGCGATGAACCCGTCACCATAGACCTGGCGGCCGGCCAGATCCGTTTCACTTTTGGTGATGTGGAACTTATTTCCAAGCTGGTGGAAGGCAAATTCCCTGATTTCAAACGGGTCATTCCAACCGACTATACCCGTAGTTTTAATATCAATCGTGAAGCCTTGCAAAGCAGCCTGCAGCGTGCCGCCATCCTGACTACCGACAAGCTCAAAGGGGTCAAGCTGCATCTTGAAAACAATCTGCTGCAAATTTCCTCCTCCAATGCCGAGCAGGAAGAGGCAAGGGAAGAAATTGAAGTAAATTATGAATTTGAGCCCATTGATGTCGGTTTCAACGTAAGCTATTTGCTGGATGTCCTGGCCATGGCAAAAACCGAAGAAATCACCTGGTCTGTCAAGCCGGATGTTAATGCATCCGCACTTATCAGCCTGCCCGAGGAAACAGAGTTCAAATACGTTGTTATGCCAATGCGTATTTAATCAGGCCATCATCAAAGTTCCGGCCTTTCCATGGCCGGATATTTTCCTGTTCCCAGCAGTCGATCAAGATTTTTAAAAGCGTTATTCCATTATGTCTGAAAATACTCCGAACACCCCGAATCAAGGTTACGGTGCCGAATCCATCAAAATGCTCAAGGGCCTTGAGGCTGTCCGTAAACGTCCCGGCATGTATATTGGAGATACCTCCGATGGCACAGGTCTTCACCACATGGTGTTCGAAGTTGTCGATAATGCCATTGACGAAGCCCTGGCCGGATATTGTGATGATATCGTTGTCACCATTCATACTGACAACTCGATTTCCGTTACCGATAATGGCCGCGGCATTCCCACCGACATTCACAAGGATGACGAGTTCCATCGCAGTGCCGCTGAAATCGTCATGACCGAACTGCATGCCGGTGGTAAATTTGACCAGAACTCCTATAAGGTTTCCGGTGGTTTGCACGGGGTGGGTGTATCCTGCGTAAATGCCCTTTCAGAATGGCTGCGTTTAACCATTCGCCGTAATGGCCAGGTTCACCAGATTGAATTCAATCGCGGTGAACGCCTTGAACCCCTGAAAGTGGTTGGCACTACCGATAAAACCGGTACCAAGGTGCATTATCTGGCAGACAGCACCATTTTTGATAATGTCGAATACCACTACGAAATCCTGTCCAAGCGCCTGCGTGAACTGTCGTTCCTGAATAATGGTGTCAAGATCCGCTTGGTAGACGAGCGCCAGGGCAAGGAAGAGGATTTTGCTTTTTCAGGTGGGGTAAAGGGCTTTGTGGAATACATCAACCGTACCAAAACGGTATTGCATTCCAATGTTTTCAATGTGTCCACAGAATCGGATGCCGGCGGCTCGCCAATTACCGTAGATGTTGCCATGCAATGGAACGACAGCTATGGCGAAAGCGTGCTTTGCTTTACCAATAACATCCCCCAGCGCGACGGTGGTACCCACTTAACCGGTCTACGTGCTGCCATGACCCGCAGCCTGAACAAATACATTGCCGATAACGAAATGGCCAAAAAGGCCAAGGTTGACACAACCGGTGATGACATGCGTGAAGGCCTGACCTGCGTATTGTCGGTCAAGGTACCCGAGCCCAAGTTCAGCAGCCAGACCAAAGACAAGCTGGTTTCCAGCGAAGTCCGTCCGGCCGTTGAAGAAGCGGTGTCACGCACGCTTGAAACCTGGCTCTTGGAAAACCCCAATGATGCCAAAGCCATTTGTGCCAAAATCGTAGAAGCCGCCCGTGCCCGTGAAGCCGCCCGTAAAGCGCGCGAAATGACACGCCGTAAAAGTGTTCTGGAAGGTGCTGGCCTACCCGGTAAACTGGCCGACTGCCAGGAAAAAGACCCGGCCAAATCTGAACTGTATATTGTCGAGGGTGACTCTGCGGGTGGTTCGGCCAAACAGGGTCGTGACCGTAAATTCCAGGCTATTCTTCCCTTGCGTGGTAAAGTGCTTAACGTGGAAAAGGCACGTTTCGATAAACTCATCGCCAGTGAAGCCATTACCACCCTCATTACGGCACTGGGTACCAGCATTGGCCCTGATTTCAATATCGATAAACTGCGTTATCACCGTATCATTATCATGACTGACGCGGACGTTGACGGCGCGCACATCCGGACCTTGCTGTTAACGCTACTGTATCGTCAAATGCCCGAACTGGTTGAAGGTGGCTTTATTTATATTGCCCAGCCACCTTTGTACAAGGTTAAATTTGGCCGCGAAGAACGCTATCTGAAAGACGCGGTAGAAGAAGCCGAATTCATGCAGCAGGTTGCCCTTAAAGATGCTGGCCTGATTCCACAGCAAGGCGCTGAGCCCATTACAGGCGAAGACCTTGAAACCCAGGTTCAGCTTTATGTTTCGGCCGACCAGGTGATTGACCGCCTGTCACGAATCATGGACGCCGCTGCCCTGTCAGCCATTGCCGAAGGGGTACAGATTAATCTGGATAATGCTGAAAACGCCGCGAAATCGGCCCGTGACTTGCAAGAGGCCCTGTTTGACCCTGCCATGCCACACGCCGTGACCGTAGAAGCGGAATATGATGCTGAGCTAGACAAACACCGTTTGGTTCTTAAGCGCATTCATCATGGAAACGTTCGTGTCTGTGTGTTTAACCAGGAGTTCATGGGCAGCAAGGATTATGCGGTATTATCCCGTTCAGCCGAAACCCTTTCTGGTCTGGTTGGCGAAGGTGCCCTGGTGTATCGCGGTGAAGGTGAACGACGCAAAGAGCAGTATGTGAACGATTTCCGTGAAGCCGTTCAATGGCTGCGCAGCGAGGCCGAACGCGTGGTGACCAAACAGCGCTATAAAGGTCTGGGTGAAATGAACCCTGAACAGCTGTGGGAAACCACCATGGATCCTTCTGCACGCCGTTTGTTGCGCGTCAAGATTGAAGATGCGATTGCTGCTGACAATGTGTTTACAACGCTCATGGGCGACCAGGTGGAACCACGCAGGGAGTTTATTGAAAGCAATGCGCTAATGGCGTCTAACCTGGATATTTAATATTGTTGGTTTCCGGAATAGTTGGCCAAGTTTTATAAATAAGTTGGCCAGCGTGGTTTTCTGTCATGAGGCGGCTATCTGTTTGGGTAGCCCCTTTTTTTGCTCAATCGTTGTTGTCCTGCCCAAACATTTAGAAGCTATACTATGAGAGAAATATATTTTATATCGATAGCTTAGAAAGTATTAGAGTGAAAAAAAACAGTTTTTTCTTTCAGTACTGCAATACACACAAAACAGCTAGCAGACTTGTCACATATCTCACTTTAACGAGACCGCGAATGAAAAAACATACCCTACTCGTCATTGCAACTACCGTCGTATTCCCATTGTCATCCATAGCCAGAGAAGCTACAACCCATGAGGTGCACGAAAAACGTATAGATAAGCAAACCCGCCCAAACCGGCAATCAGGCCATTATGAAAATTACCCAACAGTAAACCACAAAGCACTGGCAAAGAAGCTGCCAGACCAGCTAAAAAAGCCTTTAGAAAGGGAATGGGATTATCATTAACCTTAACGGCCTGTTTACATACATCCCATATGGATATTGCCAGTTTACTCATTTTTGATTTGCCTGTTCTTTAACACTATTACCACTTAAGTTCAGTTCGGATTATCGTCCATATGGATATTTTCTGCTTTATCAGTGGAAAATTCAGCCTAAGCAAAATAGAGCTTTTTGTTGGTCCAACGATGAAATTGGCGTAAGGGGCACGCCGTAAAAACGTTAACGTGTGCCCCAAAAATATGGAAGCGTTTATTTTTTAATTAATTTGTAATTCAATTTGGTCTCAAACGGTTTGCCTGTTTCTCTGTCACGGGCCTCAAGATAACCCTCTCCAACAAAAAAGACACGATTATCAGGGGTGGTATCAAGACGAATCAGTGAAGGATTGGTTTTTTCAAATTGAAATTGACCAGTGGTGGTAGCAATTTTGTCTCCCGGACGATTGGTCAGGTATTCTTCTTTAAGAATATACGTTTTGTCCTGAAGCAGTTTCAGGCTCATCTTTATGCCTTCACAGTCTGCACAAGGAAAAGTGCCTTCATAAGTACCTGGCCAATCTAGTGCAATTTCGGTGGTATGCATGTCTGGTACCGTACTTGCCTTATCCTGATTACTGGCGCAGCCAACGGTAATAAAAGAAGCAAGCAAAATCGCCAATCCGGTTTTTTTCATTTCAAATCTGCCTTTTCAACAATAATAACGAGATAAGTTTTCAGTTTATGCCAGTATGAATGATAAGTGTTACAGGATAGGCATGCAGAAAAGTATTGCCCATTTATTATTTTTTATTTCCTATGTTTTTATTTTGCAAAAACATGATCCAAAGCATGGTGCTGTCATCAAAAATACGAAATAATAATCGTTGTTGTCTAGACAATTCAGGGCAGGGCAAGTCCATCAAAATGCTGATTATCAGACCAAACTGGAGTTTGTCATATCGGGACAAGTGCAGCCCTGCCAAAATGCTACTGATCAAGCATCAGTCCTTTACTGGTCATTTGCTTATCGATAAGTTTATATATATTGATCAATTTAATTGAAAATTAAAATCAATTTACTAAAGCTATCGTTAGTATAAAATAATTAAAATTTGTATTTAATAAATTTATGCTATATTGAAACCATCAAGTGTTTCCTTAAACAGGAAATTTACCCATCCGAATGGAGAAATGCAATGAGTCAAGATATCAAAAAATGCCCCGTCACCCACCTGACTACCGATTTTGGGGCACCTGTTCCCGATAACCAGAACAGCTTAACTGCTGGCCCACGCGGCCCTTTGCTGGCTCAGGATGTTTGGTTGCATGAAAAACTAGGTAATTTTGCCCGCGAAGTAATTCCTGAGCGTCGTATGCATGCCAAAGGATCGGGCGCATTTGGCACTTTTACCGTAACCAATGATATTACCAAATATACTCGTGCCAAAATGTTCTCTGAAGTGGGTAAAAAAACCGAGATGTTTGCCCGTTTCACAACCGTTGCCGGTGAGCGCGGTGCTGCTGATGCTGAACGTGACATTCGTGGTTTTGCCCTAAAATTCTATACCGAAGAAGGAAACTGGGATATGGTGGGGAACAACACCCCCGTGTTCTTCTTCCGTGATCCACGCAACTTCCCCGACCTGAACAAAGCGGTTAAGCGTGACCCACGCACCAACCTGCGCAATGCCACCTACAACTGGGATTTCTGGACGCTGCTGCCCGAATCAATGCATCAGGTTACTATTGTGATGTCTGATCGCGGTATTCCCAAATCTTACCGTCACATGCACGGTTTTGGCAGCCATACCTATAGCTTCATCAATGCACAAAATGAACGTTTCTGGGTTAAATTCCATTTCCGCACCCAACAGGGCATTCAAAACCTCACAGACGCTGAAGCGGAAGCCGTAATTGGTAAAGACCGCGAAAGCAACCAGCGTGACCTGTTCAATTCAATCGAAAACGGTGATTTTCCGAAGTGGACAATGTGTGTCCAGATCATGCCAGAAGCCGATGCTGAAAAAGTACCTTATCACCCGTTCGACCTGACCAAAGTCTGGCCGCATGGCGACTACCCATTGATTGAGGTGGGTGAGTTTGAACTGAACCGCAACCCCGAGAACTTCTTCATGGATGTTGAACAGTCTGCCTTTGCCCCCAGCAACCTGGTGCCCGGCATTAGTGTTTCACCCGATAAAATGCTGCAAGCCCGCTTGTTCAACTACGCTGACGCTCAGCGTTACCGTTTAGGTACCAACTATCAGCAAATCCCTGTAAACCAGGCCCGTTGCCCGGTCTACTCCAACCACCGTGACGGTATTGGTCGTGTTGATGGTAACTATGGTGGTTTGCTACATTATGAACCCAACAGCTTCCATCAATGGCAAGCCCAACCCGAGTATAAAGAGCCACCACTAAAAATCAACGGTGATGCTGATTACTGGGATTACCGCCAGGATGATGCCGATTACTTCAGCCAGCCACGTGCGCTGTTCAATTTGATGAGCGATACGCAGAAACAGGCCCTGTTCAACAACACGGCAGCAGCCATGGGTGATGCGCTTGATTTCATCAAATACCGCCACATCCGTAACTGCTATGCCTGCGACCCGGCGTATGGTGAAGGCGTTGCCAAAGCATTGGGCATGACTGTAGCCGACGCACAGGCAGCCCGTGAAACAGACCCGGCCAAAGGACAACCCGGTTTTCTGTAAGCACCTGCTGAATAGTTAGCAAGGCAATAAAGCTGTTCGCCTGAATAAAACCCCCAACGCCAGTCTTTTTAACGGTATTGGGGGTTATTCTTTTAATACTCTACACTTTTCATTAAATACGGCATATAAACATTGCATAGATAAGTAAAAAAGGCCTGGCCATTTCAAGTTGGCCAGGCCTTTTTGCATGCATAGTCATACTGTCTTACAGTGAACAATATCTTATTATGCAGATTAGCCGTCACTGAAAACAATTAGCCTGCCAATATCCCGTTTAATGCTTTGGACAATGCTTCCATCCAAAACATAAGTATTTATAAATAAATGGAATTTTTCTAAATATTGAAATAGAATGAAACATATAAAAAAAGGCAAATATTAAAGCCTGATCTTTATCATTTAAACCTTAAATAATAAATATTATATTGAACAAGAGCTTATAGATTTTCACAAGTATGCATTAATACCCACAGAAATTGAAAAATAAAGGAATGGATATTTCCCATGAAAAAAATACAAATATTTTATTCCACCATAATAGTCGTGCTGTCATTGTTATGGCTTGCTGCCGATCCCTTTTTCACACAAGGCTATGCGTTTTTTACCGTGCGCTCCTCTCTTGTGAGCTATACGGGACTTATCGGTATGGGCGCCATGAGCATTGCCATGATTCTGGCTTTGCGTCCTGTTTTTTTAGAGCCCCTCACCGGTGGACTGGATAAAACCTATCGCCTGCATAAATGGCTGGGTATTACCGGGCTGGTTATTTCCATCATTCACTGGCTTTGGGCAAAAGTCCCTAAATGGATGGTGGGTTGGGGCATGCTGGAAAGGCCAGCCCGTGGGCCACGAACCGAGCAGACGAATGCCATTTTCAACTTTTTCCAATCACAGCGTGGCTCGGCTGAAAGCCTCGGAGAATGGGCATTTTATGCTGTTGTAATATTGATTTCTCTTGCACTGATTAAAAAATTTCCTTATAAGCATTTTTTCAAAACACATCGATTGCTACCCATTGTTTACCTGTTTCTTGTGTTTCACTCTGTAGTACTGATGCCTTTTTATTACTGGCAGCAACCCGTCGGGCCTGTCATGCTGATTCTCATGCTCGGAGGCACCGTCGCTGCCATCATCTCCCTGTTTAGAAAAGTAGGCCATTACCGCAAAGCGATCGGAGAAATCAGTAAACTGGAATACTTTACAGATAATCGGGTACTCAAAATAGACATCAAATTATTAAGCCATTGGCAAGGCCACCAAACCGGTCAATTTGCTTTTGTCACATTTGATAAAGACGAAGGAGCGCATCCGTTTACCTTATCTTCTTCCTGGAACAATGACGGTAATATCAGCTTTATGGTAAAGAGTCTGGGCGACTACACCAGTATCATGCCAACAACCCTTAAAAAAGGGGATCTGGCCAGCGTGGAAGGCCCTTATGGCCAGTTCAAGTTCAAAGGCAATAAACCTAACCAGATCTGGGTGGGTGGTGGCATTGGCATTACCCCATTCATTGCACGTTTGCAAAAATTAAGCACTGAAGCGCATAATCAGAGAATCCACTTGTTTTATAGCACCAGCGCACCACAAAAGGACTTTATTGAAAATCTGAAGCAACTCGCAGAAAAAGCAAAAGTAACATTGCATCTTATTGTCTCGGGTAAAGATCCACGGCTTAATGCCGACCGGCTTTGCAACATTGTGCCAGACTGGCAAACAGCCGACATCTGGTTTTGTGGTCCGGCAGGCTTTGGTAAATCGCTAAGGGAATGCATGGTGGAAAAGGGCCTGTCTGAAGACGATTTCCATCAGGAACTGTTTGACATGAGGTAAAGTAATTCATTCATTGAAAAAGGGCCGGTTCATAATTTTGAACCGGCCCTTTTTTATATAACACCCGGATTACTCATTCTTATCCAGATACGTTTGCAGAATGGAAACGATATCTTCAGGTGACTTATACATTTCACGATACAAGTCGCGGGCTTTGGCAATATCGTCTTTACTCATACCCATTTCAACACTTAGGAACAGTTTTACCGCATCAGGATTTTTCATGGTTTTACCCTGATTGTACAAGGCCCAAGCAACAATTTTATTGTCAGATACACCATAACCCCTTTCGTACATTAACCCCAGATTGGTAAGGGCATCGGTGTTTTTCCGGTTAAGTGCCTCTTCAAACATTTTTATGGCTTTAGGGTAATCCTGCTCAACACCACGGGAAAAACGGTACATAAGCCCCATGCTATTGAACGCTGCTCCATTACCTTGTTCAGCTGCTTTCTGGTAGAGTTCAAGCGCCTTATCATAACTTTTTTCAACACCATGACCGTCTTCATATAAACCGCCAATTAAAATCATGGCATCGGTATTGCCCTTGTCGGCTTCTAATTTATATTCTTGGTATGCAGTATAAAAATCGTATTGTTCATAAGCAGCCTTGCCTTTTGCGATATCGGCATGCGCGTTGGTCACAACCGTTAAAGAACAAAGGATCCCTAAAGATATTCTTTTCAAAATAATGCCATTAATCTGCATTCGAACCTCTTTTTAAGTGTGCTTCCCATCTGCCATATACAGATAAAAAGATAGTATTACCTGCTCATGTTATTAGATCCCATATTCAATTTCATTGATTTATCACTACTATTTAACGATTATTGCTAAATTATGGCAAGGGAATGAAAAATCGAATCATAAAATGGTTAAGGTAATACCAAAACGTACCCAACCGGGTTCCGATTTAACAGCTTACAAGGAGACAACTGTCATGACATTACCCGATACCATGCCGCCAGGGCTGGAATGCTACAGCCAATCACCCGTGTTCACCCCTGATACCTTACCGGAAAGGCTGAAAGCCAGCCACTTCATCAAACCGGGTACCTATGGATTGTTAAGGGTTATTAGCGGAACGTTGCGTTTTACCTATGAGACAGAACCATCCACAGATGTTGTCCTGAACGCTGGTGAGCAAATCGTGATTGCCCCCGACTCTGCCCATCACGTCGGGTTTGAACAACCTGGCAGTTTCCAGATTGATTTTTACCGGTCAAAGGATCATGTCAAAAGACCCGATAACACATAACTCACCAAGGCCAATGGTCTTTAAACCTAAAGTCAAATAAATCATCAAAAAAACCGGTGCCATGCCAAGTATCAATCACACCGTCTTTTATGCCATAACCAGAACTGGCTGTGGCATTAAAGACTTTTTTTGATCAAGGAATCGTCGGATACTCGGGCATGTGCTCGGGCCATTGCGTCAGCACTTCATAGCCATCTTCGGTAACCACCACCATATGTTCCCACTGGGCCGACAAGGAGCGGTCTTTGGTGGTAACCGTCCAGCCATCCGCCAGCTGCTTGCAATGCCTTTTACCGGCATTAATCATGGGTTCTATGGTAAACATCATGCCAGGTTCAAGTTTCAGGCCCTGGCCAGGACTGCCATAATGAAGTACCTGCGGTTCATCATGATAAATTTTGCCAATACCGTGCCCGCAGTACTCGCGCACCACACTAAAACCTTCCCGGTGGGCAACGGTTTGAATGGCATGGCCAATATCTCCAAGGGTAGCGCCGGGGCGAACCTGCATGATACCGGCGCGCATGGCTTCATAAGTTGTGTAAACCAGGCGGCGGGCCAATGTACTGGGTGGGCCCACAAAATACATTCGGCTGGTATCGCCATACCAGCCATCTTTAATAACGGCAACGTCAATATTGATTATGTCACCGTTCTTCAGCACTTTGCCTGGTGACGGAATCCCATGACAAATAACGTGATTGACTGATGCGCAAATGGTTTTGGTAAATCCGCAATATCCCACGTTGGCTGGAATGGCCTGCTGTACATCAACAATATAATCGTGACAAATCCGGTCCAGTTCTTCGGTGGTGATGCCTGCCTGAACGTAAGGCGCAATCATGTGAAGGACATCAGCGGCCAGCCTCGCGGCTTCACGGGCTTTGGCAATATCTTCCTGGGTATTGATGGGGACTTTTTTTCTACTCATTATCGGATACTCTTAATAGTCGAAATTTATTGTCATGAGTATAACATTTCAGTTTTTTATATTTTGCTGTCATTCCATGACTGGCTTTCTGCTAGCATATTCCTTGCCATCACTAAAGGTAAAGTCATGAAATTGCACAAGTCATTCATATTCAGTCTGGGTCTATGCTGTTCGGGTATTGCTGCTGCACAAGCGCCGGTAACTCCTGTTTCCGAATCCAATGAACTGACCATTCTGCATATCAATGACCACCACTCAAACCTGGATGCCTATCCTGGCAGCCTGCTGTTAAATACCGGCAAACAGACACAGCGTGAACCGGTTTCAGTCAGCATGGGTGGCTTTGCAAGAATAACCGCCGCCTTTGAATCATTGGCCCAAAACAACAGGAATGTCCTCAAGCTGCATGCCGGTGATGCCACAACAGGCACGCTTTACCACAGCCTGTCAGCGGGACAAGCCGATGCCGACCTGATGAATACCGTCTGTTTTGATGCCATGACCGTTGGTAATCACGAACTGGACCTGGGTGATCTGGCACTGTTCAATTTTATGGAAATGCTTTGGAGTCATCCCGATTGCCAAACACCGCTGCTTTCCAGCAATCTTAAGCCGGGTCCCAAGTCGCCGCTTCGCGGCAACATCATCAAACCGTCCATTGTGCTGGAGCGTGGTGACCATAAAATCGGTATCGTGGGTGTAACCACTGCCTATAAAACCCAACACGCCTCGCGCCCCGATGCTGGCACTATTCTGAGTAATGAGCTTAAGTCAGTGCAAAATGAAATTAACAAGCTGACAAAGCAAGGCGTTAACCGGATTATCGTGCTGGCCCACCTGGGTTATGCTGCCGAACAAAAACTGGCACAGCAGCTATCTGGAGTAGATGTGATTGTGGGGGGAGATTCCCACTCGTTACTGGGAAGCAACACATTGGGCAATTATGGCCTGAAACCCATGGGACCTTACCCCACCCGGCTTGTCAATGCAGATCATCAACCGGTTTGCCTGGTGCAGGCCTGGCAATACAGTTCAGTCGTTGGTGAACTCAAGGTACACTTTGATGCCAACGGTAACGTCAGTGATTGCCGGGGGCAGCCGCATGTGCTCATCGGTACCGACTTCAACCGCAAGGGAAACCCCGTCACCGCTGAAGAACAGCAAACCATTCTGGCCGATCTGGCCAGACAAACAGAAATCATGTCCATTGAACCCGCTGCCAGCGCACAGTTGGTGCTTGAACCTCACCGGGACAAACTTCAGGCCTTTGCCAGCAAACAGGTTGGTACAGCTCCCTACGATATTTGCAGTCGCCGATTCCCTGGCCTGGCCGGAGCGGGCAGCTCGAAACTGGCTGGATGTGACATCAAGCAACACCCCAATACCCATGGCGGAGATATGCAGCAACTGGTCGCTCATGCCTTTTTAATGCAGGGGAAACATTTTGGTGGGGCCGATATCGCAATTCAGAATGGCGGTAGTGTACGCACGGACATTGCTGCAGGACCGATAACGGTTGGAGATATTTACACTGTCCTGCCCTTCAGAAACATGCTGGTCAGGCTAACCATGAAAGGCCAAGACATCCAAAAAGTGCTTGAGGATGCCATTGATTCGGTGCTTGCCGGCAATACCGGTTCATACCCTTATGCAGCCGGCTTGCGTTGGGATCTTGACCTGACGGCGCAAAAGCAGAACCGGTTGAGTAATTTTCAAACCAGGCAGGAAGACGGTTCCTGGGTAGCCCTGGATCCGGAAAGCACTTACAAAGTGGTAACCATTGATTTTCTGGCGGATGGCAAGGATGGCTACCGACATTTTGCCACTGCACCAGAGATTGCCCGTGAAGATACTTTTCGGCCCTATGCAGAAAGTTTCCTCAAATACGTGCAGTCTCATCCAACACTTGAGCGCTTGCCCGACTCGGAATATAGTACGCAAACCATAAAAGGCATGTCATCCTTGGGTAAATTGCTTGGTTTTCTCAAAAAATAACGGTGGAATATCAGCGGCATTTGATATCAAACAATGTATTGTTTCAAACCTATTACAAAGTTTGATATGGCTCAAAACAAATAGTTACCTTTTACATCAACCTAGAGCCTGATGTAATTTTTATCTGTTTGTGGAGAGATCTGATGCAGTTCACACCAAAAGTAGTAACAGGCTGTTTAGTGGCCATGGGTATTTTTGCCGCAACACCGGCCTTGGCACACGAAGCTGGCGACTGGCTTGTCAAGGCAGGCGTCACCGGTGTCATGCCAAAGTCCAATAACGGCACCGTAGGCAAGGGGTTGGTTCCCAAAGGTATAGATCTGGACGTTAGCAACAACATGCAGCCCAGCTTTAGCCTAACTTACATGGCCACTAAAAATGTCGGCATAGAATTACTGGCGGCAACACCGTTCAGCCATAAAATTTATGGCGATGCACCAGACCTGGGTGGCGATCTCGGAAAAATCGGTAAAACAAAACATCTGCCACCGACCCTTAGCGTACAGTGGCATTTCCTCCCGGATGCAGACATCCAGCCTTACGTTGGTGTAGGTTTAAACTATACAACGTTCTTTGATACCAAACCCCAGGGTGCACTTAAAGCCCTTGGTTTCAAAAAGCTCAAGCTTGAAGACTCATGGGGCCTTGCCGCACAAGTGGGTGTTGATATCCGCTTAAGCGAGCGTTGGTTCATGAATGCCGATTTGCGCTATATCGATATTGACTCCAAGGTCAAACTTGACGGAAAACGGATTGGAACCGCCAAGATTGACCCTTGGGTAGCCACCGTTGGGGTTGGCTACCGTTTCTAATCAGGCTTTCACAGGAATTGCCAGCCCGCGTTGCACAGCCGGTCTGGCAAGACCACGATCCAGCCATTTGGCTACATTTCCAAAACTGTCAAAATCAACCAGCTCCCTGGCTTCATAAAAACCAATCAGGTTACGTACCCAACCCAGCAAGGCAATATCGGCAATCGTATACTCATTGCCCATGACCCAATCCCTGCCTTCAAGACGTTTATTCAACACGCCCAGCAAGCGCCTGGATTCGGCACGATATCGTTCCAAAGGACGTTTATCTTCATATTCTTTGCCTGCAAACTTGTAAAAGAAGCCCAGTTGCCCAAACATGGGGCCTACTCCGCCCATCTGCCAATGTACCCACTGAATGGTTTCGTAACGCAGCGCAGGGTCTGTGGGCAACAATTTACCCGATTTTTCTGCCAGGTATTGCAAAATCGCACCCGACTCAAACAGGGGCAGGGGTTTGCCACCAGGACCATTCGGATCAAGAATGGCTGGAATCTTGCCATTGGGATTCAGGGATAGAAATTCGGGTGTATGGCTTTCGTTTTCTCCAAAATCCACGTAATGGGCCTCATAGGGCAAACCAATTTCTTCCAGCATAATTGACACCTTGACCCCGTTGGGGGTCGCCAATGAATACAGCTGCAAACGGTCAGGATGCTGGGCAGGCCAACGTTTGGTAATGGGAAAATCCGATAAATCCGACATGTAAAACTCCTGTGGAAAAAACTAATAACCATCATTCCGAATAAACCCGGCAAGCATACGGGCCCTTTTTAAAGAGTCCGTATGTATCGTTTGCCAGCAAGGAATAGTTTGCGACAGCCCGATACTAAAATCGTTTCAGGCACATATTTAGCCAATCAAATTATTGCTTTACCGCTTCCAGTGCGATATCCAGTGTAACTTCATCTCCCACGCCAGGGGCAAATTTACCCGCGTTGAATTCGGTGCGCTTGATCACCGCGGTTGCGTTAGCGCCAATCGCATCTTTATTCAACATGGGGTGGGGCATATTGACAAAAGAAGTGATGGTAAGGGTTACCGGTTTGGTAATGCCCTTAATGGTTAGGTCACCATCAATGCTGACCGGCTTGTCACCTTCAAAAACCACCTTGGTGGATTTGAAAGTAGCGGTTGGGAATTTACCCGTATCCAGAAAATCTTCGCCCTGAATATGTTCATCAAACATTTCAAAACCGGTATCAATAGACTTCATGTCTACCGTGATATCAACGGAAGCGGTTTTGGCTTCCTTGTCCAGCTGCACGGTACCTGCAGTTTTATTAAAACGCAGAATCTGTTTGGACATACCCATATGGTCATAAGAAAAACGCGGGAATGTATGGCTTGGGTCAATGTTATAGGTCTCTGTGGCAGCAAAAGCAGGAGAGGCGATAAGCGTTGCAAAAGCCGCTGCAATAAGATGTTTTTTCATAATAAGTCCTTTAATTCAATAAATAATAATTCAAATATATCGTTTGGTATAAACAGACAGGATTATTGTCCTGCCACAACACTGAATGTAATCTGGATGTCATTGGCTACAATGCCAAAATCCCCCCACATTCCTTCACCGACTTTAAAATCAGCCCTTTTGAAAGCAAATTTACCTTCAAAAATACCTTGGCCGTCTTTTTCTGAAAACGTGAATGGAATGGATACGTCACGGGTATTGCCCTTGATGTCAAGCTTGCCATCTACCTGGAAGCGGTTGTCGCCCAGCGCCTGAACCTTGACAGATTCGAATTTGGCAACTGGATAAGTGGATGTATCCAGCCACTCGGTTTTTTTCAATTCCTCATTGGCTTCACCATAACCGGCATCAATATCCGCAAGCGGTATTTCAATCATCACACGAGCCTGTTCCGGCACGGCAGGATCAAAACTGAATTGCGATGCATTTAATTGCTTGAAATGCCCATCCATATTGACGTTCATCTGGCTATAGGTAAAAGACAATTTGCTGGCCGATGGATCAATGGTTTTATATTCAATCGCACTGGCGCTACCTGTCATGGCAAGCCAAAAGGCAGTAACAGTAAAAAAATGACGCAAATGCTGTTTCAACATTAATTTCTCCTGATAATTTCGTTTATTTCTATTTATCCAGAATCGGTATCATGCGTGTCAAAGTATCATCCTTGTCCACAATATGATGCTTGAGCGCCGCAGCGATATGTAAACCCACAAAAACCAGTAACGCGTAATTCAAGGTCCAGTGCACGGTATTCAATACTTCACCCAGCGCTGCATCCTTGCTCACCAGATCCGGTAAAGGCCAAACACCAAACCAGACCACCTGGAATCCCTGCGCCGAACTCATCAGCCAGCCACTAAGAGGAATCGCCAGCATCAGGGCATACAACACCCAATGAGCGGCATGCGCCATAAATCGCATAAATCCAGACATGGAGGCCGGTAATGGAGGTGAGGCATGCGTTATGCGCCAGGCAAGCCGGACAAATATCAATATAAGCATGGCAATACCCGCCCATTTATGCCAGGCGTAAAACTGCAGCTTTGATGGAGACAAGGGCAGATCCTGCATATAAAAACCCAGGGCAAAGGTGCCCGTTAAGCCCAAAGCCATTAACCAGTGAATGACAATAGCGGTAGAGGTATATCGTTGACGCATGGAACCGCTTCCTTAAAAAATTCCTAATGTGTTAATAATGACTTATTGATGTTTAACATTCTATTCAATACTGTCTGAAAGCAGAAGCACTTAATTTGGATATAATTGTCCCATCAATGGAATAATAAGGGGTTAAAACCATGGTTTTAAATGCGAATGACTTGATTTTGTTTGCCCATATTATGGAGTATGGCAGTTTTTCTGCGGCTTCCGATCATACGGGCCTGCCCAAATCCACCTTGTCACGGCGTATCAGTGAACTGGAAACCCTGCTGGGAGAAAAACTGATTACTCGCAGTACCCGCAAACTGGCCATTACCGATTTTGGTGAGGGAGTACTAGAGCATGCCAAACGTCTGCTGGAAGAAACCGAGGCAGCCAGCGCATTTGCCCAGAATCGGCAAACCACACCACAGGGAAAATTACGGGTTTCCCTGCCCACCGAATTTAAGGAATTTGCCCTGGTTTCGTTCCTTGAGAAATTTACCCGTGAGTATCCCCAGGTTTCCGTTGAGTTGGATTTATCGGCAAGAAGGGTAGACTTGATTGTAGAGCGTTTTGATATTGCCATTCGTATTGCCCCTTCTTTGCCCGATGACAGTACATTGGTCGCTCGCAAAATAGCGGTGTTGAATAATGGTCTTTATGCCAACCCGTTTTATCTGAAAAGACACGGCACGCCTTCCACACCCGAGGATTTGCTTAAACATCAAGGAATGGTATTAATTAACAGCCGGGGTGATTTTCTTCCGTGGAAACTGAACAATGATAAAGACGAGTGGGTAGGCTTGCCCCTGCACAGGATTTCATCCAACTCGGTAGGTTTACACCAAGACCTGGCTGCCCAGGGCATGGGCATTGTGGGGCTGTCAGAGATGTTTGCCCGTGCGTATGAAAAAGAAGGCCGCCTGGTACGCATTTTGCCTGAATGGTCTATGCCTGCCGATACGGTCTGGTGCGTAACCCCCGGAAGACGACTGTTACCCACCCGGACGCAGGCATTTATTGATTTGTTCAAGCAGGAAATGCAAGACTCTTGAGTAAAATGTCTGATAAACCAGATACTTCAAATGCGTTAACCGGATTAAGCAATATGCATTTCCTGCTTTTCAAAAATAGACCTGTTTGAACCTGCCCCCGCCGCATTCCCCCACCTGAAACCTATGGTTTAGGTGGCTGGTAATTCATTGTTTATTGAAAAGCATTCACCGGCAATTTCAAATATACAAGCCCGTTATCTTCGGGTTCTGGCAGATTTCCCGCCCTTATGTTTACTTGCAGGGATGGCAAAATAAGACGTGGCATGCCAAGGGTCTTGTCACGGGTTTGGCGCATTGACACGAATTCTTCCAGACTAATCCCTTTTTTCACATGAATATTGTGAGTAACCTGGTCTGCCACCGTGGTTTCACAGGCATAAGGCCGATTATTGGGCGCATAATCGTGGCACACAAATATACGGTAATCACCCGGCAAGCTTAAGATTTTATGAATCGAGCGATAAAGTTCAGCTGCGTCGCCACCTGGAAAATCGGCTCGGGCAGTACCGCCATCGGGCATGAAAATGGTATCGCCTACAAAAATGGCGTCACCAATCACGTGACTCATGCAGGCAGGCGTGTGACCTGGCGTATATAAGGCGGTGGCGGTCAGATGACCAATTTTATAGGTCTCGTTTTCTTTGAACAAATGATCAAACTGGCTTCCATCACGCGCAAAACCTGGCCCATCGTTAAATAGTTTGCCAAAAGTTTGCTGAACAGTGGTTATTTTTTCACCAATCGCAATTTTTCCGCCCAGGGCCTGTTTGATATAAGGAGCTGCAGAGAGGTGATCGGCATGGGCATGCGTTTCAATAATCCACTCGGTTTGCAAACCCTTTTGCTTAACCGCAGCAATAATGGCATCTGCCCCATCGTAACTGGTTGTACCCGATGGAGAATCAAAATTCAGAACCGGGTCTACAATAGCGCAAACCTTGGAAAGCGGGTCTTGCACAATATAGGAGTAGGTATTGGTTTGCTCATCAAAAAAAGCGGTCACCAGCGGTTTGATTAATTGATCGGCTTGCGGGATGTTTAAATCATTCATGGACGAGGCACTCCTGTAATAGAGAAATAATAGTCTTGTCGCTATTATATCAATAAATCATGAAATTCAAATATACTGATATTTATTGATTAATACTATGCTAATGTCTATAATTACAGAATTATTTAATTATACGAGCCCATTATGCAAGACATGGCTGCCAGTGCCGAAAAAGCTGCCCGCTTTTTAAAACTCATTGCACATCCTCACCGTTTGCTGGTTTTATGCACACTTCTTGAAGGTGAGCGTAACGTCACCGAGTTGACCAAAATTGTTGGTATCAGCCAAACTGCCATGTCCAATCATCTGGCTAAATTACGTAGTGAAAACGTGGTGGACTTCACGCGCGACCAACGCACACTGACATATCGCTTAAGTACAGCAAATGCCGAACCCATTATTGCCGCACTGTACAAAATTTACTGCTCTGGCGAAGAAGTCAACACCAGCGTACAAACATCATAATGTATTAATTATTAAGTATGGCCAAGTTGGTTCCCCGTCCTGGATTAAACGGGGATTTACATCCAAGACCAATCAGGCTTTACGTTTCATGCCCAGCAATGGCCACACCAGCAAGGCACCATAAGCGCCAATACCTATTGCCATGGCAATATTCATTAGCCAATCGGGAAGATATTTCAATTCGGCAACCGAAGAATCCACCCACCAAGGCACGCCAAAAAAAGCAATAATGGCCAGTAATGCACCCAGTTTCCAGCTTAATGGCCAACCACCTTTCCAGTTAAGCGGTTTTTTAAGCAAAGCCAATATATAAACGGCAATCAACAGCAACACCATCACTGCTGGCAAAACGGGGCTTAACAAAAACCACTCATATAGAATATTCAGGCCCAGTAAAAATTCAGTCATTGTTATTCTCCTAAATTATGCCTTGCCTTTAAGTACGGCCATATAAGCGGGTTTTAACAACATGTCTTCAAGGAACCAGGCCAGGTAACTGTCATGAACGGGATCAATTAAAGGCATGGTTGGGGTCAATTCACCCGCATAGTTAAATTCAACCAGCCACGCCGAACCGCGACGAACCAGCATGGGGCACGATGTATAACCATCAAATATCTGGTCTGCCGGTTTGCCTTGTATGTGTTGCAGCAGGTTATGCACCATGATGGGAGCGCTTTTTTTAATGGTGGCAGCCGTTTTGCCGCGGGGTGTGCCGTTAATATCACCCAATCCGAACACATTCGGATAACGGGTATGCTGCAAGGTCCCCTTGTCTACATCCAGCCAGCCTTTTTGCACGCCATCAGCAACCACCAGACTGCTTTGGTCTACGGCATCGGGAGCATACATGGGCGGCACGACATGCAGGAAACCATAGTCTTCTTTATGAACCGCCCCATCCTGATCAGTGAAATAAGCGGTTTTGGCCGTGATGTCAACACCTGTCAATTTCCGGTGGAAATGAACATTGGTGCTAACCGGTAATTTTTTCCAGCGATCAAGCACCAGATCATTCACCGTTTTTACGCTGAAAACAGACGTGGACGGCGCAAAAAAATCAACCTGTGAATTACTTTTTACGCCCGCCTCATCCAGCCGGTCAGCCACCATGAAGGTCATTTTCAGGGGGGCACCGGCACATTTCATGAACGTGGGCGCCAATGTCATCACGGCCCGACCGCCTTCCTGGCGGAATGCATCCATGGCTTTCCAGGTATTGGCTGCCGCATCGGGACTGTGATAAACACTGCCCACGCCATTTTGGCCAATCGCGAAAATATCCATGCCTTCAATTTCGTTGTATCTGAAAACCAGTCCAGTGGCCACGATTAAATAATCGTAGTCAAACTTTTTACCCGAAACGGTTTGAACCTGGTTCAATTCGGGTTCGAAACCGCCTACAGCCTCTTGTACCCACTCAACCCCTTGTGGCATTAAGCGTTCATTGCGATCACGAACACTTTGGGTTGAGTTCCAGATACCGGTTGCCAACAGGGTATAACCTGGCTGGTAATTGTGTTCTTTCTTGGCATCTATAATGGTAATTTTTGCATTGGGCAACTGCTTGCGTAAACGGTAAGCAGCTGCCAGACCCGCCAGACCGCTGCCAGCAATCACAATACGAACATTATTATTTAATATCGTTTGAGCAGAAGCAAATTGTGCAACAGAACCCAGGCCAGACATGCCAAGACCTGAAGCGCCCATGATTTTGATAAGTTTCCTTCTGGCTGCAGATAACCCTGTCTTGGTATTAGCCATATTCTCTCCCTGGTAATATTTATGTAAAAACATAAAGCTCAGATTACACAAATATTATAGGTTGTAACAAAAAATATATCAATATATTTAAATGTATAGATATAAATAATCGCTGTGCGAACTTTTTCAAATGCAAAAAATTGTTTTACAAATGAATCCCTTAAATTGTTCAAAAAATGATCAAAAAAAACGGGTAAAATGAAAATTCATCCTGTGGATAACTGCTAAGAAAACCATTTGTGGATAACTTTTGTATGAAAAGTTCATAAGCAGATCCTCGAATTTTTGTGGATAACTTGTTCAACTTTATCCAATTTTAAAAAGAGCATAAGTAAACAGCAAAATTTTGCTGTAATTTATTGAAAATAAAGAAAATTATAGGGTAAACAGACTTATCCACAGAGCATCTGTCTATTAATCATTTATATATGAATAAGTTTAACAACATAAGAGAAAACCCAAAAACAGCATAAACACCTGTTTTTGGGAATTTTTAAAATTTACCTGAAAAATATAAATTTGGACCAATAAAAAACTGCATTTATCAAAGGATTCAATATCCAGTAATAAATGCAGTATTGAAAAAATCTTGCCGTAAAGCCGGTTTTAATAACTGAGAAACCGGTTTTTACAATTTTGCCGGTTCAACACCCGCCGCTTTGGCTGCTTTTCCCCAACTTTCAATTTCTTTTTCAATAAATGCCTGGCTTTCTTGCGGGCTGGCAATAAAAACTTCATTGCCAATAGTCGCCAGTTTTGCTTTAAGCTCAGGATCCTGCAAAATTTTGTTCATGGTTTTATTTAATGTCTGAATGGCTTCATCAGGTGTGCCGGTGGGTGTAATCAATGCAATCCAGGCAGTGGCATCAAAGTTGGGGACACCCAGTTTATCCAGTGGCTGTACGCCTTCAAAAGCCTGGGCACCACTTTTATTGGCAACCGCAAATACTTTCAGGCGCCCGTCCTGGACCAATGGTTTGATGGCTGGAGCCGCTTCAAACATGACACTGGTATCCCCCCCCACTAAGCCCGCCACCGCAGCAGTGGCACCCCGATAGGGAACGTGCAGCAAGCTAAGGTCGGTAGCCTGTTTGAACATTTCCATGGTTAAGTGATTGGTTAAGCCAATGCCACCTGAACCATAATTGATTTTGCCCGGATTCTTTTTAATATGGTCAATAAGTTCCGGGACCGTATTTGCCGGGAAATCGCTACGGGTCACCAAAAACAAAGGCACCATGGAAACCATGCCAATGGCCGTGAAATCTTTGGCCGGATCATAAGGCAGGTTGGTATATAGTGATGGGTTAATACCCAGTGGACCTGATGCGGCAATCAGCAAATTATAACCATCGGGTTTGTCCCGTTTGGCGGCTTCTACACCAATAATGCCACCCGCACCGCCTTTGTTTTCAACCACAAAAGGCTGGCCCAGTTCTTTTGAAAACTGTTCTGCCAGCAAGCGGGCAATCACATCGGTGGTTTGACCGCTTGGGTAGGGTACGGTAATACGAACGCTTTTTTCAGGGTAAGCAGCGAATGCCGCACCAGTACTAAGTGTGCAGCCAAGTAAGAGTGAAGCGATAAATTTCTTCATATATTGTCTCCATAAGGAAGAATGAATAAGTTCTTTATTGAATAACATTATTTAATTAAACTTTTGGTTTACTCATTTTCTTTCTGCCAGGTGGTA
>JBBADT010000044.1:0-24318 GCA_041656315.1 Advenella sp.
TTGGTGGTGGCAGCAATCATCGCTTTGGCCTGGATGATGCCGTATTAATCAAGGACAATCATATTGCCGTGGCAGGCAGCTTGCGTGAAGCTGTCTTAAGGGCGCGTGCGAATGTAGGGCATATGGTCCAAATTGAGCTGGAAGTGGATACCCTGGAACAGTTGGCCGAAGCGTTGGAATTGGGGGTTAATGTCATTCTTCTTGATAACATGAATCCTGAAATGCTGAAAAAGGCGGTTGTCATGGTTGATGGGCGTGCTGTTACGGAAGCCTCGGGCAGAATCAATGCGCAAACGGCACCGGCCATTGCCCAAACCGGTGTTAACCTGATTGCCGTTGGCTGGATTACCCATAGTGTGTCTGTTTTTGATTTCGGGCTTGATGCGGTTGAATAAAATTTAAAAGGAAATTTGTACATCATGTCCGGTCAAGCTGTGCTTCAAGTGATTCAGATGGGTGCCCCTCCTGAAGAGGTTCGTGCTGTTTATGGCGATCAGTATCAGTGGTTTAAGTCGGCACTATCCAAGGGTCCCGATACCTTGTCATTGGATCTTCGTGTTACCAGGCCCGATTTGGGTGAGGTACTTCCAAAGCCGGATGCTTTTGATGTAGCGGTGATTACCGGTTCCTGGTCTATGGTTACCGACCGGCTTGACTGGAGTGAACGCACTGCTGAATGGGTTAGACAGGTTATTGCACAAGACCGGCCCTTGCTGGGTGTATGTTATGGTCATCAGCTTATGGCTCATGCCATGGGTGGGGTGGTTGACTATCACCCTAATGGCCCCGAGATTGGCTGCAAGCCTGTTACCCTGAACTCTGAAGGTCAGTCAGATCCTTTTTTTGCCTGTTTCCCGCAGCAGTTCCAAGCCCATTTAACCCATTCGCAAAGTGTGATGCAAGTGCCATCCGGTGCCGTCGTACTGGGTTCGTCCAGCCATGATCCTCACCAGATTATTCGTTATGCACAAAATGCCTTGTCGGTACAGTTTCATCCTGAATTTATGGAAGAATTGATGCGACACGTTATTGTCGGAAAAAACAAGCTTTTTTCACCTGAACAAAAGATATCATTGCTTGAGGCGGTTGTTGATACCGTTTCATCCAGAAATATATTCCTTCAGTTTGTGCGCCAGGCTATTTGAATTTCACAAGTTCCCCGAGGTGGTTTCGAATAATGCCGGGGAAGCAAAAAAACACGTCACCCATACTGGATGACATGTTTTTTTCTTTTAACTGCCTTAGCGCATTTCAAAAGCTTCCTGATGGAAGGTAAACTTGCCAGACCACCATTTTTTCAGATTTGATTTAAGGCTGTCAGCCAGGCTGGTTGGTCCACAGAACCAGATTGAGGTGCGATCTTTCTGCGCCAGTGTCTGGGCCAATTTTTCAGCATTGAAATAATCTCCTTTTTCACTCTGATGCACATGAAGCCTTACAGATGGCAGTGCCTCGCAAAGTTGCCTGATCCGGTCAATGAATGGATCTTTTTGCGCATTACGCAAGCAATAATGCAAGTCTGTCGAAGGAGTGGTATCAGGCGACTTCTGACATGATTCCAGCCATGAAAGAAATGGAGTGATACCAATGCCACCAGCAATCATGGTATGGTGCGATCCTGCATCAAGATGGTTCAGGTCAAAGCAGCCGTATGGTCCTTCTACCTTGATTTGTTGACCTTCATTGATCTTACTGGACAAGTGACGGGTATAGTCACCCAGTGCCTTTATCTGAAAACTGATGCGTCTGTCATTGCCAGGTGCGCTGGAAATGGTGAATGGGTGCGCGCCTTCATGTCGATCAAAAGTCAGAAAGGCAAATTGTCCTGCGTGGTGCTCTTTCCATGAGGTATCCATTTTGCAGGTGATTTCAGTAATGTCCTTATTGTGAACCCGAATGGATTCAATTGTGCCAGTTGCTTGGCGTGGCTTGCCAATTAAACCGATCAGGGCAATGATGCTGGCAATGCATGCGGGTACAAACAGGATGGCAAGCAATATGCCAACTGGTTGTGTCCAGTAGTTGGACGGTGCAAGCACAACTGTGTGAAATACCAGCAAAAGAAAGAAAACCGGCATCACTTTATGGACATAACGCCAGAATTTGTAGGGAAATTTTTTCCACAGGGTGAGCACCAGCATGATAAGCAGGGCATAGATAATCAATTCACCACTGTCTTTGGCAAAAGAGCGGAACATGGCGGCAAACTCGGTCAGGTCGCCCTTTGGGGGGCGTCCTGTTTTGCCAATCCAGGACTTGAGCAGGTCGCTGGACATATCAAGCAACCAGTGCAGGCCGGCTGCAGAAATACCAAGGATACCCGCCCATTTGTGCAGACGGTACATTTTATCCATGCCGCCCAGGGGTTTTTCAAGCCAGGCCGGGCGAATGGAAAGTACCATGACCAGCGACATGAGTGCAATAGCCCACAGGCCGCTTAAATAAAGCCCCTGTCTTTGAATCAACCATGGCAAGGCTCCTTGCAGGGGCGGGTTCAGGTAAAATACATCATATCCCCAGGCCAGGGTGATGAGTGACACAAAAGAAATCAGCAGTGTTTTCATGCTTAACCTTTACGATGATTATTCAAGACAGGGGTTGTTAGTTTCCTTCAATCTTTATTTGCTTTTTGTCTTGGTATCAATGATTTCTCCGCTTCTTGCATCAACCTTGATTTTCACACGCTCTCCCTTTTGGTCATGCGCCTTTACGTCATAGACATTGTCATCAAGATCAATTTCAGTAATGTTGGTATATCCGGCCGTTTCCACTTTGTCGTAAATTTGTTTAATATTTAACGGTGTTTGGCTTGGCGCAGTCTGTACCTGCGCTGTATTTGTCTGGGCTAAGGCGGTATTAAGTGCGGCGCCAGAAAATAGCAGGCTGGAACTCATGGCAAGTGCAGTCATTAAACGAGTTGTGTTCATCATCTTTCTCCGTGATTCAGGTATGATCGACATTGATCATGGAGGTATTATGCGGGTGGTTAAATGAACAGGATCTGAAGCCTGTGTTCATCTCCCATTCATCTTCCCCATGTTATAAAAGGTTTACTTATTCATTGCACAGATCCCGGAAGACCTCATGACAGGAAAGAAATTTTTTAACCGAATGCTAAGCGGTATCGTGGTTTGTACTCTGCTGACACCCACATTCGTCCGTGCAGACTCCGACGACCATGAACAGGCCCGCCAGGCATTGGCAGAAGGCAAAATCATGCCTTTGCGCGCGGTGTTGGAAAGTGTTGAAAAGCAATACGGCGGACAGGTTGTTAAAATCGAGTTCGAGCATGACGATGATGATGGCCAAAACCGTTGGCTGTATGAAATCAAGCTGCTTCAGGACTCGGGTGATATGCTGAAATTGCTGGTAGATGCCGAAGATGGCAAAATCCTGAAAAAAAAGGGTAAAACCCGCGATAACAACACACAGGATACAAACTGATGCGAATACTGGTTGTTGAAGATGAGCCTACGCTGTCCTTGCAGTTGAAGGAAACGCTGACGGAAGCCGGCTACGTGGTTGATGTGGCCATGAATGGAAAAGACGCCTGGTTCATGGGAGAAGTAGAAACATTTGATCTGGCGGTTCTTGATCTTGGCCTGCCAATGATGGATGGCATTTCTGTCTTGAAAAAATGGCGTGAAGCCGGGCTGGAAATGCCCGTCCTGATATTAACAGCACGTGACAACTGGCATGAAAAAGTAATGGGTATCGATGCCGGTGCCGATGACTATATGACCAAGCCTTTTCACATGGAAGAGCTGCTGGCAAGAGTCAGGGCATTGTTACGGCGTACCAGTGGCCATGCCAATGCCATTCTTAAAAGCGGTCCTATAGAAATGGATACGCGTAATGCCAGGGTCAGCGTAAATGGTGTGCCGCTTTCCCTAACCAGTCATGAGTTCAAGGTGCTGGAATATTTGATGCACCATCCTGCAGAAGTGATTTCCCGCTCTATCCTGACCGAGCATATTTATGCCCAGGACGCCGACCGTGACTCCAATACCATCGAGGTTTTTATTGCCCGCCTGCGCAAGAAGCTGCCTGCCGGTACGATAGAAACGGTCCGTGGCATGGGGTATCGACTGGGCTAGAAAACCATGATGCCACACAAAAAAGCCTTGTCTTTCTGGTCGTCACTCAGGTTCCGCCTGCTGGCGGGCACGCTGGCCTGGGTCTTGCTGACCATTGTTGTTGCCGGCTGGGGGCTTGATAGCCTGTTCAAGCAGCATATGATGCAGCAGGTAAGGGCAGAACTAACCCTGCACTTTAACCAGTTACTGTCTTTTGTGGCGGTTGATGCCAATGGCAAAGTCAGTGTTCCACACGCCCTTAGCGATGCCCGATTTGATCAGCCCTTATCGGGTCTGTACTGGCAAATAGACCAGCAAAATAAGCAAGGGCAGGTAGAAACAACAGGCTTGTTGCGTTCCCGTTCACTTTGGGACAATGTGTTGCCCACCGCGGACATTGGCAATACCAGCGCTGCATTGCAGGAGTTTATTATCACTGATGCCGATGGCAGTGTGCTAAACGCTGTGGGTAGAATTATTCAACCGGAAGAAGAGTCATCCCTTCCCTTACGACTGGTGGTGGCCATTAACCATGATATTGTCGCATTGCCTGCCGAGCGCTTTCGCAATATGTTGATACTGGCGTTAACGGTGTTGGCTGTTGGTCTTATGGTGGCGGTTACTACGCAGGTTATTTTGGGGTTGCGTCCTTTTGGCCGGCTCAGGAAAAGCCTGGCCGATGTGCACGAGGGCAAGACTTTACATATTGAAGGGGATTTTCCTGCAGAACTTGAACCACTGGTTCATGACTTCAACCAGGTTCTGGACGTTAATGCCGAAGTGATTGAACGGGCCAGAACACAGGCTGGCAATCTCGCTCATGCCGTAAAAACCCCTTTGGCAATCTTGTCCAACGCTGCGGCCAAAGAACAAACTTCTTTTTCTGCCTTGGTCAAGGAGCAGGTTGCGATGGCACAACGGCAGGTTAATTATCATCTGGCCAGAGCCAGGGCAGCAGCGGCCATGCAGGCAAGCAGCAGCCGCACACCGGTAAAGAAATCACTGGAATCCCTTATCAGGGTTATGCAACGATTGTATGCAGAGCGAAATCTGGATATCAGTCTGCACTTGCAGGAGGATAATTGTACATTCAGGGGCGAAGAACAGGATTTTCAGGAAATGCTTGGCAATTTACTAGATAACGCCTGCAAATGGGCCAGTCATGCTATCAGCATAACAGTGGTTTCAACTCAGGGTGAAATTGTCATTACTGTTGACGATGATGGAGAAGGATTGCCAGAAACCCAACAAGACCTGATTTTCCAAAGAGGGATAAGGGCGGATGAAAAAAAACCGGGTACCGGATTAGGACTGGATATCGTCCGGGACCTTACCGATCTGTATCAAGGGACCGTATTGACGGCCACTTCTCCTTTGGGCGGGTTACGGGTGGTATTGCGATTACCCGCTGCCAACTTGGGGTTAAAACATTAAATTGTAATGATGTTCTGATATAGTATAACTATGTGACTGTCATATTCGTTATAGTTAAAACTAAACTTGTTTATAAAAACAATAAATTATACATATTAACTGTACGGGGCTATACTGGTCACATATTAAGTTTTCTAACCCAACAAATAAAGGAAGAAAGAAATGTCATTAATCAATACAGAAATCAAACCTTTCAGCGCAACCGCTTACCATAACGGCAAATTCATTGACGTTAACCAGGACAGCCTGAAAGGCAAATGGTCTGTTGTAGTGTTCTACCCTGCTGACTTTACATTTGTTTGCCCAACAGAACTGGAAGACCTGGCTGATCACTATGCTGAATTCCAAAAACTGGGCGTTGAAGTTTATGCGGTATCAACCGATACACACTTCTCACACAAAGCATGGCACGACACTTCTGACGCGATTTCTAAAGTCCAGTACCCAATGATTGGTGACCCAACCCACGTATTGGCTAACAACTTTGAAGTTCTGATTGCTGAAGAAGGTGTTGCTCTGCGCGGTACATTCGTTATTAGCCCAGAAGGTCAAATCAAAGTGATGGAAGTTCACGATAACGGTATTGGCCGTGACGCTTCTGAATTGCTGCGTAAAGGTAAAGCTGCCCAGTACGTTGCCTCTCACCCAGGTGAAGTTTGCCCAGCAAAATGGGAAGAGGGTGCTGCTACATTGACTCCTTCACTGGATCTGGTTGGCAAAATCTAATTAACTGCCAATTCAGTCAGTAAATTATTGCAACCCGAACTTATTTCGGGTTGCAAGGTTCGGGATTTTCCCGAACCCTATCCCCCAAAGTTATATAAATCAAGATCCGGAGAGTTCACCATCATGTTAGATGCAAATATCAAGACACAATTAAAAACTTATCTTGCAATGGTTTCACAGCCTATCGAAATTGTTGCTTCACTGGATGATGGCGCTAAATCAAAGGAACTGAAAGAACTGTTGCAGGAAATCGCTTCTGTTTCAGACCGTGTTACTTTAAATGAACAAGGCACTGATTCACGTAAGCCATCTTTTACCATTAATCGCCCCGGAACCGATATCAGCGTTCAGTTTGCCGGTATTCCGATGGGCCACGAATTCACTTCACTCGTCCTTGCCCTATTGCAGGTCGGTGGACATCCCATCAAACTGGATGAAGCCGTCATTGAACAGATCCGCAATCTGGACGGTGATTACAAGTTTGAAACCTATTTTTCATTGTCATGCCAAAACTGTCCGGACGTTGTCCAGGCATTAAACGTCATGTCAATTATCAACCCGCGTATCAAGCACGTCGCCATTGATGGCGCCTTGTTCCAGGACGAAGTCGATAGCCGCCAGATTATGTCTGTACCTACCATGTTTTTGAACGGTGAGTCATTTGGTCAGGGCCGTTCCAGTGTCGAGGAGATTCTGGCAAAACTGGATACTAATGCAGGGAGCCGTAAGGCAGAAGAACTGAACGCCAAGGCACCTTTTGATGTATTGGTGATTGGTGGTGGTCCTGCCGGTGCTGCCGCAGCAATTTATGCCGCCCGCAAAGGTATTCGTACCGGTTTGGCTGCTGAACGTTTTGGTGGCCAGGTATTGGACACCATGTCTATCGAGAACTTCATTTCTGTAAAAGAAACCGAAGGCCCCCGTTTTGCCGCCCAGCTTGAAGAGCACGTACGTGCCTATGATGTAGATATCATGAACCTGCAGCGCGCGGAAGAATTGATTCCCGGCGATAAGGAAATTTCCGTCAGGATGGAAAACGGTGCTGTACTGAAAAGTAAAACCATTATCCTGGCGACCGGAGCCCGTTGGCGCAATATTAATGTTCCTGGTGAGCAGGAATACCGTACTAAGGGTGTTGCTTACTGTCCTCACTGTGATGGCCCTTTATTTAAAGGAAAACGGGTTGCCGTTATTGGTGGCGGTAACTCGGGTGTAGAGGCTGCCATTGACTTGGCCGGTGTAGTGGCCCATGTGACACTGATTGAGTTCGGAGAGCAATTGCGTGCAGATGATGTTTTGCAACGCAAACTGCGCAGCTTGCCTAACGTTGACATCATTATGTCTGCCCAAACCACCGAGATTCATGGTGATGGCAGCAAGGTAAATGGCTTGTCTTATAAAGACCGTACTACCGAAACCATCCATAAAATTGATCTGGAAGGTGTGTTCATCCAGATTGGTCTGGTACCTAATACCGAATGGCTGAAAGGTACGGTTGCCCTGAGCAAGCATGGTGAAATCGAGATTGACGCCAAAGGCCAGACATCGGTTCCAGGTGTATTTGCAGCCGGTGACGTAACAACGGTTCCATATAAGCAGATCGTGATTGCGATTGGTGAAGGTGCAAAAGCTTCTTTAGGTGCTTTTGATCACATCATCCGTACTTCAGTTACCGAGGAAGAAACCACTACTGAAGGTGTTGCGGCCTAGTTGCAGCTTATTCAGATACTGTGGTTTGAAATGGCACGTAAAAAATACGTGCCATTTTTTTATTTAAGCCAGCTGTTTAAGTGCCATCTGGACAATTGACTCTGCATTGACACCAAAATGTTGGCGTAATTCAGCGCGGGTATCACTTCGACCAAATCCATCTGTGCCCAGGGTAATGTATTTGCGACCTGCCGGCATATAAGCACGGATTGATTCGGGTAGCATCCTGACGTAATCGCTTGCGGCAATAATGGGCCCTTTGCTGTCTTGTAATTGTGTTTCAATGAAAGGCGCCAGCGGCTGGCCGGAAGGGCTGGTTTCATGTTCGGTACGTTGGCCGTCACGAGCCAGTTCGGTCCAGCTGGTAATGCTGAAAACATCACACGTAATGCCACGTGAGGACAGTTCTTCGGCAGCAGTCAGCACTTCGGTAAGAATTGCCCCGGAACCCAGCAAGGTTACGGAATTTTCTTCTTGTGGGCCGGACACCGACTGTGCCGGGTAGTGCCTGAAATGATAGGCGCCTTTAAGAATATTTTCACGCATCCCGGGCTTCAGGGAAGGCTGCGGATAGTTTTCATTCATGACGGTAATGTAATAAAACACATCTTTTTGTTCCGTCATCATTTCCTTCGTGCCTTGTTCAATAATAACGGCCAGTTCACCTGCAAAAGCCGGATCATAGGATTTGCAATTTGGAATGGTGGCAGACCAGATATGGCTGGAACCATCCTGGTGTTGTAAACCCTCGCCACCAAGGGTGGTTTTACCCGAGGTGGCACCAATCAGGAAACCGCGCGGGCGCTGGTCAGCCGCGGCCCAAATCAGGTCTCCAATACGCTGGAAACCGAACATGGAATAATAAATATAAAAGGGGAGCATGGGTGTGCCATGGGCGCTATAACTGGTTGCTGCAGCGACCCAACTGGAAATGGCACCAGCTTCACTAATGCCTTCTTCCAGAATTTGTCCATCAAGCGCTTCACGATAACTCAGAATAGAGCCGATATCTTCGGGCTCATATTGCTGGCCTACACTAGAGTATATGCCGACCTGCTTGAACAGGTTGGCCATGCCAAAAGTACGTGCCTCATCAGCCACAATGGGAACAATGCGTTGGCCGATTTCATTGTCTTTTAAAAGGTTGCCCAGCATGCGCACAAAAGCCATGGTGGTTGACATGCTTTTATTTTCAGCTTGCAAGGCAAAACCTGCCCATTGTTCTATAGGTGCAACCTGGAAAGCCGGTGCATTGGTATGGCGCTTGGGTAAATAGCCTCCCAGCTTTTCGCGTTGTGCATGCAAATAACGCATTTCTTCGCTGTTTTCATCGGGTCGGTAAAATTCCAGGTTAAGGGTTTGCTCATCGCTTAACGGTAAATTGAAACGATCCCTGAAGGCAATCAAATCAGTATCCCCGAGTTTTTTCTGTGAATGGGTGGTCATCTTCCCCTGGCCCGCATTGCCCATGCCGTAACCTTTTTTGGTATGGGCCAGAATAACCGTGGGTTGTCCCTTATGACTTGCGGCAGCCGCGTAAGCGGCGTAAATTTTGACGATATCATGACCACCGCGGCGCAGCTTGTCTATTTGTTCATCACTCATGCCTTCAACTAGTTGTTGAAGCGCTTCATTCTGCCCAAAAAAATGGTCCCTGTTAAATGCACCATCATTGGCGGCAAAGGTTTGCATTTGTCCATCAACGGTTTCGCCAAGGGCTTTGGTCAGGGCACCAGTCATGTCTTTGGCAAACAGGGGATCCCAGTCACTGCCCCATAGAACCTTGATCACATTCCAGCCTGCACCGGTAAACAGGTTTTCCAGTTCCTTGATGACTTGGCCATTACCCCGAACCGGGCCATCAAGACGCTGCAGATTACAATTGACCACCCAGATCAGGTTGTCCAGTTTTTCGCGGGCGGCCAGTGTGAGCGCACTCATGGATTCGGGTTCATCCATTTCCCCATCACCAAAAATACCCCAGACTTTACGATTTTCGCAGTTTTGCAATTGACGATGCGTCAGATAATGCATGAAGCGGGCCTGATAAATGGAGCTGATGGGACCTATACCCATTGATCCGGTGGGAAATTGCCAAAAATCAGGCATAAGGTATGGGTGAGGATAGCTGCATAAGCCCTGAGCACCCTCACGTCCTGCACGTAATTCTTGCCTGAAAAAACTTAAATCCTTTTCGGTCAGGCGATGCTCAAGAAAGGCGCGAGAATAAACACCCGGTGCACTGTGAGGCTGGAAAAATACCAAATCTCCTTTATGTCCGCTTTCTGTCTTTTCACGAGCCCTGAAAAAGTGATTGAAACCGACTTCAAACAAGTCGGCGGCACTGGCGTAACTGGCAATATGGCCGCCCAACTCACCGTAGGCACTATTAGCCCTAACCACCATCACCAAAGCATTCCAGCGTATCAGGGCACCCAGTCTTTCTTCTATCTGGATATTACCGGGATAGGCAGGTTGTTCATCAAGAGAAATAGTGTTCACATAGGTATAACTGCCCACAGGGGCCGCTTGCTGCTTCCAGCTTATTTGTAATTGTTGGGCCAGGACAGACAGTTCATCCAGGATAAAAGCAGCCCGTTCACGGCCATGGGTGGCCACCAATGAATGCAATGAGTCTTTCCACTCATTGGTTTCTTCCGGATCAATGTCTCTTTGCAAAAAACTATTCATCATTGTCTCAATGTTTTTGGGTAATGGGGCATTCATACGATCGCTCCTTTTTTGTTAGCCGTTTATTTTGAATATCGTTCTTAATATTCTAATTAAAATGACCAAAAATGAGATGCTGAATTTCTTGAATTAATATTCAATTTCAGCATAAAATACTGTAAATATTATTTATTACGGCATTTTATGAAGCTTGATATTGTTGATCTTAGAATTCTGGACGAACTGCAAAAAGACAGCTCTTTAAGTAATGTGGAATTGTCAAAGCGTGTGCATTTATCGCCTTCACCTTGCCTGTCGCGCGTCAAGGCGCTTGAAACAAACGGCATTATTTCCCGTTACGTGGCCTTGGCCAACCCTTCGGCGCTGGGATTGGACCTGAACGTCTTTATTTCCATTAGCCTTAAGTCGCAAGACAAACAGGCTCTGGCCGATTTTGAGCAACGGATATCCGAGCACGATGAAGTCATGGAGTGTTATTTAATGACCGGCGATTCTGATTACCTGATCAGGGTGGCGGTTACCAATATTGGGGCACTGGAAAGGTTTATCCTTGAGCAGTTAACCCCAATACCAGGTATTGACAAGATTCGGTCGAGTTTTGCGCTAAAGCAGGTTTTATACAAAACGGCCTTGCCGCTCACCCGAATACAAAATAAAGCCGCTTGAATGGGTGACCGGGTTATGCTCAGGCAACGGCTCGCAACCGTCTGATCAGGAATGGGACAAACAGGAATAGAAAGGAAATTGCCAGGAAAGTGATCGACATGGGGCTTTCTACTAAAACGGCTGGATTTCCCTGTCCCGCGGCCAATGCAGTGCGAAGCTGGTTTTCAGCCATGGGACCAAGAATCAAGCCAATCAGCAAGGGTGGGATGGGGAAGTCATAGACCCGCATCACATATCCCATTAAACCAATCAAGGTCATGCATGCCAGGTCAAAAACAGAACCCGATACACCCCAGATGCCTATCATGGCAAAAACCAGAATACCGGCATATAACTGTGGTTTTGGAATCAGCAGGAGTTTAACCCAAATCCCGATAAGGGGCAGGTTAAGAACCAGTAGCATGGCGTTGCCTATATATAAAGAGGCAATCAGGCCCCAGACAAGTTCAGGGTTGCTGGTAAAAAGAAATGGCCCAGGTTGCAAGCCAAAATTCTGAAAAGCGGCCAGCAAAATGGCTGCTGTTGCGGAAGTGGGCAATCCCAGCGTTAACAAAGGAACCAAAATGCCCGCAGCCGCTGCGTTATTGGCTGCTTCGGGGCCCGCTACCCCTTCAATAGCGCCTTTGCCAAATTCTTCTTTGTGTTTGCTCAGGTTTTTTTCAAGCGTATAAGAAAGCATGGTCGGGATTTCAGAACCGCCTCCAGGCAGGGCACCCATTGGAAAACCAATGGCAGTACCACGAATCCATGGCATGAAAGAGCGCTTCCAGTCGGATTTGCTCATCAGGATTCCGCCTTTGACCGAAACAATTTCGTCTTTCTGGTTTCTATAACGGCTAGCTACATAAATAATCTCTCCCACTGCAAATAGTGAAACCAGTACAACGGTTAGCTCCATGCCATCAAGCAAATCTGCGAACCCGAAAGTCATGCGGGGTTGTCCGGTCATGGTATCAATACCCATGACGCCAAAGGCCAGGCCAATAAACAAGGCAATAAAACCACGGACCCGCGAGCTTCCCATAACCACGGCAACCGAGGTAAAGGCAAGGATGGTGAGGGCAAAATAATCGGCCGGCTTGAAATAAAACGCCAGTTCAGCAATATATGGCGCAGCAAACGTGAGCGCTAGGGTTGCCAAGGTGCCCGCTACAAAAGAGCCGATCGCTGCCGTTGCCAAGGCGGCCGCCCCACGACCGGCGCGGGCCATTTTATTGCCTTCCAGAGCAGTCATCATGGAGCCGGCTTCACCGGGGGTATTAATTAAAATAGAGGTGGTGGACCCCCCATACATGGCACCATATAGTACGCCGGCAAACATAATGAAGGCGGAAACCGGCCCAACCGAAACCGTAACTGGTAAAAGCAGGGCGATGGTCAGGGCAGGGCCAATACCAGGCAAAATACCAATGGCAGTGCCTAGTGTAGAACCCACCAATGCCCAAAACAGATTGGTAGGAGTAAGGGCAACGTCGAACCCTTGCAGCAGTAAACCCAGTGTATCCATATTTAACTTGAATTATTAATGTGGCAGGATGATCAAATGCCCAGCAAGGGAATAAAGTCTCCCAGCTGAAGCCCGAGCAGGCTAAACAAATACCAGCTGGCTGAGCCAAGTATGAAGCCGACAAGCAGGTTCAGTACAATCTGTGTCGAACCAAAAGCCAGCGTTACCAGGGTGAATGACACCATGGCAGTAATGGGAAGTCCCAAAAGCTCAATAATGAAAACCGGTACCAAGGCAGCAGCCAGTGCGATGAAAAACGCCCGTTTATCCATGGGCGTGTCGCCCTCGGCATTTTCTGTATCCTGGGGTTCGAATTTCTCACCACGTGCTATTTGTATAAGTAACAACAAACCAAGCAGGATCAATCCGATACCTGTTGCTGTCACAAAAAGGCCGGGCCCAATGGCAGAGTATCTGGCAGTGTTGGCAAGTTCGTTGGCCGCGTACAGGCAAATCGCACCCATTAGCACAACAACCAGCCCCAGCCACCAGGGTTTGGCGGGTGGCTGGGGTGTTGTAGGAGAAGATGAAGCGGCTTTATTGGGCAAGACCGGCATCCTTTAGGATGGTATTGATACGCTCGCTTTCGCTTTTTATGAAATCACCAAACTCGGCGCCAGCCAGGAAAAACTGGTCCCAGCCCTGAGTTTGCATTACCTGTTTCCATTCGGCGCTGTTATTGAGTTGAGTGAAGCGATCCACCCAAAGTTTGTAATTTTCCTCGGGCATTTCGGGAGCACCCAGAATGCCACGCCAGTTTGCAATTTCAACATCAAAACCGGCTTCCTTGAAAGTGGGCGCATCCAGGCCTTCCATGCGTTGTGCCGAGGTGATACCCAGGATTTTTACCCGATTCGATTTTGCAAACTGCTGAAACTCTGAAATACCGGAAATGCCAGCCTTGAGGGTACCGTTGACAATGCCAGTGACGGTATCGGCACCGCCGGCTTGGGGAATATAGTTCAGATCTTTTACAGGTACATTGCCCGCCTGTGCCAGCAAGGCCAGGGCGATATGATCAACTCCGCCGGCCGAACCACCGCCTACCGGTGTACCACCCGGGTTTTCTTTGAGTGCTTTCACAAAATCACCCAGATTTTGGTAGGGGGCATCGGGGCGTACGGCAATAACCAGATATTCGGCGGTTAAACGGGCGACTGGTTTGAATTTATTCAGGTCTATGGGAGATTTGTTTAGCGTTACGGCCCCTACGGTAATGGCACCAAAAACGGCCAACGCATTAGCTTTGCCGGTTTGTGAATTTTGGAATTCTGCCAGGCCAATGGTGCCGCCTGCACCGCCTTTATTGGTAAAGTTTACGGGGCCGGTATAAATGCCCGCCTTGCTCATGGCGCTAAACGCCTGACGACCGGTACCATCCCAGCCGCCACCCGGGTTGGCGGGTAGCATGACACTAACCTGCGCATAGGCAGCGCTGCTGAACATGACTGCAGCGGTAAAGAGGGTACGTAAAAAATTGTTTCGTTTCATGTCTACTCCAGTAAATGTGGATTATTGTTTGTTACGCTTTTCAGGCTAGAATAGGTTGAAGCTATTTCTTTGTCAATAAGGGTTAAACAGATAACCCCGGCGATTGCATTGTACTGATCGCCATTTATTTTGTAATTGAATAATCGAACAATAGGTGAACCTTGAATATGAGTAATCTTAAACTGTTTAAGTTGTTTTTTTGTATGGGTATGGTCTCGTTTAATGTTAACGCAGCCAGCTTGGATCCTAAAGTGCCTTATCCTGCAGCCAAGCCAGACCAGTTACGGCAAGTTATTGATCTTCCTGCCGCTCCAAAGGAAGAAAACCTGAAAGTGCAATTGATGGTAGGCAAGACTTTAAAGGTTGACTGCAACCGGCATGTTTTTGGTGGAGAACTGCAAGAGCACAATCTTGAAGGATGGGGGTATCCTTATTACAGCATCGAAGCGTTAAATGGCCCCATGTCAACCATGATGGCTTGTCCGGATCAGGACCTGACAGAACAGTTTGTTCAGCTTGGTGGCAATGACTTTTTGCTTGACTACAATAGCCGCCTGCCAATTGTGGTTTACACACCGGCTGATGTGGAAGTGAAGTATCGCATCTGGCAAGCAGGCGATAAAGTGGAAAAGGCCACTAAAAAATAATCGTTAAGTAATAGCCGCTGGCATTATCTCTGGCACATGTTATAAACATGATGCAGCTTTATCAAGGGTCACGGTAAAACCCCGGCTTTTAAAGGGTGTCGCAAAAGTGGGTTTTGCGACACCCTTTTTAGGGCAGGAAGAACATCAAATTGATTGGATGTTTTTATTAAACGGGTAAGACTGTTTTAGAGGGTATTAATAACAGGCAATACCTTAATGACGTTATTCAATTTTATGTGTCGACGCTGCCGTACTGTCCAGTTCTTCATCAGGGTCGGGGGATAAATCAAGGGAAGAAGGGAAAAGATCCCAGCATGCCATAAACAGTGCGGCCAGCAAAGGGCCAATCACAAAGCCGTTAGGACCAAAGACCGTCAGGCCGCCAATCGTGGAAATCAGGATGACATAATCGGGCAGTTTTGTATCTTTTCCCACCAGTAAAGGCCTAAGCACATTATCGGTAAGGCCAATTACCAGTACACCAAACAGGATGAGGGTTATACCATGCCAGGTTTCGCCGGTGACAAGAAAATAAATTGACACGGGAAGCCAGATGATGGCGGCGCCAATAGCAGGCAATAAGGACAGGAAACCCATGATGGTTCCCCACAATAAAGAGCCCTGAATGCCCAGCACACTAAAAATGAACCCACCCAATGCACCCTGGGTGGCTGCAACCAGGATATTTCCCTTTACAGTGGCTTTGACGACAGTGGCAAACTTGTTGAGCAAATGCTGTTTTTGATCATGTCCAAGGGGAATCATGGATTTGATTTTTTGCACCAGGTAGCCGCCATCCCTGAGCAGGAAAAACAGCAAATACAGCATGATGCCGAATGTGATCAGGAATTGAAAGGTGTCCTGGCCAATATTCAAGGCTTGGTTGGCCAGAAATTTACTAGCCTGCGCCGCCGCTTCAGTCAGTTTCTCCCGCAGACCGAAAAGACTGTGAATTTCGTAACGATCAAGGATATCTTTAAGGAAAGGAGGCAGGTTTTGAATAATTTGTTCAAAATACAGTCCTAGATTAAGTTCACCGGATTGAACTCTTTGATATAACAGTGAAATTTCTTTTATTAGAGAGGTGGTGATGGCAATGAGCGGAATGATGACCAAGAGCAATGCAATAACCAGAGTAACCAGGGCTGCTGTATTGGGCGCCTTGGGGATTTTTTTAAGTAACCATAAATTAAGAGGCCTGAACAGGACACTAAAAATGACTGCCCAGAAAATGGCACTGTAATAGGGCAAGAGTAACCATATAAAGCCAATGGAAACCGCGGTCAGCAAAACAAGGAAAAAGTGATATTGGGTACTGTTTTTATTTTGAATTGGCGACATTGTGTTTCCGTACTATAACAGGTTGATAAGTAGTTAAAAAAGAAAGCATTTTTCAAAGCCCTGTCAAAATGCCAGTATAGTTGATTTTACGTATTTTTCCATAAGGTGATGCAGATGGTCAGTATGCATCTATTGCTTTACAATAATTATAATTATTATGTATTGCTCGTATCACAGGAAAGTATGGATACCATGAGGGATTTAACAAAAAACAGCATTTTAAAAACCGGCATTTCGTCATTGTTTTTATTGCTGCTAGCGGCGTGCAGTACCACACCGCCGGCCAACCCGGAAAATATCTGTGAGATTTTCCGGGAAAAGCCGTCATGGCACGAGGCCGCGCTTGATACCAAAGAGAAGTGGGGAGTACCGGTTCATGTTCCCATGGCCATGATGTATCAGGAATCCTCTTTCCGTCATGATGCCAGACCGCCCAAGGATTATTTGCTTGGTATTATTCCCTGGGGCAGGGTAAGTTCTGCATTCGGCTATGCCCAGGCAAAAGATGAAGTATGGAGTGATTATCGTAAAGAATCCAATCGCTGGAGTCCAGACCGTGATGATTTTTCAGACGCCCTGGATTTTATGGGCTGGTATATGAGTAAGGCCCAAAAGGTAAACGGTGTTTCCAAATGGGATGCCTATGCCCAATACCTGAATTATCATGAGGGCTGGACAGGTTACCGCAACGGTACCCACCAAAGTAAAAGATGGCTCCTTAACACGGCACAAAAAGTCAAAGACAGGGCATCACGGTACAGTGCCCAGTATGCGGCCTGTTCAGGGAATCTATAAATTTAATGATGAACCTGTTTTCTTATCCAAACAGTTTGAACTTGATTAGTTTATAGTTAGCTGAATTTGTCTGATTTTGTGCGATAGATAAGGATTTATTAGTGTTTCCCTGAGTGATTAAGCCGTGATATTCGTGTACTATCAGGCAAATGGTTAGTATTTAGCCATTGTATTCAACATATAGCGGGGACAATTCATGAATAAACTTTTGAAAAAATCTTTAAGTAAACGCTTTGCCCTGTCAGCCAGTGCGCTGACATTGTTTTCTGTTATTGCCGCTCCAGGGGCAGCAATTGCCCAGCAAAAATTTGTCAGTATCGGTACGGGTGGTGTCACAGGTGTGTATTATGCAGCAGGTGGCGCTATTTGCCGGCTGGTCAATAAAGACCGCGCCGATCACGGCTTGCGTTGCTCAGTAGAGTCAACCGGCGGTTCGGTTTTTAATGCCAATACGATTAAAGCGGGTGAACTGGATCTGGGTGTTGTGCAGTCTGACGTTGGCTACAATGCCTATAAAGGTGAAGGTCAGTTCAAGGAGCCTTTCGAAAAACTGCGTTCTGTATTTTCCATTCATCCAGAACCGTTTACCATTCTTGCCCGCAAAGAAGCCAATATCAAGTCATTTGACGACCTTAAGGGTAAACGTTTTAACGTTGGCAACCCAGGCTCGGGTACACGTGCGTCCATGGAGCAATTGCTTAAGGCAAAAGGCCTGGACATGACGTTCTTTTCGCTTGCCTCAGAGTTGCGACCCGATGAGCACGGTTCGGCACTGTGTGACGGAAAAATTGACGGTTTCTTTTATGGCGTAGGTCACCCTTCAGCAAATATCCAGGATCCAACCACAACTTGCGGTGCGCAATTGGTACCCATTACCGGCCCCGAGGTTGATAAACTGGTTGAAGCCAATCCATACTATGCCAAGGTTTCCATTCCGGGTGGTCTTTATCAAAACAACCCAGATCCAACTGAAACCTATGGTGTATTGGCTACCTTCGTAAGTTCTGCCGATGTTCCCGAAGAGTCAGTGTATAACGTTGTCAAGGCCGTGTTTGACAACTTCGAAGACTTCAAAAAACTGCACCCGGCACTGGCGCATCTTAATAAGGAAGACATGGTTAAAAACGGCCTGTCTGCCCCTTTGCATCCTGGCGCTGAAAAATACTACAAAGAAAAAGGCCTGATCAAGTAATAATAATATTGTTTTTTAAGGTCACTGATCTGGAATTTATCTTTCGAGCGTTCCAACAGTGGCCTTTTTGTTGTAAATAAACGAAGGAAAATTATGAGTACTGATATAGACGCAAAAAAAAATGCAGCACTCGAACAGATGGTTGCCGATGTTGACAGAGGTGGACGACATGTTGGCGGTTTTGCAGGTGGTGTATTGGCCATGGGTGCACTTTTATGGTCATTTTTTCAGCTTTGGTACTCATCACCATTACCGTTCACATTCAACTTCGGCATTTTTAACGACACTGAAGCGCGCTCAATTCACTTGGGTATTGCTATCTTCCTTGGCTATCTGGCCTATCCGTTCAATAAAAAGGCATCCAGCTATATGCCCTGGTATGACTGGGCATTTGCCATCATGGGCGGGTTTTGTGGTGCGTATCTGTACTTATTCTATAACCAGCTGGCTACCCGTCCTGGCATACCTACCACGGTTGATGTGGTATCGGCAACGATTGGCCTGATCCTTTTGCTGGAAGTGACCCGTCGCGCCCTGGGTGCACCCATGACTGTTCTTGGCCTGGTTTTTTTACTGTATGTGTTTTTAGGGCCATACCTGCCTGATGTTCTGGCTCACAGGGGGGCATCAATAGAACGTGTGGCATCCCATATGTGGCTAACCACTGAAGGGGTCTTTGGGGTCGCTCTTGGGGTATCGGTTTCTTATATTTTTATTTTCGTATTGCTGGGTTCCTTGCTTGATCGCTGTGGGGCCGGCAACTACATGATGCAAGTATCATTTGCCTTGTTGGGGCATTTGCGTGGCGGCCCGGCAAAAGTGGCCGTGGTTTCATCAGCTGTTAACGGCATTGTGTCAGCTTCATCTGTAGCCAACGTGGTCACCGGTGGTATTTTTACCATCCCGCTCATGAAGAAATCAGGCTACGGCGGTATTCGTGCCGGAGCCATTGAAACCGCCTCTTCAGTTAACGGACAAATTATGCCGCCCGTAATGGGGGCTGCCGCTTTCCTGATGATTGAATATGTAGGCATTCCCTATACTGATGTGATTAAACATGCGCTTTTGCCGGCCAGTATTTCTTACGTTGCCTTGTTTTATATTGTGCATCTTGAAGCCCTGAAGCTGGGTATTGAGCCCATGATGAGTGCGGGCAAGCCTAAAACTATCACGCAAAAACTGGCCGGTTGGGGCTTGGGCATTTCGAGCACGCTTATTGTAATGGGCCTGGTTTACTGGATAGGCGTTGGGGTACAGAAAATTGCCGGTGATGCGGCTATCTGGATTTTAATTGGCCTGTTGCTGGCTTTGTATGTAGGGCTGCTGCGTCTTACGGCCTCACATCCTGATCTACCTACGGACATTGATGTTACGAATCCGGTCAGGCCCGAGGCCTGGCCAACCGTGCGTGCTGGCTTGTATTTCCTTATTCCTATTGGCATTCTGGTTTGGTGCCTAAGTGTAGAGCAGCTTTCTGCAGGTTTGTCTGCCTTCTATGCAAGTATTTCAATGATTATCCAGATGCTGACACAGCATCTGATTATTGCTTTTTTCCGCAAGCAAAAGATAGCTTCAGCTGCCAAAAAAGGGGTTTCTGACACGCTGACCGGCCTTGAAGAAGGTGCGCGCAACATGATTGGCATTGCCATTGCTTGCGGTACCGCAGGGCTGATCGTGGGAGCCATTACTTTAACAGGGCTTGGCCTTCGGATGACAGCGTTTGTTGAGCTGGTCTCAATGGGTAACGTGCTTGTCATGCTGTTCTTTACTGCTGCCGTTTGCCTGATATTGGGTTTAGGCATGCCTACAACGGCAAACTACATCTTAATGGCTACTTTAATGGCGCCGGTTGTAGTTGAGTTGGGTGCTCAAAATGGCATTATCATTCCGCTAATTGCGGTGCACATGTTTGTATTTTATTTTGGTATCATGGCCGATATCACGCCGCCGGTAGGTTTGGCTACATTTGCCGCAGCGGCCATTTCAGGTGAAGACCCCCTTAAAACCGGGGTTCAGGGCGTCACTTACGCCATGCGTACCGTCATTTTGCCATTTATCTTTATCTTTAATCCCTTAATTCTGCTTATTGATATCGGCAGCGTATGGGAGCTCATTCTGGTGGTCTTTGGGGCCACGCTGGCTTCCCTTACTTTTGCAGCGGCCACCATGAGATGGTTCAGGATTAAATGCAACTGGATAGAAGTCATCTTGCTGCTGTTGGTAACCTTCCTGTTATTCAGGCCCGACTGGTTCATGAACAAACTGGCTGATGAGTATGTTTCACGTCCTTCAGCTGACATCTATACCGTGGCGGCCGATTTACCCGAATCCACCCGGTTTGTTGCAGTCCTGCAAGGATTTAACATTGAAGGTGATGAAATTACAAAAACGGTGGCAGTAGGTTTGCCTGCATTAGATGAAAATGATGATTCGCCAGATAAAGAAACTGTTGGCAGAAAACGCCTGAATAATGCGGGCCTAAGCTTTGTTGCTTTGGGTGACCAAGTACAACTGGCCAGTGTCCGGTTTGGCAGCAATGCCCAGAAATCGGGTTGGAATGCAGGCTGGGAAGTGCTGGAAGTCAAAATTCCTAATCCTGATCGTCCTTCAGAGTTATGGTTCTTTGTACCTGCCCTTATTTTGCTTGCCCTGATCTGGATAGTGCAGGGTAGAAGGATGCGGAGGCTGCCTGGTCATGGCACCAGGACACAGGCCAATCCTGTCTAAACATTTTTCTGGTTTTTTAATATCAGATAAAACACCGTATCCTGTTCCTCATAAACAGGTATGGTGTTTTTCCAGTTTTTATTGCGCTTTAATGGTGACAGGAAAACAGGTATCATCCAACAAAGACAAAAAAACACCATTCCCTTTTGGAAGTGGCATTTAATCCAATTAAATTAAGGAAGTATCAATGTCCGGATTCCCCTATATAAACAAGCAGTATTTGTTTGATAAATATCCCGTTGAAGCGGTAACCGCTGATTGCTTTAAACTGCAAGATGAGCTTATTACGCACTTGGAAGATGGGGAAGTCCTGGTGCGTAATCACTATCTATCTGTTGACCCATACATGCGTGGAAGGATGAGCAAGGCCAAAAACTATGCTGCTGGGCAAGAACTGAACACAGTCATGCAAGGGGGGACTGTGGGCGAAGTGGTTGAATCAAAACATGCCAAGTACAAACCGGGTGATACGGTTTTGTGCACCGGAGGCTGGCAACTGTATTTTCGTGCCAACCCCTCAAGCGACAATAACCAGATACGTAAAATTGATGTTTCACAAATTCCCATGAGTGTCTATTTGGGCGCGGCGGGTATGCCGGGCATTACCGCCTGGTACGGCCTGAACAAAATCATCAATCCCCAAGCTGGTGAAACACTGGTTGTTAGTGCCGCCTCGGGTGCGGTCGGCAGTGTGGTGGGGCAACTGGCCAAACAAAAAGGTTGCCGTGTGATAGGTATTGCCGGTGGCCCTGAAAAATGTGAGTATGTGGTTGAAACCCTGGGGTTTGATGATTGCATTGACTATAAAGCCTATCTCGATGCAGAGTCCCTGTCTCACGAACTGAAGCAGCTGGCCCCCAATGGTATTGATGCCTATTATGAAAATGTTGGCGGTTATATTATGGATGCTGTTCTTGAGAACCTTAACCCGTTTTCAAGGGTGGCTATTTGTGGCTTGATTGCCGGTTATGATGGTGGTTCTATTCCCATTAGTAACCCTAGGGCGATTTTGGTTTCCCGTGCCAGTATTACCGGATTCATTATTTCAGATCACCTTGATATTTGGCCGCAGGCACTGGCGGACTTGGCCCAGGCAGTGGCCAATGGCGTGCTGATTTTCAAGGAATCGGTAAGTAATGGCCTTGAAAGTGCGCCCCAGGCATTCATGGGTCTGCTACAAGGCCATAACTTTGGCAAGCAATTAGTCAAACTGGTTTAATGGCGTATTAATTATTAACATTCTGTCTAAGTCGGCAGTGCATTGAGCTTCATGCAATCCTTGTTCTGCAGGTAAAGCTTCAAACCTGTAGAACAAGGTTAATTAAAATTAAGCAAGGATTAAAAATTAATTAAGGTTATTGGTTCTGATAAGACCTACCGCAATTCCTTCTATGCTGAACTCTTGGTTAGGACGGACAATAATAGGGGCGAAATCGGTGTTTTCAGGCAAAAGCTCTATGTGGGATGCTTTCTTGACAAACCGTTTAACGGTAACTTCGTTTTCTATGCGGGCTACAACCACTTGGCCGTTGCGGGCTTCGGGGTATTTTTTAACCGCCAGCAAATCACCATCTAAAATACCGATGTCTTTCATGCTTTGGCCTTTTACCTTAAGCAGGAAATCGGGTTGTTGGTTGAACAGGGAGGGGTCTATGTTAATTTCACGGTCTATGTGTTCTGCCGCCAGAATGGGGCTGCCAGCAGCTACGTGCCCAACTACCGGCAACAGTACTTGTGAGATGGTCTCAAGAAGAGATTCTTTTTGAATGCTGGCAGGAGCAGGGCTGCTTGTTGCCAATCTTATGCCGCGTGAAGCTCCGGCGGTTAAAATAATTGCACCTTTTTTGGCTAATGCCTTAAGATGGTCTTCGGCAGCATTGGGGGATTTGAAACCCAGTGTTTTGGCGATTTCAGCACGCGTGGGCGGGAAACCGGTTTTTAGAATATTTTGCTGGATTAGATCCAGAACCTGTTGTTGTCTTGCGGTTAGTTTAATTGTCATGCTGTATATGCCATAAAATCGGACTGTATATTCATACAGCCCGATTTTGCTTCATTTACAGCCAAAATGCAAGTGCTTGTTTACAAAACCTGTGCAATTGCCTTGGCAACGTAATCGATATTGCCGCTGTTAAGTGCGGCAACGCAGATACGGCCACTTGATACGGCATATACACCGTGTTCATTGCGCAAGCGATCTACCTGATCTGACGTGAGGCCAGAGTAAGAGAACATGCCGCGCTGTGACAGGACAAAATCAAAGTTTTGTGTCACACCGTGCTCTTTCAGTTTGGCAACCAGTTGCTGGCGCATGTTACGAATGCGGTTACGCATTCCAGACAGTTCTTCCTCCCAAAGAGAAAACAATTCAGGAGAATTAAGCACGCTGCTTACAATGGTGCCCCCATGGGTGGGCGGGTTAGAGTAATTGGTGCGAATGACACGCTTGACCTGGCTTAAAACGCGGGTGGATTCATCTGCGCTGCTGGTGATCAGGGTTAATGCACCAACACGCTCGCCATACAGGGAGAATGATTTGGAGAAAGAGGAGCTGATGAACATGGAAATGCCTTCATCTGCAAACAGGCGAACTACTTTTGCGTCTTCTTCGAGACCATCACCAAAGCCTTGGTAAGCAATGTCAAGGAAAGGGATAAGGTCTTTTTCCTGGACAAGCTGGACAATTTGTTTCCACTGGTCAAGGGTGGGGTCTACACCGGTTGGATTGTGGCAGCAAGCATGCAAAACAACAATTGATTTTGCTGGCATGTTTTTGAAAGAGGCCAGCATGCCTTCGAAATCCAGGCCATGGGAAGCGGCATCGTAGTAGGCATAGTTTTCGACTGTAAAACCGGCGCGTTCAAAAAGAGCACGGTGATTTTCCCAGCTTGGGTTGCTGATGAATACTTTTGAATCGGGGGTGATTTGCTTAAGGAAGTCTGCGCCAATTTTAAGGGCACCGGTTCCACCCAATGCCTGGAAGGTAAGGGTTCGTCCTTCTTTGGCCAAGAGTGACTCTTTACCCAGTAGTAGTTCCTGCGCACCCTTGTTGTAATTCTTAAGGCCTTCGATAGGCAGATAGCCGCGTGCTGCAGCCGCTTCAATGCGGGCCACTTCTGCTTTATGCACGGCTTTCAACAAAGGAATGCGTCCTTCGTCGTCATAATATACGCCTACGCCCAAATTGACTTTGGAAGCGCGGGTGTCAGCGTTATATTGTTCGTTCAGGCCAAGAATAGGGTCGCGAGGAGCTAGCTCGACAGATTCAAAAAGTGTGGTCATCTTCTGATATGCGGCGGATTTGCCGAAGTTGTT
>JBBADT010000045.1:0-22723 GCA_041656315.1 Advenella sp.
ACGCGGACGGTGCCAGATGAACGCCCTGGTCCAGCATGGCATGGAAAAACACTTTGAAGGCTTCTATATTGGCATCGGACACTTCAGCAAAGCTGGTGGGAATGCTTTCGCGGAAATACAGGCCGAACATGCCGCCTACCGAATCGGCGCAGAATGTGACACCGGCGGCCTTGGCGCGCTCGCTTAGGCCATTGACCAGTTTCTGGGTTTGCGCCGCCAGGTTTTCATAAAAGCCGGGGCGGCCCAGGATGTCCAGAGTCGCCAGGCCGGCGGCAACCGAGACCGGGTTGCCGGAAAGCGTGCCTGCCTGGTACACCGCGCCCAATGGGGCAATGTGTTTCATGACATCGGCACGGCCACCAAAGGCGCCTACCGGCATGCCACCGCCAATGACTTTGGCCAGGGTGGTCAGGTCGGGGGTGACGCCGCTTAAGCCTTGCACGCCTTGCGGGCCGGCACGAAAACCGGTCATCACTTCATCAAAAATCAGCAGGGCACCGTATTGCGTGCACAATTCACGCAGGCCTTCCAGGAAGCCGGGTGCCGGCTTGATCAGGTTCATGTTGCCGGCAATGGGCTCAACGATAATGCAGGCAATGTCATCGCCATGCTGTTTGAAGGCTTCACTCACGGCGTCAAGGTCGTTGTAGTCAAGCACGATGGTGTGCTTCACGAACTCGGGCGGCACGCCGGCCGAAGTGGGGTTGCCAAAGGTGAGCAGGCCCGAGCCGGCCTTGACCAGCAGGCTGTCGGCATGCCCATGGTAGCAGCCTTCAAATTTGATGATTTTGGCGCGACCGGTGGCGCCACGTGCCAGACGAATGGCGCTCATGGTGGCTTCGGTGCCCGAGCTCACCAGGCGGACCTGTTCAATAGATGGCAGGCGTTTGATGATGGCTTCGGCCAACAGGGTTTCACCTTCGGTGGGCGCGCCAAACGAAAGACCGTTAACCGCTGCGTCTTGCACGGCCTTGACCACTTCAGGGTGGGCATGGCCCACAATGGCAGGGCCCCATGAGCCCAGGTAATCAATGTATTGTTTGCCGTCGGCATCCCAGATATGGGCATCGCGTGCCTTGCTGATAAAGCGGGGTGTGCCGCCTACCGAGCGGAATGCGCGGACGGGAGAGTTGACGCCGCCAGGAATGGATTGTGCGGCGCGGGCAAAGAGTTCTTCGTTACGTGACATGAGATTCAGTTTTCAAAAAGGTTGGAAAGGGCCTGGGCCGTACTGCGGATATCGGCTTGTTCAAACAGTCCGGAAATGACAGAAATACTGTCTGCACCGGCCTGTATGACGCTTTGGGCATTATGGATGTCTATGCCGCCAATACCCACCAGGGCGGGGCGTGGTGAACGGTTTTGCACCAGCAGTCTGGCTGCGGGAAAAAGATCAAGGGATGCTTTTTCGGCATCGGGTTTGACCTGTGAGGCAAACAGCGCGCCAAAGGCAATGTAGTCCAGGTCTTTTGTAATGGCCTGTTGGGCTTTGTCCAGTTCATTGTAGCAGGACACGCCAATCAGCAGCGGTGCCTGCCGGTTGTGGCTGGCCGCCTGTTGCCGGACAAACACGGGATCTGCGTCTTCACGGCCAAGGTGAACGCCATCTGCGCCAATGGCCAGGGCCAATTCCCAGTCGTCATTAATGAAAAACAGCGTACTGTGCTGTTTGCAGATCTCGGCAACCTTGGAAGCTTGTTCAAGGGCCGTTTCAAACGGCGTGTTTTTGCGGCGCCATTGCAGTACATTCATGCCACCTTCACAGGCTTGTTCAATGGCTTTGTAGAGTTTTTCAATGTCGTCCCAGGCGGGGGTAATGCCATACAACCCTCGGGGGAAACGCAGTTTTTCAGTCATGGTCAAATTGGTTGGGCATGGATTTTCCCATGCCTAATGGGTAGCAGTGTTCAAGTATTGATTGGGTGTATTGTATTGCTTTTTCAGAGGCTTGCAAAACGGGCATGCTTTTGGCCAGGTAACAGCAAAGGGCCGTGCTGACAATGTCCCCGGCTTCGGGGTGACGGTTCGGGTAGGAGGCGGCCACTAATTGGGAGCTGTCTTGGCTATACAGGGTATTGGTGGTTTGCCGCTCATTGGCGGTTTGTCCCAGTAACAGGCAATGCCTGGTCCCTTGCCCAAGCATGTCTTGGATAAAATCTTGTGTGTTGCTGTGGTCATCACCCGCCCATTGATTTATATAGGTGTGATCAAGGACCACCGTGTGAGCCTGGGGTAGCAACAAGTCCTTGACGGCATTGATGATGTCTTCTATGTCTTCGGGGTCAGGGTCGTTAAGCGCGTTGAAAAAAGTTTTGCCAAGATAAACCACCAAAGGTGCCGTATCGTAATCGGCTGCGATTTGGGCAATGATGCTGACCGTTTCCGTTGAGCAAAAGCCATTGGCATTGATGGCCTGGACGGAACAGTCTTCCAGCAGGCATCGCGCCTGGTTGTTTAATACCTCCGGGTCAACCGGATGGATCGATTCGATGGCGACGGTATCTTGTACGGCCAGTGCTGTTATTGTGGCAAGCGGGTGGCATTCAAGACGGTTTGCAGTAATCGCTCCGGCAGGCAGGCCGGACCGTCCGCTAGGGTCGAAAACATTGAAAAATAATACGGTTGCGGGTAAGGAATTGGACACAATCTGGCTTTGTTTCTGTACTATTGGGATTATTGGATTGTAGCCATTTTCGATAAATCAAATATCGGGAATGATTTCAAACTAAAATTAAGGTTTCATTTATATTTATTGTTGGAAAGTATTTCTATGCGCACTTGGATGTGTTTGATTTGTGGTTGGGTTTATGACGAAGAAGCCGGCTTGCCCGAAGAGGGTATTGCACCGGGGACCAAATGGGAAGATGTGCCGCCAAATTGGGTCTGTCCCGAATGCGGTGCCCGCAAGGAAGATTTCGAGATGATGGAAATCTGATCAACAGTAATAACAGAATAATCCAGGGAGTCAATCATGGAAGAACAGTCAGCGCCCACAGAGCCCGGTTTCATGAGTATGGCCAACCAGTTCCTGATGGCCATGCCCTCGCATAACTCAGACCTTTTTGAAGGGGGGGTTATTTATGTTTGCGAGCATTCAGAGCAGGGCGCATTGGGCCTGCTGTTAAACCGGCCCACTGATTTGTCCGTGAAAACCCTGCTCGAAAGGCTGGAGCTTGAGATTCCGGAAGAGCAACCCAAAGGGATTGTTTTTTATGGCGGTCCGCTCCAGACCGACCGGGGGTTCGTGTTGCACAGTCCGGTGCGCAATTATCGCTCAAGCGTTGTTTTGGGCGACATGGCCCTGACCACGTCTCGTGATGTCCTTGAGGATGTTGCCAAGGGTACCGGCCCTGAAAAAGTGTTTATATCGCTGGGTTATTCGGGTTGGAATGCCGGGCAACTGGAACAGGAAATTGCCGATAATGCCTGGCTGAATGTTGATGCCGAGATGTCGGTGATTTTTGACAAGGCACCTGCCGAACGTTATGTGGCCGCCCTGGCGTTGCTGGGCATCGAGCCTTCTGCCCTGTCAGGTGAATCCGGGCATGCCTGAACAGACTTTTCTGGCCTTTGATTTCGGCCTGAAAAAAATTGGCGTTGCCATTGGCAACAGCCTGACCAAAAGTGCCCGTCCGCTGTGTATCCTGAAGCCGGCCACCAAACAGGCCCGTTTCGAACAAATCGCTCAACTACTGGGCGAGTGGCAACCCGATTGTGTCATAGTCGGCCTGCCCCTTACGCTCGAGGGCCAGGAACAACCCGCCTCATTGCAAAGCAGGCGTTTTGCCAACCAGCTTAACGGGCGTTTCGCCGTCAGGGTTGAACTGGTGGATGAGCGGGGTTCCAGCCTGGAGGCCCAGTCGTACCTGGGCAACAATAATGATGACGATGCGGTGGCCGCATCCATCATTTTGCAACGTTATCTGGATAAGCTGGCGTAAAATGACAAAACATGATTTTGACAATTACAGGAAAAAACAATGGAGTTAACCCTACCTAGAGCGGAAGACTTGTATGCGCACATGAAAGCGGGCATTGAAGAGCTTCTCGGGAAACTTGATCCTGATTCAGTGCACCTGGTTGGCATTTACTCGGGGGGTGCCTGGTTGGTGGAAAGGTTGCAAAAAGACCTCAAGCTGCAAAACCCTTCTGGCGTGATCAACACCAGCCTGTATCGGGACGATTTTCATAAAATCGGCTTGCATTCGCAGGTCCTGCCCAGCTCCATTCCCTTCGAGGTCAATGGCAAGCATATCATCATGGTGGACGATATTTTGTATACCGGTCGCACCACAAGGGCTGCCATCAACGAGCTTTTTGATTACGGGCGTCCCGCTTCCATTTCCCTGGCCGTGCTAATTGACCGTGGTGGCCGTGAATTGCCGGTTTCACCCAATGTATGCGGAGGGGTGATTCCCCTTGAGAAAGGAACCAGTTTTGTACTTTCACAAAATGAACAAAGATTATTTGATATTGATTTAAAAAAGGAAAACGTCGGTGCATAATCCCCAGCTTAATCGACACGGAGAGTTAACGCATTTACTGAGTACGGAAGGATTGCCCAAAGATATCCTTACTCACATCCTGGATACTGCACAAACCTTTGTTCCCCTGGCGGAGCGGGAAGTCAAGAAAGTGCCGCTGCTGCGTGGCAAAAGCGTTTTCAATCTTTTCTTTGAAAACTCTACACGTACCAGAACCACGTTTGAGATTGCGGCAAAGCGTTTGTCGGCAGATGTATTCAACCTGAATATCAATGCTTCCTCAACATCCAAAGGCGAGTCCCTGCTAGATACCATCAGTAATTTAACGGCCATGCAGGCCGATATTTTTGTGGTCAGGCACGAAGCCAGCGGTGCGCCTTATCTTATTGCCCAACATGTCGAGCCGCATATTCATGTGGTTAACGCTGGCGATGGACGCCATGCACACCCAACCCAGGGTCTGCTTGATATGTACACGATCCGTCATTTCAAGAAAGACTTCTCCAACTTGACGGTTGCAATTGTAGGCGACATTCTGCATTCGCGCGTGGCCCGTTCTGACATTCATGCGCTTACCACACTGGGTGCGGCAGAAATCCGTGCGATTGCCCCGCTTACCCTGTTGCCGGGTGGGCTTGAGCAAATGGGCGTTCGTGTCTTTACGAATATGGAACAGGGCCTGAAAGACGTGGATGTCATCATCATGTTGCGCCTGCAAAACGAACGCATGAAAGGGGCGTTATTGCCTTCTTCGCAAGAGTATTTCAAGCATTATGGCTTAACACGGGAAAAGCTGGCCTATGCCAAACCAGATGCCATCGTCATGCACCCGGGTCCCATGAACAGGGGGGTTGAAATTGATTCCGCTGTTGCCGATGGCGATCAGGCGGTCATTCTGAACCAGGTGAATTTTGGTATTGCAGTCCGGATGGCTGTTATGAGTATTGTGGCAGGAGCTAGTCAGTGAAAATCTTGATTAAAAACGGTCGTTTGCTTGATCCCAAAAACGGCATTGACCAGATATGTGATATTTCAATTGCCTCCGGACGCGTGGTGGGAATTGGCAAGGTAGATCCTTCTTTCGAGGCCAAACGCGTTATTGATGCGCAAGGACTGGCGGTAGTGCCCGGCCTTATCGATTTGTCTGTCCGGTTGCGTGAGCCCGGTTTCGAGCACCGCGCAACCCTTGAGTCCGAGATGCATGCTTCGCTGGCCGGTGGGGTGACCAGCCTGGTCATTCCTCCTGATACCGATCCGGTGCTTGATGAGCCCGGTCTGGTGGAAATGTTGAAACACCGCGCCAAACAGCTAAATCAGGCCAATCTGTATCCATTGGGTGCCATGACGCTGGGCCTGAAGGGTGAAATCATCACTGAAATGGCCGAGCTGACCGAGGCCGGCTGTGTGGCTTTTTCCCAGGCGGTGCGTCCGTTAATAGATTATGGCGTGTTGTACCGCACCATGCTGTATGCCAAAACCTTCGACTATACCTTGTGGTTACATCCCTTTGATGCGGCCTTGTCCAAAGGGGGCGTGGCGGCCAGTGGGGCGTTTGCCTCCCGCACGGGCCTGGCGGGAGTTCCCGTCCAGGCTGAAACCATTGCCTTGCATGTCCTGTTTGAGTTGCAAAAAAGCACGGGCGTGCGTTTGCATCTGTGCCGGGTTTCAAGTGCAGCCGGGCTGGACCTGGTGCGCAAGGCCAAGGCAGAAGGCTTGCCGGTCAGCTGTGATGTTTCCATCAACCAGATTCATCTTATCGACCAGGATATTGGTTTCTTTGACAGCAATTATCGTCTGGATCCGCCCTTGCGCTCACAGCGTGACCGTGATGCGATCCGTCAGGGTCTGGCAGACGGCACGATTGACGCCATCTGCTCCGATCACACGCCTGTTGATGATGATGGCAAGCTGCTGCCATTTTCCGAGGCGGAGCAGGGGGCGACCGGTGTGGAACTGTTGTTCTCGCTGGTTTATAAATGGGCCCTGGAAACCAAAATCCCAGTGCTGGACGCATTAGCCAAAATCACTACGCAACCGGCTTCTATACTGTTGTCCGGTGCGCCCGCCCTGCCACCCTGCGGTCATCTGGATATTGGTGTGCCTGCCGATCTGGCGCTGGTGGACCTTGATGCAGCATGGGTTGTTAATCGTGAATCCATTTACAGTCAAAGCTGCCATACTCCATTTTTTGGTTATGAACTGCCCGCCAAGGTCAAAATGACACTGGTGGGTGGACGGGTTGTGTGGGAGTCGGCTTGATTCTGCGAATAATGCTTTTCAGCATAAGGGTCTTTGTCATGATTCTTATGCTGGCGTTTGGCCTGGTAACGACCTTCCTGCTGTATCCATTGCTTAAAGAGCCTACGCGTGACACGATCACCCGCTGCTGGTCACGCCATTTGATGAAAGTCTGTGGCGTGCGAATTGTTGTTGAAGGACAGCCGATCCTGAAAGGCGCGGTGATGTGGGTGGCCAATCATGTGTCCTGGATTGATATTTTTATCCTGAACAGTTGTCGCACGACTTCTTTTATTGCGAAAAGTGAAATCAGGAAATGGCCGGTGATTGGGTGGCTGGTTGCCTCGGTGGGTACGATTTTTATTGAACGGGGCCAGCGTCATGCCATTTCCCGGGTCAGCAAGTCAATCCTTGAGCTTTTCAGGCATGGCTCCTGTGTTGGCCTGTTTCCCGAAGGGACAACCACCGATGGCATGGATATGCGTTCTTTGCATACCAGCCTGTTTGAACCGCCGCTCAGGGCGATGGTGCCCATTCAGCCGGTGGCGCTTGTCTTCACGCAGCATGGCAGGCGAAGTGGTGCGATGGCTTTTGTGGGCGAGCAGACCCTGGTGAACAATATCTGGCACTTGCTGAGCTCACGGGGCATTCTGGTTTATGTTCGTTTTCTTGAGCCGCTTAACCAGCCTGGCGAACCGGTAGAGGCTACCCGGACTGAAATTGCCGGTGAAATTCGTACGGCTATTATTCACGAACTGAAAAAAGAACTGGCCTGATCAAGCCGCGGCAATCTGTATCAGCTTTCTGTCGTTAAGACGGATGGCTGATAACTTGCCTCCCCAGACGTAGCCGGTATCAAGCGCAATCAGGTGTTCGCGCAGCAGTAATCCCAGCGTGGACCAATGGCCAAAAATAATGGTGTCATCGATGGTTTTACGACCAGGCACCTCAAACCAGGGGATGAGTCCCTTGTCACTGCCAGGCGCTTCCTTGGAAGCGAAATCCATATGGCCTTTGCCGGTGCATAAACGGATGCGGGTAAGGGCGTTGATAATCACCCGCAGGCGTTTTGGGCCCTCAAGGGATTCTTTCCATTGAGAGGGTTCATTGCCGTACATGTTTTGCAGGTTTTTTTTCCAATCTCGGGAACGCAGGGACTCTGCCGCCTCATTGGCCAGACGCAAGGTGGTGGCCAGATCCCATTTTGCCATAACGCCCGCATGCACCATCAGGTGCTCGTGGTCGTAATGGGCCAGCGGACGGTGCCTGAGCCAGTTGATCAGGTCCCTGGCATCCTTGGCATTCAGGATGTCATCAATGGTATCTGATTTGTTTTGCCGCCGGATGCCGGCATAAACAGCCAGCAAATGCAGGTCATGGTTACCCAGGATGCAAACAGCCCTGTCACCCAGTTCAATCAGCCGTCTTAGCGTGCGCAAGGATTCAGGGCCACGGTTGGTCAGGTCTCCGGCAAACCATAACTCACAGTCGGGATCGTCTTTTATTTCAGGTTGTTCCAGCAGCGCATCAAGGGCTTTGCAGCAGCCTTGCAAGTCGCCGACAGCCCAAATGTTTTTATTCATAAAGTAACCTTGTTATTTTGATTTTTTCTTTTCAGTCTTTGTTGTATGGTTTTTTGTGGTTCGCTTGGCTTCCATAAAGTATAACGCCATCAAGGCAACGGCCAGGCCAAGGATATTGGGTGCCAAAGCGGTGAGCCAGGCGGGCAGGTTGTTTAACATGCCCAGGTTAAGGGATAGCTGGTTGAACATGAAAAAACCAACGCCCAGCAAAATGCCCATAAACACTTTTGCGCCAACCCCACCGCTACGGGTTTGAATAAAGCTGATGGGGGCGGCAATGGTCATCATGACCAGTAAGGTAAAGGGATAGCTTCCTTTACGCCATAAGGCCACGAATTGCCGGTTGGTTTGCAGATTGTTTTCATCCAGGTAGGTGATGTAATCAAGCAGGGAAACCACGGACATTTTTTCCGGCTGTAATTCACCCGCCAGAAGACGGTCGGGCGTCAGGGTGGTTTCCAGGGTTAAAGAGGGGATCGACACAATTTTTGCGACCGCATTGACCGGGTCGTTGGGGTTGGCCAGAGCCTCTTCAATGTTGACGGTGCTTTGGGTTTGCGCCACATCGTTCAGGGTTAGGATATTATCCTGGAAAAAACCGTTTTGGGCGTGGGAAAAATGCATGAATTGCCCGTTGGTTTTGTCATAGGTAATAATGCGGATGTCCTGGACGTTGCCGTTGTCCGACATGGCGCCAATATTGATGACCCTGGCGTTGCCTTGCGGGTCGGGTTCTCGAAACCAATAGCCGCTGCTCATGCGGCCACCATTGGCCTTGCCCAGGAATTTCAGGCTGAGTTCGCTGGTCTTGACTTCGGCCGCAGGCGCAAAAAACTCGGATAACACCAGGGCGCCACCCATGATGGGGATGCAAATAATCCAAAGCATGAACAACAGCTTTGCGCTGCTGACACCGGATACACGCAAAATAACCAGTTCATTGCGTTGCGCCAGGCTGGCCAGGGCCATGGTGGCTCCAATCAGCAGCCCGATAGGCAGCAAGTCATAAAGCCGGGTTGGTATTTGCAGGGCTTCCAGGTATAAAAGGGACAAGAGGGAAAAATTGTCGTTAACCTTATCCAGCTCGTCGATGAGGGAAAAAAAAGTAAACAAGCCCAGCAGCACCAGCAGAACAGCGGTAGTGGCTCGGTATATTTCACTGGCAAGATAACGACGGGCAGTTTGCATGTAAGCGGCAAAAATAAAATTATTTACAAATTATAAAGACTTTGCTGTGATTCAGAAGGTTCGTATCGTAAGCAACTGCCTTGAATTGTAACTTTTAAATGGGTGGCAAACCCATCCTGAATATGTAAAAACGTTAATTTCTGACAATCGGCGGTTTATGGCGTTTCGGGGATTTGTGCGGATTTCATTCTTGCCTGGATGGTCCGCGTGCGTGATTGTACATAGCGGCTGCCAATGTTGGCACCGTAAACCCTGGGGTTGGGTAATAACACGGCCAGCTGGGCCGCCTGTTTTTGGCTGAGCTTGCCGGCATTGGCTTTGTAATAGTGCTGGCTGGCCGCCTGCGCGCCAAAAATACCGGTGCCCCATTCTGCCAGGTTTAAATACAGTTCCAGAATACGCTCTTTGGACATGACCGTTTCAAGCATAAAGGTAATAATCAGTTCCTGGCCTTTTCTGATATAGCTGCGGTCATTGGACAGGAACAGGTTTTTGGCCAGTTGCTGGGAAATGGTGGATCCGCCCCGTATTTTAGTCCTGCCTTTTTCGCTTTGCGCCGTATTGTAGCGCCAGGCCTGCTCAATGGCATCCCATTCAATTCCGCCATGTGACACGAAGTTGGCATCTTCAGAGGCAATCACTGCTTTTTTCAGGTTGTTGCTAATCTGGTCGTAATTGACCCATTCATAACGAATGGCGACGGGCGGATTTTTTTTGGCAAGGATTGCCTTTTGCTGGTTCATCATGGCACTGCTTGATGGATTGAACAGGCTATACCAGCATACCCACAGGAACAGCCAGGCCTGATAAAGCAGAACCAGACTTGCAAGAGTGCCGGCCAATTGCCACAGGGTTCTGGCAATGGATTGTTGCCGGATTTTTTGCGGATACTGACGCAAATTGGCCAGCAGGGATTGTAGCAGGAACGGCGCAGCCATTAGTCGGCAATCAGTTGTTGACGCAGGGTTGCCAGAACAGGAATGGGATTGACACGAATCTGGTTCCAGATAAAAAAACTTTCCGCACCCTGGTAAACCAGCATGCCCAGACCATCCGAAGCAAGCGTGGCGCCATCCTTGCGGGCCTGTTGCAGGAAGGGGGTGTCGTTTTCAGGCGTATAAACCATGTCGTAGGCCAGACTGTTATGGGTAAACAGGCCAACCGGCAGCGGCAACGCATTGTGTTGCAAGCTGCTGGACGTGGCGTTGATGACAATATCCCACTGGCCCTGGATGTGCTCAAAACCACCTGCCGACAATTCATTTGCGTATTGAGGCAGGCTGGCCAGGCATTGCTCAACCAGTTCCGTGGCTTTGGTGGCGGTACGGTTAATCACCTGCAATTGGCGGCAGCCGGTTTCAAGCAGCGGCAAAATAACACCCCGGGCTGCGCCACCGGCACCCAGCAGCAGGATTTTTTTATCCTCAAGTGCAATGCCCTGGCGCCGGATATCATTGACCATGCCAATGCCATCGGTATTGCAACCGTGCAGCTGGCCATCTTCCATCCAGAGTGTATTGACCGAACCGGCTGATTGGGCGCGTCGGGATAGGTTGCCCTTGGCCAGTTCATAGGCCCTGAGCTTGAAGGGAATGGTAATGTTCAGGCCTTTGCCGCCTTGTGCAAAGAAGGTTTTTACCGCAGATTCAAAGTCCTCAAGCGGAACCAGTACTTTTTCATAGTTGATGTCCAGGCCCGCTTGCTTGGCAAACAGCGAATGCAACATGGGTGAGTAACTGTGCTGGATGGGATTGCCCATGACGGCAAAATGCAAGGGAGTGTTCATGACTGGCTGGCCTCTGTCGCAGGGATGGCGGGTTCTTCTGGTTCAACCTGTTTGACGTACTGGCAATCCAGGGTCAGTTCAAGCAGGTTGTTGCCCATTAAGTCGATTTCCACAATGCTGCCACGTTCCAGTTCGGGCATGCCATTGATTTCAGTCACAAAGGGGGCATTGTTGAAGCGAACCAGGTTGTCGCGCAATACCGTGGCTTCAACACGGGTAAGCTGTTGTTGTTCAAACCAGCGCAGGCACCAGAAACGTTCAAGACGGCTTTGGAATTCTCCCCACAAGGTATATTGCGATTCAAAAGCGCCGATAATGGCGAACAGATCGGCGTCTTTGGGTTTGAAAGGAGCCACCAGACGGGCCGAGATGCCATGTTGAGCGGTGGCAATAATCTGGCTTTGATTGATCAGGTCAACATAACGCCTTAAGGGTGATGTGCACCACGCATAATGAGGGACACCAATGGTTTCATGGGGAAGCGGGTGGGTGGACATGCGTGTGCGACCGGCCTGCTGTGACCTGAAAATGCCGGGCAGGCCATTCTCGTTCAGGAAACCGGCCCATTGGGTATTGGCCAGTAGCATGAATTCGGCAACAATCAGGTCCAGCGGGGCATCACGGCGGCGGGGCGCCAGGTTGATGATTGAATTGGGGTCGTCAGCCGGACCATCCAGCACAAAGGTATATTCAACCCGTGAGTTGTTTTCGGGTTTGCCACGAATCACTTCGCGTGCCGATTTCAGGTGCTGCCCAAATTTCCAGAGAGGCCTGAACAGGAATGGGTAAGGCATGGGGCGGCTTTCATCTTCCAGGGACTCGATGGTAATAAGGTGGTCGATCAGGTTGGTACGCAGGTTTTCCTGTACGCAAACCTGTTCAAGCCGGGTTTCCGATGACAGTATTTCTCCGGTATCTATATTGGCCCTGATATACAGGGACACGGCAGGCGTGGGTTTGCCTGCGATGAGTGAGAATGTGTTGATGACAGATTCCGGCTGCATCGGGATCTTGTCTCCGGGCATGTAAACAGTGGACATCCGGTCACGGGCCAGCTTGTCCAGTTCCGAGTCGCGTTCAACCATCAGGGCGGGGGCAGCGATATGAATGCCAATGCGATACACGCTGCCACTTTCCTGGTGTACCGAGAATGCATCATCAATCTCGGTGGTGAACATATCGTCGACGGAATAGGGCTCAACATCGGCCAGTGGCAGATCGGGGATGGCGGGCAGCGTGATATCCTTGAACTGGGTGCCTTTGGGGAAATTCAGGCCCAGAAATTTCTCGCGATGGATGGCCAGCGGATGTGGGTAAACCTTGAGTCTTAGTAAAAGCTGCTCGATGGTTTCCCCTGTTTCGGCCAGGGCTTGGCTGAAGGCTTTCCATTCAAAGGTGTTTTTGTCGGGTTTGGCCAGGAAGGTATGAATGACAGGCTTGAAGGCTTCCGGCACAAGACCCTGCTTGATTTGCTCAATCCAGACGGCCTGTTGTTCGGCCTGTTTCTGTTTTTTCTCAAGGGCAGCCAGCGCGGCTTTCAGGATGTCGGGTGGCGCAGGTCGGTATTGGCCCTTGCCTTTGCGGTGAAAATACACTGGGGCGCCATGAAGGCGTAGCAGCAGTGCGGTTTTTTCCAGAATGCCGGGTTCATGGCCGAAGTAGTCCCGTGCCAGTTCTTCCACCTGGAATTCCTGTTGAGGCGCGCATTCCCAAAGAAATTCCAGATCAATGTCCTCGGCCAGTTTTCCGGCCTCTTCCATCAGGGTGACCGGATTATGATTGTCGAAAAAGAAAATCGTGTTATTGCGTTTTATTTTGCTTCTTTTCCCGGACGCCGATTCCACCTGCAGGGAGGTGTCGGCTTCAGACAGGATTTTTTCGGCTTTAAATTGACCGTTGTCTTCAAAAACTACGTACATTGAGTTTTTTCCTAATTGTTTAAGGCAAAGTCCAGGACTTGGGGAATATATTCTTCAAAATCTGAAAAACCGTGGTCCCCACCGGGAATAATTAATTGTTTTGCGCCAGAATAGCGATGTTGCATTTCCCGCCAGTCCAGCACTTCGTCAGCCATGCGGGCCAGCAGGAACAGTTTTTCCGGATGCCTGATGTCGGGTACGAACAGTTCCGCCAGTTCCTTGATGTGTTCCGCTTTCAGTTCGAACGGCTCATCGCTGTGAAAGCAGGTCATGGGGCCGAGTTGGGTGGACAGGTCACGCGCAGCATAAATACACGGGTTGACAAGAACCGCCTTGCAATCCAGTTCATTGGCCAGCCAGGTTGCATAGTATCCGCCCAGTGACGAACCAATCACGGTAAGCTGGTGAATGTCCCGGCCCTGGCATAGCTGGTGAGCTGTGGAAAGGGCCAGCTCTATGGCCTGTTTGGGCGAAACGGGCAGGTTTGGGCCAGCGAAAGCATGGCTTAACCCCCGGCTGGCCATGGCCTGTTGCATTAACTGTGACTTGGCCGATAAAGACGAAGACCGAAAACCATGTAAATACAGAATCATATGAAAAATAATAAAGGCCGCTTAATAATCAAGTGAATTTTTGCTTCAGGGCGGCAATCAGTTTATCGTGAAACCCGCCAAATCCGCCATTGCTCATGATAAGAATATGATCGCCTTCTTGTGCCTGTTGCAGGACGGCTGTGGTCAGGCAGTCAAGATCGTCATGGGCGCTGGCCCGTTCTTGCATATTGGCAAAAACGGTTTTTGGATCCCAGCCCAGGGCATGCTTGCCTTCCCGGGTGCCAAAACAGAATACCAGGTCGGCCTGTTCCAGTGCCTGCGGCAGGCGTGCTGCCATGGTGCCCAGTTTCATGGTGTTGGAACGGGGCTCAAGCACGGCCAGGATGCGTTGCTGGCCAACCTGGTTACGCAGGCCCGCCAGGGTGGTTGCGATGGCGGTGGGATGGTGGGCAAAATCATCGTAAACGTGAATATCATTGACACTTGCCCGCAACTCCATGCGCCGTCGGATACCCTGAAAACAGTTCAAGGCCTGGGCAGACTGTTCTGCACTAATGCCAATATGATGGGCAGCGGCAATTGCTGCCAGGGCATTGTTCATATTATGAATGCCATTGTGCTGCCAGTTGATGTGGGCGACCGGTTGGTTTTGATAAAGAATGTCAAAACGGGTGCCGGCGGCATCATGATTGGCATATTGCCATTGGGCATCTGGGCCAAAGGTATCGGTGCCCGACCAGCATCCACGTGCCAGTACGCGTTGCAGGGCGTCATCTTGGGCAGGATAAATAATGCAGCCTGAACCCGGCACCGTGCGTACCAGGTGATGGAATTGGGTTTCAATGGCGGCCAGGTCGGGGAAAATATCGGCGTGATCGAATTCCAGATTGTTCAGGACCGCGGTGCGAGAGTGATAATGCACGAATTTTGAGCGTTTGTCGAAGAACGCGGTGTCGTATTCATCGGCTTCAATCACAAAATACCTGTTTTCAGGGTTGAACCGTGCGGATACCTGCAAGTCGTGGGCAATGCCGCCAATCAGGAAATTGGGTTTCAGGCCCGCGTGTTCAAGAATCCAGGCCAGCATGGAGCTGGTGGTGGTTTTGCCATGCGTACCGGCCACAGAAAGAACATGTTGTGACTGAAGGACATGGTCGCCCAGCCACTGGGGGCCCGATATATACGGCTTGCCCTGGTCTAAAATGGCTTCCATCAACGGGTTGCCACGGGTAATCACGTTCCCGATAATAAACAGGTCGGGATTCAGTCCGGTTTGACTGGCATCGAATCCTTCGATCAGTTCAATACCCTGTTCCTGTAACTGGGTGCTCATGGGGGGGTAAACGCCCGCGTCACAGCCGGTTACCTTGTGTCCGGCCGAGCGGGCAATCAGGGCAAGACCGCCCATGAAGGTCCCGCAAATACCTAGAATATGAATATGCATAAAAATCTCCTGCCGGTATTTTAAGTGTTTTCTGCTGTTAATCCTGTTGAAAAAACGCTGAAAAGATTAAAAGGTGATTTGGCTCATGGAGACAAGTGGCGATTTGTGTTAAAAACAGTCATTGTTTTAAAAGCGGAATTTTAATGAAACGTAGAAACATGCTCAAAATGGCAGGCGGATTCCTGCTGCTGTTACCGGGCGCCCAGGCCTTGGCACTGAAGGCGGGAACTTCTTCTGAAATTGCTGATGTATCCGAAGAAGCCCTGGCTAACCTGTTTGACCTTTCCGTGCCCGACATGTCGGGGCAGGCACATACCGTGCGGGAATATACCAATAAGCCGCTGGTGCTTAATTTCTGGGCTACCTGGTGTCCGCCCTGTGTCAAGGAAATGCCCGACCTTGAAGCCTTGCACCAGGCTTATCCCCAGGTTAATTTTGTAGGGTTTGCCGCAGACACGGAACGCAATATGCGTAAATTCGAAGAAAAGGTCACCGTTTCATATCCTTTGCTGGTAGCGGGTATGGGCAGCATCAGTTTAATGAAAAAACTGGGTAACAAAACAGGGGGTTTACCGTTTACCCTGATATTTGAAACGGGTGGTAAACTTAGCCATAAAATCCTTGGCCAGGTTGAAAAAGATGAGCTTGAACAAATACTTAAAACACTCTCAAGCTGATTTTGAATATGCAAGAATATGATAATTTAATAGACAAAAGCGTGAATTTGACGTTAAATACGAGTTTATCTGTTTGTATAATATGCTAAATGACTCGAAATTTGCTCATCATTAACGGGCCAAACCTTAATTTGCTAGGCACACGCGAGCCTGAAATTTATGGCAGTCACACCCTGGGTGACATCAACCGTGAACTTGCAGAAACAGCTGCAGGCCTGGATGTCTGCTGTGAATTTTACCAAAGCAACCATGAAGGCGATCTTGTTGATCGCATTCAGCAGGCCATGGGCAATATCGATTTCATTATTATCAATGCCGGTGCCTATACCCATACCAGTGTAGCCATTCGCGATGCTTTGGCCGGAGTCAATATTCCGTTCATCGAAGTGCATATTTCAAATGTGCACCAGCGCGAAGCATTCCGTCACCACTCTTACCTGTCCGACAAGGCTGTCGCAGTCATTTGTGGCCTGGGGGCTTACGGGTACACGGCTGCCATGTATTATGCGGCAAAACATTATTTTAAATGACGTTTGCATCTACCATGCAAACTGAGTTAACTAAACACCTCCAACCGGAAATTGTTATGGATCTTAGAAAACTAAAAACCCTTATCGACCTTGTTGCCGAGTCAGGAATCGCTGAATTGGAAATTACAGAAGGCGAAGGTAAAGTTCGCATTGTCAAATTCTCACAAGTGCAGCCCGTTGCGCCTGTGGCTGTTCCAGAAGCAACCGTTGCTGTTGCTCCTGCCCAGGCCGCCCCTGCAGCTGCTCCGGCTGCCAGTGCGGAACCTGTTGTAACCGGCCACATCGTCAAGGCACCCATGGTGGGCACTTTCTATCGTGCCCCCAACCCTAACGCACCTGCTTTCGTTGAAGTGGGCGCCAGCGTGAAAGAGGGTGACTCATTGTGCATTATCGAAGCAATGAAACTGCTGAATGAAATTGAAGCGGACAAAACCGGGGTTATCAAGGAAATCCTGGTTGAAAACGGCGAACCTGTTGAATTTGGTCAACCTCTATTCGTGATTGCCTGATATGTTTGAAAAAATTCTTATTGCGAATCGTGGTGAAATTGCACTGCGAATCCAGCGGGCATGTCGGGAACTGGGAATTAAAACCGTTGTCGTGCACTCTGAAGCTGATCGTGATGCGAAATATGTTCGACTGGCCGATGAGTCTGTCTGCATTGGTCCTGCATCGCCCCAGCAAAGTTATTTGCACATGCCTGCTATTATTTCGGCCGCCGAAGTGACCGATGCCGAGGCTATCCACCCCGGTTACGGTTTTCTGGCGGAAAACGCCGATTTTGCCCAGCGTGTTGAGCGCAGCGGTTTTGTTTTCATTGGCCCCCGTCCTGAAACCATTCGCATGATGGGTGATAAAGTCAGTGCCAAAAAAGCCATGATTGAAGCCGGCGTACCTGTGGTTCCCGGTTCTGAAGGCGCTTTGCCAGACGACAACGAATACGTGCTGAAAACGGCCCGTGAAATTGGCTACCCGGTTATCATCAAGGCTGCCGGTGGTGGTGGTGGTCGTGGCATGCGGGTTGTCCATACCGAAGCCGCGCTATTGACGGCCGTGCAAATGACCAAGGCCGAGGCCCAGGCAGCTTTCAATAACCCTGAAGTCTATATGGAAAAGTTCCTCGAGAACCCAAGACATATCGAGATCCAGGTATTGGCAGATGGCGGCAAGGAAGCGATCTGGCTGGGAGAGCGTGATTGCTCCATGCAGCGCCGTCACCAGAAAGTCATTGAAGAAGCACCGGCACCGGGCATTCCACGCAAGCTGATTGAAAAAATCGGTGAGCGCTGTGCCGATGCCTGCCGCCGTATTTCATACCGTGGTGCAGGTACGTTCGAATTCCTGTATGAAAATGGTGAGTTTTATTTCATTGAAATGAATACCCGTATTCAGGTTGAGCATACCGTTACCGAGTGCATTACCGGTATTGATCTGGTTCAGCAGCAAATTTTCATTGCTGCCGGCGAACCGTTCAAGCTGAAACAAAAGGATATCCAGTTCAGGGGCCATGCGCTTGAATGCCGTATTAACGCCGAAGATCCTTACTCGTTCATGCCAAGCCCTGGCCTGATCACCAGTTGGCATACACCGGGTGGTCCTGGCGTAAGGCTCGACTCCCACGTATTTACCGGCTATAAAGTGCCGCCAAACTACGACTCCATGATTGCCAAGTTAATCACTTTTGGCGATACACGGGATCAGGCAATTGCCCGCATGAAAATTGCGTTGTCGGAAATGGCGGTGGAAGGTATTCAAACCAATATCCCATTGCATCGTGATCTCATGAACGATACCAATTTTGCCGACGGTGGAACCAGTATTCACTATCTGGAACACAAGTTAAGCGAACGTGTTAAAGCATAAGTCTACGATGATTCGAAAAAATAGGCCGAGATTATTCTCGGCTTAATTCATAATAAGGAAAAATGATGCGTGAGCTGGTGCTGATGTGTGCTGAAAACGACGCTGAGCAGCTGTCGGATCTGTTGCTTGAAGAAGGTGTTTTGTCAGTGTCGGTTGAAGATGCCGATCGCGACACCGATGTAGAACAACCCTTGTTTGGTGAACCGGGTACCGAGCCCGACGTGCAGGCCTGGAAGCATAACCGGGTTGTGGCACTGTTACCCGATGAGATTGAGCCCGAAGCCCTTCTGGCGCAATTGCAGGCGCAAACCGGAGTTGATTATGCCGGCCAGAGCCAGTTGCGTGAGGTGGCCGATGAAGACTGGGTAAGGCTGACGCAATCACAGTTTGAGCCGATCCAGATTGCCGGTCGCATCTGGATTGTTCCCAGCTGGCACAAAGATAATCCCATCGTGCCACCAGAAGCACCCGAAAACGGTCAGAAAAACATTCTGATAGAACTGGATCCCGGGCTGGCATTTGGAACTGGCAGTCATCCAACCACTCGCCTGTGTACCGAGTGGCTTGAAGCCTGCCTGCCAGCCAATACGCAGGTGCTTGATTACGGCTGCGGTTCGGGGATTTTGGCGATTGTGGCGAAAAAACTGGGTGCGGCACGGGTAGTGGGTGTTGATATCGACGAGCAGGCTGTTCAGTCAGCCCGCTATAATGCGCAGGCCAATGAGGTGGATATAAACGTTTGCCTGCCCGATGGCCTGGCAGCAGGTACATTTGATGTAGTTGTGGCCAATATCCTGTCAAACCCGCTCAAGGTGCTGGCACCCATGCTGGCCGGCCGGGTTGCGCCAGGTGGTCATCTGGTGCTGTCTGGCGTGCTGGAAAGGCAGGCTGAAGAAGTGGCCATGGCCTATGCTCCCTGGATTAAAATGAGCGTTTGGCGCAGCCATGAAGGTTGGGTTTGCCTGCATGGCCAGCGGGCATGAAAACAAGGAATCATTCCGATGAGAACCCGTTGCACGAAATGTGAAACCATTTTCAATATTACTGAAGACCAGCTCGCCTTGCGGGATGGTCTGGTTCGTTGCGGTATTTGCAAGAATGTTTTCAATGGCCGGGAAGCCCTGTTGCCTGAAGAGGCCGATGACTTTCCGGTACTGGATCAAGAGCAGGCGGTCTGGCCTGAAGAGCCTGTCATTGCGGGACATGAAGTCAGCAATATTTATCCCGACGATAATCATGACGTTAACAAGGCGGAGCTGGCTGAAAGGCCCGATGAACCCGATTTTCACATGGGGCATGATGCCGGCATTTATGACGATCAGTCAAAAGAACCCGTTTTAGGCCGGCAGTCCTGGCAACACGACGCCGAGCCCGTTATTGTTCATCATGAACCGTCTGTGACTTATGATGACGAACCCTTGCGGATGGCTGCCGATGATACTGACGACTATCCGGTCTCCAGTTATGAGCGGCGTAATAACAGTCTGTTCTGGATTCTGGGTATCTTCCTGGGGTTGCTGGTATTGATTGGGCAGAGTCTGGTGGTGTATCGTAACCAGCTGGCCAATGTTGCGCCTTCCTTGCGTCCTACCCTGCAGCAAATTTGCCAGGTTGCCGGGTGTGAGTTGGGTTCCGATAAAAACCTGGCCAGCCTGCAGCTTAAAAACTGGGTGCTCAAGCCTGATCTGGCGGCCAAGCCCCAGGAGGGTGTAACGGCCTTGCGGCTTCAATTTACCCTGCGCAATAATGATGCCCGGGCCCAGGTATGGCCTTTGCTGGTCATCAATTTAAAAAACCCGCAAGGTCTCATTGAAATTACCAAAATTCTTGAGCCACGGGAATACGTGCAACCCAACTTGCTGGAACAGAAGTTTCAGCCAGGAACCGAGGTTTTCATCAATGTACCGCTTGCCGTCTTCAATGTGGCTGTGTCCGGTTTCGAACTTAGTTTAGTTTATCCATAAGGTTTAATTGTCATGAGTAATGCAGTACTGGTATGCGGTTCCGTTGCGTTTGATACCATTACCCTGTTTGAAGGGCATTTCAAGGATCATATTCTTGCCGAACATATAAAGTCATTAAGCGTTTCTTTTTTTGTGCCTACCATGCGCAAAGAGTATGGGGGATGCGCAGGAAATATCGCTTACAACCTGCGCATGCTGGGCGGCAATCCGGTGCCGGTGGCAACCGTTGGCAAAGATGCCCAAGAGTATTTGCAGCGCATGCGTGACATGGGTATTGATACCCACGCCATCAAGGTTCTGCCTGATGCCTTCACGCCCCAATGTCACATCACGACCGACCTGGACGGCAACCAGATTGCCGCGTTTCACCCCGGTGCCATGATGCAGTCGGCAGACAACGACATAAGCCAGGAAAAGGCGGTGTGGGGTATTGTGGCTCCCGATTCAAAAGATGGCATGTTTGCCCATGCCGAAAACCTGAACAAGGCTGGTATTCCCTTCATTTTTGATCTGGGACAGGCCATGCCGCTATTCGACAAGGCAGATCTTGAGCGTATGCTGGGCCTTGCCCATGTGCTTACCGTTAATGATTATGAAGCATCGGTGATTGAGCAACGCATGGGAAAAACCATGGCGCAAATTGCCGAACACCTTGAGGCCGTAGTGGTCACCCGTGGTGCGGAAGGCTCAGACCTGTACCATGATGGCAGCCAGATTGCCATACCGCCGGTTACAGCAGAGGCGGTAACAGATCCTACCGGTTGCGGTGATTCGCATCGCGCAGGGCTGCTGTATGGTTTGTCTCAGGGATGGGATTGGGAAGATTGTTGCCGCTTGGGCAGTTTGATGGGGGCCATCAAGATTGCTTCACAGGGCCCCCAGAATCACTTTTTAAGCCGGGAAGAAATTTCTTCCCGCTTCATGAGTGCGTTTGGCACGGCATTGCCAGCAGTGTAATGTTACCCAAACATCAGGTGCTGTAAAACAATTTGCAGCACCTGGGTAATCAGGATCAGCACCAGCGGAGAAAAATCAAAAGCGCCGGTGCTGGGCAGAAAGCGGCGAATTGGGCTTAGCATTGGGTCTAGCAAGGCCCTTAGTACTGGCATGATGGGCGAAGCAGGGCTGACCCACGATAAGATTGCCTGCAAAATACACAGCCATAACACCAGTGTAAGCGCCCATTTGATGGTCATGAAAAGACCCACCAAAGGCAGGGTGGCCAGCGATGTCTGGATATACACATTGGCCGGTGTGAGCGAAAAAACAAGAAAAACGTGCAACATTGAACAAACCCATGCAAGTAGCAGGCTGGTCCAGTCTATTTTGTTGCTGGTTGGGATTATTTTGCGAACGGGCTGAACCAGCCAGTCAGTCGCTTTATAAATAATCATGACATAAGGATTGAAGGGATGGATCCTTGTCCAGAACACCCAGGCTCTGACGAGTAGGGCAGACACAAACAGGGAAAAAAAGGTGCCAAGTAAAAAACTAAGTATTGAATTGATCATATAAAAAATAAAAACCGAAAAAAAAGCCGTCTAAGTGTTTAATTTAGACGGCTTTTGCAATTACTTCAACCGATTATGGTCGATTCCCGGTTGGGAATGGCCAGGATGAGTTGCTGTTGCTGCCTGTTTTAGCGGCTGAGTCGGCCGTTTTCTTGCTGGCAGCCGTTTTCTTCACGGCGGCTTTTTTTGCTGCGGGCGCTTTTTTTGCTACGGCTGTTTTGGTGCCTGTTTTGGTCGCTGTTTTTGCGCTTGCTTTGGCAGCAACCGTGGTTTCTGTTGTTGGAACTTCAGCGGCAATAGTTTTTTTGGCGGGTGCTGCTTTAGTGGCGGCTGTTGTTTTCTTGGCGGGGGCGGCTTTAGAAGCGGTTGCCGCTTTTTTTGCTACTACCGCTTTTTTGGCAGGCGCTGCTTTTTTGGCCGTCACTGCTTTTTTAGCTGGGGCCGCTTTTGTGGCTGTGGTTGCTTTTGTAGCCGTTTTTTTGGCAGGTGCTGCTTTTGTGGCGGCTACTGCTTTTTTGGCTGGCGCTGCTTTTGTTGCTGCAGGCGCTTTTGTTGCTGGTGCCGCTTTTTTAGCAACGGCTGTTTTCTTTACTGCAGCGGTTTTGGTTGTGGTGGTTTTTTTTGCGGCTACTGTTTTTGTAGCGGGAGCCGCTTTAGTGGCTACTGTTTTTTTTGCAGGAGCGGCTGTTTTGCTAACAGATTTTGCAACGGTTTTTTTAGCAGCTACTTTCTTAACAACTGTTTTTGTTGCGGCAGGGGTTTCAGCTGCAACGGTTTTTTTGACGGCAGTAGCTTTTTTAGCCACTGTTTTGGTTGCAGCTTTTTTAGCTGCAGGTTTTTTGACTGCTTTTTTGGCTGCTGTTGCCATGGCAATACTCCTTGGGAAAGGGTCCGGATATGAAAAAAATTAAATACATCTGTACAGATATAATTTCAAGGTCAAAGTATAAATCCGGCAACGGATAACTCTACTTCCTTTGTA
>JBBADT010000046.1:0-22418 GCA_041656315.1 Advenella sp.
TGCCAGGTTCATCAATGAGCAAGGGTAAGAGATCAGCCTGTTGTTCCATCCATTGCAGGCCAACACCGGCAATCATTCCCCATACTTCCTCTTCGCTGAGTTTTTCCAAGGGGTGTTTGGTTTTACCTGACTCAAAATCGGCAATGGCTTTGGTAGTAGCTGCGTTCATGCTACCCACAGCGTTGGGGGCGTAGCTTTTTTCATTCATCCAGCCACGTCCCACCGGAAACGGGACTTTGGCTCCGCGTGCGACGCTGTTCATGATGATGCCAACATCAACAATACGCATGCGTTTGTCTTTTGGATTGCGTGACCAGCCAGTTAACAGTGAAATATCAGCCCAGGGATGCTGGAAAACAATGGTTTCCACTTCATAATTACCTGCGACAAAGTTAATTAAACTGTGGCGAAAAAAAATGGACCAGTTATCTGCATTTGCATCACCCGACCAGAGTATTTCACCCAGTTCGGCAAACTTGAGATTAGCCTCCGGGGTGGAAGACATTTTGAGTGCATTTATGAAATCACTGGCCGCAAAGAACCGGAATGTTTCTGCTTCCACCAAAAGCTCGGTGTTGAGTTTTTTACTTTGTGCGTGACTAACAGCAGGGGCAAGGTACAGCACCATAGTCAAAACAAGGATCAGGGACCTTAGCATAACATTCAGGGATCGCATGGCAGATCTCCGTTTAGTAGTTATGGTTATTGCTAGCAGGTACGTTCTTGTGAATGCCACGTACCTGAAAGTGTGCTTATTTAAGTTCTTTGGGCCAGTTTGCAAAAGCGGCGGGGTTTGAAATAGGCAAATTGCCCAGTTCGCCTGTCACGTGTGTACCGTTGCGTAGATTGAAAGATTCCGAGCCTTCATCGTGTTGAATTGTTATCGTTCCGTTAGGACCTCCGCTGAATGTGCCAGTCATTACATTGTAGTCGTTGTGTGTCTTGCTTGTAAAATCAACCCGAAGGCTTGCTGCCTTATATTGGGGAACATAATTACCTACATTCCAGAAAGTAAAGGTATATGTTTCTAGTACAGTCAGATCACCAATTTTTCGGGTTTTTGAACCCTTAGCGGTTAGCTTAACAGGAGGAACATCTGCTAATAACGCTTGAAAATCAGGTTGATCTTCATCTGTTTCCGTTTTGGTTTCTTCATTTGCTTCTTCATCCGTTTCTGTATCGGCTTCGGGATCCCAGACGGAATCGTCATCGTGGCGATCGTAGCGCTCTATAAGATCGAGTAGGTCTTTACCGCTGAGTTTTCCATTCTTATAATCTTCTATCAGTTTTTGCAAGGTATTTTGGTTTTGCCAGTGGACGCGCTGTTGATGTTCGTATTCTTTTTGTTCCTCTGGACTACGCGTGTAAATATCACCGGTTTCTTTGTCCATATATTGGTCTTCTGAAAGGTATTGGATATTGCCATCGCTGTCCATATACTGTTGAGGCGTGTACCAGGGTTTATTTACGTATTTTTTGCGGGTTTGTTCGTCACGGGCGGCTTCTTCTGCTGCCTCAATCTTAGGTTCGACAAATTCTTTATAGGCTGCGTTGCCAGCCATGGCACCAGCGATTGATCCTGCCGGTGTAAAGACAGAACCGGCTAGCGCACCGGCTGTTTCAGCTCCTTTCTTGACCCCCCCTTTGACAGCAGCGCTGGTAGCACCTATGGTGTCACCGGCTGAAAGGTAACCTGCAGTTTCGGCTGCAACTGAAACGACTTCAATGAGGTTAAGCACCGTACCCAGTTTTGACAGGAAGTTGGTTTTTGTCTTGGCCTGGTTAGTTTTTTTAGTGGAATCAGCAGCTTTGGTAGCGAGGGCTTTACTTTTATCCAACGCTGTTTTTGGGGTTACGTAGCCGGGTGTTCTGTTTTTAGTCGCGATGCCTTTAAGATGGCTTGCTAATCGACGGTTGTCTCGATTACTAGTCTTTTCCAGCTTTTCGGCGATTTTCTGCGTGTAAGCTTTGGCTAATTCAACGCTAGGGTCTACAGCAGAGTCGGTGGCATATTCACCTGCTTTAATCAGGGTTTCTTCCGTGGGACTTAATCGGTCACTTGTAGGGCGATTATCTTGCGCTACAACCCAGAAGGGAGCTGGCTTGTCATCTTGACTACGTGCTGTGGGAATGGCGTTGAAATTGCTGGGGGGCGGTACGATAACAGTCGCTGTTTTTTGTGCCATGGCTACGCTTGTGATACACAGCGAGAGACCCAATGTCGTTAAAACTGGATAATTCATTTTGCGTCCTTGTCCAGAAAATCGGAAAACTGGTAAAAATCAAAATGGGTTATTTTTGCTTTTTTATCATCCCCTTTGATTGCTAAGGCCGCATAAGTGTTGGGATTGCGTGAAGATGCAAAGATTGATACTGCATTTCCCTCATTTTCGATATAGGCAACTGGTTCTAAAGAAGCCCACAGTGCCGGATCGATGGCGTTAAGTTTTTTAATGGGAGAGTTGGCTGGTAACACATTGGCTAGTTGTTTCTTGTTGACAGCAGTCATCACGTTGTTCCAGGCAGCGCGCATAGCACTTGCTATGCCGGTTTCATCGGCGAACAATGGCAACAGGCTGGTCTGATACTCCATCCATTGCAGGGCAGAGCCGGCAACCATGGCTTCTGCCTGTTCACTTGTCAGGGAGGCCAGCGGATTGGAGATTTTGCCTATTCCTGCATCGGTGATCTGGTTGGTGGTTTTTGCGTTTATTTCTCCAATGGCAACCGGTGCATACGCTTTTTCACGCATCCATCCGCGACCTATCGGGAACGGAACTCTGGCGCCACGGATGACACTGCTCATGAGCATGCCAATATCAACAATGCGCAGGCGATTATCCTTGGGTGTTCTGGACCAAATGGTCAGTAAGGTAATATCGGCCCAGGGGTTCTGAAAGTAGACAAATTCCATTTCATTGCCAGTCGCGACAAAGTTGACAAGTGAATGCCGGAAAAAAATCGACCAATCATCGGCATTATCTTGATCAAACCAAACCAGTTCACCCAATTCGGCAAAGACAAGATTGGCTTCAGGGGTAGATGAATTTTTAAGAGCGGTCAGAAAGTTTTGTGAGGCCAGGGTTCGGAACGCTTCCGCTTCGGCCCATAGTTCAACATATAGTTTTTTATCTTGTGTTTGTGCTTGTGCTATGTGAGGAGCTATACATAGTAGCAAAGCGATAACGAGGATCAGTGGCCGAAAGAAAATAGTCAGGGATCGCATGGCAGGTTTCCGGTTGTGGTGAGTTAAGCGTCTTGTTACAAGACGCCTTGCCGGATGCAAGCCTGGACCCTGACAGCCAGCGTTAAACGTTTGTTAAGTGCACCAGAGTTATAAATGAACACACTGGTACATATATTCTAACATTTAAGCGCTTTTACTGGCTATGTTAATTAAACGGGTACCGGCAAGACGGTCATGCAGCATTAAACCGTCACGGTCAAACCAGCTATACACAAAATTCAGGAAGGGCGTCACAATAATGAACATGGTTACCGATGCCCAGCCCAGGGATTGGAAAAGCCAGTAAATGCCGGCAGCACCCAGCAGGGGAATGGGCCAGCACAGCAGGTACCTTAAGATTAACTGGCCTGTTCCCGGTTTGTTCCCGCTTTTGTCGCACAGCAGGATATTCCAGGTTTTCATGGGCAGGGTCTGGCCCTTGCGTTTCCACGACATAATGAAATATAGGCCAATCACCACAAACAGCAGGGCTTGCCGTGGGGCGTGGTACATGAGGCCATGACGGCTTTGGGTCATGGTGTCAAAAATATAGGAAGCGAAAAAAACAAGGCCAAACAAAAGTACGCCTTCGTACATCATGCAGGCAAAAATTCGCAGTCTGGCAGGGTAGGTCATTATTATTTGTTCCGATAGCTGTCGCTAACCATTTCAAAGGCAAACAGGCGACAATCCAGTGCACCGTTGAAAAGCGGTATGCGCTGTTTGGGTTTGAGCCTGAGTTTTTTAGGCAGGTCCAAGTCGCTGGAAATAATATGCACATTCCAGTTGGCAAATTCTTTTTTTAGGCAAGAGGACCATTCGCGCCATAAGGTGTCATCTTCCGGATCCATTCGTTCACCATAGGGCGGGTTGGTGATTAGCCAGCCCTGTTCAGCCGGTGCCTGTGTGTGGCGGGCGTCTTTGACATCAAAGAAAATAGAGGCATCGGCAAGACGGGCACGGTGCAGGTTGTCTTTGGCGGCAGCAATGGCATGGGGGTTGATATCAGACCCATATAACGGCGTTTCAAGTCTGGGGGCCATGCGGCTTAGCGCGTCTGCTTTCAGGTCTTTCCAGCGACGGTAGTCAAAATTGCGCAAGCGTTCGAAGCCAAACGGGCGTGAAATACCGGGCGGTACGCCTTGGGCAATCCAGGCCGCTTCGATAAGAATGGTGCCACTGCCGCAGAACGGGTCATACAGGGGCATGGAAGGATCCCAGCCCGAGAGCGCAAGAATACCGGCAGCCAGGTTTTCCCTGAGTGGGGCTTCGCCTTTATCAAGGCGCCAGCCACGTTTGAACAGGGACTCGCCAGACGTATCCAGGTAAAGGGTGGCACTGTCGCTGGACAGGAATAGGTGGACCTTGGCATCGGGCCGGACGGTATCGATGCTGGGGCGCTCACCTTCCCGGTCACGCAAGCGGTCACAAATGCCGTCTTTTGCCTTCAGGTTGCAGAACATCAGGCTTTTCATGGGGCTTTTGATGGCAGAGGTGTCTACCCTTAAGGTGTGCTCCGCACCAAACCATTGTTCCCAGGGTGTATCGTAGGCAAGTTCATAGATATCGTCCTCGGTCATGATGGGGGCGTGTGACACCTGAACCAGAATACGGGTTGCCAGGCGTGAATACAGGTTGGCCCGCATGATACCCATCCAGTCGCTGCTAAAAGAACAGCCGGCACGTCCCTTTTCTACGTTTTCAAACCCCAGGGCACTGATTTCCTCAAACAAGACTTCTTCAAGTCCTTGAGGGCAGGGAGCAAATACCCTGAAAATTTCAGTGTGCTTGAATTGGGTTCTTTGCCTGCTTGGTTCTCTGCGTGGGGATTTGGATGCCTCGTAAGACGAATCACCCTTGACCACGGCTGGCTTGCGTGTGTTTTTTTGCGGATCGGCGAATTCTTTAATGGTTTCGGCACCACGGCTTAAGCGGTCAGCAAGGCTGGGGCGGTGCTTGGCGTACCCGGCAGTGCGTGGTAGCGGCCGTGATTGAATTTTGTTTTTGATGGTTTCATCAGCAACCGTGCTGGACTCGGCAAAATTGGCCAGTGCTACGTTTCGGGCGCGCGCACCCGAACGCAGGCGCGGTTTTTGGTGCTCGCTTCCGGTGTTTTGTTCAGTTTGGCTGGCCGGTTTTTTTAATACGAGTTTTTTGCGGGGTGGTGTGTTGTCTTCAGACATGTATATTGTTTTTTAAAAAGGTTTGATAATGACCAGTGCAACGATGAAAAGCAACAAAAAGACAGGTATCTCGTTAAACCAGCGGTAATAAACATGAGAACGTGTGTTTTTGTTTTGTTCGAATTGCCGGTAAATACGGGCGCAGGTGTAATGATAGCCAAGTACACCGGCAACCAAAAGCAGTTTTGCGTGCATCCAGCCGTCGGTAAGGCCTATTTTGAACTGTATCATCATCCACAGGCCGAAGATGACGGCGGGGATGGCCAGTTTGTTGGTAAAGCGCAGCAGGCGCGCAGCCATGCCCAGCATAGCCTGATAAGCATCGGGGTTGGAAGTTTGCGCCATGTTGACATAAATGCGTGGCAAGTAAAACAGCCCGGCAAACCAGGAGGTGACAAAAACGATATGCAGGGTTTTAATCCATAAATACAGCATTTTTTACCCTTATTTGCGAAGTTGACCGTTACCGTTAAGTACCCACTTGTAGGTGGTCAGGCCTTCCAGGCCTACGGGACCACGGGCATGCAGCCGGTTGGTGGAAATGCCTATTTCCGCACCCAGACCATATTCAAAGCCATCGGCAAAAACGGTAGGCAGATTGACATAAACCGAGCTGGAATCAACCTGTCGTTGGAACAGGGTAGCTTCGTGAATGCGTTCAGTAATGATGGACTCGGTATGACCCGAACTGTGCCGGGCGATGTGATCAATAGCCTGCTCAAGGCTGTTTACAACGCGGATGGCCAGAATCGGTCCCAGGTATTCGGTATCCCAGTCTTCTTCGGTAGCCGGTTTCGCATCAGGAATGAAGCTGCGGGTTTTTTCGCAGCCTCGCAGCTCTACCTGATGTTCGGCATAGGCTTGTGCCAGACGGGGCAATACTTCCTGGGCAATGCTGGCATGCACCAGCAGGGTTTCCATGGTGCCACAAATGCCGTAGCGGAATGTTTTGGCATGCAAGGCAAGCTGAAAGGCTTTTTCGGGATCGGCGTGCTGGTCAATATAAATATGACAGTTTCCGTCCAGGTGCTTGATCAGGGGAACCCGGGCTTCTTCGCTAAGCCGCTTGATGAGGTTTTTACCGCCGCGGGGAATGATCACATCCACGTATTCGGTCATGGTAATCAGTTTGCCAACCGCGGCGCGGTCGGTGGTGCTGACAACCTGTACCACTGTTTCAGGCAAGCCGGCGTGTTCCAGGCCTTCACGAATGATATTGCCCAAGGCCAGGTTTGAATGAAAGGCTTCGCTGCCGCCACGCAAGATGGTGGCATTGCCCGATTTCAGGCAAAGCGCGGCCGCATCAATCGTTACGTTGGGACGTGATTCGTAAATAATGCCAATCACGCCAAGCGGTACCCGCATTTGGGCGATGTTAATACCATTGGGCAATACACGGGTGGCACTTAAACTGCCTACCGGATCTGCCATCGCGGCAATTTGATTCAGGCCAGTCGCCATTAAGTTGATGGCTTTGTCTGAAAGGGTCAGCCGGTCAAGCAGGGCCGATTCTAGGTTGTTGTTACGGGCATTTTCAAGGTCTTTGGCGTTTTCAGCTTTCAGATAGTCGGCTTTGTCAAGCAGGCGCTGCGCCATGAAGCGCAATGCCGCGGATTTTTGTTCATCACTGGCTTGCATGATGTGTTTGGATGCTTTACGGGCTTGCGCGCCGATTTGCTCCATGAGTTCATTTACAGATTGCGTCATTGTTAAATATCAACTTTGTTATTCATAAAATGGCCGGGTTCACGACCTTTAAGGCCAGACGGGTAATTTCTTCCCAGGCATCGTCCATGCGGCCATTAACGGGGTAGCCTTTGAAAAGGCGATCTATGTCATGAGCATGCTGAATCATGCCCATTAACTGTTTTAGCGAGAGCCTTTCGAGGGCCTGGCGTATTAATTTATCGCGTGGCGGAAAAATATACAATTGCCTGAATAGCCCGGAAACATTTTCACCCTGCTGACGGGCGCTTGCCAACGTGTACAGGGTACGTATTTCGCGGGTCATGACACCCAGTACCAGCGGCAGCGCCTCACCTTCGGCTTTCAGTCCCTGTATCATTCTGACCGTTCTTTGTCCATTGCCTTCAAGCATGGCATTGGACAGGGAAAAAACGTCGTAACGGGCAACATCCAGAATGGCCAGTTCGATATCTTCTGCCTGGATTTTACCTTCGGGATATAACAGGCCCAGCTTAAGGATTTCCTGATGGGCTGCAAACAGGTTGCCTTCCACCTTGTCAGTCATCCAGGCAAGTGTGGCCTCATCGACAGACTGGTTTTGCCTTTTCAGGCGTTGTTTGATCCAGGCAGGCAATTGCTGGCGATCAATATTGGCAATATTGACAACGCTGGCGGCGGCCAGCAACTGCTGGGCCCATTTGGATTTGGCTGTGGTCTTGTCAAGTTTGGGCAGGCTGATAACGATAATGGTGTCGGTGATTTCACCTTTTTGGACTTGTGTGGCAAGATTAATAAGGGCCGTGGCACCGGTTTTACCGGGTTTGCCGGTGGGAATGGTGATTTCCAGGATTTTCAGGTCGCCAAACAGTGAGATGCTTTGGGTGCATTCCTGAATGGCACTCCAGTTGCCATTGGCGTCAAGAATCAGGCTGGTACGTTCGTTATAACCTTTATCCCGGCATATCTGCCGTATGCTGTCAACGGTTTCATTGCGTAGCAAGAGTTCATCGGAGCAAACACAATAAAGCGTATCCAGCGCGGTGGCAGGCTGGATAATGTGACTGGCAAACGAATCATGGTTAAAAGTTTGTCCCATACTACTTCTCTGGAACAAAACCCGGCGTTGGATTATGTTCCAGATAGGTCGTGATGACTTCCAGTGAAGTGATACGACGGATCAGGCGATCTGCAATGCTTTTTTCCATGTCTTCATACAATTGCGCCATTTCTTCCTGTTTGGCCGCTGAGTCATCTTCATCATAAGGTAGCTGGCGGGTAGCCTCAATCCGTGAGATTGGAATCAGTTCATTACCCTGGCTGTCTGTCATGCTGAAAGTCAGAACCAGGTTAAGTTCGTATTCCTCTACTTTGCCCTGGGCATCCAGGGAAACCTCACGCCGTGAGCGGTTAAAGCCTTCCTCAATCAGCTTTGCCTGTGCCTGGGTGGCATCTTCAGTAACAACCGTACCAGGCGAGTTGGCCTGGATTGCTCGCCAGACTCTTGAGCCAAAGGCTGAGTTTTGCGGGATATTGGTATACAGCGTGGTAAAGGGCAGCGGTGTGGGGCCACGCATTTTAAAGCCACAGCCGGCAATAAGCAAACACAGGAGTATGCCTGCTGCCAGCAGCAGGTGAATACGTTTGGCAGATGAGGTGATGAGGCGCACTTGTGTTTGCATTTTCTACTTATCCTACGATGTTGATCAGCTTGCCGGGCACAATGATAATCCTTTTGGGCGGACGACCTTCAAGGAATTTGTCTACTGACTGATGAGCCATTGCCAGTTTTTCAATGTCTTCTTTGCTGGCCCCGTTGGGTACGTTAACCGAGCCGCGCAGTTTTCCATTGATTTGCAGCATCATTTCAATCTCATCGGCAACCAGGGCTTGCTCGTCAAGCGCTGGCCATGGTGCATCCAGCAGGTCACCATAATGTTGGACATAACCCAGTTCATTCCAGAGATGCCAGGTAATATGAGGTACTACTGGATACAACATTCGCAGCAGAATGCTGATCACTTCCTTGATGGCTGCATCGGCTTCGGGACTGGCTTCCAGTTTGGCATCTTCAATGGCGTTGAGCAGTTTCATGTTGGCGGAAACCACCGTGTTGTATTGAATACGCTCGTAATCGTAATTGGCCTGCTTCAGCAGCGAGTAGGCGGTTCGACGTAATTCTTTGACAGCCTTGGGAGCGTTGCTCCAGTTGAGGGCTGCGGCAGGGGCACGGGCAATAATCGCCTTGTGGTTATAAGCCATGGTCCACAGTCGCTTAAGGAATCGGTGTGAGCCTTCCACCCCGGAGTCGGACCATTCCAGTGTTTGCTCGGGGGGGCTGGTGAACATGACAAACAGGCGGGCGGTATCGGCACCCAGGGTGTCGATAAGGGCTTGCGGGTCTACACCGTTGTTTTTGGACTTGGACATGGTGCCAATGCCGCCGTACTCTACCGCTGAGTTGTCTTTGATCAGACGGGCGCCAATAATGCTGCCTTTGTCGTTGTAAACGTTTTCAACCTCTTCAGGCCAGAAATATTCAATCCCGCCTTTTTCGTTTTTGCGAGAGTAGATGTGGTTAAGCACCATACCCTGGCAAAGCAGTTTCTTGAAGGGTTCGTCAAACTTGAGCAGGCCGATGTCGCGCATGGCTTTGGTCCAGAAGCGCGCATACAGCAAATGAAGCACGGCGTGTTCGATGCCGCCAATGTATTGGTCCATTGGCATCCAGTAGTCGTTACGGGCATCCACCATGGCATTGTTGTTGCCGGGCGATGTGTACCGCATGAAGTACCAGGAAGAGTCGATGAAGGTATCCATGGTGTCGGTTTCGCGACGGGCCGGCTTGCCGCATTTGGGGCAGGAGCAGGACAGGAAGGCTTCGTGTTTGTTAAGCGGGTTGCCACTGCCATCGGGAATCAGCTCTTCGGGCAATTTTACCGGCAGGTCTTTTTCAGGTACGGGAACCGGACCGCAGTCTGCACAGTGAATGATGGGGATTGGGGTGCCCCAGTAACGCTGGCGGGAAATACCCCAGTCGCGCAGGCGCCAGGTGGTTTGTTTTTCGCCCAGGCCTTTGCCGGAAAGCACGTTGGCGACGGCATCGACGGCCTGTTGATAGTTAAGGCCGTCGAACTGGCCTGAGTTGATGACAATGCCGTTTTGTTTGTCGGCATACCATTCTTGCCATTGTTCGGTTGAGTAGGGTTTGTCTTGAACCGAGATGACCTGTTTGATCGGCAGCTGGTATTTAAGTGCAAATGCGAAGTCACGTTCATCGTGGGCAGGTACGCCCATGACGGCGCCATCACCGTAGCTCATGAGGACATAGTTGCCCACCCAGATCTCAACTTGTTCATTGGTAATGGGGTGCGTTACAAACAGGCCTGTTGGCATCCCTTCTTTTTCACGGGTTGCCATTTCAACTTCAGTGGTACCCCCCAGCTTGCATTCTTCAATAAATGCCGCCAGCAACGGGTTGCTTTGTGCTGCATGGCTTGCCAGCGGATGCTCGGGGGCAACCGCACAGAAAGTGACGCCCATGATGGTATCGGGGCGGGTGGTGAACACGTACATGCGGCCATCCTGGATAAGTTGGCCTTCATTGTTTTTGATGTCATGGGTAAAGGCAAAACGGATACCTTCGCTTTTGCCAATCCAGTTTTCCTGCATCAGGCGAACGCGCTCGGGCCAGCCAGGCAAGTTGTGCTTGACTTCGTGCAGCAGTTCTTCGGCGTAGTCGGTAATGCGCAGGTAGTAACCGGGGATTTCACGTTTTTCAACCAGTGCGCCCGAGCGCCAGCCGCGCCCGTCAATAACCTGTTCATTGGCCAGGACGGTATTGTCTACCGGGTCCCAGTTAACGGTTTGGGTTTTACGGTAAGCAATGCCTTTTTCAAGCATTTTCAGGAAGAACCATTGGTTCCACTTGTAGTAATCGGGGTCGCAGGCACACATTTCGCGTGACCAGTCAATGGCCAGCCCCATTGCCTGCATTTGTTTTTTCATGTAGGCAATGTTGTCGTAGGTCCATTTTGCGGGGGGGACTTTAGATTTGATGGCGGCATTTTCGGCCGGCATGCCAAAAGCGTCCCAGCCCATGGGCATTAGTACGTTGAATCCGCGCATGCGTAGCTGGCGTGCCATCATATCGTTGATGGTGTAGTTGCGGACATGACCCATATGCAACTTGCCGCTAGGGTAGGGTAGCATTGAGCAGGCATAAAACTTGGGTTTGTCGTTGCCATTGTTGTCTTTGGCGTGCTCGGTTACCAGATAGGCATCGGTGTCTTGCCAGTTGCGTTGAGCGTTTTGTTCTACTTCCAGTGGGTTATATTGTTCCAACATGACTTTCTGCGGTAAAAAATGGGCCAGGGATAAATCCCGTTAAACGTACTATTATAAGTCTTTACAGATTGAAGTAGGTTGTTTTGTTACTCGAGATCGAATAGAAATAAACGGGCATTGGCGTGGTTGCGGGCAGCGCTTCCAAAGGCCTAGGGAATCTAGGTGATCAGTTCTGGTAACAGGGCCTTGAAAGCGCCTGAAGCCCGACGATTGGATTTTGTATTCCTGAGAATTTGTCTCACGTGATAGGTGACGGTTTCGCTCTTGATCTGAAGGAGGTTGGCTATATCGTTATTGGTCATGTCTGCGACGATGCATCGGCTTATTTCCATTTGCCGTGGTGGCAGGGTTGGATGCATTGTGTTCAAATAATGGCTGATCAGGTTTTGCCTGATCAAATAGCGGGCTGAAAAAACCAGATGCCTAAGGTGAAACAGATTTTGCTTTATTTCCTTCATGGAAACTGGCTGGAGGGTCCTGAGCAGGGTCAGGGAGTTATTTTTGCTGCCAGAAATATTCTGGTATGGAAAATGCAGGCCATGTAATTGTGGAAAGTCTTTAAACAGCCTGATCAGTTCAGGGGGATTGGAAAGGTCATGTTTGTTCCATTCAAATTTTTTGTAATGGGCCGTTGAGTTGTTGTTGATGCAGGCCAGCGGATTGTTCTTTAGCATAACGCCATCCTGCAGGCTTTTCAGGCTTGAATGTGGCAGGTTGCTGGCGCACAGGAATTGCGATTCGGCATCGTTAAAGGGAAAGGGCAGGTTTTGAATATAAACATAATATTCAAAACCGATATTTTGCAGTGATTGCTTTAAAAACGCGAGTTGCTCTGCTTTGCTAAGTGGATTAAAAGCAGTCTCAAGGCTTTGATCGGTTATCATTTTTATTTCTCTTGCTGACAAAATATGTTACGCATGGTTGATTTTTGTTAATGGTAGCTTGCCAGTAGGAGTATGAGCACGATAATGTATGTTTACTTGATTTATTTCAAAAAATAAGTTGAATTGAAAACAATCAATGATTTATTTGAAAATGATTTTTCTGTTCAGGAAAATAAATGGGGGAGAGAAAGTGAAATTGATCAAAGCGCTGGTTGCCGGGGTGATGCTTATTTTCTTAACGGGATGCGGCAGTGGTTCTGTTTTATATGAAAGAACCGATGTCCATCTGGTTCTTCCCTGCCACCAGAGTGAAAGTGTTTGCCTGAAAAAAATGACAGACCGCTGTGTCAATACATTGTCGGGGAGGGTGGTGGAGAGCGAAATAAGACAGGAAGACGTACCGGTTGCTTATATCGTTTGTCGTCCTCCACAAACAGAAACCGGTGCTCAAACTGCTGCTGCAAATTAAAAAACGCCCGGCCAGGCGCCTTTTAATTCAGGGAATATCTTGATCCTGACATTAACAAAGACCAAGTTGAAATTCTTCTTCCAGATTTTTTTGATGATGAGCCTGAATATGTTCAACGATGCGTCCAGGGTCGTCTTCAACCACGAATAGATTAATATCGTTGGGTGAAATGTAGTTGTTTTCCAGCAATTGTTTTTTTATCCATTGCAGCAAGCCATCCCAGAATTCGGATCCGACAAAAATAATCGGCGCTTTATGGGCTTTCCGGGTTTGGATCAGGGTAAGTGCTTCGAAGAGTTCGTCAAGGGTGCCGAAACCACCTGGCAAAATGATGTAGCCCGAGCTGTTCATGAAAAATGTGGTTTTCCTTGAAACGAAATATTTGAAGTAAATGCTTTGTGACTGGAAGGGATTGTCTGTCTGTTCATGTGGCAGCTTGATATTGAGCCCAATGCTGGTGCCACCCGCTTCAAAACAACCCTTGTTGGCGGCCTCCATAATGCCGGGGCCACCCCCTGAAATAATGCTGAACCCGGCCTGTGCCAGTTTTTGGCTGATCTCAATCGTTTTATGATAGTAGGGTGAATCTGTTTTTGTGCGGGCACTTCCGAATATACTTACAGCTGCTGAAATATCTTTTAAATGATTGGCGGCATCTTGTAACTCAGCAGAAATTTCCCTGATTTGTTCCTGGATGGTCGTTGTTTTTGTTACTGACATGAAAAAAACCTTATTACTTGTTGATGGATCTAGCTATTTGTACCGGGCTTTCCATGCAATGCCTGATTTAAGAAATGCATTGGGTGAGCCTACCGGCGCAATTTATGGTGTCATCAATATGATGCGCAAAATAAACCAGGATTATCAGGCTGACTATGTTGCCTGCATTTTTGATGCGAAAGGCAAAACATTTCGTGATGATTTATATCCTGACTACAAAGGGCACCGACCTCCCATGCCTGACGATCTGGCTTTGCAAATAGCGCCTATTCACAAGGCCATCAGTGCCATGGGATGGCCTGTGATTGCAAAACCCGGGGTGGAAGCAGATGACATTATTGCCACTTTAGCAGAAATTGCCACACAAAATGATGTCAATACCATTATTTCAACGGGGGATAAGGACATCGCCCAACTGGTAAATGGTCACGTCAGTATCGTTAATACCATGACCAATGAAACGCTTGACGTGGAAGGGGTAAAAAGCAAGTTTGGCGTGTTGCCTGAGCAGATTATTGATTATCTGATGCTGATTGGCGATTCGGTCGATAACGTGCCTGGTGTGCCTAAAGTGGGGCCGAAAACCGCTGTCAAGTGGTTGAACGAATACGGCTCTCTTGATAAGCTGGTTGAAAATGCCGATAAAATCAAAGGAGTTGTTGGTAATAACCTGCGTGAAAACATCCCCAATTTTGCCCTTACCCGTCAGTTGATTACCATCAAGCGTGACTGCGAAATTGATGATTTCTTTTCAGACATGTCTGATCTGGCGCGCAAGCCACAGGATCCAGAAACACTCAGGGAAATTTTCGATCATTTTGGCTTCCGGACCTGGTTGCGCGAGTTGACCGGTGATGCCCAGGCAGTGCCGCAACAGGATGCCAGGGTTGCGCATGATATTCCCGAGGCACCTGAAACCGTTGATTACGTGACGGTGGATACCCCCGAATTGCTGGAAGACTGCCTGAGACAGATTCAGGCTGCTTCATTGGTGGCACTGGATACCGAAACCACTTCGCTGGACCCGATGATGGCATCGCTGGTGGGAGCTTCCATGTCAATTCACCCCGGGCAAGGTTGGTATATCCCTCTGGCCCATAAAGGGAATATGCTGGCCCAACAACTGGATAAATCCATGGTGCTTGAAAAGCTAAGGCCATGGCTTGAGGATGACGGTGCGGCCAAGGTGTTGCAAAATGCCAAATATGACACGCATGTATTTGCCAATGAAGGTATTGAGTTAAAAGGTATACAAGATGACACTATGCTGATGGCATACGTGCTTGAATCACACCGCAGTGTTGGCATGCAAGATCTGGCGCAGCGTTATCTGGGCAGAAAAGGGGTGGATTACACCGACTTATGTGGCAAGGGAGCCCGCCAGATCGGTTTTGATGAGGTTGACATTGAAAAGGCTTCTTTCTACGCCTGCGAAGATACCGACTTCACGTTGCAGCTAGCTGGCCTGATGCACCCGTTGGTGGTGGCTGAAGAAGGGTTGGACCGGATTTACAGGCTTGAAATGTGGGTATCCGAAGTGCTGGCCAAGATTGAGCGCAATGGCGTTAAAATTAACGAAAAAGCCCTGCAGCAGCAAAGCCACGAGATTGGTCAGAAGCTGGTGGAACTGGAAAACAAGGCCTATGAACTGGCGGGCCAGCCGTTTAACCTGAACTCGCCCAAACAGCTGGCCGAGATTTTGTTTGAGCGCATGCAGTTGCCGGTTATCCGCAAAACGCCCAAGGGGGCGCCTTCAACCGATGAGGAAGTATTAACCAAACTGGCCCAGGATTACCCACTGCCAGCCACCTTGCTTGAGTACCGCGGGCTGGCCAAGCTTAAATCCACTTATACCGACAAGCTGCCCAAAATGATCAACCCCAGAACGGGACGGGTGCATACCAATTATGCGCAGGCCGCTGTCATTACAGGGCGCCTGGCTTCTTCCGACCCCAACTTGCAGAATATTCCGGTGCGCACCGAAGAGGGGCGCAAGGTCAGGACCGCTTTTGTGCCCGAAAAAGGGGGCGTCATCATGTCTGCCGACTATTCGCAAATTGAGTTGCGGGTGATGGCGCATGTGTCGGATGATGCCAGCCTGCAATTGGCTTTTGCCCAAGGCAAGGATATTCACCGTGCAACTGCCTCTGAAGTGTTTGGTGTACCGCTAGAGGAAGTGAGCGCCGAGCAGCGCCGTGCCGCCAAGGCCATTAACTTTGGCCTGATTTACGGTATGGGCGCATTTGGATTGGCCAGCAACCTGGGAATTACCCGTGATGCGGCACAATCATATATTGACCGCTATTTTGAACGTTATCCTGGTGTGGCCACTTACATGGACCTTACCCGGGCCAAGGCCAACGAACAGGGGTATGTTGAAACCGTTTTTGGTCGCCGTTTGTGGTTGCCTGAAATCAAGGGAGCCAAAGGACCGCGCAAAGCAGCCGCGGAAAGGGCGGCTATTAATGCACCCATGCAAGGCACGGCGGCAGACCTGATTAAAATGGCCATGGTTGCCGTGCAGGAATGGATTGAAAAGGAAAGCCTGAAAACCATGATTATCATGCAGGTGCATGACGAATTGGTTTTGGAGGTGCCCCAGGATGAGGTTGACTTGGTTAAATCCAGGCTGCCTGAACTCATGTGTGGTGTGGCAGAACTGAAAGTGCCACTGGTGGCCGAGGTGGGTATGGGGCCCAATTGGGAGCAAGCTCATTAAACGATAGGGTCATGACAAAAGCCTTTTCGGCCTTGCCTGTGCCATGACAAAACAGCGGTCCGGTTTATTGATATACCGGACCGCTGTTTTTTGTGTTAGTTGAATTGCGAACGCTTTGGGAACGGCTGCACCCAAAGCGTAATGGGTGGCGGGTAATTATTGGACAACACGGGCACGCAATGCATTGATGCGGTGCTCGATAGGCGGATGGGTAGAGAACAGGGCAGCCACATTCACTTTGCCACTGATGCCTGAAGCGTTCAATTGCTGGGGCAGTTCGCCGGGTGTAAGGCCACCCAGACGGGCCAGTGCATGGATCATTGGATCGGCCGAGCCCATGAGCTGTGCAGCGCCGGCATCGGCGCGGTATTCACGCTGGCGGGAGAACCAGGCAACAATGATGGAAGCCAGGATGCCAAAGACAATCTCACAGACGATCACGGAAATGTAATAGCCAATACCCACATCACGCTCGTTTTTCAGGATAACCCGGTCAACGACATAACCCACAACGCGTGACAGGAAGACCACAAAGGTGTTGACGACACCCTGAATAAGGGTAAGGGTAACCATGTCACCGTTGGCCACGTGCGCCACTTCGTGCCCCAGAACAGCAGCGACTTCTTCTTCCGTCATGCTGTTGAGCAAGCCGGTGGAAACGGCTACCAGTGCATCATTCTTGAAGGCACCGGTGGCAAAAGCATTGGGCTCGCCTTCATAAATGGCAACTTCAGGATGGCCAATGCCGGCACGGTCGGCCAATTGGTGAACGGTATCAACCAGCCAGGCTTCGGTGCTGTTAGCAGGGGCGGCCGGGTTAATGACGCGGGCACCGGTGCTCCATTTTGCCATGGGTTTGCTAATCAGTAGCGAGATGATGGAGCCGGTGAAACCGACAACCGCTGAAAATGCGAGCAATTGCGTCATATCCAGGCCGTTGGCAGTAATGAAGCGGTTAATGCCCAGGATATTTAACGTGACACCTAGCACAACCATTACGGCCAGGTTGGTCATAAGAAATAAAAAAATGCGTTTCATAAGGGGTTAAGCCTTTAAATCTAACTGTTTTCGGAAATGGGCTGCATCATAATATAGTTTAAATAAAATGATTAATACAGCGATATTGATTTGTTTAATAATTATATAAGGTGAATTCCCGTTCTTTAAAGTGGGCTTGGGTATAGAATGATGATTTTCTTATTTCAGAATGTTCCTTTCAAGGTCAGATAGGCTATGCAATCGTTATGGATGCTTCTGGCGGCATTTATGTTCGCCATTATGGGGGCTTGTATCAAGCTGTCTTATGAGACGGGTTCAACCCTGGCCCTTATTGTGATAGCCCGTGGTTTGCCCTCCATTGTTGCGATTGTGTTGTGGGCGTTGTTAAGTCACCAGTCCCTGAAGCCGAAAAGCGTTAAATTGCATTTTTTACGTAATTTGTTTGGCGTAACGGCCATGTGGATGGGTTTCTATGGCTATTCCGTCTTGCCGTTATCAACAAGTACCAGCCTTAACTATACGTCTCCACTGTTTATTGCTTGTTTTTTGTTTTTTACCCATAAGGGTCCGAAAGATTCCATGCGCCTGCTGGCTGTGATTCTTGGTTTTATGGGGGTGTTGCTGGTATTGCGGCCCACCATTACCGAAGACCAGTGGTTTGCTGCTTCGCTGGGTTTGATGTCGGGGGCCTTTGCCGGCATTGCCATGCTACAAATCAAAGAGCTCGGAGCGATTGGTGAGCCCATCTGGAGAACCGTTTTCTATTTTTCCCTGATTGTGGTGTTAACCGGCTTCCTGGGGCTGAAGGCGCATGGCTATGGGACGCCAAACCTGACAACCTGGCTGGCGCTGTTTGGCGTGGGCGTTAGCGGATTGATTGGTCAGCTTGCCCTTACCCGGGCTTTTGGTCAGGGTTCTCCGATCCTGACAGCGGCTTTGCAATACAGCACGATTATATTTGCGGCTATACTTGGTATTGTCTTCTGGGGCGATATCCCCGATTTACTGGCCTGGATAGGCATGGGGCTGATTATTCTGGCCGGATTGCTGTCTGCCTGGAGAACCATGCAATTGGCAGAAGCCGCCAGATCAAGAAAAAACAGGGCCGGTGCCTGAATCTGATCATTTTTTGAACTATCTGGAGCAAGAAAGTGGAACCCTTAATTTCAGCACTCGAGCTGCAAGACTTACTAAGCGATGATGATGCCCTGATCCTGCTGGATGCAAGGCATGATCTGGGTAATCATCAACTGGGCAGGGAACAATATCTCGAGGGGCATATTCCGGGCGCAATTTTTCTTGATCATGAGATTGATCTATGCGGCCCCAAAACAGGAAAGAATGGGCGCCACCCCTTGCCTGATCGTGAGGATTTTATCCGGCTATTAGGCAACCTGGGGATTGGCCACCAGGCAAATATTGTGGTCTATGATGCCAGGGACAGTATGTTTGCCGCCCATTTGTGGTGGATGTTGCGGTGGGCTGGTTGCACCAAGGTAAGAGTGCTTAACGGAGGCTGGAGTGCCTGGGGCCAGATTAGCGGAGATATTGAACGTGAAAAACCGGCACCGCGTGCGCCCGTCGTGTGGGGGGCGGGAAGTGCCTCCATGGCTGTGATCGATGCTTGTGCCGTGTTGGCTAATATCAGGCAGCCTGTTTTTACGGTCATTGATGCGCGTGCTGAAAATCGTTTTCGAGGGGAAAATGAAACCATTGATCCTGTTGCCGGGCATATTCCCGGGGCAGTCAATTGGCCATTTTCCCGCAATCTGGATAGCGATGGTTTCTTTCGCCCTGTTCAGGAGCTTAAATCCGATTTTGCAGAACTGCTCGGCAAGCAAACACCTGAAAAGATCATTCACCAATGCGGTTCGGGTATTAGCGCCTGCCATAACCTGTTGGCCATGGAGGTGGCGGGCTTGACAGGTTCTGCGCTTTATCCTGGATCCTGGAGTGAATGGTGTAGTGACAGTTCCCGGCCTGTTGCGGTTGGCTAGCCATTAAATACGCGAATATTAAACATGCCCTTGAAAGCGAATTCCTTTCAAGGGCATGTTTATTGTAGGCTTGAAGTAATATGGTCTGCGGCCGGAAAATTAATTATTCATGATGCGGTTGTACCACTCATGAAAATGCTGCATGCCATCTTCCATCGGAGACTGGTAAGGGCCTGTTTCACTGGTGTTGCGTTTGTGCAGGGCCAGGCGGCCCGCGTCCATGCGTTCGGCAATTTCATCATCTTCAATGGCGGTTTCCATATAGGCGGCCCGCTGGGCTTCAATAAAGTCACGCTCAAACATGGCAATTTCTTCAGGATAGTAAAACTCGACGATATTGACGGTTTTTTGTGGGCTGACCGGGTATAGCGTGGATAAAACCAGTACATGGGGGTAAAGTTCTATCATGTGTGTGGGATAGTAAGTGACCCAGATAGCACCAAAGTCTGGTTTCTGGCCCTGGCGAAACTTGAGCAGTTCATCGTGCCACTTTTTATAGACCTCGGAGCCTGGATTGGCCAACGCCTGATGGATGCCTACATGTTGTGCGCTGAACCAGTCTTCAAACTCCCAGTCAAGATCATCGCAGGTAACGAATTTGCCCAGTCCGGGATGAAAAGGCGCAACATGGTAATCTTCAAGGTAGACTTCAATGAAGGTTTTCCAGTTATAGTTGCATTCATGCACTTCCACGTGATCAAGGACGTAGTCAGAGAAATCGAATTCGGGCTTGGCAAAAAGCCGGGCAAGGTCTGTCGCGGGGTCGCGCGGGCCTTCAAAAAGCAAGCCATGACAGTTTGAAAGTGGAAATTTTTGCAGATTCTTGCAGGGTTTTTGGTTAAATTGCGGGGCGCCCAGCAAAGTTCCCTGGTTGTCATAAGTCCAGCGGTGCAGGGGGCAGACAATATTGCCACCGTTTTCTTGCAAGTTACCATGATTTTTGACGGCGCCGGTTACATTGCCGGCTTCGCCGCCCAGCATAATGGCCTGGCGGTGGCGGCAAACGTTGGATAACAGCTCGGGGCCATTTTTGTTGCGAACCAGAATTCGCCCGGCCTGTTCCTGAACCAGGGTTCTCCAGTCTCCTGGATTGGGCACCATTTTTTCGTTACCAACGTAACAGGCAGATTGTTTGAAGATTTGCTCTTGTTCCCTGGCAAAGACGTTATCGTCAAAATAAACATGTACCGGTAATTGGGTTTGTGCCGGTTCGACATGCTGCATGGATGCAATTGCTGACATTTTGTGGATCCCCCGCATAAAAAAATAAAGCCGCCTCACCAAGGGTCATGAGCCGGCAAATTGTTGAAATAAAATGTAGTACTAAATTGTACCGAAAATTCAATGCCTTAATATTGAAAAGGTGATGGCGATTATTATTTTTGACGGTTTGTAAACGCGGTGCGGATTGAAAAATACGTAAAACTATTAAAATATGGCCCTTGCCAGGCGATGATTTCGTACAATACCAGATTATTTGAATTTTTCTGGAGCGCCCCTTGTCAGCATCAACCGAAAAACTGGATGTCCTTGATTTGCCAAAGGATTTTGAGTCTGCCCTGAAAGAGCTTGAAGAAATTGTGCAGTCAATGGAAAGCGATGTGCTTTCCCTGGAGGCATCTTTACAGGCCTACGAAAGAGGGGTGGCACTGGCGCGGGTCTGCCAGGAGCGTCTGGATGCCGCTGAGCAACAGGTTCAGGTGCTTCAGAATAATTTGTTGCGTCCGGCACAAATCGAGGTTGAATAAGTAATGAGTACAGGTTCAATGCATTTTCAGGATTGGCTGGCGGCCTGTGTCAACAATGTGGAGGCGGCACTTGAAAAGGCACTTCCTGGCGCTAACGAGGTGCCTGTTGAATTGCATGAGGCCATGCGCTATGCCACACTGGGTGGTGGCAAAAGAATTCGTGCCACACTGGTATATGCAGCAGGCAGGGCTGCCCTGCAACAGGGCGTTGCGATGGATTCTTACGGCCATGCGCTTGACAAGGCTGCCGCGGCAGTCGAGCTGATTCATGCTTACTCACTGATTCATGATGATTTGCCTTGCATGGATGATGATGTCTTGCGCAGGGGGCAGCCTACCGTGCACGTGCGGTTTGGTGAGGCAACCGCGATGCTGGCAGGCGATGCCCTGCAACCGCTGGCTTTTTCCCAGCTTGCGCAAATGCCGGTGGCTCCCGCTTTGGTGGTGCAGGGCGTACAGGTGCTTGGGCGAGTGGCCGGCAGTCTGGGTATGGTGGGTGGCCAGGCGATAGATCTGGCCAGTGTCAACCAGACGCTGACCCTTGAACAGCTGCAGTTCATGCATCGCCTGAAAACGGGCGCGCTTATCGAAGGCAGTGTTTTGCTGGGTGCTATTGTTACCGGTGCCACCTCTGAAACCAGGCGTGCACTGGAAACCTACGGTTCTGCCATTGGTTTGGCCTTTCAGATTGTTGATGATATTCTTGATGTCACGGTTGATACCGAAGGCTTGGGTAAAACGGCGGGCAAGGATGCTGATGAAAACAAGCCCACCTATGTCTCAATCATGGGTCTTGAAGAGTCCCGGGATTTTGCCCGGAAATTGTATGAAGTGGCCATCGAAGCCATTAAACCATTAGGTGATTCTGCTATTCGACTCAAAGAGTTGGCCGATTTCATTATTCACCGCAGTTATTGATGTGAAGCGTATTAATGTCAAATTTTCTAGAAAAGCTCAATGCTCCCGATGATGTCAGAAAACTAAGCCGCTCAGAGCTAGAGCAGGCGGCCAGCGAGCTTCGGTCTTTTATTATTCGTTCGGTATCCAAAACCGGTGGCCACCTGTCGTCCAATCTTGGAACGGTAGAGCTTACGCTTGCACTTCATTATGTGTTTAATACGCCGCATGACCGGATCATCTGGGATGTCGGGCATCAATCTTACCCGCATAAAATCCTTACCGGTCGACGTGAGGGTATGGCGCATTTACGCCAGGAAGGTGGTATTTCCGGTTTCCCCAAGCGTAGCGAATCAGAATACGACGCTTTTGGCACTGCTCATTCTTCCACGTCTATTTCAGCTGCCTTGGGGATGGCCGTGGCTTCGCGCAATTTGCAAATAGAACGCCAGCACATTGCGGTCATTGGTGATGGTTCCATGACGGCTGGTATGGCATACGAAGCGATGAACAACGCAGGCGTCACCCCCGGGATCAATTTACTGG
>JBBADT010000047.1:0-21840 GCA_041656315.1 Advenella sp.
GTCTTCATGTAAGGTTCTTTGGTACTTGTGAACGATGTCGAACGCGTATGGGTCGATGTGAACTGAAGCGCTTCGCCAGTTCTTCTGCTACGTATACAGATCGATGCTGTCCGCCGGTACAACCTATGGCGACGGTAAGGTAACTACGCGTATCCTGCATGTAATACGGCAACCATTTTTGGATGTATGCAGTGATATCGTTAATGATTTCAGACACGCTATCAAACTGCGATAGCCATGTTGCTACGGGCTCATCACGACCAGTAAGGGGACGTAAGTCCTTGTCGTAATGAGGATTAGGCAAGAATCTTACATCAAAAACCAGGTCCGCGTCACTAGGAACTCCCTTTTTAAATGCAAAAGATTCAAAAGTCAGTAACACATTGTTGTTATCCGGTACCACCAAGTCCTTGATCCATGAGCGTAATTGGATGGGGGGCAAGTCGGAAGTGTCAATAACATGTTCATGATCGCGCAGTGGGGCCAGCAGCTCGCGTTCATGGGCAATGCATTCTCCCAGTGAAGGGGCGATGCCATTTTTAAGCTGTAACCGATAGGCCAGTGGATGTCTGCGACGGGATTCAGAGTAGCGTTGTTTCAATGTCCGGTCATCGGCTTCAAGAAATATGACCTGCAGTGGTGTGCCCATGGCGCGTATTGCGCTAATGACATCGGGCAAATTGGCCAATTCGCCGGGCGAGCGCACATCAATCGCAACGGCTACTTTTTCAAGGCCGTCTTCACGTGCGCTGGCAATAAAGTCATGCAGGAATTTAACGGGAAGATTATCGATGCAGGTATAACCTTGGTCTTCAAGCTGGCGAATAGCCACTGATTTGCCCGAGCCGGAAATACCGGTAATGAGAACGACATGAAACATGTTTTTTGTATGAAATCAATTAGTTGAACTTCATACAGGATAAACAAAATTTATTACATTTACAATAAGGATTGAGGAATGTATAAATTGATAACATTTACCCGTTTTTTGTTACTGGAGGTTGCTGTTTTCCATAATGGCCTGTGCCTGTCTTTCCATGAACTCACCCAGGGTATCTATCCCTCTTAGTTTGAGAATGGTATTGCGTGCTGCTGCCTCGACCAGGACTGCCAGATTGCGGCCGGCAGCCACTTGTAGCATGACACGCCGGATGGGCAGGCCCAGCAGTTCCTGGGTTTGATCCTGAATGGGCAGACGTTCAAACTTTTCACTGTTGGCACGCACCAGATGCACAATCAGCTTGAGCCGCATTTTGCGTCGCACTGCCGTTTCGCCAAAAATGGTGCGGATATCCAGCAGGCCAAGCCCCCTGACTTCAAGCAGGTTGCGTAACAGATCGGGGCATTGCCCTTCTATCATGGTTGGATTGGTGCGTGAAAACTCGACGGCATCATCGGCGACCAGGCCATGGCCGCGGGAAATAAGTTCGAGCGCCAGCTCGCTTTTACCCAGGCCGGATTCCCCGGTAATGAGGACCCCCATTCCCAGGACATCCATGAAGACGCCGTGAACAGTTGTGGTGGGTGCAAAACGCTTGCCAAGATAAATGCGCAGGACATCGATAAGATGGGCGGCGTCATGCTGGCTGGAAAGCAGCGGGATTTGATTTTGTGAGCAAAAGGAGGTCAGTTCAACGGGCGTTTCAAGACCTTCTGCAATAATGACAGCGGGAACGCCTCCTTCGGCCAGTTCAATGAGCAGTTTTTCCCGTGCGGTTTCTTTGAGTTTTTTATAGAAAACCAGTTCTTCCTTGCCAAAAACCTGTATGCGTGAAGGATGGACAACATTAAGGTGCCCAAGCAGATCAGCAGCAGCCGTGTTGGAGGCGGGTAAATGCCGGTTACCGGCATCCATGCCCGCAATCCAGGCCAAGCCCAGCGCTTCGCTGTTTTCATCAACAAGTTCTTGGATGCTTAACATGGTCATATTCAGGAAGATTGTGTCAGCAGATCGTAAATTTTTGCAGGATCGCTCTCGGACAGTAACTGATGACGAATCGTGTCATTGGACAGGATTCGGGCGACTTCTGCCAGAATTTCAAGATGCTGCTGGGTTGCACTTTCGGGAACGAGCAAAATAATCAGCAACTGCACATTCTGCCCATCGGGGGAATCGAAAGGAATGGGGTTTGCCAGACGCATGAATGCAGCGGTTGCCTGTTTCAGTTTTGAAATGCGTCCATGTGGGACGGCAACGCCATGCCCAAGCGCGGTAGACCCTAATCTTTCTCTTGAAAACAGGCTGTCGAATACAACCGAGCGTGCAATGCCCTGATTGTTTTCAAACAACAGGGCGGCTTGTTCAAATGCGCGCTTTTTACTGGTTGCATTGACGTCAAGAAGCGTATTTTCGGGAGTTAAAATTTGCGTTAATTGATTCATACACCGGATTATATGATTATCTTGCAGAAAGTAGCAATTTCTTTAATATGTTTTGTGCACTAAAAACCCAGCCTGATGGCTGGGTGGCTGCAAGATATTGATATTGCATTAAGTTTATGCGATAGTCATGCGTTTTGTGGAGTCATTTGAATGATCTTGCAGTTTGGATTTGTGTTTGATGACCAGTCGGTCTGCTTTGTCACTTAGCAGATCAATGGCTGCATAAAGGTTTTCTTCTTCGGCTGCGCAGTGAATATCTTTGCCAGGAACACGTAGGGTAATCTCGGCAATATGCTTAAGAGGCTCAAGCGACAGGATAACCTGGGCATCAATAACGTGGTCAAAATGCTTGAGTACACGTCCGATTTTGCTCTCGACATATTCTTTGATGGCTGGCGTGATTTCTAAATGATGGCCGCTGATATTTATATTCATATAATTGCTCCATTGAATAATTTAAATCGCATTGTGCATGCGCAGAAAAACTTAAGGCACCTGAGTTTTTAGAAGATCCCTCTCACTTTAAGTTAGTCACAGCTCTAGTTTATAGATTATTTTTTTTAAAGCAAGTGCCTTAAATCAAACATTTCACATTTACATTTTGAAGTGTTCGCCCAGATAAACCTTGCGTACTTCAGGGTCCTGGATGATGGATGCCGGGGCGCCATCGGTAAGCACTTTGCCTTCGCTGATAATGTAGGCACGATCACAGATACCCAACGTTTCACGTACGTTATGATCGGTAATCAGGACACCGATATTGCGGTTTTTAAGGAAGCGGATAATGCGCTGGATTTCAATGACTGCGATGGGATCCACACCGGCAAAGGGCTCATCAAGCAAGATGAAGCGAGGGTGGGTAGCCAGGGCCCTGGCGATTTCCACCCGGCGACGTTCACCACCTGAAAGCGAAAGCGCGGCATTATTGCGAATATGGGTAATTTGCAGCTCAACCAGCAGGTTTTCCAGTTGATCTTTAACCTGTGTCCGGTCTAGGGGTTTGCCGGTTTCCGGGTCATATTGCAATTCAAGAACGGCCTTGATGTTTTCCTCTACCGTCAAACGACGGAAAACCGAGGCATCCTGGGGCAGATAGGACAATCCGATTCGGGCCCGTTGATGGATAGGCAGGCCGGTGATGTTTTTGCCGTCAATTTCGATGCGTCCGAAATCGGCAGGTACCAGGCCGACAATCATGTAGAAACTGGTGGTTTTGCCTGCGCCGTTAGGGCCCAGCAAGCCTACAACCTCTCCGCTTGAAACCGACAGGGAAACATCTTGGACAACCGTTCTGCCGCTGTAGGTTTTACGCAGGCCAATTGCCTGGAGCAGGCCTTTGGAGCTGGAGGAAAGGGTATTCAGGCTGGAGCTGGCGGACGTGTTCATGCAGGAAAAATGATTTAGTTAAGTGTGCTGGGCATGGGTTTGTTATTGTATTGTTTGCGGCAGGCCTCGGTGGCTTCGTCGGCTGCCGATTGAGGCTTCACAATGGAGCGCACTCTGCCGGGTTCGACGGCCTGCGGGCCGCCCTGTGCGGAATAGGTATTGTTCTTGTTGTTATAGATCACCACCTCGCCTCTGACCGTGTCAATTAATTTGCCGCAAATATAACGGTTGACAATGGCATGACCAATCATTTTGACGGTGTCGTCCTTGCCGTTATATTCAGCACGGTCACCTTCCGAGCGGATGGTTTCATAAGTTTCCGGACGCTCTTCAAAGATATGTACTTTGCCATTGTTGACGGTGGCTGTCCCATGCTGAAAACCCTTGGCATCTTCCTGGATCTTCAGGGTGTCGGAAGTCAGCCTCATTTGGCCACGGGTAAGAATGACATTGCCATTGAAAATGCTGGTTTTGGTTTTGTCATCGTAATTCAGCGTGTCCGACAGTACCAGGGTTTCCGGCTCGGCTTGTGCGCTGGCTGCGGGCGTAGTTGTTTGTGCCAGTGCTGGCGCATTTAAAATCAGCAAGGGGAAGATCAGTTTTATCAATAACGGTTTCATGGCCGGGTATTCTCTTCAGGGGCTTGGTCGGTATTTGACGATTTGGAGGGCAGGTCTTTATTCGAGATGGAAACATCGGTATTGGAATAAACCTCCAGCTCGCGAGTTTTGTTATTGTAGGTCATTCCCTTGCCATTCATGCGGGAATTTCCCTGGATGACCGTAGCAGGCTTGTCTGTCTCGATAATATCTTTCTCGGGGTAGATAATCAGTTCACTGCTGGTGATGTCCAGGGCTGAAGTGTCTTCAGATGGAAAGCGGTGCAAATGGGCGTTACCCCGCATTAAGATGGTTTTATCGTTATTGAACATGGTGGCATGGTCTGCCCGTCCGGTAGTGATCGCCGAACCGGGGCGCTGTCCGGTAGAAATGGCGTTGACAATTTCATACGAGTCATTATGGGGGAAATGCTGCATGGAGTCTCCTTCGAGACGGTTTTTGGGAACCCCATCCGGGTCGGAGCTGAGCATGATGAAACGGTCTGACCAGGCGTCGGGTTCATGCGAGATGCGGGCAGGCGGATCCAGTGGAATGGATCGCTGCGCATAATCGGCCGCCCACCAGGTGGTAATAACCAGGCAAAGTAGCATGAACAGGGCAATCAGGGCTGGCAGACGTTCTTTCATGTTTTATTGAATAACAGGTCCGGTCAGGCGGGTTGAGTGCAAATACTGGCTTAAAGCGCCTTGTGACGCCAGGATCATGTCGCAACACTCTCTTGCTGCGCCGGAACCGCCTGGCAATGAGGTAACCCATTGTGCTGCCTGAATAATATACGAAGGGGCGTTGGGAACACTAATGGACAAGCCTGATTTGTGCATGGCGGGCAAGTCGATGATGTCATCACCCATAAAGGCAATTTGTTCCAGCCCTATGCCATGACGGCTGGCCAGTTCTTCAATTAGCTGACTTTTATCCCGGACATTCTGATACAGTTCGCCTATGCCCAGTTCTGCCGCGCGGCGTGGCACAACCGGGCCTTCGCGTCCGGTAACCAGGGCAACCATAATCCCGCTTTGCTGCAACATTTTAAGGCCGTGGCCATCAAGTGAATGAAAGCGTTTAAGCTGTTCACCGTTTTCGCCGTACCACAGGCTGCCGTCTGTCAGCACGCCGTCAACATCAAAGGCAACCAGTTTGATGGTGGCCGCTATTTCACGAATATGGGCAGGCACTTTGGAAAGCACCAGGGATTCGGCGGGATGGGGAATGGATAAGGTGGGTTTCATAAGTCTTTAAATAACCTTTGCAACCATCAGGTCGTGCATGTGCATGGCACCCACCAGGGTACCCTGTTTGTCAACGACCAGCATATGGCTGAGTTTGTTTTTTTCCATCAGTGAAGCGGCTTCGACGGCAAGCTCATCGGGCGCAATGCTTTTGGGGTGGGAGGACATGACCTCATGCATGGTGAAATGACGGATATCGCCATGGCGGACAATAAGGCGTCGCAGGTCACCATCGGTAAAAATACCAACGGGTTCATGGTTGTCATTGACAACCGCGGTCATGCCCATGCGTTTGAGAGACATTTCTTTCAGGGCTTGTGGCAAGGGGATGTCTGGGGAGACCAGAGGCAGGTCATCACCCTGTCGCATGACATCCCTGACGTAAGTCAGCAGACGACGTCCCAGTGCACCCCCCGGGTGGGAGCGGGCAAAATCGGATTCGCCAAAATTGCGGGCCTCGAGGCAGGTAACCGCCAGGGCGTCTCCCAGGGCCAGGGCAACCGTTGTGCTGGTGGTGGGGGCAAGGTTCAGGGGGCACGCCTCTTTCTGGATGCTGGCATCCAGAAACACATCACATAATTTGGCCAGGTCAGATTGGGGGTGACCGCAAATGGCAATCACCTTGGTGCCCAGCCTGCGCACAACAGGCAAGACGGTTGACAGTTCGTTGGAGTTGCCGGAATAGGAAATGGCAATCACAATATCCCTGCCAGTGACCATGCCCAGGTCACCGTGCACGGCCTCACCGGAGTGAACAAAAAAACTGGGTGTGCCGGTGGAGGCCAGGGTGGCGGAAATCTTGCGGCCGATATGCCCGGATTTACCCAGACCCATGACAACCACACGTCCCTGGCAATCAAGGAGCAGGGCTATGGCGTTACTGAAGTTTTTGTCAAGACGGTCGTGAAGATCCATCAGTGCCTGTGCTTCGGCCTGAATGGTGCGGCGTCCTGAGTTAAGGGCTTTTTCGGGAGCGTATTCAATATTCTTCATCATCACGTGATTTTAATCATATCGGGAATACTAAAACATGGATTTGCCAATTTCACTGAAAAAACCGTCTTCCATTCAGGCATGGCCCTATAATGTGGTGAAAATCAGTAGCTTATGTATCAATTTTTTGGAAGTGTAGTTGATTATGAAAGACTCGTCAGCCCCTCTTTTGGGGACACCCTTGTCAGAAGTGGCACTCAAGGTGATGTTATTGGGTTCCGGAGAGTTGGGTAAAGAAGTGACTATTGCCTTGCAACGGTTTGGTGTGGAAGTGATTGCCGTTGATCGCTATGAAAACGCACCTGCCCATCAGGTGGCCCATCGTTCGCATGTGGTCTCCATGACCGACAAGGAAGCGTTAAGGCGAATCATACTGGCAGAAAAGCCGGATGTCATCGTTCCCGAAATTGAGGCCATTGCCACCGATCTGCTGGTTGAGCTGGAAGATGCCGGTGTGGCAAGGGTCATACCCACCGCGCGGGCCGCCCAGCTTACCATGAACCGTGAAGGCATCCGCAGGTTGGCGGCTGAAACCCTGGGCTTGCCGGTGTCACCTTATCAGTTCGTCGATTCTCTTGATGCGCTCAGGCAGGCTATCAATAATGAAATTGGTTACCCTTGTGTGATCAAGCCGGTCATGTCCTCTTCCGGCAAGGGGCAGTCGGTGCTCAAGTCTGCCGCCGATCTGGAAAAAGCATGGACGTATGCCCAGGAAGGGGGGCGTACAGGTAAGGGCAGGGTGATTGTTGAAGGATTTATCAATTTCGATTATGAGATAACCCTGTTAACCGTTCGTTATCGTGATCCCCATAGCGGACAGGTCGAGACCGCTTTTTGTGAGCCGATTGGCCATCATCAGCTTGATGGTGATTATATTGAAAGCTGGCAGCCGCACCCCATGAATCCGCAGGCCCTGGAAAAGGCCCGGGATATTGCCAAAACCGTGACAGGCAGTCTGGGTGGCATGGGCGTGTTTGGCGTGGAGTTGTTTGTGGCGGGTGAGCAGGTCTGGTTTTCTGAAGTCAGTCCGCGACCTCATGACACCGGTATGGTAACCATGATCAGCCAGGAACAAAGCGAGTTTGAACTGCATGCCCGTGCCCTGTTGGGCTTGCCGGTCAATACGCAATTGCGTCAACCGGGGGCGAGCAGTGTGATTTATGGCGGCGTTCAGGCCAAAGCCGTAAAAATTGCCAATGTGGCGCAGGCACTGGCGGAAGAAGGAACCGATATTCGCCTGTTTGGCAAACCCGAGTCTTTTGTGAAACGACGCATGGGCGTGGCCCTGGCATCGGCGGCAGACGTGCAGCAGGCGCGTGAAAAAGCCAGGCGCGTTTCCTCGACTGTCGTTATTTCAGCGGCAAGCTAAGGTCTGGCACGACCACCGCCTATGTTTTTTCGTTATTTTCATTCATTTACCTTGAGAGACCATGATGACCGATCCCAATGAGCTTGTTCGTAATGCGATACGAAGTGTGCCTGACTGGCCCAAGGAAGGCGTTACATTTCGGGATATTACGCCCGTGCTTCAGGATCCGCGAAGCTTTCGTGCCTTGATTGATATTTTTGTTTACCGTTACATGCGCCAGCGAATGGACCTGGTGGCGGGCGTGGATGCACGTGGATTCATTATTGGCAGCGTGCTGGCTTATGAGCTGAACCTGGGTTTTGTACCGGTGCGTAAAAGTGGCAAGTTGCCCTTTAATACCGTTGCTGAAGAATATAAGCTGGAGTATGGCAATGCCAGTGTCGAGATGCACACTGATGCTGTACTGCCAGGGCAGCGTGTCTTGTTGGTAGACGATCTGATTGCCACAGGGGGCACGATGGTTGCCGCCAGTCGTTTGTTGCAGCGTTTGGGTGCCAATGTGGTCGAGGCCGCTGCGATTATCGATTTGCCCGACCTGGGTGGCTCCCGGTTGATACGGGAAAGCGGTTTGCCGGTTTTTACAGTTTGTAAATTTTAACGGGTGCAACAAAAAACGGAGTAACTTCAATCACCCCGTTTTTTTGTTGCTGCAACCGTTTATAAAAACAGTTTGTAGGCGGGGTTGTCGGTTTCCTTGATGAACGGATAACCGATGGTTGAAAGGAAGTCCTTGAAGGCTTTTTTGTCGGCGGGCGGCACCTGGATGCCGACCAGGACACGACCGTAATCGGCGCCTTGATTGCGGTAATGGAACAGGCTGATATTCCATTCCGGATTCATGGTATTGAGAAATTTCATCAAGGCTCCGGGACGCTCGGGGAATTCAAAGCGATACAGTACTTCGTTTTCAGCAAGGGGTGAATGCCCACCTACCATGTAACGCAGGTGTGACTTGGCCAGGTCATCGGCGGTCAGGTCAAGGACATCGAATTTCTTGCGGCGTAGCCGGTCGGCCACTTTTTCTGCTTCTTCCAGTGAATTGATCTGAACCCCAACAAATACGTGGGCCTTATTGGAGTCTGAAATCCGGTAATTGAATTCGGTCACGTTGCGTGCGCCCAGCGCGGTGCATAATTGCCTGAAACTGCCCTTGACTTCGGGCATGGTGACGGCAAAAATGGCTTCCTTGGCTTCGCCGACATCGGCACGTTCGGCCACAAAACGCAGGCGGTCGAAGTTCATGTTGGCACCGGACGTAATGACCGCTACGGTTTTGTTTTTCCATTTGTGTTCGGCAATATAACGTTTGGCGCCCGCCAGGGCCAGGGCGCCGGCCGGTTCCAGTACGCTGCGGGTGTCCTGGAACACATCTTTCAGGGCCGCGCAAATGGCATCGGTATCAACGGCAATGAAGTCATCAACATATTCCTTGACCAGCCTGAATGTTTCAATGCCAACCTGTTTGACCGCCGTACCATCGGAAAACAGCCCGACATCGGGCAGGGAAATGCGTCGACCGGCCCGGACGCTGCGAATCATGGCATCAGAATCTTCGGTTTGGACACCGATGATTTTGATTTCGGGACGCAGCTGCTTGATATAGGCGGCAATGCCTGCAATGAGGCCGCCACCGCCAATGCTAACGAAAATGGCGTCCAGGGAACCGGGGTTCTGGCGCAGTATTTCCATGGCAATAGTGCCTTGTCCGGCAATCACAAACGGGTCATCAAAGGGGTGGACGAAGGTGAGGTTTTGTTCTTTTTCAAGGATCAGTGCATGCTCGTAGGCATCGGTAAAACTGTCGCCATGCAAGACGACTTCCCCACCCAAACGTTTGACCGCATCTATTTTTACCTTGGGCGTTGAAGTGGGCATTGCAATAACGGCACGGCATCCCAGTTTTTTGGCCGAGAGGGCAACGCCTTGGGCATGGTTGCCGGCAGATGCACAAATTACACCGCGAGCGCGTGCTTCGGCTGATATATTGGCCATTTTGTTGTAGGCCCCACGGATCTTGAAGCTGAAAACGGATTGCGTGTCCTCACGTTTAAGCAAAATAGTATTCTGGATACGGGCAGAAAGCAGTTTTGCAGGTTCCAGTGGGGTCTCGGTGGCGACATCATAAACTTTTGATGTCAAAATACGTTTTAGATAATCTGTGGACATGTTGGGGGAGATAGGATTCAAACAATATATTACAGATTAACATAGCACATTCTGATTTGCCCCGATTTGCATCCGGGCTGAAGCATAAAAAATTTACGCGGGTTACAGGTAGTATGGAAAATGAAATGATGGGGGCCGTGCAATGGCTGCTGCTTACATTGGCTTTGCCAGCAGTAGGTTTGCCGGCCATTTTTTTGATTGCCCTGGTGTCGGCGACCTTGTTGCCACTGGGCTCCGAGCCGGCGGTATTTGCTTACCTCAAGTTGTCGCCTGATATGTTCTGGGCAGCCGTTTTGGTGGCAACGGCAGGCAATACGATAGGTGGTGTGGTGTCCTACTACATGGGATATTGGGCCAAAAAAGGGGTGGATCACTGGAAAAAAACGCATCAGGCCGCTGATGGGCAGAATGCAACGGCAGGTGTGCAGGAAAGGCGTCGCAAGCAACAAAAACTGGGGGGGACCCATTTCAGGAAACTGGCGGTGTATTTAAGGAAAATGGGGCCCTGGGCTTTGCTTTTTTCCTGGTTGCCTATTGTAGGAGACCCTTTATGCAGTGTCGCCGGCTGGATGAAACTGCGTCTGTTGCCGTGTATTTTTTATATGGCTATTGGCAAATTTGCCCGATATGTACTCATGACTGCGGTTTTATTGCGTCTGTTTTAGGATAAAGCCGGTTTAGCGTAATAAATTTCGGGTTCTCCGCGTAAAATGATGGTTATCCTCAGATAAATTTCAAATTCATCCAGCCATTTATTAGTATGAACGCACCTATTGATACCCAGATTTTGTCAGAAGCAGAGCAAACCGGCCCTGTCCGGCGTTTGCGTGAGATACCTTATAACTACACGTCCTTTTCAGACAAGGAAGTCGTTGCCCGTTTGTTGGGCAGCGATGCCTGGGATCTGTTGTCCGACCTTAGGGGCGTTCGCAAAACGGGTCGTTCCGCGCGCATGCTGTACGAAGTTTTGGGTGATATCTGGGTCGTCAGGCGCAATCCTTATCTTCAGGATGACCTGTTATCCAACCCGAAACGGCGGGGCTTGCTGATAGAAGCGCTTAACCACCGGCTGAACGAAATCAACCGTCGCCGGGAGCCTTCAAACAAGGAAAGTGACAGCAAGGTCCAGGAGCTGCTCAGGCGGGCCCACAAAGCGGTGATAGAATTTGAAGCCGAGTTTGAATATACCGAAACCCTGCGTGCAGAAGTTATGCAGGAAATGGGGCGTATCACCCAGAAGGACAATATCAAGTTTGACGGCCTGTCACGTGTTTCCCATGTTACCGATGCTACCGACTGGCGTGTCGAATACCCGTTCGTTGTCCTGACACCCGATTCCGAGCTCGAAATGGCGGCCCTGGTGCGTGCCTGTTTCGAGCTTAAGCTAACCATCATTCCTCGTGGGGGTGGTACGGGTTACACCGGTGGCGCCATTCCCCTGTCATGGCGTTCTGCTGTCATCAACACCGAAAAACTTGATTCACTCTCGGCAGTTGAATCTCTTGTACTGCCAGGGCTGCACGAACCGGTGGCCACTATTTTGTCTGGTGCCGGTGTGGTTACCAAACGGGTATCCGAGGCGGCTGAGGCAGCCGGGTTTGTGTTTGCGGTAGACCCAACCTCGGCGGAAGCGTCCTGTATTGGCGGCAACGTAGCCGTGAATGCCGGTGGCAAGAAAGCCGTGTTATGGGGAACCGCCCTGGATAACCTGGCCTGGTGGCGCATGGTTGACCCCGATGGCAACTGGCTGGAAGTGACCCGTCTTGAACACAATATGGGCAAAATCCATGATGCCGGGCAAGTTCGTTTTGAAGTGAAATGGTTTGATGGCCGTTACGAACCGGGCAAAAAAGAACTGCGTACAAAAATTATTGATATCGAGGGTAGCGCGTTCCGTAAGGTGGGTCTGGGCAAAGACGTTACTGACAAGTTCCTGGCTGGCTTGCCCGGTGTCCAGAAAGAGGGCTGTGATGGCCTGATCACCTCGGCACGCTGGGTGTTGCACCGCATGCCCAAGCATACCCGTACTGTTTGTCTGGAATTTTTTGGACAGGCCCGCGATGCCGTGCCCTCGATTGTGGAAATCAAGGACTACCTGGATACCGAAGGCCGTAAAACAGGCGCCATTCTTGCGGGCCTTGAACATCTGGACGAGCGTTATCTGCGAGCGGTTGGCTATGCCACCAAAAGCAAGCGCGAGGCTTTTCCCAAAATGGTCCTGATTGGCGACATTGTCGGTGATGATGAAAATGCGGTGGCTGCCGCTACCAGCCAGGTGGTGCGCCTGGCCAATGGCCGTAGCGGCGAGGGGTTCGTTGCCGTCAGCGCCGAAGCGCGCAAGAAATTCTGGGCCGACCGTGCCCGTACTGCCGCGATCGCACGCCATACCAATGCGTTTAAAATTAATGAAGACGTTGTGATTCCCCTTGATCGCATGGGTGAATACACCGAAGAAATTGAACGTATCAATATAGAATTATCCACCCGTAACAAGCTCAAGCTGGTCGAAGCGCTTGAGGCTTTTCTTGAAACCGAATTGCCGGTACACAAGTCGGAAGATTTTCTTGATGAGGAACTGACCCGGGAAGAAGTGATTGGCAGTCGCATTGAGGAAGCCCGTGAGGTGCTGGGCCTGACGGCTGCGCGCTGGTCCTGGTTGCTGAACAATATGGATGACTCACTGGCTGGCAGCCTTGATAAATTGTCTCTGCTAGGCATGGATGAGCTCATGGGGGTCCTGAAACAGCGTTTGCAGGATCAGCCTGACTGCCGCATCTTTGAGGTATTGCAGGATCGCACAATTCGCATTTCGTGGAAAAAAGAAATCCTGGCCAAAATGGAAGTGATTTTTTCAGGTGCAGACAGGGCCGCGGTCCTTACCGAAATGCAGGCGATTCATGATCGCGTCCTGAAAGGACGGGTGTTTGTTGCATTGCATATGCATGCCGGCGACGGTAACGTGCATACCAATATTCCGGTTAACTCGGACAACTACGAAATGCTGCGTGAGGCCAATGAAACCGTTGTGCGTATCATGCAAATTGCCCGCGATCTGAACGGGGTGATTTCCGGTGAGCATGGCATTGGCCTGACCAAGCTGGAATTCCTGACTGAAGCCGAACTGGCTCCGTTCCGCCAGTATAAGCAGGAAATTGACCCTGAAGGGCGTTTCAATGCAGGCAAGCTGTTTGCGGGTTCCGACCTGCGCAATGCCTGGACCCCCAGTTTCAACCTGTTGGGTCATGAGTCCCTGATCATGAAGCAAAGTGATATTGGTGCCATCTCTACCTCTATCAAGGATTGCCTGCGTTGCGGCAAATGCAAGCCGGTTTGTGCCACGCATGTGCCACGCGCCAATCTGCTTTATTCGCCCCGCAACAAGATTTTGGCTACTTCCCTGCTGGTTGAAGCATTCCTGTATGAAGAGCAAACGCGTCGGGGCATCAGCCTCAAGCATTGGTCCGAGTTTGAGGATGTTGCCGAACACTGTACCTTATGTCACAAATGTTATAACCCCTGTCCGGTGGATATTGATTTTGGGGACGTTAGCATGGCCATGCGGACGGTGCTCAATCGTATGGGCAAGCAATCGGTTCGTCCAGGCAAAACGGCCGCCATGTTTTTCCTGAATGCTACTGATCCCACCACGATCAATGTGACCCGCAAGGTGATGGACATCGGTTACAAGGCGCAGCGTCTGGGTAATGAGGTCCTGAGTTCGGTAGCCAAAAAACAAACGGCCCATCCGCCAGCAACAATTGGGCGTGCTTCCCTGCGCGAAGAAATCATTCACTTCGTGAACAAGAAAATGCCAGGTGGCTTACCCAAGCAAAGCGCCCGTAAATTGCTGGATATCGAAGACAAGAATTTTGTGCCGATTATTCGTGATCCGCATAAAACCAGTGCCGATACCGAAGCGGTGTTCTATTTCCCGGGTTGCGGGTCAGAGCGCCTTTTTTCTCAGGTAGGGTTGGCTACCCAGGCCATGTTGTGGCATGCCGGGGTACAAACCGTACTGCCGCCGGGCTATCTGTGCTGTGGCTATCCACAACGCGGTAACGGCCAACTGGACAAGGCCGAACAGATCATTACCGATAACCGTGTCCTGTTCCACCGGATGGCCACCACCCTGAACTATCTTGATATCAAAACGGTTGTCGTCAGTTGTGGCACCTGTTACGACCAGCTTGCAGGCTATGAGTTTGAAAAGATATTTCCGGGCTGCCGCCTGATTGATATTCATGAGTACCTGCTTGAAAAAGGCTTGAAACTGGATGGCGCCACTGGCAAGCGGTATATGTACCATGATCCTTGCCATACACCCCTCAAGCAACAGGATCCCATGAAAACGGTGAAATCCCTGGTGGGTGATACCACCATCAAGGCGGATCGCTGCTGTGGTGAGTCTGGCACATTGGCGGTTAGCCGTCCCGATATTTCCACCCAAATCCGTTACCGCAAGGAAGAGGAGCTGCGCAAGAACTCAGCCGCAATGCGTGCTGATGGTTTTGCCGGCGAGGTCAAGCTGTTAACCTCCTGCCCTTCCTGCTTACAGGGGCTGGCGCGTTATCAGGGCGATATAGCCATTGATGCCGATTATATTGTGGTGGAAATGGCCCGCCACATGCTGGGTGAAAACTGGATGGCCGATTATGTGAAAAACGCCAATACAGGTGGCATTGAGCGCGTACTGGTGTAAATAGCACCAAACCATCAGGTATGTGCAAGGCAAGGGTTATAACAGCCCTTGCCTTTTTAACGCCTCGTGTATTTGCTGTGCAAAGTCGGCAGCATCAGGCTGGTCACCGTGAATGCACAGGGTATCCGCCTGTATGGGAATCTGTTTGCCGGAAAGTGCAGTCACATGGCCTTTTTCCAGCATGGAAATGACTTGTTGTATGGCCAGTACGGGATCGCTGATAATAGCGCCGGGCGTGCTACGGGGGGTAAGGGTGCCGTCATCCTGATAGCGGCGATCGGCAAATACCTCGTGCGCAACCTGCAGACCCATTTCCTGTGCAATGAACGCCTGCCGGCTGTTGGCCAGGGCATATAAAATCAAAGAATCATCCACATCCAGCACCGCTTGAGCAATCGCCTGTGAAAGGGTGTCGTTATTGGCGGCCATGTTGTAAAGGGCACCATGGGTCTTGACGTGATGCAGGCGGGCACCCTGGGTTTTGGCAACCGCTGCCAGCGCTCCAACTTGCACTACTACCAGGTCATAGGCCTGGTCGGCAGAGACGGGCAAAGGCCGGCGCCCAAAGCCGGGCAGGTCGTCCAGGCCAGGGTGTGCGCCAATATGCACATGGTGCTTAATGGCATTGGCTACCGTCTTGCGCATGATGTGTGCATCGCCGCCATGAAATCCGCAGGCAATATTGACGGAAGTGACATAGGGCATGACAGCTTCATCGTTGCCCATCGTCCAGGCGCCATAACTTTCACCCATATCACAATTGAAATCCAGTTTTTTCACCGTTATGGCTCCTTCATTTGGGGGTTTGGCTAATTGTGTGAAACTATCCATCTATAAACGTGCTTTAGGCGCAGATGGATGGTTAAAGGTAACATTCTGACAATCGCAGTGCAATTATTGCCAGCCGGTTTTGTAAAGTCATGAATTTTTCTTCCCTATCAAGTATTAATGCTTGCGCTTTCTCCAGTTCCATCAGGGAAAATGAAATGTGCTCCCCGGGCAGCAATTGTGCCAGCACTGGCAGGTCGGCTGAAATAACATTGGCTATTTTGGGATAGCCGCCTGTGGTTTGCCGGTCAGCCATCAGGATAATGGGATTGCCGTCAGGGGGTACCTGAATGGTGCCGAACGCCGTGGGCTCAGACAGGATTTGCGAAGGCGATTGCAAGGCAAGGACAGGTCCTTGCAGACGGTATCCCATGCGCTCGGATTGGGGGGTGATCCTGAATGGTGTGTCAAAAAACCGTTCATGGGATTCCTGGGTAAAGTGATTCCAGTGATGGCCTTTGATGACCCTGATGCTGTTTTTTTTCTGCAACCCCAGATTGGCGGGAAGATAAATTTCAAGCTGCTTGAAAAAATCCTGCAGGGTTTGCCGGTGGCGTGAGTCAAGGGGTTTTCTGATTGGAATGTGGTCTTGCTTTTGCAGTGCCCGCCCGTGATGGCCGCCCAGCCGGTTTTTGAGGTCGGTGCTGCAACTACCCATCACAGCAGGCAGTTCAAATCCGCCATGCACGGCCAGATAGCTGCGGGTCATGGGCGGAAATTGGCCTTGCCTGAAATGCAGGGGTTGTCCGGCTTGTATCAAAAAGGGCCGATTGACCGGTATGGGTGTGTCATCGGCAAAGGCATGAATGGGAGCACCGCTTAAAGCGATGCAGGCATCTTCTTCAAACAATAATCCAGGACCGGTCAGGGTCATTTCCAGCACGGGTTCTGAAGGCGGGTTACCCACCAGTAAATTGGCCAGCCGCAGGTTGCTTGGGTTCATGGCACCGCCAACCGGTACCCCAAGTGATTGAAACCGGTGCCTGCCTTCATCCTGAAAAGTGGACAGCAGGCCTGGACTAATAACCTGGATGCTCATGACGATTGTTCTTTAAATAAGTAAATGTTTCCTTGCTGATAGCCTTGAAACGGACCGTATCGCCCGGTGTCAGCAATGTATGGGGGGCGCGTTCCGGATTGAAAAGCGCAATTGGTGTTCGGCCAATAATGTGCCAGCCACCCGGAGACGCCTGTGGATAAATGATGGTTTGCCGGTTGGCGATGGCCACTGAACCGGCTGCGATCGCCAGGCGTGGGGTGGCCAGGCGGGGCACATCCATTTTTGTATCCAGTAAGCCCATATAGGGCATGCCTGGCGCAAAACCCAGCATGAAAACCCGAACGGCCCGTGATGTATGCATGGCAATGAGCTGTTCAGTGCTGCATTTGAGTGTTCTGGCCAGCGGCTCAAGATCAATGCCATATTCAGGATCATAACAAACCGGGATGTCAATGGTTTGTTCCGGTGCGGCATTGGGCGGGAAGTATGGTTGGGCCAGCAGTAAATCCAGGGTCTGGCAAAGCGTGTGAAAAGGAGCCTTGCCCCAGCAGGAAGCCCGGTAATGTACCCCCACGCAGTTGAAGGCGGGAACAATGTCGTTAATGCCGGGCAGACCAGCATTGGCAATGCTTTGGGCCGCTTGCAGGCAAAGCTGGCTTACCTGGGTGCTAAGGCCTTCATGTGTGAAGCGGATAATAATGCAGGCATCACCTTCAGGCGTGAACCGCCATTTTTTTTGAGGAACGGATATTGGGCTCATTAATAATGCTATCGGGGGGGAAGATGATGCTGAACGTACTTCCCTTGTTGATTTCGCTGTCTATGACCAATTTGGCATTATGCCGTATTACGATGTGTTTTGTAATGGCCAAGCCCAGACCGGTGCCGCCCGATGCCCGTGAGCGGCTTTTGTCGACCCGGTAGAAACGCTCGGTGATGCGTGGGATATCCTGTTTGGAAATGCCCAGTCCGGTGTCTTGGACACTGAAAACGGCATTGCCTTTGTTGTCCTTATGCCAGCTGACGGTAATGGTTCCATCGGCAGGGGTATATCGAACGGCATTGGTCATCAGGTTGCTGATGGCCGAAGATATTTCAGTTTGCTGGCCATGAATAGCCAGTTTCTCGTCTATTTCAAAAATGAATTTATGCTTGCCTTTTGATAATGAATGGGCCAGTTGGCCGGCGGACTCAATAAGTTGGGCCAGCACCAGCTTTTGCCCGCCACTTGCCTGTGTGGACTCCAGGGTGGACAGGGTGAGCAAATCGGCAACAATGGCCAGCATGCGTTGGGCCTGCTCATGCATGAGCGTTTCATATTGTTTGCGCTGCTCGGGAGAAACCGCTTCCGGAGGCAAGTCTTGCAAGGTTTCCAGAAAACCGATCAGAACGGTCAGTGGGGTGCGGATTTCGTGCGAGACATTGGCCACGAAGTCTTGTTGCGTGGTGCGCAGCTTTTCGAGCTGCGTGATATCCTGGCAAAGCATCAGGATACCTTCTTCCGAATATTGGTTCAGGTCAAATTTAAGGCAACGGAACTGGCCGTCAGATTCCATATGGGTGACAAAAGAATGGCTCCAGTCACCGTTTTGTGCATATTCAAAAAATTCGGGTAAACGGACCAGGTTGAAAATGTTATAGCCTTTGTCTTGTTCGTAACTCAGGCCCAACATCTTTTCTGCCAGACCATTACACCATTCAATATGGAAACTTCGGTCAAGCGTGATGGCAGCGGCAGGCAAGGCCTGGGCGGCGGATAAAACACTGTGGGACAGGTGTTTAAGTGCTTTCAGTTCATTGCCACGAAAACGCAGCAGCTTGTAAATCGGGCTGACAATGTCGTCATATTTGCCAAGATCAGGAGAGGGCGGGCTTTCAACATCCCGAGCCCATTTAACGGTAAGTTGAAAGTGCCTGTCTTCAAGGTAGTAATAAACCGCAAAGATGAGTCCAAGGGCAACGATACCCCAATAACCCTGCGCCAGATATTGAATGCCAATGCATAACAATATTGCGAAACAAAGCCATAGCAAGGGTTTTATCCATCTCATGATAATCAACCACCGGGCCTGTGTGCCCAAAATAACGTAAATGAAGGGTAAAGAACAGGCCCTTTGGACTGCCAAAAGGATTTTATCGCATTATGCGGTCGTTTATTGTGGAAGGCGGGTCGTAAACCGGTAGCCGCTGCCACGCACGGTCTCAATCAGGCCGTGATGCTCGGATGGTTCAAGCGCCTTGCGCAAACGGCGGATATGGACATCAACCGTTCTTTCTTCAAGAAACACATGATCGCCCCAGACCTGATCAAGCAATTGGCTGCGGGTAAAGACACGTTCTGGATGTGTCATGAAAAAATGCAAAAGGCGGAATTCGGTGGGACCCAGAGGCAGATTGCTGCCATTTCCGGTAATACGGTGAGAAACCGGATCCAGTTTCAGGCCGGCAATTTCTATTTCGTCATCGGTGAGTTGTGGTGCCCGTCGACGTAAAACCGCCTTGATGCGCGCCATCAGCTCTTTTGGCGAGAAGGGTTTGGTAATATAGTCATCGGCACCGCTCTCAAGACCTTCCACTTTATCTTCCTCGGCACTTTTTGCGGTTAGCATAATGATGGGAATGTCTTTGGTCCGCTCATCGGCCCGCAGGCTTCTGGCCATGCTTAGGCCCGATGCGCCGGGCAGCATCCAGTCCAGTAGGATCAGGTCCGGGAGCTCGGCGTTAATCAGGATTTTTGCCTGTTCAGCGTCAAGTGCGCGTAAAACTTTATGACCCGCAAAGGATAAATTGACGGAAATGAGTTCCTGAATTGCGGGTTCATCTTCTACTACGAGGATCGTGCTTGCCATAATGAAGTAAAATTTAAGATAGTACCAATGTTAAAATGCAATATTTATGTATGATACTTATGGTATTGCCTAATTATGTCATGTTTGTGACAACTCTCCGTTTAAATAAGATTATTGTATGAAACCTGATACGAACCAAGAAAGCAGCGAAAATTCAACCACCCATTTCGGCTTTAAAACCGTCAGTGAAACTGAAAAGGCGGGCAAGGTGGCAGAAGTTTTTCATTCGGTGGCTTCCCGTTATGATGTCATGAATGATCTTATGTCGGTAGGATTGCATCGTGTCTGGAAAGTATTCACCATTGGCCGGGCCAATGTCCGCCGTGGCATGAAAGTGCTTGATATTGCCGGCGGTACCGGAGACCTTGCCTTGGCGTTTGGTAAAAAAGTGGGTGAAACCGGAGAAGTCTGGCATACCGATATCAACAGCTCCATGTTAAGTGTGGGCCGTGACCGTCTTATCGACAAAGGCGTGGTTTTGCCTACTGCGGTTTGCGATGCTGAATATTTGCCGTTTCCCGATAATTATTTTGATTGTGTGACCGTCGCATTTGGCTTGCGCAATATGACGCATAAAGACCAGGCGCTGGCTGAAATGTTCAGGGTGCTCAAGCCAGGCGGTAAACTACTGGTGCTTGAGTTTTCCAGGGTTTACAAGCCTCTCGAGCCCGCCTATGACTGGTATTCGTTCAATATATTGCCCTGGTTGGGCAAGAAAATTGCCAGCGATGAAGACAGTTATCGTTATCTGGCTGAATCCATTCGCATGCACCCCGATCAGGAAACACTGGCTGGCATGATGCGTGGGGTGGGTTTTGAGCGTGTGCAGTATTTCAATCTGACTGCCGGTATTGCTGCCGTGCACGAGGGAATCAAGCTGGGCTGAAGCCAGGACTGGCTGTTATCCTGAAACAGGGCAGACATGTTTGAAATGTAGTGTTTTGAAACAATAGCCTTGCTTTTTTTGGTTTTTTTTACTTGTTAAAACGTTCAGCTTTTTGTAAGATTAGTCGGTACGCCTGTATAGGCAGGCTTGATTCATACAAGGAGCTCGTTTTAATGACTAAGAAATGGTCTAAATTTTTAGCCGCGGCATTGGTGGTGGTCTCAACCTCAGCCATGCTCACGGTTTCTTTCGATGCGGAAGCGCGTCGCATGGGTGGCGGCAGCAGCTTTGGCCGTCAGTCCAGTAATGTTACTCAAAATCGTGCGGCAACGACTCCTCCTGCAGCCGCCAATACCACTCAGCGCTCTACCGCTGCCAGCAGTTCAGCGGCAGCAACAGGTGCTGCTGCACAAAAAAGCGGTTTTTCCCGATTTCTGGGGCCTATCGCAGGTATAGCCGCTGGTTTGGGTATCGCTGCTTTGTTGTCCAGCATGGGGTTGGGGGGGGCTTTTCTTGAGTTTCTGTCCAGTGCCATCCTGATTGGTATCGTTATTTTTGCCATTATGTTTATTGTGCGTCGCTTGCGTGGTGGTGCAGCAAAGCCTGCAATGCAAGGGGCCGGTGGCAACAACAATATGTATCGTCAAAACGGGCAACAGCCCATGTTTGGCCAAAAACCGGCCATGCCTGCTACGCCGGCACCAGCAGCGGCTCCGGTCTCTGCGGCCGTCCCTGAGGTGGTTGCTGGTGAAAATCCCAATGCGGATAAATCCTGGTTTGTGCCAGCCGACTTTGATACGCCTGCCTTCCTGCAAAATGCCAAGCAACAATTCAAGGCTATCCAGGGTATTTGGGATAAAGGTGATATTGCCGCCCTTAAAGAATACCTGACCGATGACCTGATTGCCGAACTTAGTCCTCAAATTACGGCCCGTGCCGGTCAAAGCGTTACTGAAGTGGTACTGCTCAATGCAGAGCTGCTGGGTATCGAACAGGTCAGTGACGGCTATTTAGCCAGTGTACGTTTCTCAGGTATGTTGCGTGAAGAAGTCAATACTGCGGCATTCCGTTTTGAGGAAGTATGGAACCTGTACAAACCCGAGCAGGGTGGTTGGCTGTTAGCCGGCATCCAGCAAATTCCGGTTGAGTATGCCTCTTGATGCCATCTGATCAGGCTGCCTGCTTTTTCCATTAAATCAGCAGGCTGAGATTCATAAAGGCGCCTTTATACCAGGCGCCTTTGCTGTTTTTTGTCAGTGCCTTGCACGGTTGTATTGTTTGTTCGGCTAAGGTTTATGGCAGGGCGATGACAAAAAAAGGTAAACTTGAAGTTTGTTTGCCAAACTGTTTTTTTCTGCCGGACGCATCAAATGTTCCCCTCTTTTCTTCATCCTAATCAGGTTTCCGTAAATCTGCTGAATGCTTTACTTAAC
>JBBADT010000048.1:0-21251 GCA_041656315.1 Advenella sp.
CATTAGCATTCGCCGTGGTTGCTGCCGCAACTTCTGGCGTAGCATCAGCGCAAACTGTCGACAATTGGGTAAACCCATACGGTCTGGTTTGGATGAACGGCACAAATGAACATTGCTGGCGTGACAATTTCTGGACACCTGCAACAGCAGCTCAAGGCTGCGGTGCTCCACAATCACCCGACATCGTTGCTCAAAAAGTAACGTTCAACGCTGATACATTCTTTGATTTTGACAAATCAACCCTGAAACCTGAAGGCCGCAACATCCTTGACCAGGTTGCTCAACAAACAACTCAACTGAACCTTGAGTCAGTTATTGCCGTTGGTCATACCGACTCTATCGGTACTGCACAGTACAACCAAGGCCTGTCAGAGCGCCGTGCTGCTGCTGTTAAAAACTACCTGATCTCCAAAGGTGTACCTGCAGATCAGATCATCGCTTCCGGTAAAGGTGAAAGCGACCCAATCGCTTCTAACGCAACCCGTGAAGGTCGCGCTAAAAACCGTCGCGTAGAAATCGAAATCGTAGGTTCACGCAAGTAATTAGCAGGCAATTATTTTTTGCCTACAGTAAAAAGCCCCCAAATGGGGGCTTTTTACTGTCTGCCTTCAGGACAGTTTTTACAGGCCTATGATAAACTTGAACCCTTACTACTTACATACCGATTATTTTCAGGTTTCAAGAACAAAGCCCTATGAATACTCCCGCCATCACTTCCGAACCCATCAATGCAGACCCAGCAGAACTGGAAAAATTCAGCGCCCTGGCTTCCAAATGGTGGGACCCTACCAGTGAATTCAAACCTTTGCATGCCATTAATCCACTCAGGCTCGAATGGATTCAGTCACTGGCAGGCACCCTGACTGACAAAACTATTATCGACGTTGGCTGTGGCGGAGGCATTCTTTCCGAAAGCATGGCAGCAGCCGGTGCCAAAGTTACCGGCATAGATCTGGCCCAAAAGTCACTGACTGTTGCAAAGTTGCACGGACTGGAATCGGGTATAAAAGTAGAATACCTTAATATCGCGGTTGAACAAATCGCCCAGGAACGCACGGCACAATACGATGTGGTCACCTGCATGGAAATGCTGGAACATGTACCCGACCCAGCATCCATCATTGATGCCTGTGCAAAATTGGTTAAACCCGGTGGCTGGGTGTTTTTCTCCACACTTAACCGAAACATGAAATCTTTCATGTATGCCATTATAGGAGCTGAGTACATAATGAACCTGCTTCCCAAAGGAACACATAATTATGGCAGTTTCATCAAACCCAGTGAACTGGTTTCCTGTGCACGTCGTGCGAAGCTTGATTTAATCGGCATGAAAGGACTTGAATACAATCCTTTAACCGAGAAATATAAACTCAGCAGTGATACTTCAGTTAATTATTTGATAGCGACTCGTAAATGCGAAGAATAGTCTTCTTTGATTTTGATGGTACGCTGGTTGATAGCGCTCCAGATCTTGCACATGCAGCCAATTTACAACGCATCCGCAGAGGTCTGCCTGCACTTGAATACGCCGCCTTAAGGCCCTACGCATCACAAGGCGCCAGAGGACTGCTTGGGGCAGCCCTGAACCTGCGGCCCGACCACATCGAATACGAGACAGTTCGCCAGCAATTTTTACAAGACTATAAAAACTGCATGACGAGCAACAGTCGACTGTTTAACGGAATTGATGAGCTTCTGGACAAAATTGACCAGAATAATATGGGCTGGGGCATTGTCACCAACAAGGCGGAAGACCTCTCTTTCCCCATGTTTGATCATTTCCAGCTAACTGCCCGTAGCGCTGCCAATGTATGCGGAGACACTACGCCTTATACCAAACCGCATCCTGCCCCTTTGCTCCATGCCGCCCGGCTTGCCAACAGCCTGCCCGAACATTGCATTTATGTGGGCGATGACGAACGGGACATCATCGCCGGCAGAGCAGCCAATATGGCCACTATTGCTGTTTCCTACGGATACTGCAACAATAAAGACAAGATACATGAGTGGCAGGCCGACATGACCGTAAACGAAGTCAATGAGCTATGGGATGCCATTGCTCACCTGATTCAAAAAAAATGGGGTTGAAAATGATTAATTCCAGGCATTTTACATCCTTGAAATTATTACTGGCATCTTCCACACTGCTTTCCGGCTGTGTCTTGAACCCCGGCCCCGGCAGCCTGAACTTGAGCCCTGACGGAAAACCCGCATCCAGCTTCTTCGGTCGCACGGCATTATCCCCCAGCAACTGGGATAAAATTGCCAAATCCATTGAAGAATCGGACAGAGAATCATTGGGTGTTGAAGTGAACCGCGTGCACGATGGCAGCCTTAGGGTTATTTTGCCGGCGAACAGCTCATTTCGGTCTGGAAAAACCAACATCAACCGGAAAATGTTCCCTATTCTGGATAAAATTGTTACAGAACTTAAGCAATCCCAAAACCTGCGTATCAAGGTTGTCGGACATACCGATTCGCAGGGAGACGAAATTAACAATCAAGCCTTGTCTGTGCAAAGAGCCTCTGCGGTTGCCCATTATTTAATCAAAAAAGGGGTAAAAAGCGTCCGGATTGACATAGAAGGCAGAGGCGCCATCGACCCGCTCATGAGCAATGACACCACCTACGGCAGAGCCGTAAACCGCCGCATTGAATTGTATTTGTACGAATTAAGGTAATCTAACAAGTATCGGGGAACTTTTCCCCGATATTTTATCCGTTTAGCTGAACACCCCCTCTCAAAGGGTACCAATAAAAGCAAGAAAAAATCGTGTCCGGAAAATAAAAAGGGAGCCGAAGCTCCCTTTCAATCCGTTCTGTTGCCAAGTGTGCAGACTCTGCCAGGTTCTCAACGTTCACCCAAGTGGCTATTACGCATGTAAGCGCAATAACCACAGTGCACACCATTATGAGGATCAGCGACTGTTGAACCTGATGGAATCATCGTGGATTGAGAGTGGTCGAGTGTATGGTTATCGCAAAGTACACCACGATTTGCGTGCTTTAGGCAAACGCTATAGCCGTCACCGAAAGTTTTTTTCAGCTACTGAATCGTGAACGTATTAAACGAAAGATCTATAAAACCCGAGAACTGGCAATACAAGATATCTTTGAGTACATTGAAATTTTTTACAATCCCATCCATCGACATAGGCATGCAGCGAATCTTTCGCCGGTGAACTACGAACGATAATACTTTTCTGAGGCAAAACAAACTGTCTATGAAAGCCTGGCCGATTCAATTAATACTAGCCGTGCGGTGAGCACCTAATGGCCGTTTACGGCCACTTACTGGATCATTACTCCAATCCTGTATCAGAAAATCACTTAAAGTATTATTATTGTGACTGATTTTCGTTCATTTTTAGTCTTTCTACGTCACAGGTTCCTTGAGCACGATAAAGTGTTCAATTAGTCGAATCATCAGGTTTTTCTGATCCGGCAAGCTTTCTGCTACCAACAGGGCTAATGCCACTAGGGTGTTGTCATTAATGAGTTGCTCAACGGGAAGTGCTAGTAAGTCGGCATTTCGGCGCAAATACCACAAAAAAAGAAAAGAACCGCATCGTTTGTTCCCGTCTGCCAGAGGGTGGTTTTTAATCACGAAATACAGCAAGTGGGCGGCACGACTGGCTATGTTAGGATAGAAAAGCTCATCGCCGAACCCCTGCTCAATAGTTGCCAGGGCCGAAGCCAGGCCCTCTCCTCGCAACTGCCCGAAAAGTTCGGTAGCTTCGCCCTTGCCAATTAACGTCTGCTTTAGCTCACCGATAGCGGTTAGCGCCTCGTCCAGTAGTAATGGACGCATATCCAGTTGTCTTAGGGCGATTTCTTCAAGCTGCTGTTCGTCATAGCCCTGAAGTAGGCTCCAGGAACGTGCATAGTCGCTAATCACTCGCGCTACTGCCTCACCTTCCTGAGTAACCAGACCTTGGTTACTCAACGTGCGACTTAGTAGATTCACTGCCTGCTCGAGCTCAATGCCGCGCTCTGCCAAGCGCCGCTGGTTGAGGGTGTAGCCGGTAACCAGGTGGTCTTTCAAGACCTGCGTTGCCCACTGGCGGAATTGAGTAGCGCGCTTTGAACTAACCCTATACCCTACAGAAATAATCGCATCCAAATTGTAGTGCTTGATACGACGCCGAACCTGACGTTTACCTTCTTGACGAACTACTAAGAATTCCTTAGTAGTTCCCGACTCGACAAGTTCGGCATCTTTGAAAATATTCTGAAGGTGCATAAGCACGTTTTCTGGGGTGGTTTTAAAGAGCTGGCCCATCTGGGCCTGGCTCAACCACACGCTCTCTTGCTCCAGCGCTACTTCCAACTGTGCTTGGCCATCGGCAGATGTGAAAATTCGTACTTGTTGCTGATCCATGCTTTCTCTTTGTTATTTATTCCAAACGCTTCTTACCAAGCGCCCAGTTTGGCTGTAAATGCCGACCTGCTGAATAAAGCGATGAAAATCGCTATTTTCACAATTGCTTTAACCTAAATTTAACATTTACATTAAAGCATAATCAATGTAACAAAAAATATCAATATAAGCCTATCCTTCAGGAGGCCCTGTTATTAATTATAAGAAACCTTTTTCTGCAAATGATATAGCTCGTGAACCGGCAACAATCAGATGATCTAAAAGTCGTATATCCAGCAACTGGAGACTTTTCACCAGATGCTCCGTTAGTGCTCGATCCGCTGTGCTTTCTGTTGGATTTCCACTAGGATGATTATGTGCCATGATAACTGCCGCCGCATTCAAACGTAAGGCCACTTTGGCTACTTCTCGTGGATAGACTGATGACTGATTAATCGTGCCGTGAAATAACTCTTGATAGTCGATCAGTCGATATTGGCTGTCCAGGAAAATAAAAACTGCCACTTCGTGCTCCATGCCTGCCAGCTTACCAATTAAAAATTGCTTAACCTTTACAGGATTGTCGCAAGCAATTCTATCGGCAAGAAGCTCATCGGCAACATACCTAGCCGTTGCGAGTATTTCTTCTGACAATGGCCGCCCGGCCACAAGCACGTAGTGTGCAACCCTTGAAAGCGAGAACGGTGTGACTCACTGACGGATAGCAAGACCTCCCCACCGTTTACTTTATGTGTGTGATTCATAGACATCATTTCAATATAATTGATCCTTATGAACAGAGAAATTCAACAACGTCTCGTATGGGTTAAATTATTTGTAGAGACAAATGATGCGGGCTTTGTTTGCAGAAGATGTGGGATTTCTAGGCCAACCTTACGCAAATGGTGGAGACGGTATTCTGAGGAAGGGATTAATGGCTTAAATAGCCACAGTAAACGTCCTTTGACATCCCCCAATGCCAAATTCAACGATGAACTATAGAGTGCCTAATATTAAAAATGCCTCGGATAGAAACCTTGGAGCTCGACGATTACAGACGGAATTAGTCAGGCTTCATGCAGTTTGTCTTGCAACAATCCATAAAGTGTTATCTACCCATAAAGTTAAACCAATAAAAAAATTTCGTCATAACGCAGATTTCATTCGATATGAACGGCCACTTCCAGGTGACAGAGTCCAAAAGGATACCTGTAAATTAGCCCCGGGACTTTATCAGTACACCTCTATTGATGATTGCACCAGATACCGTGTTTTGAGAGTTTATAAAGGTCTAACTGCAACAAATACTCTTGATTTTTTAGATTGCGTGATTGAAGAAATGCTTTTCCTGTACAACGAATACAGACTGACCGTGGCCGTGAATTTTTTGCTGAAAAAGCACAGAAAAAATGATGGAATATGGAATCAAGTTTAGGCCTAATAAGCCAGGCTCACCCCATCTAAATGGGAAAGTTGAGCGTTCTCAAAAAACAGATAAATCCGAGTTCTACGCGACAGTAGACATAAATTCTGAAGACCTTCAGGATCAACTAGCCGAATGGCAACACTTCTATAACTGGGTGAGACCACATTCTGCCTTGAAAGGCAAAACCCCCATGGAAAAGTATTTTGAATTGAGCGAAGAAACTCCGTTCTTAGATGAGGTTCAGAAACAATACGATCCATCAAATGAACGCATTTAAAACGCAAATTATAAAATGAATTTAGAGATCGCTAGATTGAAACGAGCTCTATGAATCACACATATAAAGAGCGCAAGAAAAGGGAGCCGAAGCTCCCTTTCAATCCGTTCTGTTGCCAAGTGGATCAGGCTCCTAGCGGCCTAAATTAGGCGGCTAATGCGTAACTTTCGTCATTTGCATTTAAGAGTTTTGCTTGATTTACGGTCATCGCCTACCGGCTGCCAGTCTTCCTATCTTTCCCTGTCGAAACCTTGGCGTCCCCATCAACAAGATACTCAATTTACTACGAATATCTTCTTGGTGGAGACGGCGGGACTCGAACCCGCGTCCAGAAAACCTTCAGTTAACTAGATATACAGCTTGAGTAGAATGATAACACAAAAACAAAATAAATCCACACTCAAAGAAGCACTTTCATTTCAATGCATTACAAAGTTTTTTTAGTCTTCCAACAGTTTTTTCCAGCCATCAAGCCCCAACTGCGTGATTTTTTCTATATTGCTGTCAAAAATGGCACTAGCATCAGGATATTGCTGTGTAGCCTTGTCCAGGCTGGACTCTCTGATCAAGTGCAAGATGGGGTACGGTGAACGGTTGGTATAGTTGCTGATGTCATCGGGCTCGGTATCGGCAAACTGATAGTCGGGATGAAAACTCGCTATCTGCAACTCACCCACCAACTCAAGCTCTTCAAGTGTCAGCTCGGCAATATCCAGAAAATCATTAAAATCATAAAAATCCTCAAACACATGCGGCACCACCAACAAACAGGTATCCAGCACTTCGGGATCAGTCTCGATCAGATTCTCACACTCTTCGGCCAATACCTGGTGCAGCTCTTTAACCGTTTCAGCACCTGTCACAACAAAACGCACCTGATTCTTTACATAAACACTTTTGGCAAAAGGACACAGGTTCAAGCCGATCACTGCTTTCTCTACCCATTTCTTTGTTTTTTCCAGAATAACCGTTTCTTCTGAAGGCTGAATTGTTAACATAATATCTTTAACCCGCTTAATTGATAAAGTCCTATTGTATCGTTACTCTTGCCACACCGCTTGCACGCCCTGAAACAATAAAACCGGCTCACCGTACCACACAAGCGTGTAGAATGGAACGTTTTACAATAATTTCTAGCCAGTTAGCAACATCATGACCTTTGCTTTTATTATTCCCAGTGCGATCAATGACCGTGCCAATACATCCATTGCCAACACAATGGAAACAGCCGCCCCTACCGACAATGCCGACACAAGCGCCTATGAACAGCTTCTGGCCACGGTCTGCAGCATTAACGAATCTGCCAAGGGCTCATTGATATCGGTCATTGAACATGGCACCACTGCCTTGAATGACACACAGAAAACCGGTTTATTAAAACAGATCGACATTCTGATGGAATACAACAATAACGAAATCATCCAAAAAATTATCGAACAGTACCCTGAACGAACAAAATCGTTCAACCTTACTGAACTAACCAGCTTGATCTGGTTTCTGGAAGTTGCACAACAACATCAGATTTTCAATAAAGTTAAACGCTTGTTTTTCATCAGACCAGGCAAAATTTTTGATCCGTCGGTTCATACGCTTGCCGCTAACAGGCCTGAAACCCAAAACAAATTCATTTTGCCCAACTCCTATCCTTCATCCTACCCGTCAGGGCAAACCGGGAATATATTCCTGCAATTCAATACCCGCTTATGGAGTTTTGAACCTAGCCAGATCACCTCACTTCTGGAAAGCCTGAAAAACATGCTGACATTCATGCTGCAACGTTTTAAAGAAGACGGTTACGTAGATCTTGGGCATTGCCTGTATAAATTTATTGATGCCAGCCATATTTTCTATGACCTGGACCTGGTCAGTAACCCCAACGCCTATTAAGCCAACAACTCATCAACCAGACGGCAAACACCAGGCTCCCAGCCGGGCATATGCAAATTGAATACTTCTTGAATTTTTTTATTATTCAATCTTGAATTCAAGGGGCGCCTGGCTGGCGTGGGATATTGGGCACTGGAAACCGCAGCCACCTCCCTGAGTGCCAATGGTATCCCCTTGGCACGTAATTGCCCGAAGACCAGGTTGGCATAGGCCAGCCATGAGGTTTCACCATTAGGCACCAGATTGTATATGCCATTCAAGGCGTGACGGCTTGGGCCAGGCTCCTCATTAAAACAGGACCTGACAGCATGCGCCGTGACATCCGCAATCAAATCCGCCCCGGTCGGCACGCCAATCTGATCATTCACAATGGCCAGTTTTTCTTTTTCCCTGGCCAGTTTAATCATTGTTTTTGCAAAATTGCCGCCGTGCGTACCATACACCCAGCTGGTACGAAAAACCAAATGCCTGCACCCTGAATTGATAATTTCACGCTCGCCTTCCAGTTTGGTATAACCATAATAATTAACAGGATTGCAAGGCGCCAATTCTGCCCGGGCTTGCTCTCCGGTGCCATCAAAAACATAATCGCTGGAATAATGCACAAGCAAACCCTGATGCATCTTTAAGGCCTGGGCAATGACTGCAGGAGCCCGGGCATTGATCAAAAGCGCCTGTTCACGATCTGACTCGGCCTTGTCAACAGCCGTATAGGCGGCCGCATTAATCACGACATCAGGCTTTAAATATTCAATGGTTTTTGCCAGTCCATGGAGATCAGACAAATCACCGCACAGACCATTCTCATTATGACGGGACAAGGCAAACAACTCTCCCAAAGGCTGCAGTGCCCGTTGCAACTCCCAGCCAAGCTGGCCATTTTTCCCTAGCAATAAAATTTTCATGGTACTTGTATTATTCCTGTTTGTTGAATACGCCACCGAAGTGACGCCGCATAAAAAGGCTAATATCATCAATAATGGTAAATACAACCGGAATAACCAACAAGCTTAAAAAAGTCGATGTAATCAGACCACCAATCACGGCAATCGCCATCGGTGAACGAAAACCCGGATCGGCCTCGCTAAGCCCAAAAGCCAGCGGCAACATGCCTGCGCCCATGGCCAAGGTTGTCATTAAAATGGGACGCGCCCTTTTATGGCAGGCATCCAGCAATGCCTCATAACGTGAAATATGCTTTTCGCGTTCCGCCAAAATTGCATACTCAACCAGTAAAATTGAGTTTTTGGTGGCAATACCCATTAGCATGATAAGGCCAATCAAGGACGGCATGGAAAAACTCTTGTCTGCCAGTAACAAACCAAGAAAAGCACCACCTAACGACAAGGGCAAGGCGGCCAATATGGTGAAAGGATGCAAAAATTGCTTAAACAATAGCACCAGGACAATATAGATGCAAATAATCCCCACTGCGATCGCCAGAGAAAAGCTCTCGAACAGCTCTCCCATTATTTCCGCATCACCAATACTGACAATTGAAATACCTGCCGGCAATTGCCGGATGGAAGGCAACTGCATGACTTTTTTGATTACATTACCCAGTGCCTGGCCGGAAAGCTCAATTTCAAAATTAATATTTCTGGCTCTATCATAACGATTGACCACGACAGGGCCGGCCCCCAGGCGAATATCCGCAATGGTACTCAAAGGCACCGGGCCCTGTGATCCTGGCACTTTCAGTTCATTAAGAAATTCAATATCTTCAAGCACCCATTTTTGCAGGGTTACCACAATAGGCACCTGACGCTGATCAACATTCAACTTGGACAAAGCCACCTCATAATCCCCACTGGTCGCCACTCTCAGGGTATCGGCAATCGCCACACTGCTCACCCCATATTCGGCAGCCAAATCATATTTAGGATGAATTTCAATTTCGGGGCGTACCAGACTGGCGGTGGATGAAATATTTCCCAATCCACCAATAGTTCGTAAATCACGCCCCACATTCAGGGCCGCCTCCTGCAGTACATCGGCATTATCTCCGGACAAGACCAGAACATATTTTTCTCCTGATCCGCCCAGACCGACCTTTATCCTCACACCAGGTATTTGCAGCAACAGATCCCGGAATTCATTTTCCAACATCTGTTTAACGGGTCTATCACCCCTATCTTTCAACAAGATGGTTAAAGTCGCTTTACGAACATCCTGCGTGGTCCCTATGGCAAACATGTCACCCCCGGCCGTACCCCCGCCTATGCTAGTATAAATGCCTTCTATGTACGGATTGCTAGCCAACAGGGCAAGCGCGTGATTGGCGGCCTCTGTGGTTTCTTCAATTTGGGAGCCTGGCGGCAACTCAAGATAAACCTGAGTCTGGGAAGTATCATCGGCCGGCATGAAACCAGTGGGCAACAAAGGCACAATCATTAATGAGCCCATAAAAAACAAACCCGACAACATCACGGTTATCCAGCGATGATGCAGGCACTTTTTAACCAGCGACAGATATACCCGCATCCAGGCAGCATCCTTCTCCTGCCGGACGGCCGGTTTCAGGATATAGGCACACATCATGGGTGTCAGCATGCGTGCCACCACCAGGGAAGCAAAAACGGCCAAAGAAGCCGTCCAGCCAAATTGCTTGAAAAACTTGCCGGCGATGCCACTCATGAAAGCCGTCGGCAAGAAAACGGCAATCAGTGAAAATGTGGTTGCCACCACGGCCAGCCCAATTTCATCAGCCGCTTCCATCGCAGCCTGGTAAGGTGTTTTGCCCATTCTGAGGTGGCGCACGATATTTTCCACTTCAACAATCGCATCATCAACCAGAATACCTACCACTAGTGAAAGGGCCAGCAGTGTTACCACATTAACGGTAAACCCCAGAAAATACATGCCGATAAAAGCAGGAATGATTGACATGGGCAAGGCAACCGCTGAAATCAAGGTTGCCCGGACATTTCTAAGGAAGATCCACACCGCCACAACGGCCAGCAAAGCCCCTTCATACAGCATATGCATAGAGCCGTTGTATTCACCCTGCACGGGTGAAACCATGTCAAAAGCCTTGGCAAATTCAATATCGGAATGTCTGCCCTGTAGCGTTGTCAACGCGTCAAGAACTCCCTTGCCCACTTCAATTTCACCCGCTCCCCTGCTGCGTGACACCTCAAAGGCAATCACCGGCTTGCCATCCATGAAAGCGGCCGTTTCCGGATCAGCATAAGCATCGGTAATAGTGGCCACATCAGACAAGGTAATTACCTGGCCATTGTTTAAGGGAATTTGAATATTACCCAGTTCAGCAGCTGTTCTTACCGCCCCCAGGGTTCGAATGGGCTGATTCTGCTGGCCCAATTCGGTTTTTCCGCCTGACAGCTCCTTTTGAATATCCCTGAGCTTTCTGGAGATTTCGGCTGCCGTGGCATTTAAACCTTGCATCAAAACCGGATCAAGCTCTATGTTGATCTGGCGCTCGACTCCACCAACCCGGTTAACCACCCCCACACCGGGCACCGCCAGCAACGCCTTGGAGACTTCATTATCCACGAACCAGGAAAGATCGGTCTGGTCCATCCTGCTGGAATGAACCGTAAAGGCCAAAATGGGTTGAGCAGCCATCTCCAGTTTTGTAACCACAGGCTCATGAATATCGGCTGGCAAATCATTCCTGATACCTGAAATGGCACTGCGCACATCATCTACGGCTTCCTGGGTAGGTTTTTCAAGATTAAACTGTGCCGTGACGGTTGCCACACCATCTTGCAATGTGCTGAAAATATGTTTGATGCCCTGCACGGTTGCCAGCTTATCTTCCATCTTGCGGGCAACATCATTTTCAAGTTGCGAAGGCGTTGCCCCCTCAAGCACCGTAGTCACTACAACCGTGGGCAAATCAATATCGGGAAAATTCTGGATTTTCATCTGGTGGAATGAAAACAAGCCCATCAGAGTCAACAACACAAAAATCATGCAGGCCGGCAAAGGATTCCTGATTGACCAGGCTGACACGTTCATGGCATTTACCGCCCAGCCCTGACAGAGGCCGCCCCGGACGCTGTTTCTGATGCCGTTTCAGCCACACGAACCATATCGCCATCTTCAAGAAAGCGTGCCCCTTTGACCACAATGGTTTCACCTGAAACCAACCCGGCAAGCACTTCCACTCCATCGGGCAAGGACTGCCCGATTTCTATTTTCCGCAACGAAACCCTATTGTTGTTTTCAAGTACAAACACATAATAAAAACCATCCCGCAACACCAGGGCCTGACGCGGCAAGGCAATGACTTTACTGGTGCCCAGCTTAAAATCCCCCTTGATAAACATGCCCGCCTTGACCTGGGCACCAGGAACAATATCCACATATACGATGGCCTGCCGGGTTTGTTCATTCAGGGCTGGCGACTGTTGCCTTACGGTGCCCTCAGCAAAAACATCCTCCCTGACATGCATAAGCACCTTCGTTCCCGGTTCAAGCGCGCTCAAATGGCGGCTGGAGACCGATGCTTCCCACTGCAGTTTATTCTGGACAATAAGATGAAAAAGCTCTTGGCCAGGATTATAGACGGCCCCCAATACTGCAGACTTCGCCGAAACAACCCCGTCATAGGGGGCCAGTAACCGGGTATGGGCCAAACGCTGTGTTTGCCCTACCAATGCGGCCTGGGCCGAGGACAGTTGTGCCTGATTGATTTTTTCAGTAGCCAGGACCTGATCTGCTTCTTGTTGACTGACTGCACCACTACCCATGATACGGCGGATACGCCTGGCATTTTGAGTAGCTTGTTCAAGACTGGCCTGAGCCTGGATGATAGCGGCCCTGGTTTGGTCAATTTCCGTCCTGATGATAGTGTCATCAAACTTTGCCAGAAGTTGCCCGGCCTGGACGACATCACCCACATCGGCAAAAACCTCTTTCAGGCGCAACCCGGTGGTTTGCACGCTTACACTGGCATCCTGCCATGGCCGAATATTACCCGTGGCAGACAGGGTTCTTTCCATTTCAACAAAATTAACCTGCTGCACAGAAACCGTTAATGCGGGACGGGACGTTTCAGCAGGACCATTATCAGCCCATGCGCCCGAAAGCCCCAATAGCAGGAGCAAAAACAAGACTACAGATCGTATTGAAATGCCATGTCTCAATTATTATCATCCTGCAAGAAGTAAACCTTATTGCTTAAGGTTTACTTCTTGCTTATGGTTTACTTCATGTTAACCATATCCGCCACAATATTGGCGGCCTCTTTTGCAGCGATATCAATATTATCCTTACGCTTTTTCTCATTGGCCAGCTCTTCTTTAAGGTTACCCTCTCCGGCCTGCAAGCCATCATCAAGTCGGAACCCGCCCACATCGGATTCGCCCAGCTCCTTGCGCCTGGCCTCAAAATCCTTGCGTTGGGTTTCCATGTTTTCACGCTCTTCAAGACGGGTTTGATAATTCAGGGAAATGACTTTCTGGTCTGACAGCTTGCGTGCGTAGTCCAATTCATCCTGCATTAACTTCCAACTTCCTGATTCATTTACACGATCTTTGTGCAAACGGGCCAAATTAACAATGGTTGGCTTCAAATCACCAACAGGTTTGTACGAAGCGGGGTCAATCTCGGTCCAGGGCATGGCATTTTCGTAACTTGACTCACCCATTTCCTTGGCATCAAACACCGTTGGGAAGATGATATCGGGCACAATACCCTTGACCTGCGTTGAGCTTCCGTTGACACGAAAAAACTTCTGGATAGTCCATTTCAGGGAGCCCAGCTCTTCATCCTGAGGGCGGCGCAAAAATTCGTTCAGGCCACGAATGGTTTGCACCGACCCTTTACCCCAGGTGGGATCACCCAGCACCACGCCACGGCCGTAATCCTGCATGGCACCTGCAAAAATCTCGGATGCTGAAGCAGAAATACGGTTAACCAGCACGGCCAAAGGTTTATCCCACACCATGTCTGTTTTCATGCTACGTACATTGGATACCGAACCTTCTGCGGTGCGAACTTGCACAATTGGACTTGGGCCACCAATAAACAAGCCACTCAGGTTTGCCGCTTCGGTCAGGGAACCGCCGCCATTATTGCGCATATCCAGAACGATGCCATCAACATTGGCCTTGTTCAGCTCTTCCAGAATGGCACGAACATCCCGTGTCACACTTTTAAAATTTTCCTCACCGCGGGCACGGGCATCAAAATCTTCATAAAAGCTGGGAATGGTAATAACAGCCACTTTCCTGGCCTGCCCGTCATTTTCCACATCAAGTATTTTGTATTTGGCAGCCTGGTCTTCAAGCGTTACCTTTTGACGTACCAAGGTGACCACTTTCTGCTTTCCGTCAATCCCACCCTCGGCAGGGATGATTTCAATCCTGACCGTACTGCCGCGTTTGCCACGAATCTTATTGACAATATCATCAAGACGCCAGTCAACCACGTCTTCCATGGGACCCTTTGCCCCCTGACCTACGGCTACAATCCGGTCACCCGGCTGAATCTGCCCAGATTTGGCTGCAGGCCCACCTGGCACCACCTCACGGATTTGGCCATATTCATCACGTTTTTGCAATACGGCACCAATCCCCTCGACAGACAGGCTTATTTGCACATCAAAATTCTTGGCTGAAGTGGGGCTGTAATAATTGGTGTGAGGGTCTGTGCTGCTGGCATACGCATTAATAAACATTTCGCTCACATCTTCGCTGCTCATGCGCAAAATCTGGTTGCGATTATTGATATAGCGCTTGCTTAAGGTTTCCTTGATTTTTTGATCAGTACTACCTGCCAGTTTCAATCTTAAATAATCGTTTTTGACCCGCTTGCGCCACAAATCGTTGATTTCCTCATTGGTTTCAACCCATTTGCTTTTCTTGCGATCAAGCTCAAAAGACTCGTCAACTGAAAAATCGAAATCATCTTTCAGGGTAGACAGGACATGATCAAAACGCTGCTCAACACGATCCCGGTAAATTTCAAAAATATCAAACGGGATTTCCAGGCGACCACTTAGCAGCATGTCATTCATTTGATCTTTCACAGCAGAAAACTTCTCGATATCCGACTGCAGGAAAAACATTTTTGAAGGATCGAGCATTTTCAGATATTCATCAAAAATCGCATGGGACATTGCAGTGTCCAACGGTTTTTTATCATATTCGAAACGGGTCAGGATGTTTGAAACAATAATGGCCGCCTTGGCATGCTCGATATCCGGGGAAAGCGCTTGTTTCTGGGGCTTTTTCAGGCTACCTGAAGTGGCCAATTCGGTTTTTCCGGTTGCCGATTCTGCCGATTGCAGGGCCAACACAGGCTGGGTGACCTGGGCCTGGCCCAATTGGTCAACCTTGCTGATGGTTTCGGAGTCGGCATATACACACCCGGAGGTGGCAATGAATGCCAACGCAGCTACTAACACTTTAAACTTCATGCGACACAATCTCTTTTCAGTAAAACCAGGCAATACCTTACTGCTTGGTTTATATATATTAACAGTCGGTTTTATAAGCAAATTCATGCCTGGACATAAAAAACGCTTACCCTTTCATGCGCTACAACCTTGTATATTTGGCCTTCGTGACTTATCACAAGATAAATGACACTGAATTCCTGAAAAAGTTTATTTTATTTGTCTTGTACTACTTTTTCTGAACTGCAATTTTACCCGTTTTACCGCAGCCCACCTGAAATTGAAGGGAGAAACACAAGACTGATATTAGCAGGATATTCATGAAAAGTTACAGGAAAAAAAGCACAGGACAAATGCAAATGCTTCATACTGCTACAATCCATTGAACTCAGGGCAAACAAGAGAGATATTCATGGCTCGTTATTTTCAGGAAAAACCGGTAATTTCACGCTTTGGCGGCTTACTTTCATTAATCCCCCTATTTTTTTGCACCAGTCTTCCTGTGCAGGCACAAAACACCGACTTTGCCGCCTGCCTGGACAGACTACAGCCTGAAGCACAAAAAGCCGGTATTTCCGGCACCTCTTTCAGGCAATTCACTGACCATATTGTGCCTGACATGAGCATTCTGGAAAAGCTCGATTATCAGCCGGAATTCAAACAACCCATCTGGGATTACCTGGCTGCGCTTGTTGATGAACAGCGCATTCAGGAGGGTCTGCAAAACCTGAGTCTTCACAAAAACACCCTGGCCCGCATTCAGGAAATATATGGCGTTGACCCTGCAACGGTTGTTGCCGTTTGGGGAGTGGAAAGCAACTTTGGCCAAACTTTCGGCAAATACCCGCTGACACAGGCTTTGGGAACCTTAAGCTGCTATGGACGCCGACAGGCTTTTTTCCAGAAAGAATTCTTCGCTGCCCTCAGGATCCTGCAATCAGGCGACATTACGCCCGAGCGTCTGGTTGGCTCATGGGCAGGTGCTTTTGGCCATACCCAGTTCATGCCCACCACCTTTGAGCGGCTTGCCGTTGATTTTGATGGTGATGGACAACGAGACCTGATGGACAACACCGAGGATGCGCTGGCCTCTACCGCCAACTACCTGGCCAAAAATGGTTGGCGCAGCGGTCAGCCCTGGGGCTTTGAAGTAAAGCTGCCCGATAATCTTTCGATTGCCGGTGAGGGCCGTAAAAAGAAACGTCCCCTGCAAACCTGGATCAACAAAGGCCTTACCGCCATCAATGGCCAACCCCTAACTAACCTGGCCCCCGCTTCCATGCAAGCCGGCCTGCTTACGCCTGCGGGGGCCAATGGCCCCGCTTTCCTGGTGTTCAAGAATTTTGACGTGATATACAGCTATAACGCCGCTGAAAGCTATGCGCTTGCGATTGCCCATCTGTCCGACCGCCTGAAAGGTGAAGGCACCTTCAAGAACGCCTGGCCTACCGACGACCTGGGACTTTCACGCGCCCAACGAATTACCTTGCAAGAAATATTGCTTCAAAAAGGCTATGACATTGGTGAGGCGGATGGTTTGATTGGCAGCAAAACCCGCGAGGCAATCAAAACCGAACAAACCAGACTGGGCCTGAAAGCCGATGGCCGGGCCGGACAAAAAATCCTTCGGGCGCTACAATCTTCAAATTGATCGATACGACATGTTAATTAAAACGCAGCCATATCTTGGCTGCGTTTTAATTGGCTATTATTTATTACCCATTCAAAACAGGTACCCAACTAGGGGCCGACAAGCTCATTCAATTTGCTGGCTGGCACAAACACTTCTTAAAAAATACTCGCACTGGGCCAGTTGTTCCAAATCTATGTATTCATTGGCCTTATGGGCCTGCTCTATACTACCCGGCCCGCAAATGACCGCTGGAATATCTGCTTGCTGGAATAAGCCACCTTCAGTGGCATAAGCAACTTTGGCTATTTCCGTGTCTTTAGTCAGGCCACGCACCAATTGCATGATGGCTTCTTTTTCTGCCGTTTCCATACCTGGGGCGCTGGCCAGCTTAATCAGCTCAATACCGGCATCGGGATTTTCTTTTTTCATTTGCGGCACCAGCACTTCATGAATATAAGCCTCTATACGTTCCAGAATTTCAGTAGGTGACTGCGCTGGCAAAGTACGGTATTCAAAAAGGAACTCACAATGCGCAGGCACTGTATTGATGGCATTGCCTCCCTGTATGGTACTGGTTTGTCCGGTTGTAAAAGGCACATCAAAATACTTATCAAACGGCCCTTTTTGTTTTATTTCATCGGTTAAATCACGGAACATGCAAATAATACGCGCCGCATATTCAATCGCATTTGTACCCAATGGGGTTAATGAGGAGTGTGCGGCACAACCGTGCACGATGCATTTGTAAGCGCTAATGCCCTTATGCGCCACTACCGGCCGCATACTGGTAGGTTCACCCACAATACAGCCCGCCGGTTTAATTCCCTTATGCGCCAGTTCCTGCAGCATAAGGGGTGCACCCAGACAACCTATTTCTTCATCAAAGGAAAAGGCCAGATGCAGCGGTGCCTTGAGACGGACACGGGTAAATTCAGGCACCAGGGCCAGGACTGTCCCAATAAACCCCTTCATGTCGCAGGCACCACGTCCGTATAAACGCCCTTCTCGTTCTTGCGCCACAAAAGGCTCACTATCCCAATCCTGCCCGTCTACGGGAACCACGTCGGTGTGTCCCGATAAGACCAGCCCTCCCTCAAGGCGTTCTTGGGTAGCAGAAGGGATAGTGGCAAACAGGTTGGCCTTTTTGCCATCTGCATTAAACACCAAGAAGCTATCTACCCCGCAGTGAGAAAGATAGGCCTTGATGTATTCAATCAATTCAAGGTTTGAATAACGACTGGTGGTATTAAATCCAATCAGTTTTTTGGTCCAGTCAAGACTGGTTTGCGGAAATGGTGACATGCTTGTTTAGAAAAATGGAAAACGATATAGAAGTGTATCAGCTACACTGTTGCAAAAATGGCATCAAAAACAGATAAATGTTGGTTTTTTGATGCGGCAAGAAAAAAGCATTGCTTTTTAAAAACATAACATGCATAATTACGTTCTTACTTGATGTGATTTAAGTAATTGGCTCTTTAGCTCAGTCGGTTAGAGCGACGGAATCATAATCCGCAGGTCCCCCGTTCGAATCGGGGAAGAGCCACCAAATATTCCCTTAGGAATCAAACAGTTAAGCCACTTTTTAAGTGGCTTTTTTGTTGCCAAAATCAACTCTGTTGCAATTTTGTGTCAACCCACTCGACTGCGACCAAATCTTGCATAGTCCGAGCCCGCTCATCCTTACCCCAGCACAAGCTCCACATCGTCCCGTTCATCAGCCACTGCCCTGAAAATATCGATCAGGCCTTCATAATAAATCTCACCCAATGCATCGGCACTGCTTTCATGGTCTAACCAGACAATCTTGAAAGGGCCTTTGACATCGGTGCTAAGGCTGTCATACAGGGCATCCAGGTTACGACCAAAGTACTGCGGCAACTTTAAATCAAGCTGCAGCGAATCATAAACCTCATCAATATTGCCAATGCGGCTTAATTCACAAACCCGAACGGAACACGCCGCTTTTTTTTTCAAGCGACGAGCCGAGATAAAAGAAGATTTTACCGACATAATGGCACCCTGTGAAATGTCTCGTAATGATCTACCGTAACGTAGCGCTGCTGGCCATCTGTACTGAATACCAATCGCTTGGCATTGCGTTTTTTACCCCGGTAATCCAGATCAGCCTCTTTCCAGCTGCCTTTGGGCAATCTGCGTTCATAATTGCCAAAATGGTCACCCCCCAAAGACTTGCCTTTTAATGAGGGAATTTCTGAGAAATAACGCCCCGGACTCCATCCCTGCTCACGTGCCTGCTGCTTCATAATGAAATACGAAGGCAGTTTTTGGCTGGCATTCAATGTTTGTAATACTTCGATCAATTGCGTTTCGTTGATTTGACCTGACAATTGGTTTCTGTTCAGCGCCTGAACCACCCCCTCACAGGTGGCAACACCTAACTGGCCAACTGATTTTTCAACCTCGGTTGGCGCCTTACCCATTGCCATTACCGACATTGAAATTGATAGCAAAAAACCCAACAATAAACGCTTCATGACCTTATCCAGTATTTGCAGGATAATACCCTGCATGCAAGTAACACTTGTATTCCAGAATATTTTACAATTTAAGTGATTAAACTTCCATAGAAAAAAAAAGATAATTCAATTTTTTCAATAACTTAAAAATAAAATCAAGCATTCTTAAAGAGCAATTAATGAAACAGCACCCCACCCCTCACCAATTCACACTTTTCAGGAAACGCTGTTTCGCCCCTTTTTTCTGGACACAATTTTGCGGTGCTGCCAACGACAATCTTTACAAATTTGCCGTCACGATTTTACTTACCTATCAATGGCAAACCCAATGGTTCCCATCCAGCATGGCTGGCGTCATTATTGGCGGTCTGTTTATTTTCCCTTTCCTGCTGTTTTCTGCCACCAGTGGGCAACTGTCAGACCAGTATGACAAAATCCGCATTATGCGCAACGTCAAAAATGCAGAGATTGGCATTATGCTATTGGCTGCCTTTGGCTTTTACACACAATCGGTCATCATCCTGCTGGCATGCATTTTCATGATGGGCTTGCATTCCACCGTTTTTGGGCCAGCCAAATTCGCCTATTTGCCCCAGGTACTCAATGATAAATCTTTAATGGGTGGTAATGCCCTGGTCAGCATGGGCACTTTTGTTTCTATTTTGCTGGGTAATATTGCCGGAGGAATTCTGGTGGCCATGCCGGATAATGGCCATCTTTGGGCTGCATTTGCCTGTCTGTTCATGGCGGTTGCCGGCAGAATTAGCGCACAATTCATTCCCCCACTGGAAAAAAAGCCTGCCAGCAATAGAATCAACTGGAACCCTTTTACCGAAACCCTTAAGAACCTGTCCATCGCTCGCCAGGCGCCCATGATTTTCAAAAGCATGCTGCTGATTAGCTGGATGTGGTTTTTCGGCGCGGTTTTTCTTGCCCTTTTCCCCCTCTTTGCCAAAGACATCCTGCAAGGCAATGAACATGTAGCGGCACTATTACTGGTGCTATTTTCGATAGGTGTGGCAACAGGTTCCCTGTCATGTGAGAAACTGGGCCTGAATCGCCCTGCTTTATCACTGGTACCCCTGGGAGCCGCGGGAATGAGCCTGTTTACGGTTGATCTTTATTTTTCAATTAAGGTTCCCGACACGCAAACACTGCTCTCTGTTGGCCAGTTCATTGCCCGGCCGGAAAACTGGCGCACCATGTTTGATCTGTTCATGTTAAGTGCCTGTGCCGGGGTTTATAGCGTGCCTTTATATACTTTTATCCAGAAAACAACGTTAAAAACGCATACCGCACGCATTATTGCCGCCAACAATATCCTTAACGCCATTTTCCTGATTGCCAGCGCTCTTCTTACCGGCCTTTTGCTAAGCCTGGATTTTTCTGCTCCTGTCATCTTTCTGATTGCCGGAATTGTAAATATTCTATTTTCTTACGCCATCTTTTTGACAGAGCCCGGCTTCAGGAAAAAACCACTTGAAACCTAACGAAATTTTTAGTCAAAATTTCACTTGAAATGAGAAGATTCTAATTATAATTTGAGTTATAGTCGTTTATCCTCATTGCGCGTGGGGATAATTGTCATATAGCAATACACAAACATAATTTTAGCTAATAAGGATGCTCATGAAAGCATTTGGTAAATTTTTATTATTACTGGCTCTGGTGCTGGGCATTACATTTTTTGCCTGGAAATTACTGGAAACCTCTTTGTTCAATGACGAAGACGAACCTGTACCGCCTGTCTCAGGGGTTATTATTCCTGCACAAACCACCCAGCCAGACCCCCCCCCCTTACAAAAACAGGAAGATTTAT
>JBBADT010000049.1:0-21211 GCA_041656315.1 Advenella sp.
CGGCCAGGGCGCCATCGATAACCCTGTGATCGTAGGATAATGACAGAGGAATCGTCAGGCGTGGTTCAAAGGCTTGGCCATTCCATACCGGTTTGTACGAAGAACGACATACACCCAGAATGGCCACTTCAGGCGCATTAATGATAGGCGTAAATGAAGTGCCTCCAATGCCACCCAATGAGGAAATGGTAAAACAGCCGCCCTGCATCTGTGAAGGAGACAATTTACCGTCACGAGCCAGTTTTGCCAGTTCTGATGTTTCCTTGGCAATTTCGGAAATGCTTTTCTTGTCTGCATCTTTAAGAACAGGTACAACCAATCCATTGGGCGTATCGGCAGCAAAACCGATGTGGTAATACTTCTTCATAACCAGCTGATCGCCATCAAGCGAAGCATTGAATTCAGGGAATTTTTTCAGGGAGGCAACGACCGCCTTGATGATGAATGCCAGCATGGTGAACTTGATACCGGCTTTTTCATTCTCTTTGTTCAGCCTCACACGAAGCGCTTCCAGTTCGGTAATGTCCGCCTCGTCATTATTGGTCACATGAGGAATCATGACCCAGTTGCGATGCAGGTTTGCGCCTGATATCTTCTTGATGCGAGACAAGGGTTTAGATTCGATCGGACCAAATTTGGCAAAGTCAATTTTCGGCCAATCCAGTACAGACAAACCACCGCCAACACTTGAGCTGGTCGTGGTGGAATGCGTACTCATGGCGGCCGTCAGGGTTGCCTTCACATACTTGCGAACATCATCCTGTGTAATCCTGCTCTTCTCACCCGTTCCCTTCACCTGCGCAAGATCCACGCCAAGTTCACGTGCAAACTTGCGTACGGAAGGAGAGGCATGGGGCAAGTTGCGGCTCGGCATCACGGTTGGTGCAAAGGAAGCCGTGGGTGAAACCCTGAACTCGGAAGGAACTGCTGCGGTCTCATCAATGCGGTCTGAGCCAGGAAGTTTTGTCATGGTTTCTGTGGCCTGGGTCACCCGCTCCGGCTGTGCCGACACAGGTGCAGCAGCGGTTTGTGTCCCGCTGGTGCTAAGCGACAGAATGAGTGAACCCTTGGCAACTTTATCACCTACTTTCACCGCAACAGAAGTTACCGTTCCCGCATGTGAGGATGGGATTTCCATGGAAGCCTTGTCAGATTCCACGGTGATCAGGCTTGATTCAACTTCTACCGTATCACCAACCGCCACCAACACTTCAATGACTTCAACTTCGCTGAAGTCACCGATATCGGGCACGACAACACTTACCGTATCCCCTGCCGTTGCTGATGCTGATGCTACCGTTGCCGTGGTTTGGACCGGATCCTGACTGACAGCGGCTGAGGGCTCGGGAGCGGCTGCCGGTGGAGCCGATTCGACGGCATCACCAACAGCTTCAAGTTCTAGAATGACACTGCCTTCTTTAACCTTATCACCAATTTTAACTTTCAGGCTTTTAACAATGCCTGCATCAGACGACGGAATTTCCATTGAAGCCTTGTCTGATTCAACCGTTACAAGGCTTTGTTCAGCCTCTACCCGATCTCCAACAGCAACCAGCAACTCAATGACTTCAACTTCACTGAAATCTCCGATATCCGGCACTTTAATTTCTAACAATTTACTCATGTCGAAAAACCTTATGCGTGATGAGGGTTGGATTTAGCTGGATTAACATCATACTTTTTAATGGCTTCGGCAAGTTTTGAAGCAGGAATCTTACCTTCGTCAGCAAGTGCTTTCAAAGCCGCCAATACCACGAAATGGCGATCAACCTCAAAGTGCTCTCTTAGCTTAAAGCGGAAGTCTGAACGACCAAAGCCATCGGTACCCAGCACTTTATATTCACGACCAGCAGGAATAAACTCACGAATCTGATCAGCAAACAGCTTCATGTAATCAGTAGAAGCGATAATCGGACCTTCTGATTCTTGCAGTTTGGCAGTAACGTAAGGAACTTTTTGTTTTTTGGCGGTTGGATTAAGCAAGTTGTAACGATTGCAATCCAGGCCATCACGACGCAGTTCTGTAAAACTGGTAACGCTCCATACGTCAGAGCCAATATCCCAATCCTGCGCAAGCAGTTTCTGCGCTTCCAGCACTTCAAGCAAGATTGTCCCTGAACCCAGCAACTGTACGCGAAGCTCACCCTTATCAGCAGAACGGAACTTGTAAATACCCTTGATAATACCTTCTTCATCACCAACCTGCAGACCTGGCTGGGCATAATTCTCGTTCATTACCGTCAGGTAATAGAAAACGTTTTCCTGATTCTCAACCATGCGTTTCAGGCCGTCTTGCATAATGACAACCAGTTCATGTGCAAAAGCAGGATCATAAGAAACACAATTGGGGATTGTGGAAGACAGGATATGACTGTGTCCGTCTTCGTGCTGCAAACCTTCACCATTTAATGTGGTGCGGCCAGCCGTTCCGCCTAACAGGAAACCACGAGCCTGCATGTCACCGGCAGCCCAGGCAAGATCGCCAATCCGCTGGAATCCAAACATCGAGTAATAGATGAAGAATGGAATCATGATGCGGTTATTGGTGGAATATGAAGTTGCCGCTGCAATCCATGAGGCAAAAGCGCCTGCCTCGTTAATCCCTTCCTGCAACAACTGACCGTTGGCGGTTTCCTTGTAATACATGACCTGATTTTTGTCGACAGGCGTATACTTTTGTCCTTCAGGCGCATAAATACCAATCTGGCGGAATAAACCTTCCATACCAAAAGTGCGTGATTCATCAGCCAGGATAGGCACAATACGGTCACTAATGCTCTTGTCCCGGAGTAACTGGTTTAAGAAGCGAACAAATGCCTGCGTGGTTGAAATTTCACGTCCTTCTGCCGTTGGCTCAAGGATGGTATTGAATTTATCCAGATCGGGCACTTTCAGCTTTTCTTCTGCCACCGCTCTTCGGGCTGGTAAATAACCACCCAATTTCTGGCGCTGTTCCCTGAGATACTTCATTTCTGCGGAATCTTCAGAAGGTTTGAAATATGGCAAATCGGCCAATTTGTCATCAGGAATAGGAATATTGAAACGATCACGGAATTCGCGAATGGAATCGAGATCCAGTTTTTTCTGCTGGTGGGCAGGATTTTTACCTTGTGCAACGTGACCCAGACCGTAACCTTTAATGGTCTTGGCCAGAATGACAGTTGGCTGGCCTTTGGTTTTAACCGCAGCATCAAAGGCAGCATACACCTTGTTGGGATCATGGCCACCACGATTAAGGCGCCAAATTTCCTGATCGCTCATGCGGCTGACCATATCCAGCAATTTAGGATGCTTGCCAAAGAAATGTTCACGCACATAGGCACCGTCATTGGCTTTATAAGCCTGGTATTCTCCATCAACGGTTTCTTCCATGACACGACGCAAAATACCTTCTTTGTCACGGGCCAGCAACGGATCCCAATAACTGCCCCAAATCAGCTTGATAACATTCCAGCCACTACCACGGAAATCTCCTTCCAGTTCCTGGATAATTTTGCCATTACCGCGCACAGGGCCGTCAAGACGCTGCAGGTTGCAGTTGATCACAAAAATAAGGTTGTCCAGTTTTTCACGGGCAGCCAAACTGATGGCGCCCAGGGATTCCGGCTCATCCATTTCGCCATCACCACAAAATACCCATACCTTGCGATTGCTGGTATCTGCAATACCGCGCGCATGCAAATACTTAAGGAAACGTGCCTGATAAATGGCCATTAAAGGGCCAAGACCCATTGATACCGTTGGGAACTGCCAGAAATTAGGCATTAATTTAGGGTGGGGATATGAAGATAAGCCTTTGCCACCCACTTCCTGACGGAAATTATCCAGTTGCTCTTCAGTGAGGCGACCTTCAAGATAAGCCCTGCCGTAAACGCCCGGTGAGGAGTGCCCCTGGAAGTACACCAGGTCGCCACCATGATCGGCAGTTTCACCATGCCAGAAATGGTTCTGGCCACATCCAATCATCGTGGCAAGCGAAGCAAACGATGCAATATGGCCACCCAGATCACCACCATCAACGGGCTCATGGCTATTAGCCTTTACAACCATGGCCATGGCGTTCCAGCGTACGTATGAACGGATTCGTTCTTCAAGGGCCAGGTTGCCTGGATTTGGCGGTTCCAGTCCGGGAGGAATGGTATTTACATAAGCGGTATGTGGGGAAAACGGGATATTCGATCCTGAACGACGGGCCAAATCAATCAGTTTTTCCAGTATAAAGTGAGCTCTTTCCGGACCTTCGCGGTCCAGAACGGCTTCAAGCGCCTCAAGCCATTCTTGCGTTTCAACTGCATCAACATCAGCGATTTGTGCAATTTGTTGTTTGAGATCAGGCGATGACATCGTTTTCTCCTGTTAAGATTTGCTGTCTGCAAATCACTTATTTTCTAATATTGTTCTGCTCCAATTACAGCACACTGTACCTTAAAAGCAGAATACGGCAATGCATACCACCAACATATTCAGTGGCCAAATATAAATAATGCGATCTCTATTCTATGAGACAGCCAGCATTCACACAAGCTAAATTTTATATAATGATATATGTTTTCATATTATGAAAAATAAAAAGGATTTTTACGACAGCATTAAAATTTTACCTGGTGAAGCAAAACCAGTATCATAGGTAAATGTCTCAATTACAATACCCATTTACCTTAAAGAGTTTTTTGTAACACCAATGTCTGACTTGCCCAATAAATCCCTACTGGCTTCGTCGTTTTACGACAATGCGAAAATAACTAAAAAAGGCCTTTATTGGATTACACCCGTATTTGTGCTTGTTTTGTATCTGCTTGTCATGACCGGCTTTTTCTGGCTGCAGCAAATACACAAAGAAAGTGTCATGTTTGTCACCGTAGATGAAGAAACCAAGCAGGAACGCCTGTTGTTCTTTGTCATGGCGCTTTCTTTCATTATCATCATCAGCTTGCTGGCTTTATGGCGTTACACACGGTTTCGTTCAAATGCAGAAGCCGCCCTACTGGCAGAAACCAGCTTTCGACGGGCCATGGAAAACTCCATGTCAACGGGTATGCGTGTTCTGGACATGCAAGGCCGGATTGCCTATGTGAACCCCGCTTTCTGCCGCATGATGGGCTGGAATGAAGCCGACCTGTTAGGAAAAAGCATTCCTTATCCATATTGGGTGCCCGGAAAGTATGATGAACACCAGCGAATTCTGGATATCCTTATGTCGGGCAAAACCCCTAGCACCGGACTGGAGGTTGAAGCCCAGCGACGCGATGGCTCACGATTTACCTCGCGCATGTATGTATCTCCCTTGCGGGACCCCAACGGAGAGCAAATCGGCTGGATGACATCAATGACTGACATTACAGAGCCAAAGCGGGTTCGGGAAGCCCTGACTGCCGCCCATGAACGTTTCATGACCGTACTTGAAGGCCTTGATGATGCCATTTCGGTTGTGGCAGATACACCAGCCGGGCTTGAACTTTTATTTGCAAACCGTACCTACCGCCGTCTTTTTGGCTCCCAGCCCAACGGTCACAGCGAACTTATGGGTGGACGTCGCGGTCGATTCAGCGGCGTAACCATAGAGCAGTATGCCCCCTCGGCAGACTGCTGGTTTGAAGTGCACCACCGCATGCTCATCTGGACCGATGGCAGAAAAGTACGCATGCAGGTTGCCCGGGATATTACCGAAAGGCGCAAGCACGAAGAAGACTCCCGGATCCAGCAGGAAAAAATCCAGCTTACCAGCCGGCTAACCACCATGGGCGAAATGGCCTCTTCCCTTGCTCATGAGCTCAATCAGCCCCTGACCGCCATTGCCAACTACAATATGGCCATTGTAGCCATGATCAAATCGGGCAACATATCACAGGAAAAACTCCTGTCCGCCCTTGAAAAGTCGGCCAGTCAGGCAGAACGTGCCGGAAAAATCATCAGTCGCATCCGTGAGTTTGTCAAACGAAGCGAACCACGCCGTCAAAGTACACCTGTTGCCAAAATCATCGATAACACGCTGGACCTTGCCGACATTGATGCCCGCAAGCGCAGAATCAAAATCGAGGCCAATGTCCCTGAAGACCTGCCCAATGTTCTGGCCGATCCGATTCTTATTGAGCAAGTATTGCTTAATTTGGTTAAAAATGGCCTCGAGGCCATGGCTAATAGCGAAGCCGATACGCTTTACGTAAACGCCTACCTGCATGACAAACAAATTGAGGTACGGGTTGTTGACCGTGGTCACGGCCTGAAAGAACCCGAGCGTTTATTTGAACCCTTCTTCAGCACAAAATCAGAGGGGCTAGGTATGGGACTTAATATTTGCAGAACAATTATTGAATCTCACCATGGAAGGCTCTGGGCTGAAGCAAATCCCGAAGGCGGAACCATATTCCGCTTCTTACTCCCCTGTGCTCCAAAAGAGCAACACCAAGAACAATGATTAAAGGACAAAGCTATGACAACAGATAATTGCACAATTTTTATCGTTGATGATGACGAGGCAGTCAGAGATTCGTTACGTTGGTTACTCGAGGCCAATGGCTATCAGGTTCAGGCTTTTGAAAGTGGGGAACAATTCCTGGAAAGCTATGACTCATCGATAATAAGCGTTCTGATAGCAGACGTGCGCATGCCTGGCATGACAGGACTGGAGCTGCAGGAAGAACTGATCAAGCGCAATGCCCCTCTTCCCATTGTCTTCATCACCGGTCACGGTGATGTTCCCATGGCTGTTTCAACCATGAAGAAAGGTGCTGTCGATTTTCTTGAAAAACCGTTCAATGAAGCTGATTTGCGTGAAGTCATTGCCCACATGGTGTTGCAGGCACAAGACAAGGCTTCCATTGCAGAACAGCAAAAAAACCATCAGGCACTGCTTGCCCGTCTTACCTCGCGGGAACAGCAGGTACTGGGTCGTATTGTCGCCGGCCGGCTTAATAAACAAATTGCCGATGACCTGAATATCAGCATTAAAACCGTAGAAGCCCATCGGGCCAATATTATGGAAAAACTCGAAGTAACCACTGTCGCTGACTTAATGAAAGTGGCATTGGCTAAGTAATTAAATCGCAAGGACATTTGAATGACTGCTCGCATTATTGACGGAAAAAAACTCGCCGAAACAATCAAACTGAATCTGGCGGATCGCATCAACGCACTTAAGGAAAAGAATATCATTCCAGGCCTTACCGTGATTCTGGTTGGTGATGACCCGGCTTCCCAGGTTTATGTCAGGAACAAGGCCAATACATTTACCAAACTTGGCCTTAACTCTTCGGTAGAGCAATACCCGGCCAGCTTAAGCGAAGAAGCGCTGTGCAACCGGATTCGAGAACTTAATAACGATCCATCCGTTCACGGCATTCTGGTTCAACTGCCCTTGCCTGCCAACCTTGACGCCAACAAGGTGATTGAAACCATTAGCCCTGAAAAAGACGTTGATGGATTTCACATCAGCAATGCCGGTGCGTTAATGACTGGCCGTCCCCTGTTCATTCCGTGCACGCCTTATGGTGTCATGAAAATGCTTGAATCGGAAAATGTTGAACTTCGTGGCGCTGAAGCAGTCGTAATAGGGGCCAGCAACATTGTTGGCAAACCCATGGCGCTGTTATTGCAAAAAGCAGGCGCCACGGTAACTATCTGCAACTCCAAAACCAAAGACCTGGCAGCACACACCAAGCGTGCCGATGTCCTGGTGGTTGCAACCGGTCGCGCAGAAATGATAACCGGCGACATGATCAAACCGGGTGCCATTGTCATTGATGTCGGCATCAACCGTGGTGCAGATGGTAAACTCAAAGGCGATGTAGAATTTTCTTCTGCCAAAGAGGTTGCCGGTGCAATTACCCCTGTACCTGGCGGCGTTGGCCCCATGACCATTGTCATGCTGCTGGTAAACACCATCGAAGCAGCAGAACGTAAACTTTAATTTAAAAGAGTCCATGAATAGCAATCCCTTATTAGCCCCCTTATCCGAACTCATTGATTACAGCGCCATCAAACCAGATCACCTGGCACCCGCACTCAACAGCTTGCTTGATGATACACGGCAAGCCATTAATGAAATAGTTGAAAAGGTCAAAGAGCCAACCTGGGATTCATTCATAGAGCCTTTGGAATCTGACACTGCCCGATTATGGCGGGCATGGTCGGTGGCTGGTCATTTGAATTCAGTTGTTAACACACCTGAATTACGTGATGCATATAATGAAATGCTACCCAAAATGACCGAATTTTCAACCTGGATCGGCCTTAACAAAGACCTGTACCAGCAATACCTGAAAATCTCAAAAAGCGACGCATTCAACAGCTTCACCCCTACCCGCAAACGCATCATTGAACTGGCGCTGCGCAATTTCCGGCTTAGTGGCGTAGAGCTTGAGGGTGAAAACAAAGAACGATATGCCCAAATCAGTGAACAAATCGCCTTAACCTCACAAAAATTCTCCGAAAACTCGCTAGATGCCATCGATTCATGGGAATTTATCGTAACTGATGAAAAAGAACTGGATGGTTTGCCACAAGACGCCATTAATGCGGCCAGACAAACCGCTCAGGCAGAAAACAAAGATGGCTGGAAATTCACGCTTAAAATGCCGTCATACCTGCCTGTCATGCAGTATGCCAAAAACCAGGGCTTACGTGAAAAACTCTATCGTGGTTACGCCACTATTGCCTCTGAGCAAGGCGACCCCCAATACGACAACTCTTCAAATATAGAAAAAATGCTGGCACTTAGAACCGAAGAAGCCCACTTGCTGGGCTATGGGGATTTTGCCCAAATGCGCCTTGAAACCCGCATGGCTGACAATTCCGCCCAGGTTGTGAACTTCCTGCGTAATCTGGCCTCAAAAGCCAAACCCTTCGCAGAAAAAGACGTGGCGGCACTTAAGCAATTTGCCAGCCAGTCATTGGGCCTGAACGAACTTCAACCCTGGGATTATGCCTATGTTTCAGAACAATTGCGCAAGTCCCGTTATGCTTACTCTGATGAAGAAGTTAAACAGTATCTGCCAGAGCCCAAAGTGCTGGATGGATTATTTTATGTCATTGGCACCCTGTTCAATGTTGAGCTTGTCCCATTCAAGGCGCCTGTCTGGCACGAAAGCGTAGCCACCTATGCCGTTAAAGAAAACAACGAGCTTATTGGTTATTTGTACACTGATCTTTATGCCCGTGCCGGAAAACAAAGTGGAGCATGGGTAGATAGCGAGCGAACCCGCCACTTGCATGGCGAGAATCTGCAGACGCCGGTAGTCTACCTGACCTGCAATTTCCCCCCACCACAAGACAATAAACCCGCCTTGCTTACTCATGATGACGTCATCACCCTGTTCCATGAGTCGGGCCATGCCTTGCACGCGCTGCTTTCCAAAGTTGATGAGCCTGCAGCCTCTCCATTCGCAAGTGTTGAATGGGATGCCATAGAGTTGCCATCCCAATTCATGGAAAATTTCTGCTGGGAATGGGCGGTCCTGCAAAAGCTGTCTGGTCACTGGGAAACCCAGGAACCTTTGCCCGAGTCTTTGTACCAGAAAATGCTGGCCGCAAAAAACTATCAAAGTGGCATGCAAACCGTACGCCAGATAGAGTTTGCCCTGTTTGACATGCTTTTGCATCAACGCACCGCTCAAACCTCTATTGACGATGTGCTTTCGCTACTCAATGAAGTGCGTAAAGAAGTAGCCGTTATCATACCGCCGGCATGGCACCGTTTCCCGCATAATTTTTCCCACTTGTTTGCAGGCGGCTATGGGGCTGGTTATTACAGCTATAAATGGGCAGAGGTGCTTTCATCTGACGCCTATGGACTGTTTGAAGAAAACACCCTTGACAATCAGGGTACGCTTAATCCCGTCATCGGCCACAAATTCAGGCAAGAAATCCTGGCTGTTGGCGGTTCCCGTCCTGCGGCAGAATCCTTCAAAGCGTTCCGTGGTCGCGAGCCTAGCCCCGAAGCCTTGTTACGGCATTGCGGCATGACTGAAGCGGCCTGATATAATTTTGGTACCCGCGTAATGATCAAGAAAACCTTGCTTTCATCAGTATTGGCGGTAGCCTTGTTGCATTCTGTTCCTGTCTTAGCGCAGGAACAGCCACAAGCCAAGCCCAGTGTGATTTATAAAATCACAGGCCGCCTACCTGATTTGAAATTCAGTTTAAACGGCGCACAAGACAAGACTATTACAGAGAATGACGTCAAGGGTAAAGTTGTGCTTTTGTTTTTTGGGTATGCCAGCTGCCCTGACATCTGCCCCACCACCATGGCGCAGTTGTCGGCAGTCAAAAGCATGCTTGGCGAACATGCCAACAATATCCAGATTATCTTTCTTAGTGTAGACCCACATCGAGATACGCCTGAAGTTTTACAAGCTTACGTTGACGCCTTTGATAATGGCGCCATTGGCCTGACTGGCACCGAAAAACAAATTGCTGATATTGCACGTCGCTATCGTGTTGCTTACCAAATAGAAAAACCCCAACCAGGCAGCGATCCCAATAATTACGAAGTCATGCATGCACGTGGAATATACATCTTTGATGCCAATGGAAAAGTCCAGTTTTTGGCTTCAGACAGTGAAGAGCCAGAAATGCTCATTGATAAAATCCGCGATATTCTGCCATCGTCCTCTTAACTTTCTAAACCGGAGTCTATTATGATCACTATTCATCTCCTGGAGTCTTCAAGATCTTTTCGTATCGTCTGGCTTTTGGAAGAGTTGGGGCTTTCATACCAAATAAGGCATCACCGCAGAAACACAGAAACATCAGAAGCTGAAACGTCACTGCAGGACATCCATCAACTAGGCGTTGCCCCTGTACTTAATGATAATGGCTTAACCCTGATTGAATCTGGCGCAATTATCGAATACCTGCTTAACCACTATGATCGTAGTGGGTTACGCCCACCCGTCGCCTCTGCCGATTACAACCAATACTCCCTGTGGATGCATTTTGCCGAAGGCTCACTCATGCCTGCATTGTCCAAGCATCAGGCCTTGTTGAAATTGAGTACCACACGTGTGCCATTTTTTGCCCGCTCCATTCTTAAAAAGGCCGTTAATGGCAGCATTCACGCCAATGTCCTTCCAGAAATTGAAAAAAAACTTAATTTCATCGATAGTGAACTAGGACAACATGGCTGGTTCTGTGGCAGCCAGTTTACCGCTGCAGACATTCAGATGTGCTACCCATTAGAACTGGCAGAAGCCTGTGGCTGCATTACCGCCGACATGCAAAACATTCAATCCTTTCTAAGTGCAGTGCAAGAAAGACCTGCATATAGAATTGCCAAAGAAAAATCAGGTAATGTCATCTTGTCTCTGGATCATTCCCTGGATGGACATGACGAAACCGATGAGAATATCGAAAACAACAGAATGTCCACAGATAGCAACCAGACAAACGACAATAGCGATCAGGGTAATGATGATGAGGGGCTTGTCTTAAACAAATCCCAAGCCAAAGAATAGTGTAACCAGTTGATTGACCTAAAAAAACCTGCTTACCTTATTAGGCAAGCAGGTTTTTTTTCAGTCATGCATTTAAATTAATGCCCCAAATAAGCCTTACGCACATCATCATTAATCAACAGGTTGGCTCCTGTATCAGAAAGCACCACCTTGCCAGTTTCCAGTACGTATCCCCGGTCAGCAAGCTGCAAAGCCTTGTTGGCATTTTGCTCTACAAGGAAAACGGTCACACCCTCATCACGGATTGTTCTGATAATTTCAAAAATCTGGGCAATAATCAAGGGTGCCAAACCCAGCGTGGGCTCATCAAGGAGCAACAATCGTGGTTTGCTCATTAATGCCCGACCAATAGCCAGCATTTGCTGCTCTCCTCCCGACATTGTCCCAGAGCGCTGATTGGCACGTTCTTTAAGCCGGGGAAACAACTTAAAGACATGATCCAGGCCCTCTTCAATTTCTTGGGGTTTAAGATAAAAACCACCCATTTTCAGATTTTCAACAACCGTCATGTCAGGAAAAACCCGCCTGCCTTCAGGTGAGATGGCAATGCCCTTTTGCATGATTTTATGTGTGGATTCGTTGGTAATATCCTCATCAAGAAAGGTAATAGAACCACTTCTGGCTCGCGGATTGCCGCAAACCGTCATCAGCAAAGTTGTTTTACCGGCGCCATTTGCTCCAATCAAGGTGACGATTTCACCCTGATTGACCTCAACACTGACTTCATCCAAAGCCTGGATTGCACCGTAAAAAGTACTCACCTTTTCCAGTTTTAACACTTATTCTTCTCCCAGATAGGCTTTAATAACACGCGGATCGGCTCTAACGACCTCGGGTTTGTCTGTCACAATAGGTTTACCATGTTCCATGACCAGAATGCGGTCGGAAATACCCATGATCAAACTCATATCATGTTCAATTAAAAGCACAGACATATCAAAATCATTGCGCAACTGATTAATTAAATCCGCCAGATCTTTTTTCTCTTGCGGATTCAATCCAGCGGCAGGTTCATCAAGTAAAAGCAAACAAGGGTTGGTAATCATGCAGCGCGCAATTTCAAGGCGGCGCTGGTGCCCATAGGCTAAATTACCCGCCTCACGGTTGGCAAATTGACGCAAACCCATGAAATCCAGCCACTTGACCGCATTATTTAATGCTTGCCTTTCGGAACGGCGATAAGAAGGCAAATTAAGCAAACCCGGTAACAGGCTGGATTTGATTTGAGTATGTTGTGCCACCAGCAGGTTTTCCAGAACCGTAAGATGCTTGAACAGACGCACATTCTGGAAAGTGCGGACCAAACCATGCTGGGCAACCTTATGGCTTGGATAACCGGCAATAGCCTTGCCATTAAGCGTGATGCTACCAGCCGTAGGTTTATAAAAACCGCTCACACAATTAAAAACGGTGGTTTTACCGGCTCCGTTAGGGCCAATAATGGCAAAAATCTCATTTTTGTTTACATCAAAACTTACTGAATCAACTGCCAGCAACCCGCCAAACTGCATCATCAAGCCATTAACGCTTAATATTTTTTCACTCATTGGGAATCTCCACTTGCGGACGTTTTACCGGCAGCAAGCCTTGCGGGCGCCATACCATCATTAACACCATGACCAAACCAAAAATCAACATTCTGTACTCGGCAAACTGACGTGCCAATTCTGGCAATACGGTTAATATAATGGCCGCAAGAATGACGCCTATTTGCGACCCCATTCCGCCCAACACCACAATTGCCAAAATAAGCGCTGACTCAATAAAGGTAAATGACTCGGGGTTGACAAGCCCCTGACGGGCCGCAAAAAACGCACCACCCAAACCGGCAAAAGTCGCACCCAGGGTAAAAGCGGACAACTTGATTCGGGTGGGGTTCAATCCCAATGAGCGACAGGCAATTTCATCTTCCCGCAAGGCTTCCCAGGCCCGCCCGATTGGCATGCGAACCAGTCGATTGGATATAATAAGTGTAACAAAGGCCAATACCAGTGCCATGAGGTACAGGTAAATAACCACATCCATCGTACTGAACTTCCAGCCCATTAACTGATGAAAAGTTTGCGCACCTTCCACAGAGGCCTTGCGTGTCATTTCATACCCAAATACGGTAGGCTTGGGTATACCTGAAATACCATCGGGACCACCGGTAAATCCGTATAGATTAATTAATAACAGGCGGATAATCTCACCAAACCCCAGCGTAACAATTGCCAGGTAATCACCCCGCAGCCGCAAGACCGGAAAACCCAGCAGAAAACCGAAAAAAGCCGACATGACCCCGGCAACAGGTAAAGCCTCCCAGAAGCCCCAGCCAGCCCAATGATAAAGCAAGGCATAAGTGTAAGCGCCAACAGCATAAAAACCCACGAAACCGAGATCCAGCAAGCCCGCAAAGCCAACAACAATGTTAAGCCCAAGCGCAAGCATGACGTAAATAAGCACCAGCGTGGCAATATCCACTTGACTGCGTCCACTGAAAAATGGCCATATAACAGCCGCAACAAAAACCAGACCCAGCAACAGGGTACTGGATTTAGGGTTCAGTGAGGGGACTCTGGGCAGATTAAAACGAACACCTGGTCTTTTTTTGAATATATAAGGTTTTAATAATTGAACCACGAACACCATGGCCATCCCCCACAGCACAATGCTCCAATGCGGAATAATCTCGGTGTTGATGCCCTTTCGTTCAAGCTGAAGCCCGAAGATGGGGACAATCATGATACCTGTTAAAAGGGCTGCAAAAAATGCACTTTTTATATTTTTCATTACACTTTTTCCACTTCAGGTTTACCCAACAAACCACTAGGCCTGAACAGCAAAATGAAAATCAGCAGTCCAAAGGCAACAATATCTTTGTATTGGGAAGACAAATAAGCCGCGGCCATGGTTTCGGCCACACCTAATAAAAGCCCACCCAGGATGGCGCCAGGGATGCTGCCAATCCCACCCAGCACAGCGGCAGTAAATGCCTTGATACCCGCAATAAACCCGATAAAAGGATTTAGCTTGCCAATGGTAAGGGCAATAAGCACCCCTCCAACAGCTGCCAGCATGGCCCCCAGAATAAAGGTAAAGGAAATGACTTTGTTGGTATCAATGCCCAACAGATTGGCCATGTGCATATCCTGGGAACAGGCTCGCGAGGCCCTGCCCATTTTTGAGTTCTTGATATAAAAAGTCAGGCCAACCATGAGAAAGAAAACCACGGTGATAATAAGCAGTCTGGCGTAAGTGACCGTTACCGTAAAGTCTGATGCGCCAACGGTAAACTGCAAGGCACCCGGAATGAGACTGGGAACGGCCATATCACGAGACCCCTGGCCAATGGCCACCCAGTTTTGCAAAAATATAGACATGCCAATAGCCGTAATAAGCGCAACCAGCCTTGGCCCACCCCGTACTGGCCGATAGGCGATTCTTTCTACCGAGTAACCATAAACCGCCGTTACCGCCACCGCAATCAGGATCATGCAAAGAATAGTGATGGGAACAGGAACGCCACTATTGACGCCAATGGCAGACAACGTCACCAGACCGACATACCCACCAATCATGTAAATTTCACCATGGGCAAAGTTGATCATGCCTATGATGCCGTACACCATGGTGTAGCCAATTGCAATTAATGCATAAATGGCACCTAGCGACAAGCCGTTAAACAGCTGCTGGATAAACTGAGGTAAGAACTCTTGCATTTTTTTCTCGTTATACCAATAAAAGGGATTCCCAGAAGGATAGACAAAATCCGATTCCGGGTAAAGTCCTGAAAACCATTAGAAAACCATTAAATCGTACAGTTTTTAGGCTTGCCAATATTCCACATGAGCATTCTGAATGGCAGTAACAAACATATGCTAACCAGCAGTTTCACCACCATATCACCCAGTGCCAGTGATACCCAAGGTACAGCAGTACCGGCAAACGCAAGACCGAAGAACAGGAAAGTGTCAATGACCGATGCCAAAGCACCCGCTATAAAGGGAGCCTTCCACCAGCTTAACAAACGCATTTTGTCAAAAATGAAAATGTCACCAAGCTGCGCAAACAAAAAAGCAGTGCCAGAAGCAATTGCAATGCGAGCATCAGCCAGTAGATATGAAACAATAATGGCAGCCACAAAACCCACCAGCACTATTTTTCTGGCCACCTGCGGACCAAAACGCCGGTTAAGCAAATCTGTAACCAGAAAAGAAACCGGATACGTTAATGCTCCCCAGGTAAGCCATTCATTAATATGAAATTGTGGTTGAACCAGCACATTGGAAGAAACCACGATAAGACACATCAGCGCAATGGAAAGCCAAGCCTGCAAAGACGATATTTGATCAAAATAACCGTTATTCTTCATTAGGACCTACCCAATTCCCTGGACATTTCAACAGCCCTGTCAGAAGCGGCTTGCATGGCCTGTTTAACCGTCTCCCTGAACTTGTGCTGTTCGAACACCGCTAATGCCGCAGCTGTGGTGCCGCCTTTTGAGGTCACGTTTTCACGCAAGGTAGCAGGTTCCTGGTCTGATACGGCAGCAAGCGCGGCCGAACCCAGAATGGTTTCAATCGCCAGCTTCTTGGCCTGATTGTTATCAAGCCCCAAAGCCTTGGCGCCATCCACCAGGGCCTCTATTAACAAGAACACATAGGCCGGACCGCTGCCTGAAAGAGCCGTGACGCCATCTAACAGGTTTTCTTCCTGAACTCGAACAACCGAACCAATTGAGGACATAATTTGTTCTGCCAGTAACACGTCTTTTTCATCCAGTGATGGCATTGCATACATACCCGTAACCCCTTTGCCAATTAAAGCAGGCGTATTAGGCATAACCCGAACAAGGCTGGGCCAGGGCTCATCCGGAGAGCCCAACCACCCACAAAGGGATTGCGTATTCAGGCCCGCGGCAATGCTGATAACCAGGGTACCTGGCCGCAAATGGATTTTGCTGCTTTCAATGGCTTCATGCATGTTTTGTGGCTTAACCGCGTAAATCCATATGCTGCACTGCGCAAGTTCCTCTGTTGCCTGACTACTTGCCTTAACACCTTTGCCAAGCCAGCGCTCGTGGCCTGCCGTGTTGATATCAATCACTAGAATGTCTTTCGCCTGGCAAACAGTGCCAATCATGCCACTGGCCATGGCCATGGCCATATTGCCCCCGCCTATAAAGGCGATTTTGGTATTTTGTTTCATGGAGAAAATTTACTTTATGAGAAAAGACCGGTTTAAAAAGGTATCAAACCTGAACCAAACGCTAACCGGACATAAGAAAGATGCTGTGATTTTATTACCAATTCAGCAAGGATTTAACAATCCTGCCATTTTAGTTTGATTTTATAAGGCTTGCAAAACTTCTGTATTGGTTATAAATTCACCATATTGTAATAAACGAGTCATATTATCTTTGCTTTACTTCTGAAGTAACTATTCCAAAAGAATGCAGTTATTAAATAACCGGAGAAAGTAACATGCAAATCAAGAAATCTGCAATGATCTTGGGCAGTATTTTTGCCCTGGCCAGTTTCAGCACCCAAGCCGCGACAGAAATCACTTTCTGGCACTCGATGGAAGGCCCTCTTGGAGAACGGGTTAACGAAATCGTTGATAATTTCAATCAAAAGCAATCCGACTACAAAATCAAGCCCACCTACAAAGGCGCTTACGGCGAATCCATGAATGCAGGCATTGCTGCATTCCGTGCCGGTCAGGCCCCGGATATCATCCAGGTTTTTGAAGTAGGCACGGCAACCATGATGTTCTCCAAAGGAGCCATCAAACCCATTCAGGAAATGTCAGAGGAAGTGGGCAACCCGATAGACCCCAAAAAATTTGTTCCTGGCATTGCAGGTTATTACTCCGAGCCCAACGGCAAACTGGCTTCCATGCCTTTTAACAGTTCTACTCCAGTTTTCTATTACAACAAGGACATGTTTGAAAAAGCAGGCCTTGATCCCAATACCCCACCCAAAACATACGCCCAAATTAACGAAGCTGCCAAAAAGCTCAAAGAGGCAGGGATTGAATGTGGCTATACAACCTCGTGGCCTTCATGGGTTTTGGTTGAAAACTTCGCTGCCTTGCATAATTTCCCCTATGCCAGCAAAAACAACGGTTTCGATGGTCTTGATGCCCGTATTCAACTCACCCAAGACGGCTTCGTCAAACACTTCAATTACCTCAATCAAATGGCCAAAGATGGCACGTTCACCTATGGTGGTCGTGGCGATGCCGCCAACGCCTTGTTCTCTTCAGGCAAATGTGCCATGTTTACTGGTTCAAGCGGCTCACGTGCCAGCTTTACCAAAAACGCGCAGTTCAAATTTGGCATTTCCACACTGCCCTACTATGAAGATGTTCCCGGTGCACCGCAAAACAGCGTCATTGGTGGTGCTTCCTTGTGGGTATTCAATAATAAGTCACCCGAAGTCAACAAAGGTATTACCGAGTTCTTCCAATATATTGCATCCCCCGAAGTGGCGGCCAAATGGCACCAGGACACCGGTTACGTTCCTGTAGTCAAGGAAGCCTATGAGCTTACCAAAGCATCAGGTTTCTATGACAAGAATCCAGGTACTGATGTTCCTTTCATTCAGCTAAACGTTGAAACCACCGATGAGTCCCGCGGTGTTCGCCTGGGCTTCCTGCCGCAAATCCGCGATATCCAGGACGCTGAAATGGAAAACATCTTTGCCCAGAAAGTCTCTGTTGAAGAGGGCCTGGAAAACATGCAGAAACGCGCCAATGAACTGTTGCAGCGTTTCGAAAACAGCAATAAGTAATCTGCGCTACCCGGCCTAAACAGCGAGCAAATAAAATATGTATGCTCGCTGTTTTTCACTCCTTTAAATACCAAAACCAAGAGGCATAATGGAAAAACGCGTCGTTTTCAATCATAAGTTATTGCCCTATCTCCTGCTTGCACCCCAACTTCTGATTACGGTGATATTCTTTTTCCTGCCTGCCGGCCAGGCAATTTGGCAATCATTTTTCATAGAATCTGCTTTTGGCGGAGACCAACAATTTGTAGGTCTTGACAACTACACGGCTCTTTTCAACAACTCTTATTACTTTGACTCATTTAAAGTCACCTTTGCTTTTTCAATAGCGGTTGCCGTTACCGGTTTATCTGTTTCACTGCTGTTGGCCGTTATGGCCGATCGGGTCATTAAAGGGGCCATGCTTTACAAAACCATGTTGATCTGGCCCTATGCCGTAGCACCTGCTGTAGTGGGTGTACTTTGGGCATTCCTGTTTTCGCCTGCCGTAGGCACATTGGCTGTTTACCTGACTCAGATGGGCCTGGACTGGAACCCACGACTGGACTCTACTGATGCAATGGCCCTGGTCGTCATGGCTGCCGTATGGAAACAGATTTCCTACAATTTCCTGTTCTTCCTGGCTGGCCTGCAATCCATTCCCAGATCGCTCATTGAGGCAGCCGCCATTGATGGCGCCTCACCTGCCCGTCGCTTCTGGACAATTGTTTTCCCACTATTATCACCAACGACCTTTTTTCTGCTGGTCATTAACATGGTTTACGCATTTTTTGAAACCTTCGCGATTATTGATACCACCACACAAGGTGGCCCCGGCAGCTCAACCAACATTTTAGTCTACAACGTCTATAAAACAGCTTTCAAATCATTTGATTATGGTTCTTCCGGTGCACAATCCGTCATTCTTATGTTTATTGTCATTTTATTGACGATCATTCAATTCCGATACGTTGACCGCAAAGTGCAATACTAATCCAGCCCAATAAAGGAATTCATCATGATTGAACGTCGTCCCTGGCTTGATCTTCTGGCACACCTCATCCTGGTTTTGGGTTTGATCATTGTTGCCTTCCCGCTTTACGTCGCGTTTGTTGCTTCTACCCAAACAGCCCGTGAAGTAGCCAATGCGCCTATTTCCCTGCTTCCTGGCACACACTTTATTGAGAACTATACCCAGGTGCTCTTTACGGGCAGCTCTGTGCAAACCACCCCGGTTGGCAATATGTTATGGGTATCTTTTGTCATTGCCATGATCATCTCTATTGGCAAAATCAGCATATCCATGCTGTCAGCGTTTGCCGTGGTGTATTTTCGTTTTCCTTTTAGAATGCTTTGTTTCTGGATGATTTTCATCACCCTGATGCTCCCTGTGGAAGTGCGCATTTCCCCCACCTTCGAAGTGGTTGCCGGGTTGGGACTGACTAATTCATACGCAGGACTTACCTTGCCACTTATTGCCTCCGCTACCGCCACTTTTCTGTTCAGGCAATTTTTTCTTACCGTCCCTGATGAGCTGGTAGAGGCTGCCCGTATTGATGGGGCAGGCCCCATCCGCTTTTTCAAGGACATTTTGTTTCCCTTATCCAAAACCAGTATTGCCGCCCTTTTCGTGATTCAGTTCACCTATGGCTGGAACCAGTACTTATGGCCACTGGTGATGAAAACATCTGAGGACATGACACCGATTGTGGTGGGTATTAAAACCATGATTGGGGGTGGTGACAGCGTAACCGAATGGAACCTGGTCATGGCAACCGCCCTGCTCGCCATGGTCCCTCCGGGACTGGTGGTTGTACTCATGCAAAAATGGTTTGTCAAAGGCTTGGTAGACTCGGAAAAATAAATAAGGATTATTCACCATGGCAACACTTAGCTTTAAAAATGTCAAAAAAACCTATCCGGGAAATGTGGCAGTTATTCACGGCATTAGCATGGATATCAAAGATGGAGAATTTATTGTCATTGTAGGCCCGTCAGGCTGCGGAAAATCAACCCTGATGCGCATGGTGGCAGGCCTGGAGACCGTTACCGAAGGCGATATCCAGATAGATACCCAAAGCATTAATCACCTTGAGCCTGCACAGCGGGATATTGCCATGGTGTTCCAAAACTATGCGCTTTACCCGCATATGTCGGTATTTGACAATATGGCCTATGGCCTGAAAATACGTAAAATGACAAAAGAACAAATCAAGGAACGGGTCCAGCAAACAGCAGAAACGCTTGAACTTTCCCATTTGCTTGACCGTCGTCCGAAGCAGTTATCGGGAGGCCAGCGTCAGCGGGTTGCCATGGGTAGGGCCATTGTGCGCGAGCCAAAGGTTTTTCTGTTTGATGAACCGCTTTCCAACCTGGACGCCAAGTTACGTGTACAGATGCGACTTGAAATCCAAAAGCTGCACCGCCGCCTTGGAACCACCAGCTTATATGTCACTCACGACCAGGTAGAGGCCATGACCTTGGCGCAGCGTATGATTGTCATGAACAAAGGCATTGCAGAACAAATCGGTACCCCCATGGAAGTATTCGAACGTCCTGCCTCAACCTTTGTTGCCAGTTTCATTGGCTCTCCCCCCATGAATCTGCTTAATGTCACGATTAGTCATGAGGGTAAAATAACAACGGCAGATGGCACTTCCTTACCCATCAATCGCAATCAGATCCCGGATTTGCCAAAAGGAAAAACACAGGCCATCATGGGCTTCAGGCCTGAAAACTGCCAACTTCAGGATACCGGCATACCGGTTAGCATTGAAATGGTTGAAATACTGGGATCCGAACAACTGATTCATGGCGTGATAGGGCAAACAAATATTGTTATCCGGCAAAACATTCATGCCAATGCGCAAGAACAGGCACATTTAAAGCCCGGCAATGTTATTCACATAACCCCTGATGGGGCTCATGCGCTGCATTGGTTTGATGTTGAAACCACCCGTCGCCTAAATTGAATAAACCGGCAGCCTTATAAAAAGCAATGCAAAAATA
>JBBADT010000050.1:0-20271 GCA_041656315.1 Advenella sp.
CAAGGAACGCGAAGAAGTCAAACGCATGGCGGATATCTTCCGTGGACATATCGTTGATGTAACCGATAAGTCCTACACGATAGAACTCACCGGTACTCAGGAAAAAACCCAGGCATTCATTGATGCCCTGGATCGCAGTTCCATTCTTGAAACCGTTCGTACAGGCGTGTCCGGCATCGGGCGCGGTGAAAGGATTTTGAAACTGTAATTGTTGTGAAATCAGGTATGATTCCACTGATGCAGTTCAAACCATTTTTTTGATTTATAAAAATATATATTTTGGGGCTTTAAATGAAAGTTTTTTACGACAAAGATTGTGACCTGTCTTTAATCAAGGGCAAAAACGTGGCTATTATCGGTTATGGTTCCCAAGGCCATGCCCACGCACTGAACCTGCACGAGTCAGGTGTTAATGTGACTGTTGGCCTGCGCAAAAATGGCGCAAGCTGGAACAAAGCGGTTAACGCTGGCCTGAAAGTGGCTGAAGTGGCTGAAGCTGTTAAATCTGCCGACCTGGTCATGATTCTTCTGCCCGATGAAAACATTGCTGAAGTGTATAACAACCAGATCGCTGCCAACCTGAAACCCGGTGCAGCACTGGCTTTCGCACATGGCTTCAACGTTCACTACGGCCAGGTTGTCCCTCGTGCCGACGTAGACGTGATCATGATTGCACCAAAAGCTCCTGGTCACACTGTACGTGGTACTTACTCACAAGGTGGTGGTGTGCCTGCGCTGGTTGCCGTTCATCAAGATAATTCCGGTGCCGCTCGCGACATCGCCCTGTCTTACGCCTCAGCCATTGGTAGCGGCCGTGCCGGTATCATCGAAACCAACTTCCGTGAAGAAACCGAAACCGACTTGTTCGGTGAGCAGGCCGTGCTGTGCGGTGGTGCCGTCGAGCTGATCAAAGCCGGTTTTGAAACTCTGGTTGAAGCCGGTTATGCACCCGAAATGGCGTACTTCGAATGTTTGCATGAGTTGAAACTGATCGTAGACCTGATCTACGAAGGTGGCATTGCCAACATGAACTACTCTATCTCCAACAACGCCGAATATGGTGAATACGTAACCGGCCCACGTGTTGTGACTGAAGAAACCAAGAAAGCCATGCGCGAAACCCTGAAAGACATTCAGACCGGTGAATACGCGAAAAGCTTCATCCTGGAAAACCAGGCTGGTGCACCTACACTGCGTTCACGCCGTCGTCTGAATGCCGAGCATCCTATCGAGCAGGTTGGTGCCCAACTGCGCGCTATGATGCCTTGGATTGCCGCCAACAAACTGGTTGACCAGTCTAAAAACTAATATTTGGTTTGCGAGCCATCAGGCCCGCTCGCTCCCGCGCTCCTGCGTGGGAGTGAATAAGGCCAGCGAATAAAAATTTTCAGCCCTGACTTTCCCGCTTTCGGCGGTGTGAAGGCAGGGCTGAATTGTTTGGGTGCTGAGGTAAAAATTGTGACTTTAAAAATGCAGTTTGAAATTAAAGGTTTTAAGGTTTTTTACTATAAGTGAATATGTAAAGTACATAAATGAATTTTTAATGGTGCCGCTTTGATGTTTTCAGAGGTAATACCCTAAACTTGAAGTCCGCTGGCTTAACCGTTAACCGTAAGCGTCAAAGGCGGTACCGGCATCCTGTTGTTGGGCGTAACCGTGAAACCTGATAGCAAGCAGAACCTGTCTTTTGATTTGAAGGCCAATGGTTACGCCGGCAAGCGTCGTGGTGTTTTTTATGATTAATGCTCGGGCAGGCAGATCTGATGATTTTTGACGGCAAGCAGGGTGCGGTAAGCCAAGAGCAAAATAACAAGACTTAATACAATCAGCAAGACACCTGCCAGTATGTAGTAGAAAATGCCCGTATTACGATTGGCCATTTCAAACGTTGCAATGGTAATGGCTGCCAGCGGAAATGAATAAGCCCAGGCTGAAATGGCAAACGGCAACCTGAAAAAACGCATGGCATTGCTGCCGAGCAGCAGGGTCAGAAACAGGGCAAAGAAATACAGGATTCTGGCAAAGGCATCCAATTGATGATTGAGGGCCAGATAAGAAATAAAGGCAACCGCAGGTGGCGCAATCAGAATGAACAGCGTCGGGGTAAGCTTGGCGGGCAAAGGCTCGTGGAAGAAGATGCGGTAGAAAACGATGGTCATCAGGACTATCCAGAAAACCAGGCCAATACTGAAAAAGAACCAGCTGATATCCGCAGGCGCATGTTGTACACCGGCAATCGGGATTAATATATTGCCCACTACCGGAATGAACCAAGCCGGGTTGGCATGGCTGATTTGGTAGTGGCTTTTGTTCAGCCAGCTGTTAATGGTGGCAATGGTTAGCAGAAAGTGCGCAAGGGTGGCTATTATCCACATCCATTTTGAAACAGCGGGTACAGACAGCCATGCAATGGATATCAGTAATAGGCCAATGCTCATGGTTGCCACGAAATTTATTTTGACCGGGTGATTCCATTCTTTTTTGATTTCCTCGGGGTAACGGATGAGTTTGCTGGTGTAAATGATAAGCAGGAATCCAAACAGCAACGTCACCAGCCAACGCAGGCTGATCCCGATTTCCATGGGTAAATCAAAAGCCTGCGCTGCCTTGAGCCAGGCAATGGCTAATCCGGCCAGCCCCATGACGGATGAAAACAGGGCAACCGGAAAATAGGCGAGTCGGTCTTTTGTCTGGGCGGGCGTGTCGCCAGTAATAGCATGATTCATTTTTAAAGCATCCAAATTAATTGCAAGTGACGGGGATCAGGCCGAAAGGGTAAGCCGGTTTGTGCGCCATTTGCCTGACGATATCCTGCAGCGCACTTTGAATCATTTCTTCCAGGACCGGATGGTAGAAAGGCATTTGCAAAAGGGAAACGGCGGTTTCTTTACGTTGAATGGCCCAAGCCAGTAAATGCGCCAGATGCTCTGCATGAGGTGCCATGCCGGCAGCACCCAGTAAAGTACCGGTTTCAGGGTCGGCGTAGATATGTAGCAGGCTGCTTTCTTCATGCAGAATACGGGCACGGCCATTGGCGCCACCTTCAGCCTTGCCCGTAATAATATGGCGGGAAGCCAGTTCTGCTTGAGAGGCGCCCACACTGAAAATATCCGGGTCTGAAAAGGCGATGCCCAGGGAAACCATTCGTTTGAAACAAACGGGATCGTCTTGCACGGCGTTGAAACCGGCAATGCTGCCTTCGGCACTGGCTTCATGCATTAAGGTTTTGCTGCCGGTGCAGTCGCCAGCCAGAAAAACCGGCAGGCCTGTTACCTGCATGGTATGCGGGTTAACGGAAGGGATGCCTTTGTCATTCAGCGGGAACCCGGCTTCTTGCAGGTTCAGGGAGTCAAGGTTAGGGCGCCGGCCCAGCGCTGCCAGCAGCAGGTCTACCCGTGCTTGGCGTGCCCCCGACTGTAAAAGTACCCCTTTGTCGGCCTGGCTCACGGAGGTTGGCTGTCCAAGCCATAACTCCATTTCCTGGCTAAAGCGGTCAATGGCCTGTTCGTTAATTTGAGGGTCGGCAATGCCAGCGATGGCCGGTGATAAATCAGCCCCCACCACCTTGATACCTAGGCGTGACAGGGCCAGGCCCATTTCCATCCCGATGGCACCAAGCCCTAAAATACCAATACTGGCAGGCAGTTCTTTAAGTTCAAACAGTTCGTCGGTGCTGACGGTGTATTCCAGAACCGGATCTAGCCAGGCAGGTATGGCGGGTCGTGAGCCGTTGGCAATTATGACTTTCTTTGCATAAACCAGGGTGGTTTGGTCGTTGTTGCTGACTTCCAGGGTCGTAGTGTTCAGAAAGCGTGCGGTGCCGGTTAAAAGATTGTCTTGTGCTGTTGAAATGGCCATATTGCAGGCCCGGGCTGCAAAAAAATCTCGCTGTTTTTGTAGTCCTGCCCAAGTGTCATTAAGTTTGTCTGTATCCAAAGCGGTGGCAGGGTTTTGCATATTTTCTTGCAGTCGCTGGACAGCGCCGGCATGCAAGGCCAGTTTTGATGGCATGCAACCCACCCGTGCACACGTGGTGCCTAAAGGGCCCTTATCAATAAGAACAAACTGTTTATTGGCGCGGCGCACTTCCCTAAGTGCATATAGGCCGGCAGTTCCTGCACCAATAATGGCGACATCGGTATGTATGGTTTTGTGCATGGTATTCCTTTCTGAAGAGAGAGGTAGAATAGCTTACGGTTAAATATTATATAAAATAATATAATATTTTTTCATATAATTATTTGTTTCGGATCAATGAAGCAGAAAATGCTGTCTGAAAAAAGTCTTCATGTTGTCAGTATCTAGTGACTTGCATTGAATAGGCTGCCACAGTGAGATTGGCTTGCCTTCTGAAAACCGGTTGAACAATCCATTAATTACGTGTAGCCTTATTGTCATTCGCTAGCGGTTCATGCTTGTGTTTTCTGCCAAGACAGGGGCGCAGACTGTATCGACACATGTTATAAAACGATAAACCTCTGTGAAAACAGGGGTTTTTTTGCAGGAAAATTCAATGAAAATAAAACCTTTTGTTCTGGCGGGCATGCTGGCCCTGGCTTCTGTGACAGGTGTGGCACAAGCCAATGAAACCCTTGAAATTGGGGTGGAAGCCCTGTATCCGCCTTTTGAAAGCAAAGCGCCCGATGGCACCTTGATTGGCTTTGATATTGAATTGGGTGAGGCCGTTTGTGCCAAAATGAAAGTTAAATGTGAATGGGTGGAAACTAGTTTTGATGGCCTGATTCCCGCCCTGAACGCTCGCAAGTTTGACTTTATCAATTCAGCCATGGATATTACGGCGGCCCGTCAGAAGGTGATTGATTTTACCCAGCCGGTGTATGTTGTGCCCAGCCAGTTGCTGGTTAAAAAAGGGTCTGGCCTGCAGCCCACCGTTGAGAGCCTGAAAGACTTGTCGATTGGGGTATTGCAGGGTTCTTCGCAGGAAGCCTTTGTGCGCAAGCATTGGGGCAAGCAGGGAGTGAAGATTGTGTCTTATGCTTCACAAGATCAAATTTACCAGGATTTGGCCAATGGCCGTATTCAAGGTGCAGTGCAAAATAGCCCCAGTGCCCTGGATAGCTTCCTGAACCGCCCTGAAGGTGCCGAGTACGAATTGGTTGAACCCCTGTTGCATGACCCGGATATTTTTGGTGAGGGGATTGCTTTTGGTTTGCGTAAAAATGATAAAGCGTTAAAACAACGCCTCGATGTGGCTATTCAAGAGTTGAAAAATGACGGGACTATAGGCAAACTGTCTGAAAAGTATTTCAATGCCAATTGGGTAGCGAAATAATCAGCCACCTTTAACGCCAGGATGTCATTATGCAGATAAAATCCAAGTTTGCCTCTAGCGGTAGCAGTATTTTTAGTGTTACCGATGATTTATTAGCGCAATATAATGCCATCAATCTGGCGCATGGTACCCCCGACTTTCCATTCTCCCAAGAGCTTATCGAGAATGCCCATGAAGCGATGCAGGCAGAAGGCAGCCAGCCGGCGCCATGGGCTGGGTTAATGGCGTTGCGTGAAAAAATTGCCGATAAGATTTCATTTCTTTATACCCATAGCTACCATCCCGACACGGAAGTGACGGTGATGCCCAGTGCCAAAGAAGCAGTGTTCGCCAGCATCGCTGCAGTGGTGCAGGCGGGTGATGAGGTGATTTATTTTGAACCTTCATTTGACAGCTATGCGGCCATGATTAGTTTGCAGGGGGCTATTCCGGTGGCCATCAGGCTGGAAGCGCCGCATTTTACGCCAGACTGGAATCAGGTAAAGGCAAAGATTAATGCCAAAACCCGCATGATTATCATCAATTCACCCCATAATCCGACGGGATCGGTGTTGTCTGAAGATGATGTGCAGGCTTTGCAAGCATTGGTGAAAGACAGCAATATTATTATCCTGTCTGATGAGGTGTACGAGCATCTGGTTTTTGATGAGGACGTACATCGTTCCATGTCCTCTTACCCAGACTTGGCCGCGCGTTCTATTGTGGTCACCTCGTTTAGCAAAGTGTTTAAGGTAAGCGGCTGGCATGTGGCCTATTGCGTGGCACCTGCCATCCTTACGCAGGAAATCCGCAAGGTTCAGCAGTATGTCATGTTCCCGGCCGATACCCCCATGCAGTATGCGCTGGCTGCCATTATGGAGCAGCCCAATCATTACCTGACCTTATCAACCATTTACCAGGAAAAAAGGGATTTGCTAGCACAGGCGTTGAAGGCATCCCGGTTTGAGTTGTTACCCAGCAAGGGTGGCTATTTCATGCTGGCCGGTTTCGGGCATTTTAGTGATTTGTCTGATGTGGAAATGGTTAGAAAACTAATTGTAGACCATGGCGTGGCAACACTGCCATTGTCTGCATTTTATTCGGATGGCACCGATCAGGCAGTGATTCGCTTAACGTTTTCCAAAGATGACGAAACACTGCTGGAAGGCGCACGGCGTTTGTGTGAGGTTTAGTGGCGTTCTTATTTGCCGCACCGGTGGTAATTAGAACGCACCGGTGGCAAATAAAATATTAAGCTTTATTGCACCTTAATATTTGATTCCTTCACGATGCTGCCATACAGTTCGGAGTCGCGTTTAATCAATTCGCTCAATTCAGCGGGTGTACTGCCAACCGGCACAAAACCCGCGCTCTTGAACTTCTCAGTCACTTCTGGGTCTTTAACCAGCTCGGCAATTTCCTTTGAAACACGATCAACAATCTCTTGTGGCGTGCCAGCAGGTGCCAGCAAGGCTACCCATGAATTCATCTTGAATCCCTTGAAGCCGGACTCATCAAGTGTAGGTACCGACTCCTCACCCTCATACTTCTCTAAAGAAGTAATTCCCAACACATTCAATTTGCCTTCTTTCACGTAAGGCATGGGTACCAGGATGGGATCAAACACCATGGAAACCTGACCGCTTAACAAATCAGCCAGAATAGGAGCGCTACCTTTATACGGAATATGGTTCATTTCAAGACCCGCAATCTTCGCAAAATGCGCACCCGTTAAATGCGCACTTGAACCAATTCCGCTAGAGGCATAATTCAATGGGTTTTTCTTGCCATACTCAACCAGCTCTTGCAATGAGTTAACCGGTAGCTTTTTGCTGGTAAACAAAAATAGCGGTAAATCGGCAATATGTGAAACCGGCGTGAAATCATCATTGGAATAATTCAGCTTATACAAATGCGGATTTGCTGAATAAGCGGCCAAAATCGTTACAAACGTATAGCCATCGGGTTTTGCCCGGGCAACCTGTGAGGTGCCTATCGTGCTGTTGGCGCCGGGTTTGTTTTCGATCACAATAGTTTGTCCCAGACGATCGGACAGTTTTTGCATTACCACCCGCGAAACCGTATCGGTAGAACCACCCGGAGTATAGGGCACAATCACCGTAATGGGCTTGGACGGCCACTTATCCTGGGCCACAGCACTTTGTGAAAACATCAGCGGGCTTACCGCTGCCAACGTTGCCAATACCAGTTTTTTCATTATATAAAGCCTCCTGTATTAATTCTGCAGTGCGGAATGTGATTTTGTTTATTAGGGTTAATGATAGATGTTTTACCTTGATAAATCCAACTATTATTAACCGTATAGTGGAAACTCCTTACTCAAATATGGAATGTTTTTGCCGTCTATTTGCCACTTTATTGCAGGAAATGGTTGGCCATTACATTCATATGAATACATAAATAATCAGGAAACGAGACATGACCTTCAGTTTGCAAAGCATTAAAACAATAACGTTGCCCGTGATAGTGGCCGGCCTTTTTGTGGGCGCGCCGGTTTTTGCGCAAGATAACTATCCGTCCAAACCCATTACCATTATTGTGCCTTATGCCCCTGGCGGGACCACAGACCTCATTGCCAGGGCAATGGCGGACAGTCTTTCCCGTCAGCTTAAACAAACCGTCGTTATCGAAAACAAATCGGGGGCGGCCGGTTCCATGGGCGCGAATGAAATGGTTAACACCAAGCCCGATGGATATCGCCTGGCCTTGTCACCGGTTGGTATTTTCCGCCAACCCTATTTGCAGCAAACCCGTTATGATCCCATCAAGGACTTGACTTATATTGCTGCTTTTGCAGAGTATGATTTCACCATTTCCGTGGCGGCAGACTCTCCCATTAAAAGCATCAAAGAACTGGTGGAACACGCTAAACAAAAGCCGGGTGAGATTGATTACGGTACACCAGGACGCTTTACCGGCAACCATGTGGTCATGACTGAACTGGGTACGGCAGTTAAGGCAAAATTTACCCATATTCCCTATAAAGGCGACTCGGAAAACGTAGGTGCCCTAATGGGCGGGCATATTAAAACATCCGTTGTGTCCAATAGCGTGATTCCTTTCGTTCAATCAGGCAAGGTCAGGATTCTGGCAACCGCTGCAGAAAAGCGTCCTGCCGCTTTTGCCGAGTATCCCACCCTTAAGGAACTTGGCTATCCAGTGGTGATTCGTTCTCCATTAGGCCTGGCGGGCCCTAAAGGATTGCCTGATAATATTGTGTCCACATTGGAAAAAGCCGTAAAAGTGACCATGGATGATCCGGCAGTAATCAAAGTGTTAAAAGATTATGGTATTCGCACTGATTACATGGATGCTGCCCAGTACACTGAATTTGCACAGAAAACGTTTGAGGAAGAACGTAGTATTGTAGAAAGAATGAAACAGGAATCCTGATCCCGGTACGGAAAATCCCGGGCAGTAAATTATGCTCCCCTGTACGCGAGTACAGGGGAGTTTTTTTTATTGAAATATTTATTTCTTGCGTTAAATCATTCCACAATGCAAAACATGATTTTATAATATTGATTCAATTGGTCGGTCTGATGCTAAGGCAATCAACCCGTCTAATGATAGAATATACCAATATGGTTACCGGGCGCTGTGCCTGATATTATTCCGATCACGGAAGCAGGAGATATTTATCTATGAAAAGACTCTATAAATTGGCTGTATTAAGCACCGCTGTAAGCGCTGCTTTTTTTACCCCGGCAACAATGGCAAAGGGCGCTGACAGTTACCCTAGCAAACCCATTACACTGGTTGTTCCCTACGCGGCGGGTGGTACCACCGATCTTATCGGACGGGCACTGGGTGCAAGTTTGTCAAAACAGCTTGGCCAAACCATTGTGGTTGAAAACAAACCCGGTGCTGCTGGCTCCATGGGCGCCAACGAAATGGTTAATACCAAGCCTGATGGCTATAAATTGGCCCTGACTCCGGTTGGTATTTTCCGCCAGCCTTACTTGCAGAAAACCCGTTATGACCCTGTTAAAGACCTGAGTTACATTGCGGCTTTTGCCAGCTATGACTTCGCGCTGGGTGTTGATGCCAATTCTCCTTATAAAACACTCGATGACCTGCTCAAACACGCTAAAGAAAAACCCCGTGAATTGACCATCAGCTCTCCGGGCCGTTATTCCGGTAACCATGTGGCCATTGTGGAGTTGGCCAAGGCGGCAGGTGTTCAAGTGACCCACGTTCCTTACAAATCAGACTCTGAAGCCATTGGTGCCTTAATGGGGGGGCATCTGGACGCGGTCATGTCCACCAACGTCATCATTCCATTCATGGAGTCTGGCAAGGTGCGTGTATTAGGTGTGGCGGCAGAAAAACGCCCCGAAGCCTTTGCTGATATTCCCACCCTGACCGAAGCCGGCTATTCAGTGGTTATTCCGTCTCCGCTGGGTATTGCGGGCCCCAAAGGCTTGCCGCAGGAAATTGTTGAAAAACTGGATCTGGCAGTGAAAGCGGCCATGGAAGACCCTGATTTCCTTAAAGTCATTAAAGATTACGGCGTAAGAACCTACTATATGGATAACAAGGCTTATACCCAGTTTGCCATTGAAAACTTCGAGAACGAAAAAGACGTGATCAAAAGAATGGGCGACGAGTAATTCAAACGCTTCATTGACGTCATCAAAAAATCCAGCCAACAGGCTGGATTTCAAAAATAAAACCCGAGAAACCTGTTTTCAATACCGGCTTCTCGGGTTTTTTAATAATAATTGGCTACTGCTATTTGCCAGTCTGGCCAACCGCATGCGGAGCGCTTCGCACGGGTTGTCCAGCTTGCAAAAAATCAGGCAAAGACGCGGAAACGTTCTTCATCATCCATAAATGCTTTTTCACCGGCGGGGGCTTCAATGCTGCCAAATGGCATTTGGGCACGCAGTTTCCAGCTGGCTGGCAGATTCCAGCGGGCCATTGTTTGCTCGTCAATAATGGGGTTGTAATGCTGCAATGATGCACCAATGTTGTGGTCAGCCAGAGCCAGCCATACCGCGTGCTGGGCAATGCCAGAGGCCTGCTCGGACCAGATCGGGAAGTTGTCTGCGTAAGCGGCAAATTTTTCCTGCAGGCCTTTGACAACGTCTTGGTCTTCAAAGAACAGAACGGTACCGTGACCGGCACGGAAACTGTTGATTTTGGCTTCAGTGGCGGCGAAAGCATCGGCCGGTACAATAGCGCGCAGGGTATCTTCAACGATTTGCCAGAAAGCCTCGTGTTCGCCGTTGAACAGGATAGCGGCACGTGAACTTTGTGAGTTGAAAGAGGAAGGTGAATTGCGGATGGCTTCCTTGATCACGGATTCGATTGTGCTGTTGTCGGTGTTTACGTTGCGACCCAATGCGTAGATGCTGCGACGGGACTTCAATTTATCTAAAAAACTCATGTCTAACCCTTTTGAAAAATTATTCAGTTCCTGTTCATTTTTACTTTGCCATTCGGAACCTGACATGGCAATTAAACGTTTCATGACAGCCGTTTAGCGGGCTATCATATCAAATAATAGAACTTCTGCATTATTGGCTTGCTGAATCTGGACTTGTGATTCGGCGGTCAGCTTAAGCGCGTCACCCGTATGCAGTTCCTGGCCGTTAATAGTGATGTCACCCTTTACAACATGGATATAAGCAATGCGGTCATGGGCTAGCGTGTATTCGGGTGCCTGTTGGCCATTAAAGATACCCGCATATAGTCTTGCGTCCTGATGAATGCGCACAGAGCCTTGTTCACCGCTGTCAGAGGCGATCAGGCACCACTTGCCCTGTTTATCCTCATCGTTGAAAACAGCTTCTTCATAGCTGGGCTCAACATCTTTCTGGTTGGGATAAAGCCAGATTTGCAGAAAATGTGATTTTTCACTGGCTGAAGGGTTGAACTCGCTATGCAAGACACCGGTACCAGCGCTCATGCGCTGAACCTGGCCGCGACGCAAAACAGAACCATTACCCATGCTGTCTTTGTGCTCAAGCGCACCTGACAGCACATAGCTGATGATTTCCATATTTTCATGGCCATGGGTGCCAAAGCCTTGGCCTGGATCTACCTTGTCTTCATTAATAACGCGAAGCGGGCCAAAACCCATTTGTTTGGGGTTGTAGTAGCTGCCAAATGAAAATGAATGCTGGCTATCCAGCCATCCGTGTTGGACGTGTCCTCGTTCATGACTTCTGGTGATAGATAACATGTCATATTCCTTTAATATAAGAACAGTTTATTTGAAAATTTGTTTTTCTTATAAAAACTGTTTAAATTCAATATGTAGCTATTATGGTTTATTTTTTCTTTTTTGAAAAACGGAATATTTTGTAGTGTATAATCAAATTATTTGAATATAATGGATTGGTTAGGGGTCAATGATCAACGATCAACGATCAACGGTTTAGTGGCCTGTTTTACGAAATGGATTAAGGGTTTTTCATGTTCAAGATCAGTCTGGAAGCTTTGAATTTGCTGGATGCCATTGACCGGCACGGTTCATTTGCCGGCGCCGCCAAGGAATTGTTTCGCGTCCCTTCTGCTGTTTCTTATACGGTACAGAAATTGGAAGAAAACCTGGATGTTAAATTGTTTGTGCGCAACGGCCCCAAAATCAGCCTGACCAGGGCGGGTGCCGAGTTGCTGAAAGAGGGAAGGGTGCTTATGCAGGCTGCGGCCGAGCTTGAAAACAGGGTGCAAAGGGTGGCTAGCGGCTGGGAAACCGAGTTGCGTATTGGTGTCAATACCATGTTTTCTTCACTTTGCCTGAAGGATGATTTGCAGGCTTTCCATCAGGAAACCAGTCAAACGGGTATACGGATTTCAGAAGAGGTGCTGTCGGGCACCTGGGAGTCGCTTCAGGATGGCAGAACCGATATTTTCATTGGGGTAACGATTGACAATATTTCTTTAAGTGGAGAGTACCATACGCATTTAATCGGGCAGATGCCGTTTAGTTTTGTGGTGTCACCCAGTCATCCACTTGCGCAGATGGATCGTCCGCTAACGCAGGCCGATTTACTGGCACACCATGCTATTGTGGTGTCGGATTCGGCTCGAAGATTGCCGGCCCGCACGGTCGGGGTGTTGTCGGGGCAGTCCAGTATTACGGTGCCCAATTTGTTAAGCAAGTTTGAATATCAAATGGCAGGGTTGGGGTTTGGGTTTTTGCCAGCACCTTATGTCGAAGAGGCGGTGCGCCAGCGGTTGTTGGTTGAAATGGAGGTCAGTATTCCAAAGCCGATAGAGACGATGTATGTAGCGTGGCGCAACGAGTCACCAGGCAAGGCGCTGGTATGGTGGCAGAAGCGTTTGGCAAGACCCGATTTGTTTGAGCGGATGGTGGCGTTTACCAGGATGCAGTTGTATAAACGGCCGCAGTTGTTGCAGATTATTTGAAAATGGCAGTCTGTATCACTTTCTAAAATAGGCAAAAGGTGTGGTAAGTGCAGTCTACTGCAGCGACTTCGGCCCGCAGGGGCGTCGGAGCAAAGGGGACTGCACTTGCCGCACCGCTTTTGAAATAGAATTCAGAAAAATATCCGCCAAGAAATTATTTAATCAGCGGGTTGTTTTATTCAATCAGCGGGTTGTTTTATGCAACCACCCCGTCGCTTCGCGCCACCCCTCCACGGGAGGGGAATGGAGAACGCAGTCTGAAACTAAAGTAACAGACTGCGTTTAGACAGCTAACTAGAATTGCGAATCCAATCAGAATCAGATGGAATCACTCCGAATCAAATCAGAGTCAGATGGAATCATTCCGGATCAAATCCTTGGCAATAATAACTTGCTGGATCTGTGAAGTACCTTCATACAATCTGAACAAACGAACGTCACGATAGAAGCGTTCAATACCATACTCTGACACATAACCCGCACCGCCAAAAATCTGCACAGCACGGTCTGCCACGCGGCAGCACATTTCGGTAGAGAAATACTTCGCACAAGAAGCCAGGGCAGATACATTTTCGCCGGCGTCACGACGACGGGCCGCATCAAGAATCATGCACTCAGCTGCATAAATTTCAGCTTTGCTGTCTGCCAGCATGCCTTGCACCAACTGGAAATTGGCAATAGGCTGGCCAAACTGCTTGCGATCTTTGGCATAATTCAGTGCATCACGCAACATACGTTTGGCGGCACCCGTTGCAATGGAAGAAATATGCAGGCGACCTTTATCCAGTACCTTCATCGCAGTTTTGAAACCAACGCCTTCCACGCCGCCAATCAGCTGGCTGGCAGGAATACGGCAGTTTTCAAAAATAACGTCACAAGTATGAGCGCCTTTCTGGCCCATTTTTTTGTCGATTTTGCCCAATGACAAACCGGGTGTGTTGGCTTCCACGATAAAAGCGGAAATACCACCAGCGCCTTTGATTTCAGTAGAAGTACGTGCCATCACCGTGAAAATGCCTGCATGGGGGGCGTTGGTAATAAAACGTTTGGTACCATTCAATACATAAAAATCACCATCACGAACCGCAGTGGTGCGCAAAGAGCCTGCATCGGAGCCGGCTTCAGGCTCGGTCAGGGCAAAAGAACCTATCAACTCACCGGCAGCCATACGCGGCAGGTACTTTTCTTTTTGTTCGGGTGTACCGTCAATCACAATTCCAGAACCGCCAATACCGTTGTTGGTACCAATGTATGAGCGGAAAGCAGGAGAGGTTTGGCCCAGTTCAAAGCCAATCCGCACTTCTTCTTCCATTGTCAAACCCAGGCCGCCGTATTCTTCGGGCAAGGTCAGGCCGAAAAGGCCCAGTTCTTTCATTTGCTCAATGATTTCCGCGGGGATCTGATCAGTTTCCGCGACTTGCTCCTCGGCCGGGACAAGTACTTCGTTAATAAAACGACGAAGGCTGTCCTCTAATAATGTCTGGGTTTCTTGATCTCTAATCATGATTTCAACTTCTCTGGTTTAGTAAAAAACTGCTGGAATGCGGCCTGTGCCTCATCTGAAATAAGGCACTTGATGAAAGCTTCGCGTTCGCAGTCAAGGGTTTCGTTAATCAACGGGGTTAAAGTCCTTTTCATCAGGGACTTGGTGGTTTTTAATGACAACAAAGACTGTGCAGCCATGGTGTTTGCAATTTTACTTGCTTTATCCAGTGTTTCGCCGGGGGGAACAATCTCGTTGATGAATTTGCTCTCGAAGGCATCTTGCGCGGTAAACGGCTGGCCAAGATACAGCCACTCATTGGCTTTGCGAATGCCGACATACTGTGCCAATAGTACGCTGGAAGCGCCTTCGGGGCATAATCCCAGGGGTACAAAAGGAATCCGGAAAGTCGTATTGCTGGCGGCAATAATAAAATCGCAATGCATTAGCATGGTAACACCAATGCCAATTGCTGCGCCTTCTACGGCGGCAATAACGGGAATATCCGTTTTAACCAATGCTTTAAGGAAACGCAGGCCAGGGCTTTCACCCTCGGGCTTGCTTTGGAAATCACGCAGGTCATTGCCGGCAGTAAAGTATTGTTGTGCGCCATGCAGGATAATCGCATGCAAGTCGTTACGCCCGGTAGCCGACTCAAAAGCCTGGGTAAGGGCCGCATAGGTGGCCGTATCCAGGGCATTGCGTCGGTCGGGGCGGTTAATCGTAATCGTCAGTACCTTATTGTGCTCGGAGAGCAGGACAGTTGGGCTCATGGATTTTTTACCAGTGATGTTGATAACAGGCTTGCAAGCGGCATGCATGTCATCATTACAGCTCGGCCATGATGCGTTCACGGGCAGCATCATATTCCTGCTTCATGTTTTTAACGATATCGGCCGTGCTTTCAACCGAATCAATACTGCCCACACCTTGGCCTGCACCCCAAATATCTTTCCAGGGTTTGACCCGGGTAGAACCAAAGTTGGTCGCCAGTTTTTCTTCTTCGGTCAGGTTCTCGGGATTCAGGCCCGAGGCAATAATGCTGGGAGTCAGGTAGTTACCGGGAATGCCGGTAAAAAACGGGGTGTATAAAATATCCTTGGCCGAAGATTCCACAATCATTTTTTTGTAGCGTTCATCGGCATTGGCCTCGTGGCTGGCAATAAAGCGGGTGCCAATATAGGCAAAGTCCGCACCCAGGGCGCGGGCGGCTAGAATGCTGCTGCCAGTGGTAATAGAACCGGAAAGCGCGATGGGTCCATCAAAGAACTTGCGTACTTCGGGCAAAATGGCAAAAGGACTTAACTTGCCGGCATGACCGCCTGCACCACTGGCTACCAGGATAAGGCCGTCTACCCCGGCTTCCAGGGCTTTTTCCGCGTGGCGGATGGTGGTTACGTCATGAAAAACCAAACCACCCCATTCATGCACGTGCTTGACCACGTCATCGGGCGCGCGCAGGCTGGTAATGATCATGGGAACCTTATGTTTGGCGCAGGTTTGCATGTCGTTATCAAGCCGGTCATTGGAAGCGTGAATGATCTGGTTGATGGCGTAAGGCGCTACTTTGCGACCCGGTTCTTTGCTGCGCACATCGTCAAGGGTTTCACTGATTTGCGCCAGCCAGTCATCAAGCAGTTCGGAGGGGCGGGCATTTAATGCAGGCATAGACCCAATGACACCACTTTTACATTGTTCAATAACCAGTGTGGGATTTGAAACGATGAACATGGGAGAGCAAATAACGGGCAGTGTCATTTGCTGGTGAAGTTTTTCAACGATAGGGTTTGTCATTGGTGATGCCTCAAAATCAAGTTGTTGTTTTGCAATGCGGTATAGAATAGGGCAGAAGCAATGATAAAATCAAGTGACTGGCTTGCTTGATGTCCTATTCCGATCACTGATTTTAACGGTTTGCCTGGCCTTGCGCTAATCAGTTTTAGTGAATGCCTTAATCGGATGGGATGAAGTTCAAGATGATTGAAGGGGGTTTTAGCGTAAACCCCTTTAATTCTGCATTGCAAAATATATTTTCATTACTGTTGCCGTGTGGTAGCATTTGGTAAAATTTCAGGGCAGTGGCGCCGGGCTAGTGCTGGGGTTATGCCCCTGTTTTCCCGTGTTTGCCAAGGCCAATTATTTCCTGATTATAAATAAAAGAACATGACATTATCCAAACTTTCCAACAGCTCAGTTAGCCTGACTGATTCGCTAATACAAAAATACAAAGATGACCGCCATTTTGTGACTGCTCTGGCCCGTGGCCTTGAAGTCCTGGCTTGTTTCCGTTCGGGTAACAAGGTGCTCAGCAACCAGGAAATTGCGCAGCGTTGCGGTTTGCCCAAGTCAACGGTGTCACGGCTTACTTCCACGCTGATTAAATTGGGTTATTTAACCCAGGATGAAACCAGTGGAAAATACCGTTTGGGTATGGCAACCTTGTCCTTAGGGGTGGGTATGTTGGCCAAACTGGATATTCGCCAGCTGGCACGTCCGCTAATGCAAGAGGTGGCCGATTTTTCCCAGGGCATGGTAACGCTGGGCGCCCGTGACCGGCTTTCAATGCTGTATATAGAAAATTGCCGCAGCCGCTCGGCGCTTACGCTAAGTCTTGATGTGGGTGCCCGCATTCCCATCGCCACGTCATCCATGGGAAGGGCGTATCTGGCTGAAGCCAGCCAGGCTGAGCGCAGTGAGATCATAGAACGTGTGCAAGAGTTGGACGAACAGTCAAGTGAAGCGATTATTGCCGGCATTAATCAGGCAATGCAAGATTATGAGCGCCTGGGGTGCACGTGTTCTTTTGGCGATTGGTTAAAAGACGTGAATGCGATTGCGGTGGGTGTGAATTTGGGTCCCAATTATCCCATTATGGCGCTTAGCTGCGGCGGGCCTTCTTTTAGCTTGTCTGCCGATTTTCTACTTGAAGAAGTCCGTCCACGGCTGCAGGGAATTGTGCAGCGGCTGAAAGAATCGATGGGGCAGGTGTAGGGGCTTCAGGTCACGGGGTTCTTAATGGGGAACGCGGTTATTCACCTTACAGGTTTGCTCCGACGCCGCTGCGCGTCGGAGCAAAGGGGGACTGCACTTGGCGCACGTTGTTAGCCAAGAACCCAGTTGCTAAAAAACTCAGGCCAGAAGCCCAACCGTAAAAACAGTCAAACTTCTGGCCCTTTAAAACATAAATGCCAGAATAACCCGGCACCCTAATAAAACATCAACGTTTCTCGATTAGCGAAAATACCCCGCTTGCATTGAAAACATTTTTGCCTTCAACCGTTAACGCACAGCTGGCAAAAATCATCCGCTTGCCGGCACGATGAATCTTGACCCGTGCCTCTACCCAATCACCGGCTTTGGCCGGAGACATAAATTCGCTATTCAGTGTCACCGTCACAAAAGCGACTGGATGATCATAATGCGCCAAAATAGCATCGCCAAACGCATTATCCGCAATCGTCATCATCGTGCCACCATGGGCTACCCCGATCTTATTCAAATGCTCATGAGTCAGGCGGATACCTAAAACAGTATGCTTGCCATTCTCATCAACCTGCTCAAAATAAGGACCCGTTAAATCTGAAAACGGACTGTTCCTGTTCAACAAACGGAACCCATTGGGAATATCGTGATTGCTCATGGTGTTATTAGTATTTAAAAAATTAATTCAAAGGGACATCAAGCATATCACTATAGCGTTGCATATGGAAATCGTGATCACCAAACATCGTGTTAATCAAATTGACACGCTTGTAAAAATGCGCCACATTCAGCTCATCCGTAACCCCCATGCCGCCGTGCATCTGCACCGCTTCCTGGCTCACCTTCCGAGCCAGTTGGCTAATATAAGCCTTGGCACCTGATGCCTTGCAGATACGGTGCTGCAGGCTCTCGTTTTGCATCTCGATCGCGGCCAGCAAAGCCATTGAATTGGCCTGTTCGGCGGCAATCGCCATATCTGCCATGCGGTGCTGCAAGGCCTGGAAAGTACCAATCGCCACGCCAAACTGCTTGCGGGTTTTCAAGTACTCAAGGGTTGCGTTGTTCAGTGCATTGATCAGTCCCACCAGCTCGGCACACAGGGCCACGTTGGTGTGGGCAATTGCATCCATAATTGCGGGCAGGGCCTTGCCTTCTTCGCCCAGCAGGGCACTGGCGGGTACAGCTGCATTTTCAAGCACAATATCGGCAGCGTAATGGCCATCATGGGTTTTGTATTTTTTTAGCGTAACGCCGGGGGTTGCCGGGTCTAGCAGGAATACGGAAATCCCTTCCTCATCGCCATTTTCGCCGCTGGTGCGTGCAGAAACCAATAGCTGGGTTGCGCTGGGGGCGTCTATCACCAGGGATTTTTGACCGTTCAGGACCCAGCCGTTTGCGGATTTTGTGGCGGTCGTGGATACCATTTTTTCCAGATAACGGAAGCTCGGTTCGTAATGGCCAAAGGCATACGTGGTGGAGCCGTCGGCAATGCCGGCAATCAGGGTTTCTTTTTGTTCCGCTGTGCCAAGCGCGTTAATAAGGCCGCCAGAAAGCACTACCGTGCTTACATAAGGCTCTAAAATCAAGCCGGGGGCCAGTGCTTTCATGACCAGGTAAGTGTCCAGCGGGGTGCCGTTCAGACCACCCAGGTCTTCATGAAAAGGCAGGGCTAAAATGCCTAGTTCAGCATAAGTGCTCCAGGCATTGCGGTCATAGGCCTCGTCGCTGGCGGCCAGTTTTCTTCTGGCTTCAAAAGCGTAATCTTTATTAATGAACCGGCTAATGGTATCTTCCAGCGCCAGCTGTTCTTCTGTGAAATTAAAATCCATGGAAAAGCTCCAGATATTCGTTTACTAAGTTCAGGTAAGTAGGTTCAATATTGCCGTTATGCCTTACAGGCCAAGAATCATCCGGCAAATAATGGATTTCTGCACTTCACTTGAACCGCCATAAATGGTTGTTTTGCGCACGTTGAACGCATTTCCCGTTAAATGGTAGAAGTCGGCCGGGAATGCGCTGCTGATATCCTCATGGGAAGAATCCATGATGTGGGCCGCTGCATAGTTGCCCAAGGCCAGCGAAGCCAGCTCTGCAATGTCCTGCTGGATTTCAGAACCTTTCACTTTCAGGATAGATGCTTCTGGGCCGGGCGTGTGCTGTTTGCCATCGGCCGAGACTACTTTCAGGTTGGTGATTTCCAGTGCCATCAGGTCCAGTTCAATTTGTGCCAGGCGGTCGCGGAAACGGGGGTCTTCAATTAGTGGCTTGCCATTGTTGCCAGGTTGTTTGCGGGCCATTTCCTTAACGCGGGCAAGGGCAGCCTTGGAACGGCCAACCCGGGCGATATTGGTACGTTCATGGCCCAGCAGGAATTTGGCATAGGTCCAGCCCTGGTTTTCTTCACCCACCAAATTGGAGACGGGTACCCGTACATTTTCAAACCACACTTCGTTCACTTCATGGCCATCATCCAGCATAATGATGGGGCGCACGGTAATGCCGGGGGTTTTCATGTCAATCAGCAAAAAGGAGATGCCGGCTTGCTTGCGTACTTCAGGGTCGGTGCGAACCAGGCAGAAAATCCAGTCGGCGTGCTGGGCCAGCGTGGTCCAGGTTTTTTGGCCGTTCACAATGTAATGGTCGCCATCGCGCACGGCGCTGGTTTTCAGGGAAGCCAGGTCGGAACCGGCACCGGGTTCGGAATAACCTTGGCACCACCAGTCTTCGCCTGAAATAATGCGGGGCAGGAAGCGGTCCTTGATTTCCTGTGAAGCATATTTCTGGATAACCGGGGCCACCATTTTCAGTCCAAACGACAGCTGTTCAGGGGCGCCATAGGTTGCGCATTCTTCTTCAAAAATATGGCGTTGCACGGCATCCCAGCCAGTACCGCCATATTCCACCGGCCAGGCGGGGGCTCCCCACCCTTGGCGGTACAGGGTTTTTTGCCATTCTACGCGCTCTTGTTTGCCTAGCGGTTCGCAGTTGAAGATTTTTGCCCTGATGCTGTCACTGACGTTATTTTTCAGGAAAGTCCTGACTTCTTCCCGGAACGCGAGCTGTTCCGCATTGAAATTGATATCCATGGTTATATCTCTGTAGAGTTTAAGAAGAATAGGTAATTCTGCATTGC
>JBBADT010000051.1:0-19214 GCA_041656315.1 Advenella sp.
AGTCGAATTTGCCAATGTGGTGGTCATCGGCTTCTTTACCACGCAGGGAGCCAATAGTGACCACACCGCCCAGCAAGGCCAGGACAACACCCAGCCAGAATGGAAAATAGCCGGGCCCCATGCGGGCAGGCGTACCCATGTCATAGCTCGTGGAGAACAGCGCAAAGCCAACCCCCAGAGCAATGAACATCAAACCGGACCAGAGGTCCTGTTGATTCTTAATGTGCATAACTTACAACCTTAGTTAAATATATATATAAAATGTGTGAGATTTACGTGTATTGGGCAAAAAAGCGGATGAGACTTTCATCCGCTTTTTTAAAAATCGCAGGGGTTACTGCAATTGAATATTGCCTTTTTTTACAACATCCTTGGCCCAGTCATACTGTTGCTGGATTTCCTTGGCAAATTCTTCAGGTGTGTTGCCTGAAGGGAACGCGCCCTGTTTTTCCAGGGCAGCAACCACGGCTGGGTCTTTCAACGCTTCAGCTGCCGCTTTATGCAGGGTGGCAATCACGTCTTCGGGTGTACCGGCAGGTGCCAGCAGACCATACCAGACGGGCTGGTTCAATTCGGGGTAACCCAGTTCTTTAAAGGTTGGAACATCTTTCATGCTATCCAGGCGTTCTTCCCAGGCAATCGCCAGGGGACGAAGGTTTTTGGCTTCGATTTGCGGGAAAGAAGAAGGCAAGTTGTCGAACAGAATTGCAATTTGTCCACCAACAGCATCGGTAACGGCTGGTCCTGAACCACGATAGGGAACATGAACGATATCGGTTTTGGTTGATAGACGAAAGGCTTCGCCAAACAGGTGCAGAACGCTGCAGGTGCCGGATGAGCCGTAAGAATATTTATTTGGATTAGCCGTGATTTCAGCCAGGAAGGCTTTGAAGTCGTTTGCCGGGAATTTGGGGTTGACTTCGAGCACGTTGGGAACGTTGGCGAAGTTGGTAACCGGTGCAAAATCTTTCAGGGCGTCGTAACCCAGTCCTTCGGGTTTGCAGGCAGGGTTTACGGCCAGGGTTGAAACGGTTGCAATGGAAAGCGTATAACCATCGGGTTTGGCACGCGCGGCTTCAGAGGCGCCAATCGCACCACCCGCACCACCTTTGTTTTCAACCACCATGGGTTTACCCAGGATGTCGCTCATTTTTGTGGTGACGACCCGGGTCACGATATCGGTAGAGCCGCCAGGGGCAAAAGGAACAATAACGCGGATGGGTTTGTCTGGGAAGTCAGCCGCGTATGAGGTGCCGGTTATCATGGCGGCAGTACTTAAAACTGCGGTTAAAAGGGATTTTTTCATATAAATTCCTTGACAATTTGTAAATGCTATATCGAAAAATATGCTTATAAGAATAATCTATTTCGAGGTAGGGCAGATAATAGTAAGAACAACCGCAGCCTTGCAAGCATAAATACAAAAAATAAGGGTAATTGCTTAGAGATTTGTGCAATGCTTGCAAGGATAAGAGGACATTTGTAACTATTGGCTTTTACTTTGTCTTGCAGTGAAAAAATGTGATAGTTCTCCAACAATTCCTTTTCGGAAGGCCATCACGCAGATGATAAATATGAGTCCCATTACAATGGTAACCGATTCTCCTAGCGTTGAAAACCACTGTACACCGGTGGTATCGGCAATCATGCGGCCAAAATCACCAATCTTGTTTTCGAGCATGACCACAATAAAAGCACCAATGACCGGGCCAATAAAGGTACCCACACCACCAATCAGAGTCATTAACACAACTATACCCGACATTTGCCACATGGCATCGGACAGGGTGGCGGAAACGAACACCAGTGTTTTGGTGGCACCGGCCAGACCCGCTATGGCAGCAGACAGGACAAAGGCCAATAATTTGTATTTGTCCACATCATAGCCAAGGGAAATGGCACGGGGTTCGTTTTCCTTGATGGCTTTCAGGATCTGCCCAAAAGGCGAGTTGACGGTTCGCCAGCAGATAAAATAGCCAATCATGAAGACGCCTACTACCATATAGTATAGGTTCAGGTCGTTTTTCAGGTCGAGCAGGCCAAACAGGTGTCCCCTTGGTACGCCTTGCAGGCCATCTTCACCACCGGTAAACGGGGCTTGCAGGAAGAAAAAGAAGACCATCTGTGCCATTGCCAGGGTAATCATGGTGAAATAAATACCGCTGCGCCGTATGGCAAGGCCCCCAATAACGAAGCCAAGTAAACCGGCAATCAGCATGCCGTAAAGAATGCCCAGTTCGGGTGAGAAACCCCATACTTTAATGGCATGGCCAGAAGCGTAGGCCGCGCTGCCAAGGAAAGCGGCATGCCCGAATGAAAGCAGGCCGACGTGTCCAAGCAGGAGGTTGAAGGCGCATGCAAACAGGGCATAGCACAGGATTTTCATGACAAAAATGGGGTATATGCCGAACGAAGGCAATAAGGCGGCCACAATGGCAAATAATACATAGCCAAGGATTTGTCGGTTCATTTTTCTTTCCCAAAGAGTCCGGCGGGGCGGAGTAATAAAACAATGGCCATAATGATAAAGACAACGGTGCTGGAGGCTTCTGGCCAGAATACTTTGGTCAGCCCTTCAATAACGCCCAGGCCAAGACCGGTCACAATCGAACCCATGATGGAGCCCATGCCACCGATAACCACCACCGCAAACACGACAATAATCAGGTTGGCACCCATGAGTGGAGAGACTTGCAGCACGGGGGCTGCCAGTACTCCGGCAAAACCGGCCAGGGCAACACCAAACCCATAGGTCAGGGTAATCATGAGGGGTACGTTAATCCCGAATGCTTCAACCAGTTTGGGGTTTTCGGTACCGGCACGCAATAATGAACCAAGGCGTGTTTTTTCAATCATGAACCAGGTGAACAGGCAAACAATAATTGATGCCAGAACAATCCAGCCGCGATAAATGGGCAGGATCATGAAACCCAGGTTGATGGCACCACGCAGGGCTTCGGGGGTTGGGTAGGGCTGGCCTGAAACACCATAGAAACTGCGGAATATGCCTTCGATAAGCAGGGCAATGCCGAAAGTAAGCAGCAGGCCGTACAGGTGGTCGAGCTTGTATAAATGGCGAAGCAGCAACCGTTCGATAATCATGCCGAAAATACCGACCAGGATGGGTGCGACAACCAGCATTACCCAGTAATTGAGGCCCAGGTATTGCAGGCCGATCCATGCCAGGAAAGCACCCAGCATGTATAAGGCGCCATGGGCGAAGTTGATGACGTTGAGAAGACCGAAAATGACGGCCAGTCCCAATGAGAGAATTGCATAAAATGAGCCGTTTACCAGGCCCAGTAGAATCTGGCCAAGAAAGGCTTGAATAGGGATGCCGAAAATATCAATCATAATGCATAACGTTCAGTTTATTTATTGACAACATTTTTTAACTGGTGTTCTGGCAGCCCCGGTTAGAGGCTGCCACGACTACAACACTAATTCATCTGAGGTGCTATTTACAGCTTGCAGGTGGATTCACTTTCCGGACCGAAGGCTTTTTCTCCCGGAATTTTTTCAACAACGTTGTAGTAATCCCATGGGGCTTTGGATTCTTCCGGAGTCTTGACCTGCATCAGGTACATGTCGTGGATCATCAGGCCGTCCTTGCGAACGATGGCGTCCTTGGCAAAGAAGTTGTTGATGGTATTGGACTTGAACCATTTCATGATGGCCTCGCCGTCATCGGTACCGGTTTCCTTGACGGCTTTCAGGTAGGTTTCCGCAGCGGTGTAGTCGGCAGCCTGCACAAATGAAGGCTTACGCTTGATGCGTTCTTCGAATTTTCCGGCCCATGCCCGTGACTCGTCATCCTGGTTCCAATACCAAGGGGCTGTCAGGTACAGTCCCTGTGTATCTTTCAGGCCCAGTGCGTGCACATCGTTGATGAACACCAGCAAACCGGCTGGTTTCATGGCGGGGGTTACGCCAAATTCGCTGGCAGCCTTGATGGAGTTGATGAAATCCCCCCCGGCATTGGCCAGCCCCAGGATCTGGGCGCCAGAAGTTTGTGCCTGCAGCATGTAGGAAGAAAAGTCGGTGGTACTTAATGGCACACGAACCGTGCCCTTGATGGTGCCACCGGCGGCTTTCACTACATTAATGGTATCTTGCTCAAGGGAGTGACCAAAAGCGTAATCAGCGGTGATGAAGAACCAGTCTTTGCCACCCTGGTTATACACGGCTGCACCGGTTACATTGGCCAGTGCTTTGGTGTTATAGGCATAGTGAATGGTGAACGGGGTGCAGTGGGTGGTAGTTAGGGCTGTTGAGCCTGCGCCAATCGAGATGTAGGGCTTTTTCTTTTCAGCGGCAACGGCAGCAGAAGCCAGGGCAGTGGCAGAGTTTGTGCCACCAATAATCAGGTCAACTTTGTCCTGGTCGATCCATTCGCGGACTTTGGCTGAAGCCACGTCGGCCTTGTTTTGGTGATCGGCAGTTACCAGCTCGATTTTCTTGCCATTGATTTCACCACCGGCGGCTTCAATGGCCATTTTAATGGCTTCGCCACCGGCAGGACCGTCCAGGTCAGAATAAACACCGGACATGTCGGTAATAAAACCGATTTTGATAACATCATTGGAAATGCCCTGGGCATGGGCAAGGCCCAGGCTGGATAGGGTGATTGCTGTGGCCAAGGCTGTTTTTTTCAGTTTTGCTGTTTTATTTAAGTGCATATTTGTCTCCGGGGATTGAATGAAAAAATAGCTAGACACCTAGCAGGGTATGCAGGGTATCTTGTTTAGCTGCCAGCTCGGAAGCCGGGAATTGTTCTACGATTTCACCATGCTCCATGACATAGAAATGATCGGCCAGCGGTGCGGCGAAGCGGAAGTTCTGTTCGACCATGACGATTGTGAAACCTTTTGCTTTCAGGGTCGTGATCATGCGGGCCAGGGTTTGGACAATCACGGGCGCAAGACCTTCTGAAATTTCATCCAGCAACAGGATATTGGCCCCTGTGCGTAAAATTCGGGCAACTGCCAGCATTTGCTGTTCACCGCCAGACAGTCGGGTTCCGGGTGAATGGCGACGCTCCAGCAAATTGGGGAACATGTCGTAAATTTCTTCCAGTGACATGCCTTGGCCACCGGCAGTGCTGCCGTTGAGTTGGGGGGGCAATAGCAGGTTTTCTTCGCAACTCAGGCTGGCAAAGATGCCTCGCTCTTCGGGGCAATAGCCAATGCCCAAGTGGGCGATTTTATGGGTAGGCAGGTTAATGGCTTCAACTCCATGGACCTTGATAGAACCTTTGCGGGTTCCGGTCAGGCCCAGTAAGGCCCGCAGGGTGGTTGTGCGGCCTGCACCGTTACGTCCAAGCAGGGTAATGACCTGTCCTTTGGGAATGCTGATGTTGACGCCATGCAGAATGTGCGATTCACCATACCAGGCCTGCAGATCCTTGATTTCAAGTGCGAGGGCGGTCATGTTAGTGAGCTCCTTCCAGTACACCTTCGGAAGTGCCCATATAGGCTTCCATCACGGCAGGGTTGCGGGAAACTTCCTGGTAATTGCCTTCGGCCAGGGTTGCGCCACGTGCCAGAACAGTGATTTTGTCGGCAATCGAGGCAATAACGTTCATATTGTGTTCGACCATCAGGATGGTACGTCCGGCACTGACTTTTTTGATCAGTTGGGTAACCCTGTCCACGTCTTCATGGCCCATCCCTTGGGTAGGTTCGTCAAGCAGCATGAGTTCGGGTTCCATGCCTAGTGTGGTGGCAATTTCCAGTGCCCGTTTGCGGCCATAGGGCAGGTTCGAGGTGATTTCATTTTCAAATTCAAGCAAATCAACTTCTGCCAGCAATTCCCTGGCACGGTCGTCAAGTTCATGCAGGCATTGGTTGCTTTTCCAGAAATGGAAGGAGTTGTTTTGCTGGCGTTGCAGTCCAACGCGTACATTCTCCAGGACGGTCAGTTCGGGGAAAACCGCTGAAATCTGGAAAGAGCGGATAATTCCTTTGCGGGCAATCTGTGCCGGTTTTTCAGCGGTAATATTGATGCCATTGAAGAAAATGCTGCCCGAGGTGGGGCGCAGGAATTTCGTTAGTAAATTGAAGCAGGTGGTTTTGCCGGCGCCATTGGGGCCGATAAGCGCATGAATGTGTCCGCGCTGCACTTGCAGGTTTACATTGTTTACCGCCACAAAACCCAGGAATTCCTTGGTCAGGTTTTTTGTCTCTAGTATTAAATCACTCATGTTATGCATTAATTCTGAAAAGTAGTGATTGAAAACACGGGTGTCTCCCATGCATTTGGTACAGGACGAGTATGCGGTAGAAACAGATTGACTCGCTATAGGTGCTTTCCATAGGATTTTAAGATTAAAGCAGTTGAAATGAAAAAAAACGCAAAGAACAAAGGCTCTCTGCGTTTTCAGTTATAAATAATTAATTTTTTATCAGCTGTGGAATTGTAAAAACGGCTTGGTTGTTATACGTGTGTAATAAACTTCGTAACCAAATATCCATCAAAGGTTTCGGTACCGCCTTCACTGCCGATGCCACTGTCTTTTACACCGCCAAAGGGTGTTTCCGGCAGGGCAGAGCCAAAGTGGTTAATATTGACCATTCCGGCTTCAAGTGTATTGGAGACTTTGGTTGCGGTTTGAAGTGAATTGGTGAATACATATGAAGACAGGCCGAAAGGAAGGCTGTTGGCCCTGGCCAGGACTTCATCGGTATCACTGAATTTAACCACCGGGGCAATCGGGCCAAAAGGCTCTTCAGTCATGAGCTTTGCGTCATCTTTAATATTGGTGACAACGGTTGGCGGGAAAAAATAACCGGTTTGTGACAGTGGGGTGCCACCCAGTTCAATAGTGGCACCACGCTGTCTGGCATCCTCAACAAAGGCGCTCATGCTGCCAATCCGGCGCTCGTGGGCCAGTGGGCCCATTTCGGTGCCTTGTGCCGTGCCATCGCCAACCTGAATGCTTTTTAGTGAATTTACAAAAATATCCAGGAACTGGTCATAGGCTTTTTCCTGAACGTAAAACCGGGTAGGTGAAACGCAGACCTGGCCGGCATTGCGGATCTTGAATTTGGCCAGGCTTTTGGCGGCTTGCTCGATATTGGCGTCATCAAACACCAGTACCGGAGAATGGCCACCCAGTTCCATGGTGATGCGTTTCATGTGCGCGCCTGCCAGGGCCGCCAGCTGTTTGCCAACCGGCACTGAGCCGGTAAAAGACACTTTGCGCACGATAGGGGATCGGATCAGGTAGTCGGATACCTTGGCTGGCTCACCCCATACGATGTTCAATACCCCTTTGGGCAGGCCGGCATCATGGAAGATGCGGGCAATTGCCATGACTGCACTGGGCGAGTCTTCGGGACCTTTCAGGATAATGGAGCAACCGGCACCAATGGCGGCCGAGATTTTACGGATCGCCTGGTTGTAAGGGAAGTTCCATGGGGTGAAGGCCGCACACACGCCAATTGGCTCACGCACCACAATCTGGCGCACATTGGGGGTACGGGGTGGAATGACCCGGCCGTAAATGCGGCGACATTCTTCGGCATGCCAGTCGCAGTGGTCGGCGCATGAAATGATTTCACCTACCGACTCGACCAAAGGTTTGCCCTGGTCGCGAGTCATGTTCAGGCCAATTTCCTGGGCACGGTCACGGGACAATTGGGCAGCCTTGCGTAAAATGGCCGAACGCTCCATGGGAGAGCTGTGCTTCCATGAGTCGAACGCCCGCTGGGCAGCGGACAGGGCACGGTCCAGGTCAGCTTCGCTGGCGTGGGGCAGCTGCCCTAATACTTCAAGGGTGGCGGGGTTGATGACGTCCTGGGTTTTGCGTCCTCCACCGGAAACAAACTCGCCATCTATATACAGACTCAGTACTTCATATTGACTCATTTCTTTTCAGTCCTCATTTTGTGTTTTGATTAAATTTATTATTTCAATACTAAATTTTTGGTTAAACCACTTTGCTGACAGATTCGGCAAAGTAGCTAACGTTGTCTTCATTCAGGCCGGGAACGCTGATGCGTCCGGAGTCGATAAAGTAGACACCGTAATCGGCACGCAGTTTTTCAATTTGCGGCAGGCTTAAACCAGTATAGCTGAACATGCCGTTTTGCTTGATGATGAACGAGCTGTCGAAATGAGGTGCCTGTGCCTTCAGGATGTCGTAGGCTTTCTGGCGAATATTCCTGATACGTGTGCGCATTTCATTGACTTCGTGATCCCACATGGCAAACAGTTCCGGATCGTTAAGCACATCGGAAATCATGCGGGCGCCATGCAAGGGCGGATTGGAGTAAATGCGGCGCACCAGCAACTTGATTTGCCCCAGTACCCGGTCGGCTTCCAGGGTGTTTTGGCACACGACGGAAAGGGCGCCACAGCGCTCGGCATAAAAAGAAAAATTCTTGGAAAAAGAGTTGGCCACCAGCATTGGGATGTTTCGGGAAGCCAGTAACCGGATGGCAAAGGCATCTTCATCAAGACCATTACTGAAACCCTGATAGGCAATGTCCAGGAACGGGATCAGTTTGCGATCAACAATAATGTCGGCAATTTCTTCCCATTGCGCGCTGGACAGGTCAGCCCCGGTGGGGTTGTGACAGCAGGGATGCAGCAGCACAATGCTGCCAGCGGGAATGGTCTGGAAGGTTTGTTTCATCTCGTCAAACAGCAAAACGCCATTGACGGAGTCGTAATAAGGGTAGGTATGGGTTTTCAGGCCAGCGCCTTCAAAGATTGAATGGTGGTTATCCCAACCCGGGTTGCTGATCCAGATTTCACTGCTGGGGCTGGCCAAATGCAGCAGTTCGCCTCCGATGCGCAGGGCACCGGTGCCACCCACGCTTTGCATGGTCACAATGCGGCCTTCGTTCAGCGCGGCGCATTCAGTGCCAAAAAGCAGTTTTTGGACCGCGCTGCGATAGCTGGGTAAACCTTCCATGGGAAGATACTGGCGGGTTTCCGGATGTTGAGCACGTTTCAGTTCGGCTTGATGGATACTGTCCAGGATGGGAATCTGGCCTTTGCCATCATAATAAAGCCCAACGGTCAGATCCACTTTATTCTGGCGCTGGTCTTGGCGGAACATGTCACCAATTCTGAAAATGGGGTCACCTGCATAAGGTGCTAAATGCTCAAACATGGTTTTCCTTCTGGTTAAAAGCGTGTATAGATGCAAAAAAATAACTGTACCATGGAAAAGCAGGGTTCAATGCATGGGTTTGTTTGCCGCAATGCAATCATCTCCGGGTGAAAGCACCCGGAGATGATTGGTTAATGCATTGATTTAACAAAGGATTGTTATTGCGCTATCCAGGCGTTATAGCGTTGTTCAAGGGCATCACCATAATCGGTCCAGAAATTCACATCAAGCGCAATGGCGTTTTCGATGTTTTGCTTGGAGCTGGGCAGGTCTTTGCCAATGTCAGCCGGCAGGGCATCGATAGCTGCAGTGGTTGGCGGGCCGTAAGGAATGAGGGATGAATAGGCCACCAGGTTCTGGGGCTGGCTGGCATACTTGATGAACTTCAGGGCGTTTTCAATATTGGGAGAACCTTTGGGAATGGCCCAGTAGTCAAGGGCATACAGGCTTTGGTTCCAGACGATGGAGAGCGGGCGGTTGTCTTGCTTGATGGCTTGGGAAATTCGTCCATTGTAAGCTGAAGACATGACGACATCGCCGGCAACCAGGTATTGGCCAGGTTGTGCGCCCGATTCCCACCATTGGATATGCGGCTTGAGTTCATTCAGTTTTTTGAATGCACGGTCAACGCCTTCCGGGGTTGCCAGTACTGAATAGACGTCTTTGGGGGAGACGCCATCGGCCATCAGGGCAATTTCAAGCGTGTATTTGGCCCCTTTGCGCAGTGCCCGTTTACCCGGGTATTTTTTGACATCCCAGAAGTCGGCCCAGGAGGAGGGACCTTCCTTGAGTTTGTCTTTATTGTAGGCCAGGGCCACCGACCAGATAAAAGTGCCCACGCCGCAATCCTGTGCCGCATGTTCGATAAAGTCGGATTGCGGAATAATCTTGCTGTAATCAATTTCCTCAAACAGGCCTTCGGTACAACCGCGTTCCAGTTCGGGGGCCTCAACCTCTACTACATCCCACTGGACGCTATTGGTGTCTACCATGCTTTTTATTTTTCCCATTTCCCCGTTCCAGTCCACGGCATTGATTCTGATGCCGGTTTCTTTTTCAAAGGGTTGGAAGTAGGCTTTTTCCATGGCGTTTTTTGAGTCGCCACCGAAAGAAACCACAGTAAGGCTTTGTGCTGAGGCAACAGCACCAAAGGCGCTGAGCATGAATCCTGTCACGATGGCTGAACGAGCGTGTTTAAGCATAATTTCACATCCTTGTGTTTGGACATCATTGGAATCACTTCCCGTGCTGCACAGGTTTTTTTGGGGCGGAACCCTGAAGGCTGAATCTGAGGGAAGAAGATGAATGTGACATGATCGCAAGTTTTGTTTTTCATGGGGAATAGGGGTTTTCCCGTGAAGTGATTGGGTGATTGCGGTATTGGTGGATATGGGTTTGCGGCTTATTAAAATAAACGGAATGCATCGTTAATTATTGGAACAACCGTAAATACCCTGAAAAATGGACAATTGTTTTCGGGATGGGGTAGCCTGATGCTTTTTTAGTTCATGTTTATAAAAAACAACAATTTCAATATTAAATTAAATATGAGAATAATGATTGATGTGCGAGTCTTATGTTTGAAATTCCGTTAGCTGAACTGGTGCTGGAAAAGCTGAACCGTGATGATAAAACCCCATTGCAGCGCCAGCTTTACCAGATTATTCATGATCTGATCAACAATGGCAAATTACCGCCGGACAAAAAGCTGCCTTCTTCCCGTTTCCTGAGTAAAGAAGCGGGTATTTCGCGAATTACCGTCTCTTTGGTCTATGAACGCCTGGTTACCGAAGGTTATCTGTACAGCCGGGAGGGCAGCGGCACGTATGTCTCAAAGGTCGTGACTCCGCTGGTGCCTTCCGGCAATGCGCCTGTCATGAAATCCTGGGTCTATTCCGAAAGGGGGGCCAGGCTGTTGCTGTCGGAAAGCAGTCCGCCGCAACCCAAGGGAGAATTTGTACCCGGTATTCCCGATGTAGCCGAGTTTCCTTTTCATATTTGGCGAAAAATCCTGGGTAAATATTATTCAAAAAAATATCTTCACCTGTCAGGCTATGCCGAGTCGGGTGGCTATGTGGAGTTGCGTAAGGCCATTGCCGCTTATCTGGCCATTTCCCGCTCCCTGCAGTGTGATCCCGACCAGGTTATTGTGACCTTTGGCACGCCCCAGTCGCTGGATTTATGCACTCGGCTGCTTAGTGATCCCGGACAGCAGGCCTATATTGAGGATCCACCTTATTGGGCGACCGAGTCGGTGTTTGAGGCGGGGGGGTTAAAGGTGAATTGCATACCGCTTGATGAAGAGGGAATGGCCCTGGAGGATGCCATGATTGCCGCTAACGGGAAATTCATCTATGTCACGCCTTCGCACCAGTACCCCACTGGAGTAACCATGTCGATGGAACGACGAGAGAAAATCCTGGCGCTGGCCAAACAGCATCAGTTATGGGTGATAGAAGACGATTATGACTGTGAGTTCAGGCATGATGATTTGCATTTGCCTTCTTTGCAAAGCCTGGATCAGGGTAATCATGTGATTTATTTCGGCACGTTTAGTAAATCCATGTTTTCAGGCCTGCGCCTGAGCTATATGGTAGTGCCACCAGGACTGGCGCCAGCCATGCGGCGTGCCATTTCAAACCTGTACTTGCCCGGCATGCTGCAGTTGCAGGCGGCACTGGCCGAATTTATCAACGAGGGCCATTTCTACCGGCATATCAAGAAAATGCGGGCCATTTATTTTGAGCGCGGAGCCTTGTTCCGGCAAAGGCTCAAAGCGGTTTTCGGCAATAAAGTCACCCTTTCTCAAGGCAATTCGGGTTTGCACCTAATGGCCCGATTCAATACCCTGTTAAGTTTCGAGCAATTTTCACTTTGCGCCCGCCGCCACGGCATGATTGTACGGCAGGTCAAATTCCATAAACCCACGGAACACGGGCTTTGTCTGGTGCTGGGCTACGGTGGTGTACCTACCCGGGACATTGCCGGAGCGGTTGATCGCCTGCAGCAGGTTTTCATTGAAGGTGAACGCGGCCTGTTCTTCAGCGGTGCCTGAAAACGCAACTGGCCTGATCAAAATTACACAAGTGGATATAGCCGATTGTGACTTCCTGTCTTAGGATAAAAAACAGGACTGACTTGATTTTGCAATATTCGACTGTTACGGAGACCCAAATGGAAAACACATTAATTCAGCAGGAAAGTGATGATATCAATTACCACTTGCACCCTTATACCAATGCCCGCAAGCATCAGGAACAGGGGCCGTTGGTTATCGTCAAGGGGGATGGGGTTTACGTAGAAGATATCCATGGCAAGAAATATCTGGAAGCCATGGCTGGATTATGGAGCGTGGCCCTGGGATTCAGCGAGAAGAGGCTGGTCCAGGCCGCCATGCGCCAGTTTGAAATATTGCCGTTTTATCATCAGTTTACGCATAAAACCCATGATGTGGCCGCCCAATTTGCCAAAAGGTTGATTGATATTGCACCGGTCCCCATGAGCAAGGTGTTCTTTACCAACTCTGGCTCCGAGGCCAATGATACGGTCATCAAGCTGGTCTGGTATCGTTCCAATGCCCTGGGCTTGCCTAATAAAAAGAAAATCATCAGTCGCCTTAAGGGCTACCATGGTGTTACCGTTGCGTCTGCCAGCCTGACTGGCCTGCCAGGCAACCACCGTGGTTTTGATTTGCCGATTGATCGCATTTTGCATACGGCATGTCCGCATTACTGGCGTGATGCACAGGAAGGCGAAACCGAAGAGCAGTTTTCAACCCGTATGGCCCAGGAACTGGAAAACCTGATCCAGAAAGAAGGCCCTGAAACCATTGCCGCGTTCATTGCCGAGCCGGTCATGGGGGCGGGTGGCGTGATTGTGCCACCGGCGACTTATTGGGAAAAAATCCAGGCGGTCCTGAAAAAACACGACATTCTGTTTATTGCGGATGAAGTGATTTGCGGTTTTGGCCGTACCGGCAAAATGTTCGCCTCTGAGACGTTTGGCCTGAAACCCGATGTCCTGGTGCTGTCCAAGCAGATTTCTTCTTCTTACCAGCCTTTGTCCGCCATTTTGCTGAATGAGAAAATGTTCAATCCGATTGCCGATGAAAGTAACAAACTGGGCGTGCTGGGGCATGGCTTCACTGCGGGCGGCCATCCGGTGGCGGTGGCGGTGGGCATGGAAAACCTGAATATTATTCAGGAGCGCAAGCTGGTGGACAATGCGGCAACTGTGGGCGCACATATGCTTAAGCGGTTGCATGAACTGGATAATCACCCTCTGGTGGGCGAAGTGCGTGGCATTGGCCTGATTGCCGGTGTTGAGCTGGTCATTGATAAATCCAAAAAAACAGCGCTGGAAGTCCCGGGCCAGCTGGGCACCATGGTTGGCAAGGTGTTGCAAGACCTGGGTGTTATCTCACGCAATATCGGTGATACGCTTGCTTTTTGCCCGCCCCTTATTATTACGGTTGAGCAGGTTGATGAGATGGTGAATAAATTCAAACAGGCACTTGATATCGTTCATGAAAAATTGAATGGTTAACCAGAGGAGATAATGCTTATGTCTGGACCTGACAGCAATAATACGGATATTCTGGTGCGTTTCAGGAATGTTCAGAAAAGTTATGACGGACGTTCCATGATTGTTAAAAACCTGAATCTGGATATACAACATGGAGAGTTCCTGACATTGCTGGGTCCGTCAGGTTCAGGCAAAACAACCAGCCTGATGATGCTGGCCGGCTTTGAAACGCCCACCTCGGGAACCATAGAGCTGGCAGGGCGTTCACTGGACGATGTGCCTGCCTACAAACGCAATATTGGTATGGTGTTCCAGAACTATGCCCTGTTTCCACATATGACGGTGGCCGAAAACCTGGCTTTTCCCTTGAAGGTCAGGGGGCTAGGCAAGGATGATATAAAAAAACGGGTGGAAAACGGTTTGGCTATGGTGCAATTGAATCAGTTCGGCAACCGTTTTCCCAGTCAACTGTCGGGTGGACAGCAACAACGGGTGGCTCTGGCAAGGGCGCTGGTGTTTGAGCCCCAGGTGGTGCTGATGGATGAACCGCTGGGTGCCCTGGACAAGCAATTGCGCGAGCATATGCAATACGAGATCAAGCGCTTGCATAACAAGCTGGGCATTACGGTAGTGTATGTCACCCACGATCAGGGCGAGGCCCTGACCATGTCCAATCGTGTGGCTGTTTTCAACGATGGTGTCATCCAGCAAATCGATTCACCCGAAGAACTCTACGAGCGGCCTACTACCGCATTCGTAGCCAATTTTATTGGTGAGAATAACCGTACCCATGGTCGTATTACTGGCGTTGAAAACGGATATGGCACGGTTCTGCTTGACAATGGCACGCAAATGCAGGGTGTGCTGGCCAATCAGGCCCTGAAAACCGGTGATATGGTGTCGGTTTCCATTCGCCCCGAGCGTGTCGTGATTGATCCACCTGCCGGTAGCACCGAACAAAACGGTCAGGGAGAAATTCTGGAGTTTGTTTATTTTGGTGATCATGTCCGTTTGCGATTGAACCTGTATGACAATCCGAATTTTGTGGTCAAGCAACCCATTGCCATGCTTGGTCAGTCCCTGAAAGTGGGTAAGCGGATTAATGTAGGCTGGAAGCGGGAATTTGTTCGTATTCTTGATCCCTATCAGTAACTTCGTGTTGAGGTAGTCCGGTCAGTCCGATAGGCGTACAAAGGAGGGGATAATGAGTCAGATGGCAATAACAAAACCGGTCATGTCCGCCAGCGAAGCGGCGGCACTGCAAATAAAATTTTCAAAATCAACGAAACGCAATAAAGTCAAGGCGTTTGGCCTGGTGCTTCCTTTGGTTCTTTTTCTTTTGCTGCTGTTCGTGGCACCCATCCTGGCTTTTTTGAATAAAAGCATCGAAAACCCCGAAGTGGTTTCCGTATTGCCCATAACAACCGAACAGTTGCGTGATTGGGAAGTAGGGCAGCCGCTACAGGAAAATTTTTATAAGGCGCTGGCCCAGGATCTGGCTATGGCCAAGCAGGCGAGAACCTCGGGTGACTTGATGCGCAGGCTGAATTTTGAGGAACCCGGTGCCCGTAGCCTGTTGTCAAAGACCGTGCGTAGAATGCCGCTTCCAGAAACGGTTGCCTCTTACCGTGACGAATTTGAAAAAATTGATGCCAGCTGGACTGATCCGTCCACCTGGGCCCTACTTAAGCGCAATTCGGGTGAACTTACCGCCTTTTACCTGCTGACAGCCCTGGATATGAAATATGACGAACGCAATGAGATTGTCAGCGCCGGATCGTCAGAGTCCATTTTTCTGGATATCTATTTGCGGACCTTCAAAATGGCGCTGGTGGTGACGCTTTGTACCCTGATACTGGCTTATCCCCTGGCTTACCTGCTGGCAACTTTGCCGGCAAAAACCAGCAACCTGCTCATGATTCTCGTGTTATTGCCATTCTGGACGTCTCTGCTGGTGCGAACCGCAGCCTGGATTGTACTGCTGCAAAATGGCGGAATTATCAACGGTTTTTTAATCTGGGCGGGTATTATTGAGCAGCCCGTGCAATTGGTATTCAACCGGATCGGGGTGTATATAGCCATGGTGCATATTATGCTGCCGTTCATGATTTTGCCCATATACAGTGTCATGAAAGGCATTTCACCCACTTATATCCGTGCGGCCGTGTCTCTGGGCTGTCATCCCATCACCAGTTTCTGGAAGGTTTATTTTCCCCAAACCGTGGCGGGTATCAGTGCCGGTTGCCTGCTGGTGTTTATTACCTCCATTGGTTATTACATTACCCCGGCATTGCTCGGAGGGCCCAAAGACCAGATGATCAGTTACTTCATCGCCTTTTATACAAACGGTTCCATTAACTGGGGTCTGGCAGCTGCCCTGGGTGGGTTCCTGCTGCTGGCCACGCTTATTCTTTATGCCGTATATAACCGTCTGGTTGGCAGTGGCAAAGTGAGGCTCGCATGAAAAAAACCAAAGAAAACCGTACGACCGTGGAAATGGTTTGGTTTTATTTACACAGGATTATTTGCGCGCTGATTTTGCTGTTCCTGATTACCCCGGTACTGGTGATTGTGCCACTGTCATTCAGTGAAAGCGCATTTCTGGTTTATCCGGTGCAAGGCTTTTCCCTGCGCTGGTATGAAAATTTCTTTTCATCACCGGCCTGGATGCTGGGCCTGAAAAATACACTGATTGTGGCGCCACTGGCTACGCTTATCGCCATGGTGTTGGGAACACTGGCAGCGTTGGGATTCAATCGTGCCAACTTCTTTGGCAAAGCGTTTTTGATGAGTTTGCTGGTTTCGCCCATGGTGGTGCCGGTTGTGATTGTAGGGGTGGCTGCTTACCTGTTTTTTGCTCCCCTGGGTATGGCCAATAATATCTGGCTGCTGATTTTAATGCATGCGGTGCTGGGCGTGCCGTTTGTGGTGATTACCGTATTGGCCACGCTTGAAGGCTTTGACCAGAATCTGGTCAAAGCGGCCAGCAGTCTGGGAGCGTCTCCGGTATATGCGTTTTTTAGGGTCACCTTGCCGATTATTGCGCCTGGCGTTATTTCAGGTGGTTTGTTTGCCTTTGGTATCTCCTTTGATGAAGTGGTTCTGACTTTATTTGTGGCGGGGCCTGATCAGTTTACCTTGCCTCGCGTGATGTTTAGCGGCATTCGTGAAAACCTGAACCCCACGATTGCCGCGGTGGCCACATTACTTATTCTTTTTTCAGTCGTTATGCTTTTGACGCTGGAGTGGCTCAGAAGACGTGGTGAAAAAATGCGCCTTGGACTGGCGAATGGAGACTAGCATGACAGACCAAACACGATATGTACTGTTAACCGGAGCCAGTCGTGGCATTGGACATGCGACCGTTAAACTGTTTCAGGAGCGGGGGTGGCGGATTTTTACCGTATCGCGCCAGCCTTTTTCTCAGGAATGCAGGTGGGTCGATGCCAAAGAAAGTCACATCCAGGCTGATTTGTCTGATTTGAACGGACTGCGCGATTTGGTGGATACGGTGCGTCAAAAGCTGCCCGATGGAAAGCTGCATGCCTTGGTGAATAATGCCGGTATTTCGCCCAAGGGGGAAGGGGGCAGGCGCCTTGGCGTACTGGATACCGATGAGTTCACCTGGGTGAATGTATTGCGGGTGAATCTGGTTTCTACGGCCCTGTTGTCGCGTTACCTGTTCCCCGAGTTGAAAAAAGCCGGTGGCAGTATTGTGAACGTAACCTCGATCGCCGGTTCGCGGGTCCACCCCTTTGCCGGTGCGGCCTATGCCGCTTCAAAAGCGGGTTTGGCTGCTTTAACCCGGGAGCAGGCGCATGAGTTTGCCCCTCAGGGAGTAAGGGTCAATGCCATTGCACCGGGTGAGATCAATACTTCCATCCTTTCTCCAGAGACCCATAAGATTGTTGAGACCCAGATTCCCATGCATCGCCTGGGAACTCCCCATGAAGTGGCGCAGGCCATTTATTATTTATGCAGTGAACAATCCTCTTATATTAATGGCTCAGAATTGCAAATTAATGGCGGTCAGCATGTCTGAACGGGCAAAGCCGTTGCCACGTGCATAAATCGCAGCGGGAAAATGCGATATATTGTTGTTTTTAAAGTATTATCCAGAAAATAAACGGTTTAAGAGCTTGCTAAAGAGTGCTTTGTGGTGTATATTAGTAGTCTTCGCTCATTCTACAGTGGGTGGAGAGTTCTTATTTAAGCAGATTTCAACCCAGGGTGGTTTGGTCTAAAACCAAGTGGTTTTAAGTTAAACAATCTGACGGGACCAAAACTGGTTATATGAATAGCGAAAGCGAATATGGTCCGCCACATTTTGTTTGGCGGTATATGTAACTAAGTTGGAACAGGAATAATCATGATCCAAATGCAAAGCACGCTAGACGTGGCTGATAATACCGGTGCGCGCCGTATAATGTGCATCAAGGTATTAGGTGGCTCCAAGCGCCGTTATGCTTCCATCGGTGACATTATTAAAGTTAGTGTTAAAGATGCAGCACCGCGCGGACGCGTCAAAAAAGGCGAAATTTATAACGCGGTGGTTGTACGTACCGCCAAGGGTGTTCGTCGTAAAGATGGCTCATTAATCCGTTTTGGCGGTAATGCAGCTGTATTGCTCAATGCCAAGCTGGAGCCAATCGGTACTCGTATTTTCGGCCCTGTTACGCGTGAATTGCGTACAGAGCGCTTTATGAAGATCGTGTCCCTGGCACCTGAAGTGTTATAAGAGGGTAACGATGAACAATATCCGTAAAGGTGATGAAGTTATCGTATTGACCGGACGCGACAAAAAGCGTCGTGGCGTTGTACTGGCTCGCGTCGGTGCTGACCACGTTCTGGTTGAAGGCGTTAACGTCGTGAAAAAACACCAAAAACCTAATCCCATGACAAACAATCCAGGTGGTGTTGTTGATAAAACACTGCCTATCCACATTTCAAATGTGGCCTTGTTTAACCCAGAAACAGGTAAAGCTGATCGCGTTGGCGTTAAAGAAGTGGATGGTCATAAAGTCCGTATTTATCGCTCCAACGGCGCTGTCGTTGGCGTGAAAGCGTAAGGGGCACAATATAATGGCTCGTTTACAAGATTTGTATAACAGCAAAATTGCTGGCGAATTGAAAGAAAAATTCAATTACAAAAGTGACATGGAAGTGCCTCGCATTACCAAAATCACTTTAAACATGGGCGTTTCCGAAGCAGTTGCAGACAAGAAAGTTATTGAGCACGCTGTTTCCGACCTGACCAAAATTGCAGGACAAAAACCTGTCGTAACCAAAACCCGCAAAGCGATTGCCGGTTTCAAGATTCGCGAAGACTACCCTATCGGTTGTATGGTTACTCTGCGTGGCAAACGCATGTATGAGTTCCTGGATCGTCTGGTTACCGTGGCCCTGCCACGTGTACGTGACTTCCGCGGTATTTCCGGTCGTGCTTTCGATGGTCGTGGTAACTACAACGTTGGGGTTAAAGAGCAAATCATTTTCCCTGAAATTGAATACGACAAAATTGATGCACTGCGTGGTCTGAATATCAGCATCATTACAACTGCTAAGACTG
>JBBADT010000052.1:0-19135 GCA_041656315.1 Advenella sp.
GCCGAATACACGAATGCAACCGCTCCCGTTTGCCGGAGTTGAAGCAAAAGCGTCAGCAGGATGGAAAATGCAGAATCAAATGCCGTGAAGCTGGTGCTTCACAAAACCATGCCGTCAGGGGTTGACGAGGGAGTCCATACATGAATTGTTAGGCACCATCTTGAGCTCCAGCGCTTACCTGGGCAAGGTGCTCACGGACTTGAAGAAGCGAATGAAAGAATGGGTTTGGCTCTAGCCGCAGGGTTTCATCGAGCGCCTCAGCTAGATCCGCGTGATGCTCTGGCAATGCAGGAACCAGCCGGTAAGTGCCATTCTGGACAGATAACCAGCCCCGTTTGTTGGGTGTAATGAACTCCGCCTCTAGTGGCGATCCGTCAGCCGCCCAGAACAGCCAAGTAGCTGCCTCAACATCGAGCCCCTCACAATACGCAACGGCCTCGTTCTCGGTTGGGAAGACGGTGAGTGCTCTTTCTTCGGTCTCGACGGCAAAGATCATGGGGCCTAACGCCTGAATAAAACACACTCTCTGCCCCAATACCCCATAAGGCGATGATCTTTCGACCTTTTCTCTGGATTTGCGCCAAACATGGCGGGTTTAATCCACTGCTCCACAGGTCTTACAAATCAGTGACTTGGGTCAGGGTGATTGCCGATACTGCTCCCGTACTGCGCCACGTCGATTGCGCAGCCTTCAAGGAGCAGCCCATTGGCCACCATCATCGCACGTCGTCGCAAGGACGGCAGCCGCAGCTATCGCGCCACCATTCGCATCATGCGCGGCAATCGCGTTCTGCATCAGGAAACGCGCACCTTTCCCGACAAACCCGGTGCCCAGCAGTGGAGCCGTCACCGCGAGGCGGAACTCAAGCACGATGGGGTCGGGGAAAAGGCTGTCGCAGCGCTCGCAGCCAAGCGTGCAGTTCTGTTGGCCGCGCTGGTGGATCGCTACGTGGCCGAGTTCTACCCGATCAAGCAGTGGTCCAAAGCCAAGACCTATTTTCTGATGGACCTGCAAAAGCGACTCGGGCACTGGGATGCCACGGCCCTGACCCCGGAAATGGTCGTGGACCATGTGCGCCAGCGCCTGCTGGCCGGTGCCAAACCCAGTACGGCGTACATGGACCTGAAGTGGCTACGTGTGGTGTTGAAGGTGGCACGCGGTGCGTGGGGCCATCCGGTGCAACTGGAAGCGCTCAACAGCGGGATCCACATGGCCCTGCATCTGGAACTGGTGGCCGAGAGCACGCGCCGGGAGCGTCGTCCTTCCGACGACGAACTGACTCGCCTTCACGCTCGGTTCGCCGAATCCCGGCACCGGACCCGCATTCCGATGTCCGACGTGGTGGACTTCGCCATTGCTTCCACCCGCAGGCAAGGGGAAATCTTCCGCCTGCGCTGGGACGACATCGACGAACAGGCGATGACCATCGTGGTGCGCGACATGAAAAGCCCGAAGGGGAGCAAAGGCAACCACGTTACCGTCAAGCTGACCCGGCAAGCGTTGGCGATCATCCAGCGCCAGCCGAACACCGATGAGCGGATCTTTCCGTACAAGGCGGTGTCGGCACAAGGTAACTTCATGCGTGCCTGCCAGCATCTGGGAATCGAAGATCTTCACTTTCATGACCTGCGCCATGAAGGGATCAGCCGCCTGTTTGAAGCCGGCTACCAGATCCATGAAGTGGCCCAGTTCTCCGGGCACCTGGATTGGGGAACGCTGCGGCGCTACACCAACTTGCGACCGGCCAATCTCACGTTGCGGGAATGATCCCCTGACTGCCCAGCTTCAGATGCGGGCGCGAGATCAGTCCTCGGGTATACGCGAAGGTCGGACGGTGGCGTTGATGACAACATCGCCGTGAACTCGAACCACTCGGACGCGCGAACGTGAGACGTGAAGCCGGAGCAGCAGATACCACAGCAGTTGCGCGCCGATGAACAGGACGCCTGCGCCCATGCATGCCAGAAATCCGATCAATACCATCTCATTGAGGTTCACCGCGCCACTCCTGCGTCATGCCATGAAAAAGCAGACATCCCGCGTTGCGCACCGTGACACCAGCCCGCACTGCCACGCGGCGCATCCGGTGCGCTGCCGCCGCCCACACGTTGCATACGCATCGCGTGATCGGCAGCTCGTAGCCGGAAGGTGCAGCGTTGGTGCGCCCATGCCTGACGCCGTTGCGCACCATCACCTTCCCGTCTCATTGTCCCTGAAACACCAGCATCATCAGCCCCAGGAATGGGGCCACCACCCACAGCGCCCGTTTGACCAGTCTGCCCGCCATCGTCCATTTCTCCACGATCTCGGCATTGATTGGCACCGCCCGCCGCCCCTTGCGTACCTCGTGCACACATCGCAGGTAGACGCCTATGAGAGTCATCAGCACGCAGGCGGTGACGAACACAGCGGAATGGAGCATCGCAGCTTGTTGGTCCATGGGGCATCTCCGAAGGCCTTGTAGGTTAGACAAGTCGACCTGACTATCCGATCCGTTTGAAGGCGTGTTGTCGAGTGAGACTACAGGCGCACGGCAGCTTGACAGCAAATTGACGCGGCAGAGCCAGAATTCCTCACCCACTCATCCTGATGGCGCGATGGCGAAGCTAGCTGACGGCCGTCTCACTGGATGAGACAAGTCCGGATACGGGCGTGATATCGCGTTCACCCATGGGCGGTGATTTCCGGGTGAGCTCAGCCAGCCAGGGGGCTAGCCGATACCTGGAACCGTGAGGCTCTTCACAGAAGCGGCGTGGAGCGTAGAAGTCTTACCCCTGCCTAAGAGATTTCCTAGGGACTTTCTTTCGTGGCTTGCGTTAGATGGCGTAAACCTTGGGAGAGCCGGTCATGGTCAGAATGAACAAGAAGTGCTTTGGGTGGTGTGGGTGGTTTTTCCTGTTGCTACTGAGTGGCGCACATCCCATCTGGGCACAAGACCTGGTATCTGACCGAGTCGGCGCAACCGCCGGACAGTTCCGTGTGGACGAGTCAGGTGCTGCTACCTATTCGGTACCCATCCTGGCGGTTCCTGGCACCGCAGGCGTTACCCCGCAGATTTCGTTGAATTACTCCAGCCAGGGTGGCGATGGTCCTTTGGGGCGAGGCTGGTCGATCTCGGGCCTCTCGGCCATTTCCCGCTGTCGGGCTACGCGTGAGGCTGGCGATTTCATCTCCGGCGGCGTTCCCGTTGACGGCACCCCGCCAGCGATCAACTTCACCACGACGGACCGCTTCTGCCTGGACGGACAACGCCTGATCCCGGCACCCGCGGGTGCGCCCGCCTGTCCGGCCGTTTCCGGTTTCACCACCTCCAACCTGCGGACCGCCAGCGAAGCGTTCCAGCGCATCTGCGCCTATATCCCCAGTGCGGCCAGCGGCAATGGACCCGCATTCTTTTCTGTCGAGCGCCAGGACGGATCTACAAGTTTCTACGGCAATCGTGACGATTGGACCACCAGCGCTACGCGTCCGGATGGCTACGTCAACAGCACCGCTGCGACACATACCGCGAAGGCACTGAGCTGGTGGCAAACCCGATTCCTCGATTCGACAGGCAACTATATCGACTACCGCTATACGGCCAACCCTGGCGGCAGCTCCTATCCGGGGGAGTCACTTCTGGCCTCCATCGAGTACACCGGCAAGAAGCAGCTCGCCGGTCAATCCGGGGGTAACCTCGCACCGTTCGCCAAGCTTCAGTTCAACTACGCCGCACGCCCTGCCACCGAATTTGCCCGCGGCTCAGTGGCCAACGGCGTGGCATGGCAAACTCGGTATCTGACCTCCATCACCTCGATCGGTGACATTGCCAGCAATCAGCAGGCGCGCTTTTATTCTCTTGGCTATGGGACTTCATCGTCCGGCTCTGGTGCCCGTACGTTGACCTCGCTCACCGAGTGTCGTGATAGCGGAATGTCGGTGTGTCTGTCGCCCACCACATTTGCGTGGTCCAACGCCTCCAACAGCTTCAGCAGTGCAGATATGGTGACCACAGCTGGTTTCAGTGGTCTGGTCAGCATGCGTCTGGGCGACGTGGACGGTGACGGTCTGACTGATGTGGTGTGGTTCAAGGCATCAGGAAGCAACAGCGAGCTGCTCGTGAGCTTTGGCGAGCTCAATGCCAGTGGACAGTTGACGTTCAACCGGGTCCCGCAGATGTCATGGACGCTTGGCCGCAGTCCTGCTGATGTGGACAAGTACTGGCATCTTTTCGATTACGACGGTGATGGTCGCGACGATCTGTTTGTGGCCTTGCCCGGCAGCAATGCGAACTGGGTGCTATACCCCTCGCTTGGACGCCCCACCGGCACTGGTGTGCGGGCGTTCAACCTCACCAACAACCTGATTGCCACGTTGTCTCCGGCCATCCCCTCCAGCGCGACCAGCACCATTCTGGCCGACTTCAACGGAGATGGACTGCTGGATGTGATGTATAGCGACTCACCTACAGGGCAAGGTCTGTTCAAGACCAGGTTGACCGAACGCATGGGTGCCGGTTTTGGCTGGGGAGCCCAGCGCAGCATTTCCATGAGCACCACCCTTGACCCGCCCATGGTCGAGAATTACCAGTTCAGCAGCCTTCTTGATCCAGGTCAACGCGTCCACCTGAATGACTTCAACGGCGACAGCCGTTCGGACCTTGCCATCAGCACCACCGTGACCTGGTTCAAGTACAGCCCCACTCCGGGCGACCCATGCAACATCATTCCTCGTCCGGCGGAAGCAATTTCGCAGTGGACAGACGAGTCCGGCCAAGTGTGGAGTGAGTGGCCTGCATCGGTAGAGCAAGCCTTGGATCCCAACGAGAGAATCAGAGCCTCATGCTACAAAATCACGCGCTTCGTTGAGTTGTACGGTGTCACCAACATCACCCCAACGAGTATTCAAATGGGCGTGATCAAGCAATGGCATGTGTCCGGTGAAAAATGGCCGGATTTCCCTGCATTTTCTGAGGGCTACTCCTTCAAGTTCGCCGATTTCAATGGCGACGGCCTGACCGACGTAATGGTCAAGAACGGGAACTGGTACATTGACCTGACAGGCGTCGGCACAGTACAGAGCGGCCTGGCGCTGGCCGTGGATTCAACCACAGAAAAGTTCATCCAACTGGCCGATGTCAACGGTGACGGTCGGGCCGACATCGTTTTTCCGCAACTGACCAACAGCAACTATCGGCCCTTCCACGGACACATCGCTCGCCCCGACGGCACGTTTCCAACCTCCGCCAGCCTGCTGTCCAGCGGCAATGCGCGTGGCTGCAAGAACGCCACCTGCAATCTGGAGAACACCTACTTCATGTTCTCCGACTTTGATGGCGATGGCGCTACCGATTTTGTGGCGATCTATGATAATTCTGCCGATCATTATTCCAGCCGTGCGCCACTGGCCAGTCGCTATCAGCCCCGCGACACCATCACTCACATCACCGATGGCAATGGCGCCCTTACCCAGCTGTTCTATCGGCCTCTGACACTGGCGGATGTATACCGTCGTGACACCGGTGCGCGTGGGGTGAACTGGGGTCGTGGCTCTCCGGTACAGGAGCTGTTCGGACCACAATACGTCGTCGTGCGTGCACAAAGCAGCGCCCCGGTCTACAACAGCACCTCAAGCATGAGCGCGGTCTATTACCGCTATGCCGGTGCACGCGTACAGGCCGGTGGTGGCGGGATGCTGGGGTTCCGGCAGATTCAGTCTATTGACACCACGGCGCCGGGCCGCCATATCGTCAGTACCACCAGCTATCGTCAGGATGCGCCGTTTGCCGGCGTCCCCCTGGAAACCGTACGCCGTGCCGTGGTGGGAACCTATGGCGCCACTGCCTGCATGATCACCACGGTCACCAACGCCTGCTTCCAGCCACCCGGCGCTGGTTTTCCCGCCATCGGCGGCACCTTGCTGGCCCAAAGCACCAACGTCTGGGAAAGCGCACCGGCGTTCGCTCCTGGAACCCAGCGCCCCGTACACATCCGCCTGGCCGGTAGCGATGAGCGCGTCCATGCCCTCAACAATGGTGCGCTCACCTCCCGGGTACTCTCCAGCTTCACCCATGATGGATACGGTTTTGCCACCAACACCTCGGTGGACACCTACAGCGGCGGAGGCAGCCTGGTGGCGCGGGTAGTCACCAGCAACACATACAACCACATCACCAGTCCATGGCGTCTGGGTCGTCTTTCCTCCAGCACCGTCACCCACACCCGGGGCGGCAGCAGCGTGAGTCGCAGCACCAGCTTTACCTATGACACCAGTGGCGCGGTGACCGGACAATTGCTCTCCGAGCGCATCCAGCCCGGCGGCGGCGCCAATCAGGATCTGCGCACCTTCCACACCCTGGATGCCTTCGGCAACCGCACGCATACCTATACGTGCAGCAACCATCTGACCGAGGCCGCCTGCAAGGGCACGGCGATCACCTTCCAGCCGGCCACCGCCACGCAGATACACCGCTATGCCCGCACCACCTACGACAGCCGGGGCCGCTTCCCGGTGGCCAGCTACTCGCCCTACTGGAACGGGAGCGGTGCCGGCGAGTACGTCGATACCCAGATCCTGGCGCGCAACCTGTTCGGTGACGTAACCCATGCCCGCAACGTCAACGGCGTGGATACGATGGCCACCTACGGCACCCTGGGGCGTCCGTGGTACACGTGGACCGAGGTCGTCAATACGTCGACGCCCGGCACTGCATCTGCCGGCGTGGAGAGCTGGACCACTTGGCGTCGTTGCGGCACCGGCACCAACCAGGTGCCGTGTCCGACCGGTGCCGTCTTGCGGCAGCAGGTCATCACCGAAGGCGCCCCCACCCAGTGGAGCTATCACGATGTGCTGGGCCGCGTGATGCTGGCAGCCAGCCAGACTCGTCACGTCGGCACAACCAACAAGGCATTTTCCGGTGTCTGCACCGCCTACGATGCGGCCGGTCGCCCCGCTCGTGTTTCCGAGCCGTTCTTCCTTACCTCGACAGCGGCCGCTACCGAGCCCGCCACCTTCGCCAGCAACGTCTGCACCACGGCACGGCAGTGGAACCTGACCACCTATGACGCTTTGGGCCGGGTGACGGCGCTTCAGCGCGCCGATGGCACCGGCAGTACCGTCACCTACAGCGGCCTGACCACGACCACCTGGGACGCCAACGGCCACGCCACCTCACAGACCACCAATGCCTTGGGCGAAGTGGTCACCAGCACCGATGCGGTGGGCCTGTCGCTGAGTTTTGTCTACACTCCGGATGGCAACATCGCCAGCGTCAGCCGCAATGCTGGGCGGGGCGCCGTCACCACCAGCTATGCCTACGACGTGCTGGGCCGCAAGACCTCACAAACCGATCGCGACAGCGGCACCATCAGCTATCAGTACAACGCCGTGGGCGAGGTGATCTCCCAGACCGATGCGGCCAATCACCGGATCGACAACGATCTGGATGCCCGTGGCCGCGTCTGGCGCCAGCGCGCCTGGCGCTGGAACGGCAGCAGCCATGTCCTGGAGAGCACCACCACGCACGTGTTCGATACGCTGGTGCGCGGCGCCCTGACCAGTGATGGCATCAGCGGCAGCACGGGTACGCAGAGCCATGGTTATCTCTACGATGCGCTGGGCCGCCTGACCCAACGCGACAGCACCATGGATTCGCGCACCTACCGTGAGCAAACCGCTTACGACACCCTGGGCCGGGCGTGGAAGAGCCGCGATGCCAGCGGCCACTGGACCAAGCAGGAGTTTGATGCGCGCGGGTTTGCCACCAAGACCTGCGCCTCCACCGCAGCGGACACCATCTCCACCTGCGGCAGCACCTTCTACACCGCTGTGGAACAGGTGGATGCGCGCGGTGCCGTGACGCTGGAGCGGCGCGGCTCCAGCGCGGGGCCCACCATCAGCCGCAGCTACAACGCGCTCAACGGGCAACTGGTCGGCGTGTGTACGGGCACCGGCTGTACGGTGCAGAACGCGCTCTACGACTACGACAACAAGGGCCAGATCACCCGCCGCGAGCAGGCCGGGCGCTATGCCGAGCGCTTCCAGTACGACGACGCCGACCGCCTGACCCTGGGCTGGTTCGAGTCGCTGGGCAGCACGTATTACGGCACCAGCGCGCCGTTGGTCGATCCCAACACCAGCGCCCCGGCCAACCTGAGCTTCTACGCCCAGTACGACCTGCTGGGCAATATCTGCCGCAAGTACGGCTTCGGGCTGTTCGTGCAGTACGGCTACAACGGCCGTGCCGGCTGTGGTCTAAGCGGCGTGGGCGGTGGTGGCAACACCACGTCCACACAGAGCGCGCACCAGACCGCATCCCTGTACGTACCCGGCGTGCTGACGCTGTACAACGGCCATGATGTGCGCGGCAACATGGTGGATGCCGGCGGCGCACGGTTCTACGAGTACAGCGTGCTGAACCAGGCCACGTCGATCTGGCGCGACAACATCAACAATCCCAGCATCCGCTCCCGCTTTGCCTATGGTTCGGATGGTCAACGCTACCGCCGCATCGATGACGGCAGCACCGCCGGTGGCACCACCACCACCACGTACATCGGCAGCGTGGAACGCAGGCAACTGCCCGGCGGCAGTATCCAGTGGCGGCGCAGCGTAGCCGGTGTGGTGCTGATCGAGCACTACGGCGATACTCTCAGCGGCGGCATCACCCAGGCCAGCGGCAGCGGTACGGTGCGGCACCAGTTCAACGACCACCTGGGCAGCGTGCAGGTGATCGGCAGCGTCTCGGGCAGCAGCATCACCGTGCTGGAGCGCCTGGATACCGACGCCCACGGTGAATGGCGCACCCCGAGCCCGCCCTTCGGCCAGGCCGGCTCCAGCCACACCAGCCGAGGATTCACCGGGCACGAGCACGTCAACGGCCTCGACACCATCCACATGAACGGGCGTCTGTACTGGGCAAGCGGCGGGCGCATGGTGCAACCGGACCCGATCATCACCGACCCGCTGAACCCGCAGAACTGGAACCCGTACAGCTATGTGATGAACAACCCGCTGAACCTGATTGATCCTAGTGGGTATAGCTTCCTCAGCAAGTACTGGCGCACGATTGTGGCGGTGGTGGTGACGGTGTATACCGGAGGGGCTGCCGCAGGTGCCAGTTGGGGTTGGGCGGCCGGGTTGACCGGAGCGAAGGCGGCCATTGCGGGTGGATTTGTGGCAGGCGCGATACAAACCAATTCGCTGCGTGGTGGAGTGTATGGAGCGTTCAGCGCGGGAGTATTCAACAAGATAGGGACCATTTACGCAGGCGCCACCGGAGCCAAGTTCGCGGAAAAAGTCGCTGCACATGCCCTTGCGGGTGGGGTCATGAGCAGCCTGCAAGGCGGCAAGTTCGGACATGGATTCGTGAGTGCAGGAGCCACACAAGCACTAAGCGGGCGCATCGACACTATTGATGCAGCAAATACGGGGTTCAGCGCCCAACGTACTGTGGCCGCTGCCGCCTTGGGTGGCACCGTATCGGCGATGACCGGCGGCAAGTTCGCAAATGGTGCGGTAACGGCGGCGTTCTCCAGGGCGTTTAATGATGAAGCGCACGGCAAAGAAACCAGACACCCCGGGGACTGGAGCGATGAGGATTGGAGGCAATGGCAAAATGAAGAAGCATGGCGAGTTTTTGGAACTTTTACCGGACCAATTGGCGCCGCAGTTGACGGTGTTCAGGCGCTCTGGGATCAAGACTGGCTTGGGGTGGGGCTAGCGGGGGCAGGGTTTGTCCCAATTGGCAAGGTTGGTGGTTTATTTGCGAAAGCTCCGCTTTGGACGTCAACAAAAAATATGGGTTCCGTAAGAAACGCCTATGCTCACTGGACCAAGCATAGGAGTGAGTTCCCTGAATATCAAAATGCCATCCAATACGTTCGTGGAGCTTCCGGATTTATTAAATCACCCCCGTCAGGCACTCTAATGAAAGCCAGATCAAACGGAGATATGCTATACTACCATCCTTCAAGCAATACGTTTGTGTCCCAGGCGGCTAACGGATCAGTACGTACGATGTTTAGACCAAATGATGGAATGAGATATTGGACTAATCAATAATGAATAACTCTACTAGCGCAGGGAATTTAAGTCCGTGCCCATGTTGTGGTTCGTTTGTTATAGACGAGCCGGGGTGTTACGAGATATGTGATATATGCGGATGGGAAGACGATCCCGTTCAGTCCCGCAATGAATTTTATATTGGTGGAGCAAACGGGATCAGCCTGAAAGAGGCAAAAAATATATGGGCAAAGAAATCTGCACGAATGTAAGACTCTACCTGATTAGCCCCATCGCTCAGCTGGCCTTTTCCTTCTCCCGCTGGGAGAAGGTGGCCCGCAGGGCCGGATGAGGGTTCGGTCACAACAGAGGCTTGCAAGTTCACCTATATGCTCGGCCCGAACCCTCACCCCAACCCCTCTCCCGGCGGGAGAGGGGTTTTTTGTAGCTGAGTCACAGGGCTAATCAGGAGACTCTAAGGCCGACTCTAAGTGAGTACTGCTGCCCCATTGGTGGTGCCGAGTCTGTAACTGGCCGGGAGGAGCAGAGACATGGAACTGAGCAAGGCGATGCTGGACGAGCTGACGGCGGGCTTCAAGACACCGCAGGAGCTGGGGAGCCTGTACGCGTAAATGTTCTTCTACGAACGCACGGCCTTGTCCAAGGACAAGGCGGCGATGCTGGTCAAGGGTTCGGTAGCCAAGCCCGAGGATGTCGTCACGCCCAATGAAGCCATCAAAGACCCGTATGTGTTGGAGTTCCTCGACCTCAAGGACGAGTATTCGGAGTCCGACTTGGAAGCGGCCTTGATCCAGCGTTTGGAAGATTTCCTGTTGGAACTGGGTGAAGGCTTCACCTTCGTTGGGCGGCAGCGCCGGCTGCGCATCGACCAGACCTGGTATCGGGTCGATCTGCTGGGGTTTTACCCCGAAATCACGGACGGTTGTGAAAGGGTGGATAACCTCAGATCCTGCCTTGCGACCCTTCGTCGCATCCTTGGGTTGTGGAACCGCTCAATGTATTCGAACACATCGGCCCTTGCTGCATCGAGTGTCGGGTAGGTCGTGCGGTATACCCGCTCGCGCTTGAGCAGGCCGAAGAAGCCTTCGCAGGCCGCGTTGTCGCCGCAATGGCCCACTGCGCTCATCGAACACTGCAGCGCATTGCTTGCCAGATAGTCCTGGTAGTCGCCGCTTCGAAACTGGCTGCCGCGATCGGAGTGCAGGATCACAGGATGGCTGTCCTGACGCTGCCAGACCGCCATCTGCACCGCCCGGATCACCATCTGCCGGTCCTGTCGGTGGTGCATGGACCAGCCCACGACGCGGTGGCAGAACAGGTCCAGCACGATGCACAGGTACAGCTTGCCTTCGCCGGTCTTGAGCTCGGTGATATCAGTGACCCACTTGGTCTCCGGCTCCAGCGCGGTGAAGTCCCGCTCCAGCAGGTTGTCCACGCCGACAGGCGTCAGTGCCGGACGACCGCGTTGACCACGGCGCTTGGCCCGTGGCCAACCCTGCAGGCCGTCGGACGCCATCAATCGGGCCACCCTGTTCACGCTGGCCGTCTCGCCCTCATCGACCAGATCTTCCCGCATCCGGCCTGCACCCAGCGTGCCGCGACTGTCCTGGTGCAGCTCACGGATACGACCGAGCAGGCGCTCATTGTCCGACTCGCGGGCGCTGGGTGGGCGCTTGCTCCAATCGTAGTAACCGCTGGCCGATACCCGCAGACAGCGGCACATCAACCGAATCGGGAACTCATCGCGACAACGTTCGATCACCTGATACCTCAGGATGATCCCTTGGCAAAGAACGTCGCCGCTTCTCGCAAAAAATCCCGCTCCTTCTTCACCCGGGCCAGTTCGCGCTTCAACTGCGCCAACTCCTCGTCCCGCGGTGTACCGGTGCCGGCGAACGCCACCTTGCCCTGACTCTGCATCTCCCGCTTCCAGCGGGTCAGCAGGTTGTCACGGATCCCCAGTTCCCGGGCCACCTGGGCACAACTGACCCCCGGCTGGCTTGCCTGTTCAACCGCACCACGTTTGAACTCTGCACTGAACTTCCTTCGCTTGGACATGAACACTCCTTATGGCCTCGATCGGCCTTCTTGTAAGTGTCCGTGAAATCGGGGGTGAACCCCTGTTCTTCCATCGCAAGCTGCGCTGCCTGGTCATCATCGACCTGAAGCTGGGTGGCTTGACCCATGCCGATGTGGGGCAAATGCATATGTACTGCAACTATGCCAAGGAGCATTGGGCCTACCCGGACGAGAATCCGCCGGTGGGCCTGATCCTGTGTGCCGACAAGGGCCATGCTTTGGCGCGGTATGCGCTGGATGGCTTGCCAACCAAGGTGATGGCGGCGAACTACCGCACCGTGTTGCCGGATGCGGAGCTGCTACAAAAGGAGCTGGAGAACACGCGGCGTCTGCTCGAATTACGTAGACCGGCATCCCACAATACGCCCAGTGAAAACTAGGGCAGTTGCAGCGTGCCGCTGCCAGGCTTAGCTAGCGACGCTTGCTGCGCCCTGGCCACGGCAACTCTCCAGTTAATTCTGGTAGACCGCCATCGTCTTCCACTCGCACACCGAAGCGGTTCACTTCGATCTCCGGCAGGTCTTCGCCGTCAAACCATAGCAACGAAATAGTGGTGTCAGTGCGTGCGTAGTGCCTTGAAAGTTCCCAGAGATCCAGGCCCTTTTCCCAGTTGTCGAACCATACGTCCTGGGAGACTTCCCCCGTATCAGTTGTACTGTTCCCAGAGGATCTGACTCGATGAGCCACTGAGCCAGCCGGGATCACCGACCTGGGTGATATCCAGGCTCCAGCTTGTCTCAAAGACGTGGAGCGTGCCGCATACCGTACTGCGCCACGCTCCATGGTGACGAAGGCACACGGCACATCGCTGAGACTGGCGAATCTCGACGCAGCCGCGGGAAATGAAGTGCCAAACAAATCGGCCATGCGCTGGATAAGGTCCAAGGAAGGCTCTTCCTTGGGAACGACAGAAAGCCATCGCTGATAAGGCATCAACAGTTCAGCGGCAAATGTGTCGCAGGCGATCTCGTTGGGATGCCGTTTGGCATAAGACCAGGACGGGACTTCCTCGTGACTCGATTCTAGGTCGAGCACGATATGCGCTATCTCGTGGCAAATAGTGAAACGCTGGCGTTCCTCAGTCTCCAGGGAGTTCACAGTGATTATGTGCTTCCCGTTCGGCTTGGTAATGGTATAGCCAGACTCTCCTTCGCCAAGCTCATCTTTCTTGACCTTGGCATTAGCAGCGGTCACATAGGGAGACAGGTCTTCTCGGATGTTAGAAACATCGACTTTCGCAATGAACGCGCGTGCTTTCTGTCTGACATCCGATTCGTCCATGTTCAATCCTCCTCGTCGTCGTCCTCAAGGGCCTTTTTGATCCGGGTAATCAATGTGGCGGGATCAGGCCTTGCGTTACCCCGATGCCTGACGCCCGCCGCCATCGTAAATACGTCGATACCAATAGACGAATCTTGTAGCACAAATTCGACGAGGTTCGGGTCGGCGTCCGCATGGTCAACCAGCCAAGTTATGAGTGCAGCATCTCTCTCCGTCGGCTTAAGAACCTTCAATAGCTTTTCAATCAGGTCTTGGGAGGGGTTTGTTTTTTCGCCAGTTTCGAGGCGGTAGACGTATGCATGGTCCACTGACGATAGCTGCCCAATTTCACGCAGGGAAAGGGTTCTGCGTTCGCGTAGCGTCTTGATAGCGACGCCCAAGCCTGTTTGTGGCATGAGTTCTGATCCTTGCGTTGCGGGGGAAGGCCGTAGCCCTCTGTTGCATCAACCCCACATTCAGTCGAGTCTAAAGGCGCATGTTGCGCAGGTGTTGCGCCAGCGCACATGCTCTGATACATTGTTGTCTAGCCAGACAACAGAGGCAGATTTTACGCCTGCTACGGGTTGGATTGGCTTGGTCTTCCTGTTGTCTGCATAAGCAACGTATTGTGCTACAGCGGGCGACCATTGACAACCCAGCCGGCTGGCTGGGACTTCCATAGTTCCATTGTAGGAGTGCCATCATGGCCGGAAAAAATCAGCATGTTGTTCCTCATCAAGACGGTTGGGCCGTTAAAGGCGCTGGCAACGAGCGGGCGACCTCTGTGCATGACACGCAGCAGCAAGCAATAGATGCAGCGCGGGATATTGCACGCAACCAGAAGTCCGAACTCGTCATCCATCGTCCAGATGGCCGTATCCGTGACAAGGATAGCCACGGCAACGACTCCTTTCCCCCGAAAGGTTGAGACGTCATGACTGATATCCCTACCTACCATGTGCTCGCCCTGTCAGGGGGAGGCTATCGCGGCCTTTATACGGCCACGGTTCTTGCCGAGCTTGAAGCCGTGCTGGGCCGGCCTATCGCTTCCCACTTTGATCTGATTTGTGGCACATCGGCAGGAGGGATGTTGGCTTTGGGACTGGCAGCGGAAATTCCTGGCAGCGAACTCAAAGCACTGTTCGAAGACGAAGGCAGCCGCATCTTTGGTTGCCGCAGTCTTTCAAGACGGCTTCTGGGATTCTGGTTGACTGCAAAGCATGATTCGGCAGGGTTGCGAGAAGTGCTGACCGAACGCTTCCAAGGAACCACCGTAGGCGACTTGAAGCATCGTGTTCTTGTACCAGCAGTCAACTACTCGACAGGTCGTGGACAGTTCTTCAAGACGCCTCACCACCCTTCCTTTGAGTTGGATCACCGCATGAAGGTCGTCGATGTTGCGTTGGCGACCGCCGCCGCGCCCGTCTACTTTCCGCTGGCGCGTAACGACCGCGGTGTCTTCGCGGATGGCGGACTGGTAGGTAATGCACCCGGCCTGTTCGGGTTGCATGAAGTCAACACGTTCCTGGCACCGAAACAGGATGCGCGGATTCGGGTTCTTTCCATCGGCACGATGACGATCGGTGCGACTGTCCGTGGCGGCGCCAGCCTTGACCGAGGATTCGGTAAGTGGCGCGGAGGACTCTTCGATCTAGTGATCTCCGCGCAGGAATCGTCCGTGGACTACATGCTGAGACAGCTGCTGGGGAACAACTACTTCCAGATCGACGACAAGGCAACGCCGGATCAGAGCAAGGACGTGAAGGCGCTGGATCGGGTTTCCATTGGCGCCACGAATACGCTCAAGGATCGCGGCAGCCACGCGGCCCAGCGCGCGCTTGGCGATCCTCTTTTTCAACCGTTTCGAGCGCACCAGGCCGGCGCCCCCATTTTCTATCACGGCCCCAACAAGAATGTACCGGAGGCCGCATGCTGAACCTGAGCCCGCTTTTCTTTACCACTGTTGACGACGAATCCTGCATCCATGATGAGCTGGATTTGACGCCTGAACAGCGTACCAGGATCGCCAGTGCACGGACGGATGTCAGAAGCTGCCTACGCACGGGCATTCCTCGTGTGATGAGAGCTGGCGGATACACAGAAGACGTACCGCAGCCGCGCTTCTTTACGCAGGGGTCGTGGGCATACAAGACGCTGAACTCGCCGGCACAACGTCCGCAGCAGGCGGATGTCGATGATGGTTGCTATCTACCAATGAGTTTCGTCTCGCAGACGCAGCGCCCCAGCACAGCGGCAACAGTTTTCTTTACTGCTGCGGAAGAGGCGTTAAGGCCGCTGGTCGAAGAAAAGGGGTGGAAGCTTGTCACTGACAAGCCGACTTGCATTCGCATTGTCATTGCTGCCTATGCCCACATTGACATCCCACTATATGCCATCCCCGATCAGGAGTTCGTGAATCTGGCAGAGGCCTCGATGAGGCGATATGGCTACGACTCGGTGATGGATGCCATTATCAAAGCGGAGCGAGATGCGTGGACGGCATTACCGCGCGACAAGGTTTTACTTGCCCATCGTGAATGCAATTGGATGCCCTCTGATCCTAGGCCTGTAAAGGAGTGGTTCCTGGGCGAAGTGGAGGCTAAGGGGGAGCAGTTCCGCCGCGTGGTTCGTTACTTGAAGGCATTCCGCGATTGGAGATGGTCCAGCGGCGGGCCCTCTTCGATCCTGCTGATGGCCGCCGCGGCTCCGCTGTTTGAAAAACGTGATCGGCGCGACGACCTCGCGTTGCTGGATGTCGTCGCAGAACTTCCGGCCCGGTTGCGTGCGGGGGTGAACAACCCCGTGGATGAATCCGAATCGCTTACGGCACGGCTGGGAAAAGCCAGTGTCGAAGAAGCCGCAAAGGCGTTCGAAGAATTTGAGAAAGTGCTTCGCGGCGCTACCGACGCCAGCAGCCCTTCACAAGCTTGCATCTGGATGCAGGGCGAATTTGGCCCGCGTTTTCCGAATGAGCCGGATCGGGTCAAGGTGGTATCCATCGTCGACACCATCGCCGCCGCTCCCGCCGCCGCTGGTCCGAGCGAACTCGTCGGACGAACGAAGGCCGGATGAACGGCGCCATAGCGGTCGCAGACGTGATCGAGGCCTTTGAGCAACAAGGCTTCGCGTTTGTTGGCAAGACGGATGACGGCTGGTTCAGGCTGCACGGGCAGTTGATCCCACCCCAATTGGGCAAGGGCTATCCGTGCGAGGTTCAGCTCGATCCGACGTTCTTCGACTTGCCTCGCATCCGGTTGCTGGAGATTCCCCCTGAGTTGCCCGCTGCGGTTCCTCATCTTGGCGCGGATGGCGGGCTGTGTTATCTCGCCAAGGGCACGGTCGTCCTGGACATCTACGATTCTGTCGGACAGTCGCTGGCATGCCTGCAACGCGCGGCCGTTGTGTTCGGGCAGATCCTGAAGGGGGAGATGATCGACGATCTCGCGGAAGAGTTCTTCGCCTATTGGCACGGCGGGCTTTGCTTCGTGGATATGGAAGGCGAGGATTTGGGGCGGCAGAACTGCATCGTCGCGCAGGCCAATGGGAATCCATTGTGGTTCATCACCGACAACGAAAATCGAACAACAGAAAAACTGAAGTCGCTCGGCTACCAAGTCACCGATAGAACGGTGCTGACTTACCGTGTAAAGACGGGTGCTCAACCTCGCCCTCTGAGCAGCCATTGGCCTCCTGAAACAGTGAGGGACATCTTGGCGTGGCAAAGCACCCTTGACCCTCGGTGCCGGCGCAAGATTCACGAGCGCATCAAGGAAGGAGAAAGGAAAAAGGCCAACGGCGTTCTGATCCTCATCGAATCCCCGTTGATGACGTATGGCTTCGTGGTTCTCTATGACCGCCAACGTCCGGTGAAAAAGAGCAAGCTCGCAGATCGCAAGGATTCCAGCTATGGGTTGAAGGTGATACCCATCTCAGTGGTCAGAATCGACGATCGCTACCTTGCCCAGCGGAACATGCCTAAGTCAAAAACGCTTGCAGGCAAGAATTTGGCCGTCGTGGGATGTGGCACGATCGGCGGATATCTGTCGGACATGCTGGTCAAGGCCGGGGCGGGAACATGCGGCGGAAAACTCACGTTAGTGGACTTCGATTGCCTTCTCCCGCAGAACATCGGGCGCCATCGCTTGGGATTTCCAGACCTTCTGTCTAACAAAGCCGAGGCTATGGCGAAGGAACTGAAACGCTTGGCGCCAGGGGCCGAGATTCGTTTTCTTCCCGTAGATGTCAGGCAGGCCCAACTGGGAGAACTGGACCTTCTCATAGATGCCACCGGGGAAGAATCCCTTGGGCACTGGCTGTGCGGCCACTATCTACCGCCTACACCCATGCTTTCGGTCTGGATAGAGGGACCGGGTACGGCTGTCCGCGCACTGTTGAGAACGCACGCATCTGGTGCTTGCTACCGATGCCTTTGGCATAGCAATAGAAGAGGTGAACTCCGCTCTACCGTTGATCCTCTTCCCGCCATCTTGGCGGGGCACGGATGTGAGGGCTTATACGTGCCGTTTCCTGCCTCGGTGTCGGTGCATGCTGCCAGCCTGGGCGCAGAGATGGCGCTTGATTGGGTTAACGGCGTCCATTCCCCCGCACTTCGAACGAGGGTCATCGACCGTACCCAGCAATCTGCCACGCCCGACTGTGATCCGCTGCGGAACCCGGAATGTCCTGTATGCAATTCATGAGTTCTTGGGCCACTGGCGACAGGAGGACGCTGCTGCATTTTACGGATTCCACATTGGAGACTTTTTGCCAGCATATTCAGGTTATTGATACCGCCTGTGAAGCTGGTGGAATTCTGCTTGGTTCGGTTCATGGGGCTCACATGATTATCGAGGAAGCAACGGCCCCTACGGAATATGACAAGCGATTCAGGTGTCTATTCGAGCGGATGCCCTTTGGTCACGAATCTATTGCCCTAGCGCGATGGACGGCGAGTAACGGAACCATCCGCTACTTGGGGGAATGGCACACTCATCCAGAGGATCATCCTCACCCTTCTGATCTGGACAGATCGGAATGGAACCGCTTATCAGCGAAGCGTCGGGACAAGCGGCCAATGATTGCTGTCATCGTCGGACGAAAATCTCTATACGCCGAGTTGGTGCCGAAATCAGGCCGAGGTTTGGTACTCGCTCCCGTGGAGTAGCGCGCAATCAATCCAGTGCGTCCCGGCGTGCCGCCGTCGGATTCGCGGGCTGCGCCCCGCGCTTCGTACCGAATCGCGGCCATCCGGCTTTGGTCCCTGACGCCTTCGGCCCTTGAGTGCCTGCGCGCTCCGCTTGCTGAAAGGCCCAGTTTGCAGTGGCTGAGGTATGGGCGGTTTTGCTGTTCCCTTCACCGTATCACGGCGTTCTCGCCGTCAATGACTGCGCGTGCTTGCACGCTTGCGGCCTGTCGGCCGTCTTCAATCCCTGACTGCTTGCGCTGCGCCGTGCTGGCCACGGTTCCGGGCAATTCCGCCCGAGCAACCGGAGCACGATCATGTCGCAACTGTCCTTTTCCTCTTTCGATTCCTCTTCCTGATTAGCCCCATCCCTCAGCCATGAAAGTTGTTCGCCAAGCGCAGAACCCGCTCCGGACAAGGCTTGCAGCGCGTCAGCGCCGTCGCCAGCCGTGGCAGCATGTCGCGCAGGCGGAATCTGCGGTTGAAGCGATACGCGGCTTCGGCCAGGTAGCGACGCGCGTACTTGGCCTGACGCACCGCGTGGTACACGCCGCTGATGGCACGCTTGGCGTTGGCCAGCACCACATTCGCCCAACACGCGCCTTTGGCCT
>JBBADT010000053.1:0-18827 GCA_041656315.1 Advenella sp.
CTGTCACTGACGTTATTTTTCAGGAAAGTCCTGACTTCTTCCCGGAACGCGAGCTGTTCCGCATTGAAATTGATATCCATGGTTATATCTCTGTAGAGTTTAAGAAGAATAGGTAATTCTGCATTGCAAAATGAAAATCTTTAAAATGGAATTATCATACCTTGAATCCGCTTTCATTAAAAGCATCGCGTTTTAAGCATTATATGATTCAGAATGAGGTCTTTGGTGAATAATATGGTGTATTATTACTGGAATCCGTTATTTCCGCATTGCGGAATTGTGAATAACAAAATAGTTTAAATACTCTTTGGAGCCAGATTAAAAATGAGTCACGCAACTTATGAAATTAAAGATCGTGTAGCTTTAATTACGTTTCAGAACCCTCCCGTTAATGGAATGAGCTATGCGCTCAGGAAAAGCCTGGTTGTTTTTGTTGATCAGGCCGAAGCGGACAGTGGGGTTGATGCCATTGTCATTACCGGTTCTGCGCGCGCATTTTCAGGCGGTGCCGATGTGACCGAATTTGGCACCCCCAAGGTTTTGCAGCAGCCCATTCTGCGTGTGGTAATTGAAGTGCTTGAAAATGTTACCAAGCCGGTTGTGGCTGCCATTGACGGCGTTTGCCTGGGCGGTGGCCTTGAGCTGGCCCTGGGTGCCCACTACCGGGTGGCCGCGGCCCATGCGCAAATTGGCCTTCCGGAAGTAAAACTGGGTCTGTTGCCTGGCGCAGGCGGTACACAACGACTGCCACGTGTTGTCGGCCTGGAAAAAGCCTTGCACATGATCACCACCGGGCAAGTCGTCAAGGCCAAGGCACTGGCCGATACCGCCCTGCTTGATAAAGTGGTTGATACTGACGTGGTCGGTGCCGCCATTGCCTTTGCCAAAGAAGTGGTTGCACAAAACCTGCCGCTCAAGCGTGTGCGTGATATTGAAATCAGCCCTGAGGGTGCCCGCGAAATCCTGGAGGCTGCCCGTGAGAAGTTGCAAAATGGCAAAAAAGGCCAAATCGCACCGCTTAAATGTCTGGATGCCGTGCAAGCCAGTGTTTTCATGCCATTCGAAGATGGCCTTAAATACGAGCGCGAATTGTTCCTGCAACTCATGAGCTCCCCCGAGTCTGCGGCCATGCGCCATATTTTCAGCGCCGAGCGTGCGGCGACCAAGATTCCTGACGTGCCTGCCGATACCTTGTTGCGCAAAGTTGAAAAGGTGGGTGTGATTGGTGCGGGTACCATGGGTGGCGGCATTAGCATGAACTTCCTGAATGTGGGTATTCCGGTTGTACTGTTAGAGCAGAAACAGGATGCCCTGGACCGTGGTGTGGCCACGATTCGCCGCAACTACGAAAACACCATGAAAAAAGGGCGTATTACGGCAGAGCAGGTTGAAGAAAGAATGGCATTGCTGTCAACCACTCTCAGCTATGATGACTTCGCTGATGTAGACTTGGCGATTGAGGCGGTTTTTGAAAATATGGATGTTAAAAAAGCCGTATTTTCAGAGCTGGACCGTGTCATGAAAAAGGGCGCCATCCTGGCCTCCAATACATCTACACTAGACCTTAATATTATTGCCGGCTTTACCAGCCGTCCTGAAGACGTCATTGGACTGCACTTTTTTAGCCCTGCCAACGTCATGAAACTGCTGGAAATCGTACGTGGTGAAAAAACCGCGAAAGATGTGCTGGCCACATCCATTGCCTTGGGCAAGAAAATTGGCAAAAAACCGGTCGTGTCCGGTGTTTGTGACGGTTTCATTGGCAACCGCATGCTGTACGCTTACCGTGATGCGGCCGACAACGCCATGCTGGCCGGTGCATCGCCTTCACAAATTGATAAAGCCCTTGAAAACTTTGGTTTTGCCATGGGCCCATACCGTGTTGCCGACCTGGCCGGCCTGGATATTGGCTGGGCCGTGCGCAAGCGTCGTGCCGAAGCCAACCCTGATGCCTATGTGCCTGTGGTGGCCGACCGTATTTGTGAAGCGGGCCGCTTTGGCCAGAAAACCGGTGCGGGCTGGTACAAATATGAAACTGGCAACCGTACGCCTATTGTTGATCCCGTGGTTGAGAACATTGTCAAGGAGTTCCGAGAAGCCCGTGGCATCACGCCGCGTGTGGTCAGTGATCAGGAAATTGTTAACCGCTGTATTTTTGCGCTGGTTAACGAAGGTGCCAAGATTCTGGAAGAGGGCATTGCCCTGCGTGCATCCGATATTGATATCGTTTACCTGAACGGCTATGGTTTCCCGGCTCATCGTGGCGGCCCAATGCACTATGCACAACAGGTTGGCCTGTTCAATGTCGTTCGTGCCATCAAGCGGTTTGCCGCCGCTTCCGAGGCAGAGGCCAGGTTCTGGCAGATTGCTCCGCTGCTTGAAAAACATGCGGAATCCAACGAGCCCCTGCAATAAGCAATTTGTACGGCGGGATACGTTAAAATTAACGATCTCAAAGACAGGCTTGATATCGCTTGATATCCTGAATGGTGCGCAAGATGCCATTCAGGATCAATCGCTACAGCGTAAAAAATGATGCTGTCTTTGTGCTGATTGATCACATTTTCATTAGTCGCAAACTTAAGGCTTTAGATATGATAAATAAAATTTGTGGCAGCGTTGAAGAAGCTGTCGCGGACGTATTTGACGGCGCTACCGTCCTGATTGGCGGTTTTGGCGGGGCCGGTCATCCGACCGAACTGATTCACGCCCTCATTGACCAGGGTGCCCGTGACCTGACGGTTGTCAATAATAATGCAGGTAACTTTGAAACCGGTCTGGCCGCTTTAATCAAGGCAGATCGCGTTCGCAAAATCATCTGTTCATTTCCGAAGTCATCCAATTCGAATGTTTTCAATGAGAAATACAAGGCCGGTAAAATCGAGCTTGAATGTGTGCCGCAGGGAACGATTGCCGAGCGTCTGCACGCAGCCGGTGCCGGTCTGGGTGGTTTTTACACCCGTACCAGCTATGGCACCGATTTAGCCAAAGGCAAGGAAACCCGCGAAATCAATGGTCAGCACTACGTGTTTGAATCTCCCATTCACGGTGATTTTGCATTTGTTCTGGCCGAAAAGGGTGATCGCTGGGGTAACCTGGTGTATCGCAAGGCAGCACGTAACTTTGGTCCAGTCATGTGCCAGGCTGCTAAAACCACCATTGTCCAGGTTAAGCAAATTGTTGAACTGGGTGAACTGGATCCCGAGCACATCATTACACCGGGAATTTTCGTGAACCGCGTGGTTCAGGTTGAAAATCCTCATATCTCTAGCTAAGGAAAACAATAAAATGGAAAAAATCACACGCGAGCAAATGGCTGAGCGCCTGGCAAAAGATATTCCTCCTGGCAGCTACGTTAACCTCGGAATTGGTATTCCCGTATTGGTGGCCAATTACCTTAACCCTGAAGATGAAGTGTTGCTGCATAGCGAGAACGGTATTCTGGGAATGGGTCCAACCCCGCCAAAAGGTGAGGAAGATTTTGAATTGATCAACGCCGGTAAACAGCCGGTAACCCTGTTAACAGGCGGTTCTTTCTTTCACCACGTGGATTCTTTCGCCATCATGCGTGGCGGTCACCTTGATTTATGTATCATGGGTGGCATGCAGGTTGCCGCCAACGGTGACCTGGCCAACTGGTCGCTGGGTCGTCCCGGTGAGCCTCCGGCAGTGGGTGGGGCCATGGACTTGGCGGTAGGCGCCAAGAAAGTGTTTATCCTGATGGAGCACAACTCCAAAGACGGTTCTCCTAAAATTGTTGAAAAATGTACCTTGCCTGTTACCGGTCTGGGTGTGGTCAGTCGTATTTATACTGATATCGCCGTCCTTGAAATTACACCTGAAGGTGTAAAAGTCATCGAGAAACTGGTGGATATCAGTGATGAAGACTTGCAGGCTCGCACAGGCGCGAAGCTCATTTTCTAATCATTTTTAATTTTTTTTTACCTTTTCTGGAAATCAGCAAAATGACTAATGCATATATTTGTGATGCGGTCCGTACTCCTATCGGCCGTTACGCCGGTGGTTTGTCCACCGTTCGCACCGATGACCTGGCTGCCTTGCCCATCAAGGCGCTGGTAGAGCGTAACCCTTCCGTAAACTGGGCCGAGCTTGACGATATTATTTACGGTTGTGCCAACCAGGCGGGTGAAGATAACCGTAACGTGGCCCGTATGGCCGGCTTGCTGGCAGGCCTGCCAGTTGAAGTGCCCGGTGCCACTATTAACCGTTTGTGCGCGTCCAGCCTTGACGCGATTGGTACCGCCGCCCGTGCGATCAAATCCGGTGAGGTTGACCTGATGATTGCCGGTGGTGTTGAAAGCATGTCTCGCGCTCCATTCGTGATGGGCAAGGCTGAAACCGCTTTTTCACGGACTGCCAAAATTGAAGACACCACCATTGGCTGGCGTTTTGTCAATCCTAAAATGAAAGAGCAGTACGGCATTGACTCCATGCCTGAAACCGCTGAAAACGTGGCTGATGACTTCAAGGTTTCCCGTGAAGACCAGGACGCTTTTGCCCTGCGTAGCCAGGAACGTGCCGCCCGCGCGATTGCCGAGGGTACTTTCAAGGAAGAAATCGTTCCGGTTAGCGTAGCACAGAAAAAAGGCGATCCTAAAATCGTTGATACCGACGAGCATCCCCGTGCAACCACTGCCGAGACATTGGCTAAACTTAAAGGTGTCGTGCGTCAAGGTGGTTCCGTGACTGCCGGTAACGCATCAGGCGTTAATGACGGTTCTTGCGCTGTGTTGCTGGCTTCTGATGAAGCGGTCAAGAAATACGGCCTGACACCCAAAGCACGTGTGGTTGCCATGGCAACTGCAGGTGTTGCACCTCGCATTATGGGTTTTGGTCCTGCACCGGCTATTCGTAAAGTATTGAACAAAGCCGGCCTTACGCTTGACCAAATGGATGTGATCGAGCTGAACGAAGCGTTTGCCGCACAGGCATTGGCCGTTACCCGTGACCTGGGCCTGGCTGATGACGCTGAACACGTTAACCCCAATGGTGGTGCCATTGCCCTGGGTCACCCATTGGGTGCGTCGGGTGCCCGCCTGGTAACCACAGCCATGTACCAGCTGCATCGCACCGGTGGCCGTTATGCCCTGTGCACCATGTGTATTGGTGTTGGCCAGGGTGCTGCCGTTATTATCGAACGCGTTTAATGCTTGTCTGGCAGTCCTGTTTTCCTTTCGGACGGCGGGGCTGTCAATACAATTGTTCAATAATCAAGAAACCCAATCCTGTTATATGCGGGCTTGGGTTTTTTGTTTGTACGCGAAGCATTTATTTTTATTACAATGGGCAATTATTATTTGCCTTGCTTGAAAAATCGAATGAACAAACCTCATTACCCTCATCCTGTTATTGCCAAAGAGGGTTGGCCTTTCCTGGCAATCTCCATCGTTGCCGCACTTATCGTTTCGCTCTGGTCTTTTGCGGTTTCCATTCCGTTCTGGATCATTGCCCTGTTTGTATTGCAATTTTTCCGCGATCCCCAGCGGGTTGCTCCTGATGGCGACAATTTGGTGTTGTCTCCGGCCGATGGACGCATTGTGGCGGTTGAAGAGGTGTATGATATTTATGCACAGCGCGATGCCATCAAAATCAGTGTTTTCATGAACGTGTTCAATGTGCATTCCAATCGCTCACCGGTTGATGGCACGGTTAAAAAAGTCCAGTATTTTTCGGGCAAGTTTTTTAATGCCGCCCTTGATAAGGCGTCGCTGGAAAACGAACGCAACGCCATGGTGCTTGAAACGCCCAACAAGCATACCGTTACCGCTGTGCAGGTGGCTGGCCTGGTTGCCAAGCGTATTTTATGTTACGCACAACAGGGCAACGAACTTAAGCGCGGCCAGCGTTATGGTTTTATCCGTTTTGGTTCCCGGGTAGACGTTTACCTGCCTATGGGGTCCCGTCCAAGAGTTGTTATTGGTGATAAAGTCAGTGCCACCAGCACGGCCTTGGCCGATTTACCTGCTGAATAGTAAAACATCATGAATGAACTTCACCGCCGTCGCAGTGTTTACCTGCTGCCTAACGCTTTTACCACTGCCAATTTGTTTGCCGGGTTTTATGCCATTGTGCAGGCCATGAATGGCAAATTTGAAGTGGCGGCCATTGCCATTTTTGCTGCCATGGTGCTGGATGCCATGGATGGTCGGGTAGCCAGGATGACCAATACGCAATCGTCCTTTGGCGAGCAATATGACTCCATGTCCGATATTGTGTCTTTTGGGGTAGCGCCCGCCTTGGTTATGTATGAATACCTGCTGCAGGATATTGGCCGCTGGGGCTGGATTGCCGCCTTTATTTATGTGGCGGGGGCGGCTATCCGTCTGGCCCGCTTCAATACCAATATCGCGGTGGTGGACAGTCGTTTTTTCCAGGGCCTGCCCAGCCCATCGGCGGCTGCCCTGGTGGCCGGGTTTGTCTGGCTTTCCGTCGATAATAAAATTCCCAGTTATGAGTTCCAGGCCTGGATTGCCTTTGCAATTACTACCTATACCGGTATTACCATGGTGTCGAATGCGCCATTTTTTAGTGGCAAGTCGCTGGCCCTCGAGAAAAAACTGTCACCGGCCACTATTATGCTGGCGGTGGTGCTGGTTTTTGCCATTGTGTCGGTGAATCCGCCGATTGTGCTGTTTGGGCTGTTTGTTATTTATGGCCTGTCGGGTTGGGGGGTGTGGTATTTTCGCTGGCGTAAAATCCGCCAGCATTACAACAGCCGTCGCAACCACGACGACCCACCTGTGTAGTTGTGGTTTGGCTTAATCGTTCCACCAGCGTTCATAGCGTAGGTCGGGGCCCGAATGATAATGGGTAACCGCATCGCCATCGCGCCCGAAATACACAAACATTAACGAATCCCAGGCATTGCTTTGTTTGTAGCGGTAAGTCCAAACCACTTCATTTTTTTCACCCAGGCCAACCCGGTCTATTTCAGCGGGCGGGCCAAATTCGCAGGCCACATCGTTTTGCGTCCAGCGACCTTCGTTAAGTCGCCGAAAATGGCTGTCGGTAAGCAGTGACTGGACGTTGTCTATCTGGCCATTCGGGTTTACATTGGTGCCATAGGCGTATTGCCCCAGTGGTTGCTGGCTCCAGACCAGTCTTTGACGGCCATCAGCCAGGGTGCAGCGATAATTGGGTGAGCCCAGCTGGCTTTCAACCTGGCTAATGGGGCTGTTGGGCGGGATGTCCCGGTAAGTGGTGCAGGCCGAAAGCGCCAGCAGGGTGCAGGCCAGCAGGGCCTGTTTAATCCGCTTATGTTGTGCCAAAGTAAACATTTTCATTTCCTTTTTGTTGTTGAAGATAAATTGGGCATTATTTATCTGAATAAGCTATAATGGCCAACTTAGCAATTGCAGGTGTATGGTACTGGTATTAATGATGCCTTTATCGTACAGGTATTGTTATATTTTATTTCATTTTAATGGTAATTCACGGTAATGCCCCTCAGTGTTACCGCATGTCCCAGAGGAACATATTATGTCAGTAGCAGATATCAAAAAATCAGAAATCGTTTCAGAATTTGCCCGCAAGGCAGGCGATACAGGCTCTCCTGAAGTTCAGGTTGCCCTGTTAACCGCCCGTATCAACGAGTTGACCGGTCATTTCAAAACACACATGAAAGACCACCACTCACGTCGCGGTTTGCTGCGTATGGTTAGCCGTCGTCGTAAAATGCTCGATTACCTGAAAGGCCGTAACCCTGATTCTTACCGCGCACTTATCGAAAAACTCGGTCTGCGTAAGTGATTTCCGGGGTTTTTGCCCAAGGATAAAACCGTGCACAGTGCCATTTTGGTACTGTGCACGGTTTTTTTATTGTTGTTTGTTTGCCAAATTTAAATGCATGGGATCATGGTGCATTTTTGTAGTGAACGGGCAAATAATTATTGTAAGGAATACAAATGTTTAATAAAGTGACCAAGTCATTTCAGTATGGTAGTCATACTGTCGTTCTGGAAACGGGGGAAATCGCCCGTCAATCCTCGGGTGCTGTTATTGCATCCATGGGCGATACCGTTGTGTTGGCCACGGTTGTGGCAGCCAAACAGGCTAAAGCAGGCCAGGACTTCTTTCCCTTAACGGTCGATTATGTAGAAAAAACCTATGCAGCCGGTCGCATTCCCGGCGGTTTCTTCAAACGCGAAGGCAAGCCTTCTGAAAAAGAAACCTTGACATCCCGCCTGATCGACCGTCCATTGCGTCCGTTGTTCCCTGAAGGCTTCTACAACGATGTTCAGGTTATCATCCATGTTCTTTCCGTAGACCCTGAAATTGACCCCGATATTGTTGCCATGATTGGTGCATCGGCTGCCTTGTCTGTTTCAGGTATTCCTTTCAATGGTCCCATTGGTGCTGCCCGTGTAGCCTATATCAATGGCCAGTACGTATTAAGCCCAACCGTTTCCCAGCTTCAGCACTCCGAGATGGACCTGGTGGTTGCCGGTACCGAATCTGCCGTATTAATGGTTGAATCAGAAGCCCAGCAATTAAGCGAAGAAATCATGCTGGGTGGCGTGGTGTTTGGTCACGAGCAAATGCAAGCAGCCATCAATGCCATTCACGAACTGGTTGAGGAAGCCGGCAAACCTGAATGGGATTGGGAACCTGCACCCAAGAATGAGCCACTTATTGCCGCAGTTACCGCGCTGGCCTCAGAGGGCCTGCAAGCCGCTTACCAAATTCGCCAAAAACAAGAGCGTACCAGCAAACTGAAAGAAGTGTACGCCAGCGTGAAGCAAGGCCTGGCTGATCAGGCTGCCGAGCGCAACGAAGACGCGCCAGATAGCGTTGCGGTTGAAAATATCATGTTTGACCTGGAGTCAGCCCTGGTTCGCGGACAAATCCTGAATGGTGAGCCCCGTATTGATGGCCGTGATACCCGTACCGTGCGTCCAATCAGCATTCGTCTGGGCGTGTTGCCCCGTACCCACGGCAGTGCCTTGTTCACCCGTGGTGAAACACAGGCCCTGGTAGTGGCCACACTGGGTACCAAACAAGACGAACAAATCATTGACTCCGTCATGGGTGAATACCGTGACCGTTTCATGTTGCATTACAATATGCCTCCGTTTGCTACTGGTGAAACCGGCCGTTTTGGCTCTCCCAAACGCCGTGAAATTGGTCATGGTCGCCTGGCCAAACGCGCACTGGTTGCCACGTTGCCTAAACATGAAGATTTCCAGTACACCATTCGCGTGGTTTCTGAAATTACCGAATCCAACGGTTCTTCATCCATGGCTTCCGTTTGCGGTGGTTCATTGGCCATGATGGATGCGGGTGTGCCTGTTCAAGACCACGTGGCCGGTGTTGCTATGGGTCTGATCAAAGACGGTGGCAAGTTTGCCGTGCTGACCGATATCCTGGGTGATGAGGATCACCTTGGCGATATGGACTTTAAAGTTGCCGGTACCGAAAAAGGCATTACCGCTCTGCAAATGGACATCAAAATCCAGGGCATTACCAAGGAAATCATGCAGGTTGCCTTGGCACAGGCCCGTGAAGGCCGCTTGCATATTCTGGGTAAAATGAACGAAGCCCTTACCGGCTCACGTACCGAATTGTCCAGTTTTGCGCCTCGCATGCTGACCATGAAAATTAATCCCGATAAAATCCGTGACGTGATTGGCAAGGGTGGTGCAACCATTCGTGCCCTTACCGAAGAAACGGGCTGCCAGATTGACATCAGTGATGAAGGTGATGTGGTTATTTCCAGCGCCGATCTTGAAAAAGCCAAAGAAGCCGAGCGCCGTATTGCTGAATTGACCGCTGTGGTTGAGGTGGGTCAGGTGTACGAAGGTACGGTTCAGCGCTTGCTGGATTTTGGCGGTATTGTGCAAATTCTGCCAGGCCGTGATGGCTTGTTGCACATTTCTGAAATTGCCAATTACCGTATTGCCAATATCAACGATGTGCTTGCCGTTGGCCAGAAGGTTAAAGTTAAAGTGATCGAAGCCGATGACCGCGGTCGTCTGCGTCTGTCAGCCAAGGCTTTGGGTGGTCTGGAGGGTCTGGAAGGCTCTGTTCAGCCCACAGAAACCCCGGCTGATGGTGAATAATCATCTTTAATGAGCTTATTGCTCGTTGGCCTGTTCTCATGCTCTGCATGAGAACACCCAGGCAAAATAGTTAATAAAAAAACGCTATCCCGAAAGATAGCGTTTTTTTATTCAGGGCTTAATGACAGCCAAGTTCAGTAGTTTTCATTCCCACGCAGAGCGTGGAAATGTGGACAGTGCCGCTGTTACACAACGCCTTGGTCAATCATGGCATCGGCCACTTTGCGGAAACCGGCAATATTGGCACCCAGCACCAGGTTGTGGGGCTGGCCAAATTCATTGGCGGTTTCAGAAGCGGTCAGGTAGATGTTTTTCATGATGGTTTTCAGGCGAACATCCACCTCTTCAAAGCTCCATTGAATCATGCTGGCGTTTTGGGCCATTTCAAGCTGGCTGGTGGCTACACCGCCAGCGTTGGCTGCCTTACCGGGAGCATACATGATTTTTGCATTCAGGAATGCCTCTACAGCCTCGGGGGTAGAGGGCATATTGGCGCCTTCAGCCACCAGGATGCAACCGTTTTTAAGCAACTCGTGGGCATCTGCCTGGTTTAACTCGTTTTGGGTGGCACAAGGGAAAGCCAGGTCGCAGGGAACCGACCAGACTGCATTGCGACCAGCAGGATAGCTGGAAACCGGGGTGTAAACCGCATCAGTGTGAATTTGCGCATATTTGGACAGGCAGGCGCTTTCAACTTCTTTAAGCTGTTTAAGCGTTTCAAGATTGATGCCTGACTTGTGGTAAATAAAGCCGCGCGAATCGCTGCAGGTAACGGGCAGGGCGCAGTTCTGATACAGCTTTTCGATGGTATAGATGGCAACGTTACCGGCACCCGATACCACGCAGGTTTTGCCTTCAAGGGCCTGACCGTTGGTGGTTAGCATGTTTTGGGCAAAGTATACCGTGCCGTAGCCGGTTGCTTCGGTACGGGCTAATGAACCGCCCCAGGGAATTTTTTTACCGGTGAAAACACCTTCATAACGACCGGTAAGCCGTTTGTACTGGCCAAACATATAACCAATTTCACGGCCGCCAACACCAATATCACCAGCAGGAACGTCGGTGGTGGGGCCAATGTGACGATACAGCTCGTTAATGAACGACTGGCAGAACCGCATGATTTCGTTATTGGACTTGCCTTTCGGGTCAAAATCGCTACCGCCCTTGCCGCCACCAATCGCCAGTCCGGTTAAGGAGTTTTTGAAGATTTGCTCGAAACCCAGGAATTTGATGATGCCGCTGGAAACGCTGGGGTGAAACCGCAAACCGCCTTTGTAAGGACCAATGGCTGAATTGAATTCTATGCGATAACCCTTGTTGACCTGAACCTTGCCCTGGTCGTCAATCCAGGCGACCCGGAACATGATTTGACGCTCGGGCTCGATGATACGTTCAATAATGTTGTGCTCAAGATATTTTTTTTCTTTTGCAAACAGGGGTTCAAGGGATTCCAGTACCTCTTGGACGGCCTGATAAAACTCGGGCTGGCCAGGACTGGATTTTTGCAGTTTTGTTAAAGTTTGTTCAATATAAGACATGATTGCGGTGTTATGTAGGTTTTTATGAATAATTAAATTTTGTTTTTTTATTATAAAAAAAAATGGCAGGACATGGTAAATAATTGTGCACTGCGATAATGAAAAAAAACAATTTTTTTCTGTGGGTTGTTTTAGCGCAAAAAAGAGCCTTATCACGCATAAAAATAAGGCTCTTGTGCAAAGGCAGGGACGCCGGGAAATTCAGGGTTATGCCAGGGCATTGATGCCAGCTCTGGCAATTTCCGCATCTTCACTGGCTTTTACGCCCGAAACACCCACGGCACCTATAAACGCACCATTAATAACGATCGGAACGCCACCCTCAAGCATACCCTCTAGCATGGGAACCGATAAAAACGCATAACGGCCATGATTGATGACTTCTTCATAGCCTTTGGATTCACGGCAACCCAGCGCGGCTGTTTTTGCCTTGGCGGGTGCAATATGCGCTGAAATGGGGGCAGCACCGTCCAGGCGTTCAAGCCCCAGCAAATGCCCACCATCATCAACAATGGCGATAGTAACCGGCCAGTTGTTTTTGTGGGCATGGGCAACGGCGGCTGCCAGCATTTTTTTTACGTCAGCGTGTTCAAGTACAGGTTTTGTTTTCATGATTCTCCTTTTGGTTAAACAGGGCAAGCCTGCCAGACCATGACAGGCAGGTTTTGGTGGTTAGGGCGGCTTGGACTTTGGTAAGCACCAGGCATATTAATGCATTATAGGGGCTTTACCGCAAATGAAAACGTTTTCCGGTAAAGCCGGTTTCGCTTAAGCCACGTTGCTAAGCGATGCCGCCGCAAAGTCTTTCAGCAAGCGCTCTTTTTTAGCTGCCGCCTTGCGAATATTCTCCTCTTTAATATGCCCATAGCCCCGAATGTCATCAGGCAGGCGGGCTAGTGCAATGGCAATCTCCAGATTGTTTTCATTCAGGCTGGCACTAAAGCTGTGCAGCATGTCCAGGTAGTCTTCAATTAACTGCCTTTCCATTTTGCGTTCTTCGGTGTTGCCAAACAAGTCCAGTCTGGTGCCACGCAAGCCCTTGAAGTGCTGCAGCATGCCAAACGCTTTCATCATCCACGGACCATATTTTTTCTTGATCAGGTGGCCATGACTGTCTTTTTTGCTGAATGAAGGCGGTGCCAGGTGAAAGTTCAGCTGGTAATCCTTGCCGGGCTCGCCTTCAAATTCATGGCGCAATCGGTTCAGGAAAGCGGGGTCGGCATACAGCCGGGCCACTTCATATTCATCTTTGTAGCTCATGAGTTTGGCCAGGTTGCGGGCAACGGCTTCGGTTAGCTGCTGCGAGTTCAGGCCCAGGCCTTTTTCCAGCTTGCGAATATGACCCACCGCCTCGGTAAAACGGCGGGCATATTTTTTGTCCTGGTAGTGAGTCAGGTGGGTTTCAAGTCGTGCAATCAGTTTATCCAGGCTTTCGGGCATGTTCACCAATACACCGGCTTCTTGGCTTTGTTGCCCGTTAAGTGGCAGTGAAGCGGTGCCATGATGGGCCAGGTAGCGGCCCCATTCGAAGGCATCCAGGTTTTTTTGCACGGCAACGCCATTCAGTTCGATTGCCCGCAGGATGTTTTCCAGCTTAAGTGGAATTTTGCCTTTTTGCCAGGCATAGCCCATGAGCAAGGGATTGGCAAAAATGGCATCACCCAGCAGCATGACGGCGTATCCGTTAGCGTCCAGGAATTCACAATGATCGGGGCCCAGGATGTCAGTCAGCTCGTGGGTAGTGGCTGCGCTGGGGTAACGCCATTTCGGGTCCTTGAACATTTCGGCCGTGGGAGATTTGGCAATGTTGATGGCGGCAAAGGTTACGCCGTTACGGGTTTTAGAGGTGATTTCCTTGGAAGCGGCCACGATTGCATCGCAGGCAATAATCAGGTCTGCCTCGCCCATGCCAATGCGGGTGGCATGCAGGTCGGAAGGCTGGTTGCCAATCTGGATATGGCTGACCACGGCACCACCTTTTTGCGCCAGACCGGTTACGTCCAGCACATTTACCCCTTTTCCTTCAATATGGGCCGCCATGCCCAGCAGTGCGCCAATGGTGACCACGCCGGTGCCACCCACGCCAGGCACCAGGATATTACAAGGGCGTTCAAGTTGAATTTTCGCAGGCAGGGGAATGTTGCCTTCTTTCTTTTCTACCGTATCCAGCTTGATGGCCGGTTTGCGCACTTGGGCACCTTCGGCTGTCACAAAGCTGGGGCAGAAGCCTTTCAGGCAGGAAAAATCCTTGTTGCAGCTGGACTGGTTGATGCGTCGCTTGGTACCCATGGGGGTGTCGTGCGGTTCAACCGACAGGCAGTTGGACTGTACGCTGCAATCGCCGCAGCCCTCGCATACTGCTTCATTAATGAAAACACGGCGGGCAGGGTCGGGGTAGGTATTGCGTTTGCGGCGGCGGCGTTTTTCGGTCGCGCAGGTCTGGTCATAAATCAGTGCTGTGGTACCAATGGTGTCTCGCAGTTCAATTTGCACCTCGTCCAGTTGGTCCCGGTGGTAAACACTGGGGTTTTTTTGCATGACTACGCCTTTGTATTTTTCAGGCTCATCACTCACAATCACCACCCGCGTAATGCCTTCAGCCACCAGCTGGTCGTTTATTTGTGGCACGGTTAAGGTGCCGTCAATGGGCTGGCCGCCGGTCATGGCCACCGCATCGTTATACAGGATTTTGTAGGTAATGTTGGCTTTGGCGGCAATAGCGGCACGAATGGCCAGAATTCCCGAGTGAAAATACGTGCCGTCGCCCAGGTTGGCAAAAATGTGTTTGGTTTCGGTAAAGGCTTTTTGCCCGATCCAGGCCACGCCTTCACCCCCCATTTGCGAAAAAGTGTCGGTTTTCCGGTCCATCCAGATGGTCATGTAATGGCAGCCAATGCCGGCCACGGCACGTGAACCCTCGGGCACCCGGGTAGAGGTGTTGTGCGGGCAGCCCGAGCAAAACCAGGGCTTACGCTCCACCACCACCGACAGGCGCTGGTTTTCTTTTTCCTTGGCTTCAATCACGGCAATACGGGCCTTGATGCGGGCATGGACGTCTTCAGGCAAAGGGTGTTTTTCAAGGCGTTTGGCAATCGCCTTGGCAATAATCGAAGGAGACAGCTCATGGTTGGGGGGGAGCAGCCATTTGCCACGCGGCACCGACCATTCTCCGCCACCGTCATCGCGCGCATCAAACTTGCCGTATACATCGGGGCGCACATCATCGCGCCAGTTATACAGCTCTTCTTTCAGGGCGTATTCCATGATCTGGCGTTTTTCTTCCACCACCAGGATTTCTTCAAGTCCCTGGGCAAAGTTGCGTGCCCCTTGTGCCTCCAGGGGCCACACACAGCCTACCTTGTACAGGCGAATGCCAATCTGGGTACAGGTTTGCTCATCCAGTCCCAGGTCAAACAGGGCCTGGCGCACGTCCAGGTAGGCTTTGCCAGCCGTCATGATACCAAAGCGGGCATTGGGCGAATCAATCACGATTTTGTCCAGCTTGTTGGCCCGTACATAGGCCAGGGCGGCATACCATTTGTAATTGTTCAGGCGTGCTTCCTGCTCTAGGGGCGTGTCGGGCCAGCGTATGTTCAGGCCTCCGGGCGGTACCTCAAAATCACTGGGGATAATGGTCTGGATGCGGTCCGGGTCTATGTCTACCGAGGAACTGGATTCAATCACATCGGTGACGCATTTCAGGCTGACCCACAGGCCCGAATAACGGCTCATGGCCCAGCCGTGAAGACCAAAATCAAGGTATTCCTGCACATTGGACGGGTACAGTACCGGTATGCCAGCCGCCTGCAAATCGTGTTCGGACTGATAGGCCACGGTTGAAGACTTGGCCGCGTGGTCATCGCCGGCAATGAGCAAGACCCCGCCATATTGCGACGTACCCGCATTGTTGGCATGCTTGAAAACGTCCATGGAACGGTCCAGTCCTGGTCCCTTGCCATACCACATGGCAAAAATGCCCTGTTTTTTTGCGTCCGGGAAGAGATTCAGTTGCTGTGAACCCCAGATAGACGTGGCCGCCAGCTCTTCATTAACACCAGGCTGGAACACAATATCGTTTTTATCCAGGTACTTTTGCGCTTTCCACAGGGATAAATCCACATTGCCCAGCGGAGAGCCCCGGTAGCCCGAGATAAAACCGCCAGTATCAAGTCCGGCTTTCATGTCCCGGCTTTTTTGAAGCATGGGCAGTCTGACCAGCGCCTGGGTTCCGCTCATGTAAACCCGGCCTTTTTCAAGGGTATATTTGTCATCCAGGGTAATGGAATCAAGTGCTGCTTGCGCCGCTTTGGATATGGGGGCATTCATTGTTTGTCTCCAGAATCTTTGTCTGTGAATTATTTCTATAATGATCAGCCAAACACGCATTGTATGTTTATTAATACAATACCCCTTGTGGAGGTAAAAAGCGAATTACACTGATGCTTGATGCAAAGTTTATCTTTTTTACCGGGTATCGTAAAATTAAAAAAATCATTAACAGGTATCTGAAAAACAAATGTCCAAGCAGGTCACCATCAGGCAGTTCCGGTATTTTGCGGCCGCCGCCCGTACGGGGCGGTTTTCCATGGCGGCGGCCGAAGAGCACGTCTCACAATCGGCCATTACCAGTGCGGTGCTAAGCCTTGAGGCCCATCTTAAAGTAACGCTGTTTGACCGCTTGCAGCATGGGGTTGCCTTAACGGCCGCAGGACACGATTTTTACCGTCATGTGCGGTTTGTGCTGGATGCTTTTGATGAAGCCCTGCATCAGCCTGCGCAGCAAAATAACGGGGTTTCGGGTGTGTTGCGGGTAGCCGCTTCCTATACCGTGCTGGGCTATTTTTTGCCTGAACTGGTGCTGCGATTTAAAAAAGCCAATCCTGGCATACAGTTTGATTTAGTGGATATGGAATTGGCCCAGATGGAGCAGGCGGTGTTGAACGGAGACATAGACATGGCAGTCGGTTTAACCTCCAACCTTAAGGATATTGGCCGTTTTGAACACCAGGTCCTGTTGCGTTCGGCACGTAAACTCTGGGTCTCCCCATCGCATCCGCTGGGCATGCGTGCTTCGGTTACACTACAGGAAATTGCCCCGTACCCTTATATCCTGATTTTGGTGGATAATGCCGAAGAGTCTGGCTTGCGGTTCTGGCGCAAGCATCGGCTTGAGCCCAATGTGGTGCTGAAAACCCGTTCCATGGAGGCAGTACGCGGATTTGTGGCGCAGGGCCTGGGGGTTACTATCCTGTCGGAAATGGTGTACAGGCCCTGGTCTCTTGAAGGAAAAAGAATTAATGCCGTGCCTATTGAAGATGGGGTGCCTGTGATGGAGGTAGGTATGTTCTGGAATAAATCGGTGCCTTTATGTGAAACGGCACAAGCCTTTAAACATTTTTTGGTGTATGCATGTCATTAGTCAAGTTCAAAAGCAAGCTGGGAAAACTCAAAAGCAAGTTGGGAAAGCTCTTGTTTGCCATGGGCAGTGCCCCCATGGGCGTGGCGTTGTTGTTGTGGCTGCCGCTTTGGTTTGTATTGGATAATTTCCTGATTGCCGGTATGCTGGCCATTTTCATTTCATTTTTATTGGCCATGAGCGTTAGCCTGTACCGGCTGAATACCGAAAAGCGGGAAGAGGGTGAAGATTTGAAAAAGTAAAAAAACGGCCGTGCAGTGATGCCGGCCGTTTTTTTTATGACTGTTTTATTACCGGCCTGCCGCCTTGGCGCTAATGCCACCGGCCACGCCCATGTTTTCTTTGGGTACATCAATGGCCATCACCCGTATTTCTTCTTGCGAAATACCCAGGCTTTCACTGGCAGCCTGGCTTAAGGCGGCAATCAGGGCGGCTTTCAATGCTTCGGTACGGCCTTCAATCAGGTGTACCTGAATGGTGGCAAAGGCTTTGCCTTCCTGTCCGGAAACCATCACTTCATGAGGTTGGAATTCCTGAAGCGTAATGCGGATGCTGGCAACCGGGGCGCCAATGCTTTCCTGTACCGCATTGTTTGCGTTTTTCAAGAGCGCCTGTTTTTGTTCTGTGCTGTGACCGGCAAGAATTTGTGCGTGAATAAATGGCATGATTTTCCTTTGGTGTTGGGCAAAAAATTCCCCTTGGCAGGCAAGGGGAAGGAATGTAAAACTGATTAAAAACGAATTAATTCATTTTTTGGGCAATAACCGTCAGGATACGGCGTGCTGTCGTGCTGTTGTCGGCATTGCCGTTTTGGTCGCGCACGGTCACTAACGATTGGGCACCCTGTGCGTTGACTTCAATGGTGTAAGGTAACGGAGTCAGATTGCCTTTATCACCCCATAAACGGGTAATAAAATTGGCTTCCTGGCGCTTTTCTCCGGTATCGGTATCCAGGTAGCGGATCACGTAAGTACCGTTGGTGGCGTTTGAGTTTTCAATTTTGAAGCCCGAAGCGGACAGCGCATTGCCTACCCGACGCCATGCCAGGTCTTGTGATTCATTTACCGACAGGGCGGTTGTGCCTTCAACAAAATTGGCCAGTTTGGGTTTGTTGGCAACTGGCGCAGCGGCGGCGGATTGCCTGATTTGCTGTTCGGCTCTGGCTTTGTCGGCACCCAGATAAACCATTAAGCGGGACATCATGGCGGCATTCAGGCCAGGATCTTCGTTGGCGGGCAACCATTTGAATTCGGTGCCATCGCGGTCCATTTGGGTTTCCACCATGCGTTCGTGGCTAATGTACACTTCTGTTTTACCATTAACGCGTTCAAGACGGGTAGTAAAACGCTCACGCTCGCCGCTGTCCGATACCATGTCTACAATGGAACCCAGCGCGCGACGCAGGAAGTTGCCAGGAATCTTGGCGCGGTTTTCAGCCCAGTCGGTTTCAATAATGCCTGCCTTGGGGTTGTCGCGGTTAATGGTGAAACCTTCGTCAGACCAGAAAGCCACCAATTTTGGATAGACAACATTGGGATCCTGGTTGATTTCCAGCCAACGGAGGTCTCCGCTGCGGCGTACTTCTATGCCATCAATGGCTGGCAGCACGGTTGCGCCTTTGGCATTGGCTGCATTGGCAGCAGCCACAGACTTGTTATAGACGCTGGCCGAAGCGACCCCACCGGGTGCCGTGTATTGTGGCTTGATATCGGCACTGGACAGATCGGGTGGAATGCTTAACGGGTCTCCGCGAACGGTGCTTTTGTAATCAACCTGTTCTCCATCTCCCATGAC